>NZ_LMJM01000023.1:713716-713855 GCF_001429005.1 Ensifer sp. Root954
CTCTTGATCTGGATTTGCCTAGGCGTTCTCAACGAGGGCCGATGGTGGTACTAATGACCGTTCGCGGTCATCATGCGCGGGTGTAGCTCAGTCGGTTAGAGTGCCGGCCTGTCACGCCGGAGGTCGCGGGTTCGAGCCC
>NZ_LMJM01000023.1:713908-735920 GCF_001429005.1 Ensifer sp. Root954
TTTCTTCTCTCCGTCCTTACTGCGAATTGCGTCGGCCCTGGGGCCGGATTGTGCGCTGCGGCAATCTGTCTCGTCTCGCTTTGATTTACCGTAAAGTTCGCGTCGGCCTGCGAATCCGCGCTTTGTCGGTATCACCCGTCCGATCCTGTGTTGCGAAGCGGTTTAAATGGCCCCTCAAGGCTTGCGCGACGGCGCGGGCTGCGCTAACCACTCCGGCGTTGCAACATATTTTTCGGCCTGCGAGATTTGTTGTTCTGGCGCTCTCCCATGCGCCCTCCCGCAGGCAGGGACGGATAACAATGACTGAACTTCTCGGTTCCTACGTTCCGATCGCGATTTTCATTGGAATCGCATTGGTGATCGGTGTGGCGCTTCTGATTGCTCCCTTCGCCGTCGCCTTCAAGGCTCCTGATTCGGAAAAGCTGTCGGCCTACGAGTGCGGCTTCAATGCGTTCGACGACGCCCGCATGAAGTTCGACATCCGCTTCTATCTCGTGTCGATCCTCTTCATCATCTTCGACCTCGAAGTTGCCTTCCTCTTTCCTTGGGCGGTTTCGTTCCATGAATTGGGCTGGTTCGGCTTCTGGTCGATGATGGTGTTCCTCGGTGTGCTGACGATCGGCTTTATCTATGAATGGAAGAAGGGAGCGCTGGAATGGAACTGACCTCCGGCACCACGCTCGTTGCGCCCAAGCCGAAAGGGATCATCGATCCCTCCACCGGCAAGCCGATTGGCAGCAATGATGCATTCTTCGGCGAGATCAACAATGAGCTCGCCGACAAGGGTTTTCTGGTCACCTCGACCGACGAGCTCATCAATTGGGCCCGTACCGGTTCGCTGATGTGGATGACCTTCGGTCTCGCCTGCTGCGCGGTCGAAATGATGCAGATGTCGATGCCGCGCTACGACGCCGAACGCTTCGGTTTTGCGCCGCGCGCCTCGCCGCGCCAGTCCGACGTCATGATCGTCGCCGGCACACTGACCAACAAGATGGCGCCTGCGCTCCGCAAGGTCTATGACCAGATGCCGGAGCCGCGTTACGTCATTTCGATGGGTTCGTGCGCCAATGGCGGCGGCTACTACCACTATTCCTATTCGGTTGTTCGCGGTTGCGACCGCGTCGTTCCCGTCGACATCTACGTGCCAGGCTGTCCTCCCACGGCAGAAGCGTTGCTTTACGGCGTGCTCCTGCTGCAGAAGAAGATCCGCCGGACCGGCACGATCGAGCGCTAAGGGCAGGGGGTCTTTGATATGAGTGAAGCCCTGAATGAGCTTGCGTCCTACCTGCGCGAAACGCGCGGTGCGCTGATCTCCGACGCATCGCTGGCCTATGGCGAGCTGACGCTGACGACGACGTCGGCGAACCTGATCGCGCTGCTTACGTTCCTTCGTGACGATGTGCAGTGCGCCTTCGTCAATTTCGTCGATGTCTGCGGCGTCGACTGGCCGCAGCGGCCGGACCGTTTCGACGTTGTCTATCATCTCTTGTCGCCGCGCCAGAACCTGCGCGTGCGCGTCAAGGTCGCAACCGGCGAGAACGAGCCGGTTCCGTCGGCAACGCCGGTCTATCCCGGTGCCGACTGGTTCGAGCGCGAAGCCTACGATATGTACGGCATCCTGTTTACCGGCCATCCTGACCTGCGTCGCATCCTGACGGACTACGGTTTCGAAGGACATCCGCTGCGCAAGGACTTCCCGGTCACCGGTTTTGTCGAGGTGCGTTACGACGACGAAGCAAAGCGCGTCGTCTACGAACCCGTCGAACTGAAGCAGGAATTCCGCAACTTCGACTTCCTCTCTCCCTGGGAAGGCACGGACTACGTGCTGCCCGGCGACGAGAAGGCGAAAGCACGGTGAGACTAAGTGGTCCGCGGTAGCCGGTGAACGGCTGCCGTCCGACCTGGAGCAATCGGTATGACCGAACATAACGTCCGCAACTTCAACATCAACTTTGGTCCGCAGCATCCGGCGGCGCACGGCGTTCTTCGTCTGGTGCTCGAGCTTGATGGCGAAATCGTCGAGCGCGTCGATCCGCATATCGGCCTGCTGCATCGCGGTACCGAAAAGCTGATCGAGACCAAGACCTACCTGCAGGCCGTGCCCTATTTCGACCGCCTCGACTACGTGGCGCCGATGAACCAGGAGCATGCCTACGCGCTGGCGATCGAGAAGCTGACGGCGACCGAAGTTCCGATCCGCGGCCAGCTCATCCGCGTCCTCTATTCGGAAATCGGCCGCATCCTCTCGCATCTTCTGAACGTCACGACGCAGGCCATGGACGTCGGCGCGCTGACGCCGCCGCTCTGGGGCTTTGAAGAGCGCGAAAAGCTGATGGTGTTCTACGAGCGTGCCTGCGGCGCGCGCATGCACTCGGCCTACTTCCGTCCGGGCGGCGTCCATCAGGACCTGCCGCACGAACTCGTCGAAGACATCGGCAAGTGGATCGATCCGTTTCTGAAGACCGTCGACGACATCGACGAACTCTTGACCGGCAACCGCATCTTCAAGCAGCGCAACGTCGACATCGGCGTCGTCAAGCTCGACGATGCCTGGGCCTGGGGCTTCTCGGGCGTGATGGTGCGTGGCTCGGGCGCTGCCTGGGACCTGCGTCGTTCGCAGCCCTATGAGTGCTATTCGGATCTCGAGTTCGATATCCCGATCGGCAAGAACGGCGACTGCTTCGACCGTTATCTGATCCGTATGATCGAAATGCGCCAGTCGGCCCGCATCATGCGCCAGTGCGTCGATCGTCTGCTCGGCGATGCCAAGGTCGGTCCGGTTTCGTCGCTCGACGGCAAGATCGTTCCGCCGAAGCGCGGCGAGATGAAGCGTTCGATGGAAGCGCTCATCCACCACTTCAAGCTCTATACCGAAGGCTACCACGTGCCGGCCGGCGAAGTTTACGCCGCCGTCGAAGCGCCGAAGGGCGAATTCGGCGTCTATCTCGTCTCCGACGGCACCAACAAGCCCTATCGCTGCAAGATCCGTGCCCCAGGTTATGCGCATCTGCAGGCGATGGATTTCCTCTGTCGGGGACACCAGCTTGCCGACGTTTCGGCCGTGCTGGGCTCCCTCGATATCGTGTTCGGTGAGGTGGACCGCTGATGCGTCTCGCGCCCCTGGCCACGCTCGCTCTTCTCGCGCTTGCATCGACCGTTTCTGCACAGGAGCAGGTCGAAAGCGGCGCGACGTCGGGCGGCATGCGCGGGGGCTCGATGGCCGATCTCGTTGCCAAGGGCTACGAGATCAAGGCCGCGGTCGCCAATGGCACGCGCTACATCGTATTTTTGCAGAAAGACCAGTCAGCCTATGCCTGCGAATTCGTCTCGGTGACGAAATCGCGGTGCGGTTCGATTAACTGATAAGGTGTCCACTAGAATGTCCGTTCGTCGACTAGCCGAAGACACCGTCCAGCCAGCGAGCTTTGCCTTCAGCAAGGAGAACGCCGCCTGGGCGAAGGAAACGATCAATAAGTACCCCAAGGGTCGAGAGCAGTCTGCCGTCATCCCGTTGTTGATGCGCGCTCAGGACCAGGACGGCTGGGTCACGAAGGCCGCCATCGAGTCGATCGCGGACATGCTCGGCATGCCGTACATCCGCGCGCTCGAAGTTGCGACCTTCTACACCCAGTTCCAGTTGAAGCCGGTCGGCACGCGCGCCCACATTCAGGTTTGCGGTACGACGCCCTGCATGCTGCGTGGCGCCGAAGACCTGATCAAGGTTTGCAAGAGCAAGATTGCCCATGATCCCTTCACCCTGAACGAGAGCGGCACGCTTTCCTGGGAAGAAGTCGAATGTCAGGGCGCCTGCGTCAACGCGCCGATGGTCATGATCTTCAAGGACACCTTCGAAGACCTGACGCCCGAGCAGCTCGAGCAGATCATCGACCGTTTCGAAGCAGGCAAGGGTGCTGAAGTCACCCCCGGTCCGCAGATCGATCGCATCTATTCGGCTCCGGAAGGCGGCCCGACGACCCTCATGCTTGCGGATGCGGCTCCGGCCAAGGCTGCGGCCAGCGCCGCCAAGAAGGTGAGCGATGCTCCGGCCGTCTCCGTGCCGCCGTCGAATGCCGGCCGCGCCAAGACCGCGTCGGCCGTGACCGACGCATCGCTGAAGACCCCGGCGACGGCAAAGGCGGAAGCCGCTGCCAACGCCAAGGTGGAAGGCGACACTGTCGACAAGTCGAAGCCGGCCAAGGCTGCTGCCGTCTCCGGCAAGCCGTCGCTGGAGGACAAGAACCGTCCGGCCGGCATCGAGAAGCCGGCAGCGACCGACGATCTCAAGCTGATCTCGGGCGTCGGTCCGAAGATCGAGGGTACGCTCAACGAACTGGGCATCTACACCTACGCGCAAGTTGCTTCGTGGAAGAAGACGGAGCGCGAGTGGGTCGACGGATACCTGAATTTCAAGGGCCGCATCGAACGCGACGACTGGGTCAAGCAGGCCAAGGCGCTCGCCAAGGGCGGCGAAGCCGAATACATCAAGGTTTTCGGCAAGAAGCCGCGGTAAAGAGGTGAATTATGCTCAGAGATGAAGACCGCATCTTTACCAATATCTACGGCCTCAAGGACAAGTCCCTGAAGGGCGCCATGGCGCGCGGCCACTGGGACGGCACCAAGCAGCTGCTCGAAAAGGGCCGTGACTGGATCGTCAACGAAGTGAAGGCTTCCGGCCTTCGCGGTCGTGGCGGCGCCGGCTTCCCGACGGGCCTCAAGTGGTCCTTCATGCCGAAGGAAAGCGACGGCCGTCCGCATTACCTCGTCGTCAATGCCGACGAGTCCGAGCCCGGCACCTGCAAGGACCGTGACATCATGCGTCACGATCCGCATACGCTGATCGAAGGCTGCGTCATCGCCAGCTTCGCCATGGGTGCCCATGTCGCCTACATCTACGTCCGCGGCGAATTCGTCCGCGAGCGCGAGGCGCTGCAGGCGGCGATCGACGAGTGCTACGCCTATGGCCTGCTCGGCAAGAACAACAAGCTCGGCTACGACATCGACATCTACGTGCACCATGGTGCCGGCGCCTACATCTGTGGCGAAGAGACGGCGCTGCTCGAAAGCCTTGAAGGCAAGAAGGGCCAGCCGCGCCTGAAGCCGCCGTTCCCGGCCAACATGGGCCTCTACGGCTGCCCGACGACCGTCAACAACGTCGAGTCGATCGCGGTAACCCCGACGATCCTGCGCCGCGGCGCCGGCTGGTACACGAGTTTCGGTCGCCCGAACAACCACGGCACCAAGCTCTATTCGGTCTCCGGTCACGTCAACCGCCCGTGCACGGTCGAAGACGCGATGTCGATCCCGTTCCATGAGCTGATCGAAAAGCACTGTGGCGGCATTCGCGGCGGCTGGGACAACCTGCTCGCCGTCATTCCCGGCGGTTCGTCCGTTCCTTGCGTGCCCGGCGCGCAGATGAAGGACGCGATCATGGATTTCGACGGTCTGCGCGAGGTCGGTTCCAGTCTTGGAACCGCCGCCGTCATCGTGATGGACAGGTCGACCGACATCATCAAGGCGATCTGGCGTCTCTCGGCCTTCTACAAGCACGAGAGCTGCGGTCAGTGCACGCCGTGCCGCGAAGGCACCGGCTGGATGATGCGCGTCATGGAACGCATGGTTCAGGGCCGCGCCCAGAAGCGCGAAATCGACATGCTGTTCGACGTCACCAAGCAGGTGGAAGGCCACACGATCTGCGCGCTCGGCGACGCAGCTGCCTGGCCGATCCAGGGTCTGATCAAGCATTTCCGTCCGGAAATGGAAAAGCGCATCGACGAATATACGCGCAATGCGTCGTCGCATGGCGCGGTTCTGGAAGCGGCGGAGTAACCCGACGATGGCCGGCGCACGCGAAGAGGGACAGATGAAGGGACAGGCCGAAGCAGGCATTCCGTTCGCACGTCCGCTTGGCGGCGATCCGGCCGACCCGTTCGGCATGGGCGAATGGATGAAGGGCCTTTCACAGGTGCCGCTGCATCCGCTGATGGTTCACCCGGCAGCCGCAGTTGCAGCAGCGACCGCGATCGGCTTCGGTCTCACGACCCAGATTGCAGGCGCCATGATCGGCGCGATGCAAGGGGCCGTCGAGGCGGCGCAGAAGCGGGCAGAGCCCGCATCGTCTGACACGACGACTGCCGTTGTCGCAAAGACGGTGCAGGCCGACGCAAAGCCGGAACCGGTCGCCAAGCCGTCCGCACCTGCCAAGCGCGCAGCCGCAAAGCCGGTGGTCGAGAAGGTTGCCGCTCAAAAGGTGGTCAAGGTTCGCGCGACGCGCGCCAAGGCGAAAGCCACCGACGACCTCAAGCGGATCTCCGGCATCGGCCCGAAGCTCGAGCAGGTGCTGAACGCGAAGGGCATCAGCGGCTTTGCCGACATCGCCGGTTGGAGCGAGGCGGATGTCGCCCGCTTCGACGACGAACTCGGTTTCGGCGGGCGGATCAAGCGGGACGATTGGGTTGGACAGGCCAAGGCGCTGAAAGGCGCTTGAGACAACAGGGCGGGGACCGGGGACGGCCATCGCCCGCAAGCAGCAAGGCTGTGTTGGAATTGTGCGTCGCCGATGGGCCGACGGACGGAAGACAGGATTGAGTACGAAGATGGCAAAGCTGAAAGTCGACGGAAAAGAGATCGAGGTACCGGATCATTTCACGCTGCTTCAGGCGTGCGAAGAGGCCGGGGCTGAAGTTCCGCGCTTCTGTTTCCACGAGCGGCTTTCGGTCGCCGGCAACTGCCGCATGTGTCTGATCGAGGTGAAGGGAGGGCCGCCCAAGCCCGCCGCTTCCTGCGCCATGGGCGTGCGCGACCTCCGTCCGGGCCCGAACGGCGAAGCGCCGGAAGTCTTCACGACCACGCCGATGGTCAAGAAGGCGCGCGAAGGCGTGATGGAATTCCTGCTGATCAACCATCCGCTCGACTGCCCGATCTGTGACCAGGGCGGCGAATGCGACCTGCAGGACCAGGCCATGGCCTTCGGTATCGACAGCTCGCGCTACCAGGAAAACAAGCGCGCCGTCGAAGACAAGTATATCGGCCCGCTCGTCAAGACCGTGATGAACCGCTGCATTCACTGCACGCGCTGCGTTCGCTTCACGACCGAAGTTGCCGGCATTGCCGAACTTGGCCTGATCGGCCGCGGCGAAGACGCCGAGATCACCACCTATCTCGAGCAGGCGATGACCTCCGAGCTGCAGGGCAACGTTGTTGACCTCTGCCCGGTCGGTGCGCTGACCTCGAAGCCGTTTGCCTTCACCGCCCGTCCGTGGGAGCTGAACAAGACCGAATCCATCGACGTGATGGACGCGCTCGGTTCGGCGATCCGCGTCGATACCCGCGGCCGCGAAGTCATGCGCATCATGCCGCGCGTCAACGAGGACATCAACGAAGAGTGGATCTCCGACAAGAGCCGCTTCATCTGGGACGGCCTGAAGACGCAGCGCCTCGATCGTCCATACGTCAAGAAGGACGGCCGTCTGCAGCCGGCAACGTGGGGCGAAGCCTTCCAGGCGGTCAAGGCTGCCGTCGCCCAGACTTCCGGCGACAAGATCGGCGCCATTGCCGGCGACCTCGCTTCGGTCGAAGAAATGTACGCGCTGAAGCAGCTGATCGCAGCGCTCGGCTCCGAGAGTGTCGACTGCCGCCAGGATGGCGCCGCACTCGACCCGTCGCTCGGTCGCGCCAGCTACCTCTTCAACCCGACGATCGCTGGCATCGAAAGCGCTGACGCGCTGCTGATCATCGGCTCCAATCCGCGCTTTGAGGCTTCGGTTCTCAATGCCCGCATCCGCAAGCGCTACCGCATGGGCAACTTCCCGATCGCCGTGATCGGCGAGCCGGGCGAACTGCGTTACGAATACGAGTATCTCGGCGCCGGCACCGAAACGCTCGCCGAGCTCGTCTCGGGCAAGGGCAAGTTTGCAGCGGCCTTGAAGAAGGCGCAGCGCCCGTTGATCCTCATCGGCCAGGGTGCTGTTGCAGGGGAGGGCGGCGCTGCCGTTCTTTCTGCCGCCGCCAAGCTCGCAGGCGCCGTCGGTGCGGTTACCGCCGAGTGGAACGGTTTTGCCGTTCTTCACACGGCCGCTTCCCGCGTCGGTGGTCTCGACCTCGGCTTCGTTCCGGGCGCGAACGGCAAGACGGCGGCCGAGATGGTCACCGCCTCCGACGTTCTCTTCCTGCTCGGCGCTGACGAGATCGACCTTGCGGAACGCAAGTCCGGCTTCACGGTTTATATCGGCTCGCACGGCGACAACGGCGCACATGCCGCCGACGTCATCCTGCCGGGCGCGACCTACACCGAAAAGTCCGGCACGTGGGTCAACACCGAAGGCCGCGTTCAGGTCGGCAACCGCGCCGGCTTCGCACCGGGCGACGCACGCGAGGACTGGGCGATCATCCGCGCGCTCTCCGACGTGCTCGGCAAGAAGCTGCCCTTTGATTCGCTTGGCGAATTGCGCTCGAAGCTCTATGCGGCCCACCCGCATTTCGCCGATATTGACGCGATCGCGAGCGGCAACGGCGACGAAATTGCCGCACTTGGTCAAAAAGCCGGTGAGATGGGCAAATCCGTGTTTGCGTCTCCGGTCAAAGACTTCTATTTGACGAACCCGATAGCGCGCGCATCCGCCGTCATGGCCGAATGCTCGGCTTTGGCACGCAACAATTTCAAAGCTGCGGCGGAATGAGCGCGAGGGAATAGAGTATCATGGACGCTTTCGTTTCGACCTATGTCTGGCCCGCGATCATCATGGTCGCCCAGTCGCTGCTGCTCCTGGTCGCGCTGCTGCTTTTCATCGCCTACATCCTGCTCGCAGACCGTAAGATCTGGGCTGCAGTTCAGCTCCGCCGTGGTCCGAATGTGGTGGGCCCCTGGGGACTTTTCCAGTCCTTCGCCGACCTTTTGAAGTTCGTCTTCAAGGAGCCGGTTATCCCGGCCGGCGCCAACAAGGCGATCTTCCTGCTCGCCCCGCTCGTCTCCGTGACGCTGGCGCTCGCCGCTTGGGCCGTGATCCCGCTCAACGCCGGCTGGGTGATCGCGAACATCAACGTCGGCATCCTCTTCGTGTTCGCCATATCTTCTCTTGAAGTTTATGGCATCATCATGGGCGGCTGGGCGTCGAACTCCAAATATCCCTTCCTCGGCGCGCTTCGGTCCGCAGCACAGATGGTCTCCTACGAAGTCTCGATCGGCTTCGTTATCGTCACCGTCCTGCTCTGCGTCGGCTCGCTGAACCTGACGGACATCGTCAACGCGCAGTCGAGCGGCATCGGCACCAACCTCGGCCTGCCGGCGTCGTTCCTCGACTGGCATTGGCTGGCGCTGTTCCCGATGTTCATCGTGTTCTTCATTTCGGCGCTGGCCGAAACGAACCGCCCGCCTTTCGACCTTCCCGAAGCGGAATCCGAACTCGTCGCCGGCTTCATGGTCGAGTACGGCTCCACGCCTTACATGATGTTCATGCTCGGCGAATATGCCGCCATCTGCCTGATGTGCGCGCTGACGACGATCCTGTTCCTCGGTGGCTGGCTGCCTCCGGTGGACGTCTGGTTCCTCAACTGGGTACCCGGCATCATCTGGTTCGTGCTGAAGGCATCCTTCGTGTTCTTCATGTTCGCGATGGTGAAGGCTTTCGTGCCGCGTTACCGCTACGACCAGCTGATGCGTCTTGGCTGGAAGGTCTTCCTGCCGATCTCTCTCGCAATGGTCGTGATCACTGCGTTCGTTCTCAAGCTGACGGGAGCCGCATGACGATGGCTCACGTTTGGCAGCATACCGCCGGTCGCTCCCAGGCCGGCAACTCTGGAGGTAAATGATGGCCGGTCTTTCGCAAGCCGTCAGCTCGCTGTTCCTGAAGGAATTCGTCGGCGCGTTCTTTCTGTCGATGCGCTATTTCTTCAAGCCGAAGGCGACGTTGAACTACCCCTTCGAAAAGGGACCGGTCAGCCCGCGCTTCCGCGGCGAGCATGCGCTGCGCCGTTATCCGAACGGTGAAGAGCGTTGCATCGCCTGCAAGCTGTGCGAGGCGATCTGTCCTGCACAGGCAATCACCATCGAAGCCGGCCCGCGCCGCAACGACGGCACACGCCGTACGGTTCGCTACGACATCGACATGGTGAAGTGCATCTATTGCGGTTTCTGCCAGGAAGCCTGTCCGGTCGATGCCATCGTCGAGGGCCCGAACTTCGAGTTCGCCACCGAGACGCGCGAAGAGCTTTACTACGACAAGGACAAGCTCCTCGCCAACGGCGACCGTTGGGAACGGGAAATCGCACGCAACATCGCAATGGACTCGCCCTATCGCTGAGGCCAGAGCGTAGCGCCGCCCCGGGGAGGGTGGTGCATGTGACATAGGTTTGGGCAACGGCCGGACGCGTGTCCGGCTTTGCCTGTGGAGTGGGGCCAGAAGCGCCTCACGCCGTGCAAGACGAAGAAGGCACCGATCATGGGTCTGCAGGTTCTTTTTTTCTATCTCTTTGCCTTCATCGCGGTGGCGTCGGCATTCATGGTTATTGCGGCCAGGAACCCGGTTTATTCGGTTCTGTTCCTGATCCTGACCTTCTTTAACGCGGCAGGTCTGTTCCTGCTGACTGGCGCCGAATTCCTCGCGATGATCCTGCTGGTCGTTTATGTCGGCGCGGTCGCGGTGCTGTTCCTGTTCGTGGTCATGATGCTCGACATCGACTTCGCGGAACTGCGGGCCGGCGTGCTTGAATATGCGCCGGTGGGCGCGCTGATCGGTCTGATCCTTGCAGCCGAGCTCATCATCGTGGTTGGCGGTGCGACGTTCTCGCCTGAGATCGCCAAGTCGATTTCGATGCCGATCCCGGCGGTCGCCGACCGCACGAACACGGCAGCGCTCGGCGACGTGCTCTACACGCACTACGTCTACTTCTTCCAGATCGCCGGCCTGGTCCTGCTCGTCGCCATGATCGGCGCGATCGTGCTGACCCTGCGCCACCGCGAAAACATCAAGCGCCAGAACATCCCGCAGCAGGTTGCCCGCACGCCCGAGACCGCCGTCGAAGTGGTCACGGTCAAGCCCGGTCAGGGCATTTAAGTCGGACGCGAGATCGAGGAACAAAAAAATGGAAATCGGAATTTCCCACTATCTCACCGTCAGCGCCATCCTGTTCACGCTGGGCGTCTTCGGCATCTTCCTGAACCGGAAGAACGTCATCGTCATCCTGATGTCGGTCGAACTCATTCTTCTTGCGGTCAACATCAACATGGTCGCCTTCTCGGCGTTCCTGAATGACATCACTGGCCAGGTCTTTGCCCTGTTCATCCTGACCGTCGCGGCTGCGGAAGCGGCCATCGGACTTGCAATTCTCGTCGTCTTCTACCGCAACCGCGGCTCGATCGCAGTTGAAGACGTCAACATGATGAAGGGCTGATTGGGCTATGGATACCATCATCAAGGCTATCGTCTTCCTGCCTTTGATCGGCTTTCTGATCGCCGGCCTCTTCGGTAGTTCGATCGGCGCCAAGGCATCGGAATATGTCACCAGCGGTCTGATGATCATTGCCGCTGCGCTCTCCTGGTACGTCTTCTTCGACGTCGCCATGGGCCACCAGGAAATGATCAAGGTGTCGGTGCTGCGCTGGATCCAGTCCGGCACCTTCGATGTCGAATGGGCGTTCCGCGTCGATACGCTGACTTCGGTCATGTTCGTGGTCGTCAACACGGTGTCGACCCTCGTGCATGTCTATTCGATCGGCTACATGCACCACGATCCGCATCGTCCGCGCTTCTTTGCCTATCTGTCGCTCTTCACCTTCGCGATGTTGATGCTCATCACGTCGGACAACCTGGTGCAGATGTTCTTCGGCTGGGAAGGCGTGGGTCTTGCGTCCTACCTGCTCATCGGCTTCTGGTACAAGAAGCCGTCGGCCAACGCTGCTGCGATGAAGGCCTTCATCGTCAACCGCGTCGGTGACTTCGGGTTCGCGCTCGGTATCTTCCTGGTCTTCGTGCTGTTCGGCTCGGTCAACCTGGAAACGATCTTCGCTGCCGCCAAGACCTATCTTCCGGCCGAAGGTGCGGGAGCAGGGGAGGCCGTCGTCACCCTGTTCGGCATGCACCTCGACAAGGCTGATGCCATCACCGCCGCATCCCTGCTGCTCTTCATGGGCGCGATGGGCAAGTCGGCGCAGTTCCTGCTGCACACCTGGCTTCCGGACGCCATGGAAGGCCCGACCCCGGTTTCGGCTCTTATCCATGCCGCAACCATGGTTACCGCCGGCGTCTTCCTCGTCGCCCGCATGTCGCCGGTGTTCGAGCTGTCGCCGGATGCGCTGACCGTCGTCACCATCATCGGCGCGATCACCGCCTTCTTCGCGGCGACCGTCGGCCTCGTCCAGAACGATATCAAGCGTGTCATCGCCTATTCGACCTGCTCGCAGCTCGGCTACATGTTCGTGGCCCTCGGCGTCGGTGCCTATGGCGCGGCGATCTTCCACCTGTTCACGCACGCCTTCTTCAAGGCTCTGCTGTTCTTGGGTGCCGGTTCGGTCATCCACGCCGTCGATGGCGAGCAGGACATGCGTTACATGGGCGGTCTCCGGAAGCACATTCCGGTTACCTACTGGATGATGTTCATCGGCACGATCGCACTGACGGGCGTCGGCATCCCTGGCACGATCATCGGTACCGCGGGCTTCTTCTCGAAGGACGCGATCATCGAGTCCGCCTATGCCGCCCACAGCTCGGTTTCCGGTTTCGCCTATGCGCTGCTCGTTGTCGCGGCACTCTTCACCAGCTTCTATTCGTGGCGCCTGACCTTCATGACCTTCCATGGCAAGCCGCGCGCTTCCTCGGATGTCATGCATCACGTGCATGAATCGCCGCAGGTCATGCTGGTGCCGCTCTATATCCTTGGCGTCGGTGCGCTGGTCGCCGGCTTCATCTTCCACGATCACTTCTTCGGCGAAGGCTATGCCGAATTCTGGAAGGGTGCGCTGTTCACCTCGGCGGAAAACGAAATCCTGCATGAATACCACCACGTTCCGACGTGGGTTAAGTGGAGCCCGTTTGCTGCCATGGCGCTTGGCCTCTTCACGGCCTGGTACATGTATATCCGCCGGCCGGAACTGCCGAAGTATCTGGCAGAGCAGCACCGTGGCCTCTACCAGTTCCTGCTCAATAAGTGGTACTTCGACGAGCTCTATGACTTCCTGTTCGTGCGCTCGGCCAAGTGGCTCGGCACCTTCCTGTGGAAGGAAGGCGACGGTCGCGTGATCGACGGCTACGGCCCGAACGGCATTGCCGCACGTGTGCTCAACGTCACTGACCGCGTTGTCCGCCTGCAGACTGGTTACCTCTATCACTACGCGTTTGCGATGCTGATCGGCATTGCCGCGCTTGTTACTTGGATGATGTTCAGGAGTTCCTTCTGATGACCGATTGGCCCGTACTTTCCGCGGTCACCTTCATGCCGCTCGTCGGCGTCCTGCTTCTCTTGCTCACAAGGGAAGACAGCGCCTACGGCCGCCGGAACATCCTGAACGTTTCGCTGCTGACGACGATCTTCACCTTCGCCGTGTCGGTCTACATCTGGTACCAGTTCGATTCCTCGAACCCGGGCTTCCAGATGATCGAGAAGCACGAGTGGCTCGGCACCGGCATTTCCTACCATCTCGGTGTCGATGGTATCTCGATGCTGTTCGTGGTGCTCTCGGCCTTCCTCATGCCGTTCTGCGTACTGGCGAGCTGGCTGTCGATCGAGAAGCGGCTGAAGGCCTACATGATCGCGTTCCTGGTCCTGGAAACGTTCATGATCGGCGTCTTCGTGTCGCTCGATATCGTGCTCTTCTACGTGTTCTTCGAAGCCGGCCTCATCCCGATGTTCCTCATCATCGGTGTCTGGGGCGGCAAGGACCGCGTTTACGCCAGCTACAAGTTCTTCCTCTATACGCTGCTCGGCTCAGTGCTGATGCTGCTCGCGATCATGGCGATGTACTGGCAGGCCGGTACGACCGACATCACGCAGCTGCTGGCCTATAACTTCCCGCGCCAGATGCAGACTTGGCTGTGGCTCGCCTTCTTCGCCTCCTTTGCGGTGAAGATGCCGATGTGGCCGGTCCACACCTGGCTTCCCGACGCACACGTTCAGGCGCCGACGGCGGGCTCGGTCATTCTGGCCGGCGTCTTGCTGAAGCTCGGCGGTTACGGCTTCCTGCGCTTCTCGCTGCCGATGTTCCCGCTGGCCTCAGATTACTTCGCGCCGTTCGTCTTCACGCTTTCGGTCGTCGCCATCATCTACACCTCGCTGGTGGCGCTGATGCAGACCGACATCAAGAAGCTGATCGCCTATTCGTCCGTTGCGCACATGGGCTACGTGACGATGGGTATCTTTGCCGCCAACGTTCAGGGCGTGCAGGGTGCGATCTTCCAGATGCTGTCGCACGGCATCGTCTCCGGCGCGCTCTTCCTTTGCGTCGGCGTTGTCTACGACCGCCTGCACACCCGCGAAATTGCCGCCTATGGCGGCCTCGTCAACAACATGCCGAAATACGCCGTCGCCTTCATGGTGTTCACCATGGCGAACGTCGGCCTGCCGGGCACGTCCAGCTTCGTCGGCGAAGTCCTGACCCTCGTCGGTGCCTTCCGTGCCAACACCTGGGTTGCGCTCTTTGCCACCTCCGGCGTGATCCTGTCGGCCGCCTATGCGCTCTGGCTCTATCGCCGGGTCGTGTTCGGCGCGCTGGAAAAGGAAAGCCTGAAGGCGTTGCTCGACCTGTCGCCGCGCGAAAAGGCCATCCTTTATCCGCTGGTGATCCTGACGATCTTCTTCGGCGTCTATCCGGCACCGATCTTCGATGCGACCGCGGCCTCCGTGGATCTGCTCGTCAACAACTACTCCGCAGCCCTGCAGGCAGCGCAAAACGTTGCGCTTTCGGTGCAATGACCACAGGACGTGATTGGACATGACTGCTGAAACCCTCCTTGCAAGCCTGCAACTCTCGATCCCCGAGCTGATCCTCGCGGTCGGCGCGATGGCGTTGCTGATGATTGGCGTGTTTTCCGGCGAGAAGTCGGCGTCGACGGTCACCGGTCTTGCGGTTGCCCTCCTGATCATCGCTGGCCTCTGGCTCGTGCTTAAGACCGGTGAAGGCGAAGCCTATGGCGGCGCCTTCCTGTCGGACCCCTTCGCCAAGTTCATGAAGGTTCTGGCCCTGATCGGCTCCATCACCGCCCTGGTGATGACGGTCGGCCATGCGCGCTCCGCCCAGATTGACCGTTTCGAGTTCCCGGTGCTTCTGGTGCTGGCAACGCTCGGCATGCTCTTGATGATCTCGGCCAACGACCTGATCTCGCTCTACCTGTCGCTGGAACTGCAGTCGCTGGCCCTTTATGTCGTCGCTGCCATCAACCGCGACAGCATCCGCTCGACGGAAGCCGGCCTGAAGTACTTCGTCCTCGGTGCGCTTTCTTCGGGCATGCTGCTTTACGGCATGTCGCTGATCTACGGCTTCACCGGCCACACCGGCTTTACCCAGATCGCGGCTGCGCTGACGGCTGAAGGCCGCTCGCTCGGCCTGATCTTCGGTCTGGTCTTCGTACTCGCCGGCCTCGCCTTCAAGATCTCGGCCGTGCCGTTCCACATGTGGACGCCTGACGTTTATGAAGGCGCGCCAACGCCGGTCACCGCCTTCTTCGCGGCGGCACCGAAGGTCGCCGCCATGGCGATCCTCGTTCGCATCGTCATCAACGCCTTCGAGCCTGTCGTTGCTGACTGGCAGCAGATCATCGTCTTCATCTCGATCGCATCGATGCTGCTCGGTGCCTTCGCGGCGATCGGCCAGAAGAACATCAAGCGCCTGATGGCCTATTCCTCGATCGGCCACATGGGCTACGCGCTGGTCGGCCTTGCTGCCGGCTCCATGGCTGGTGTTCGCGGCGTGCTGCTCTACATGCTCATCTACATGGTCATGACGCTTGGCACCTTCGCCTGCATCCTGGCGATGCGCCGCAAGGAAGGCGAAAACGTCGAGAACGTCGACGATCTCGCCGGTCTCTCGCAGACCAACCCCTTCATGGCGACGGTGCTGACCGTCCTGATGTTCTCGCTCGCCGGCATCCCGCCGATGGCAGGCTTCTTCGGGAAGTACTTCGTCTTCATGGCGGCCATTGAAGCCCAGCTCTATGCGCTCGCCATCATCGGCGTTCTCGCATCCGTCGTCGGCGCCTACTACTACCTGCGCGTCATCAAGGTAATGTGGTTCGACGATGCCAAGGGCGAGTTCGCCCGCACCGCCGGCGAACTGCGGCTGGTGTTCGGTCTCTCGGGCCTGTTCGTTCTCGGATACGTGCTCATCGGCGGCCCGCTCGGAAACGCCGCTGAAGTCGCGGCGCGGACCTTCTTTTGATCGCCTTTGAAAGTGGCGGCCGGATCTCGCTCGACGATTTCCGGCACGTCGCTCTCGATGCGGTCGGGTCGACCAACAGTGAATGCCTGGCGCGTGCGCGTCAGGGTGACCCGGGCAATCTCTGGGTCACGGCCATCAGGCAGACCGGCGGGCGCGGACGTC
This sequence comes from Ensifer sp. Root954, assembly GCF_001429005.1. NCBI lineage: Bacteria > Pseudomonadati > Pseudomonadota > Alphaproteobacteria > Hyphomicrobiales > Rhizobiaceae > Ensifer > Ensifer sp. Root954. The sequence continues at coordinate 730,431 of NZ_LMJM01000023.1, forward strand.
GCGGCCGGGCATGGTTCTCCGAACCGGGCAATCTCTACGCTTCGCTTCTCCTCATCGAGCCGGCACCGGTCGAGCACCTGCACTCTTTGCCGCTCGCTGTCGCCGTCGCCGTTCACAGGGCGATCCGCCAGGTGATGCCGCCCGGTTCGGCGCCGGTGGAGATCAAGTGGCCGAACGACATCCTGATCGACGGCAAGAAGACCTGCGGTATCCTGCTTGAAGGCGAAAGCCTCCCGTACGGGCGCCGGGCGCTGGTCATCGGTTGCGGCATCAACATCGCGGTCCAGCCGGATGAAGGGCTCTATCCGGTGACGTCGCTGGCCAATGAAGGAGCGTCGGTTTCGCCCGACGAACTCTTTGCGCGCCTGTTCCTGACGATGGCGGAGACCCTGCTGGTTTGGGATCGGGGCGCCGGTATCACCACGACGATCGAACAATGGCGGGCAGCAGCCCGCGGCATCGGTGAAACGATAACCGTGAACCTGCCGGACCGGTCGCTTTCAGGGCGCTTTGCCGGTATTGATGAGGCCGGACGGCTGGTGCTCGACACCGGCAACGGCATGACGCAGGCGATTGCCGCCGGCGACGTATTTTTCGGATAAATTTGGAACAGGGGCGCAACACGACATGGCGCAAGAAGAAGAATTGGTGTTCTTGCCGCTCGGCGGCGTCGGCGAAATCGGCATGAATCTTGGCCTGTACGGCTACGGACGGCCGGGCAGCCGCCAGTGGATCATGGTCGATTGCGGTGTGACGTTCCCGGGGCCAGAGCTCCCGGGGGTCGACCTCGTGCTCCCCGATATCGGCTTTCTCGCCGAAGAGCGCCGCAATCTCAAGGCGATCATAATCACCCATGCGCACGAGGACCACTATGGCGGTCTGAACGACCTGTGGCCCGGTCTCAATGTGCCGGTCTATGCCTCGCCGTTCACGGCAGGCATGCTCGAAGCCAAGCGGGATTTCGAGAAGAGCCGGGGCGAGATCCCCATCACGATCTTCAAGCAGGGCGACCGCATCAATGTCGGCCCCTTCGAGATTGAGGCCGTCGGCGTCAACCACTCGATCCCCGAGCCGATGTCGCTGATCATTCGCACGCCGGTCGGCACCGTGGTTCATACCGGCGACTGGAAGATCGACCTTCACCCGTCGCTCGGACCGTTGACCGACGAGACACGCTTCCGCCAGATCGGCGATGAAGGTGTGCTTGCGCTCGTCTGCGATTCCACCAATGCGATGCGCGACGGCGTTTCGCCGTCGGAGCAGGAGGTTTCCGAAAGCCTGACGAAGATCATCGCCAACGCTGAGGGTCGGGTGGCGATCACGACGTTCTCCTCGAATGTCGGGCGCATCCGCTCGATCGCCGAAGCGGCGGAAGAGGCCGGCAGGGATGTGCTTCTGCTCGGCAGTTCGATGAAGCGGGTCGTCGCCGTCGCTACGGATCTTGGGCTGATGGAAGGCATCAAACCTTTCCTCGCCGAAGACGAGTTCGGCTACGTGCCGCGCGACAAGGTCGTGGTCATCCTGACTGGCAGCCAGGGCGAGCCGCGGGCAGCCCTTGCCAAGATCGCCCGTGACGAGATGCGAAATGTCGCCTTCTCGGCTGGCGACACGGTCGTGTTTTCCTCACGCACGATCCCGGGCAACGAAAAGGCGATCAACGACATCAAGAACGGCCTGGTGGAACAGGGCATCCACATCATCACCGACAGCGAGGCGCTGGTGCACGTATCCGGCCACCCGCGTCGCACCGAGCTGCAGCAGATGTACCAGTGGCTGCGGCCGCAGATCCTCGTACCTGTTCATGGCGAGGCGGCGCATCTGACGGCGCATGGCGAACTAGGCCGGCAGTCCGGCATCGCCAGCGTTCCGCGTCTCAGGAACGGCGAAATGCTGCGTCTTGCGCCAGGTCCCGCCGAAGTGATCGACGAAGCGGCCCATGGCCGCATCTACAAGGACGGCAGCCTCATCGGCGATTTCGAGGAGATGGGCATCGGCGAACGCCGCAAGCTTTCCTTCGCCGGCCATGTCGCCGTCAACGTGGTTCTCGACAGCCGCTACGATTTCCTGGGCGACCCGGATATCGTCGCGATCGGCTTGCCGGAGTTCGACGACGAGGGCGAGGACATGGAGGACACGCTCTATGACGCCATCCTTGGCGCCGTCGAGAGCATTCCGCGGGCAAAGCGCAAGGATCTGGCAATGCTGCAGGAGGCGGTCCGCCGCGCCGTGCGCAGCACCGCGAACCAGATCTGGGGCAAGAAGCCGATCGTCACGGTGTTTGTCACCAAAGTCTGATTGGCCGGTCGCCCGTGACCATGTAAGCGGAACCGGACGTCAAAGCGGGAGATCGCAATGCTTGGAAGAGTGAACCACATCGCCATCGCAGTGCCGGATCTTCACTCCGCCGCCGAAAGTTATCGCTCGACGCTCGGCGCTTCCGTCACCGAGCCACAGGCTTTGCCCGAACACGGCGTCACCGTCGTGTTCGTCACGCTTGCAAACACGAAGGTCGAGCTGCTGGAGCCGCTCGGCGAGGGCTCACCGATTGCCGCTTTCCTGGCGAAGAACCCTTCGGGCGGGATGCATCACATCTGCTACGAGGTAGAGAACATCCTGTCGGCGCGCGACGCGTTGCGCGCCGCCGGAGCGCGAGTGTTGGGCGATGGCGAGCCGAAGATCGGCGCCCATGGCAAGCCGGTGCTCTTCCTGCATCCCAAGGATTTTCAGGGTACGCTGATCGAACTCGAAGAGGTGTGACAGTAGATCGCGCGATGCCGGTTTGTGCGATCGGGCGGTCAGCGCTATAAGGCGGACGGAATGTCGCGGAAGTCGTGGCGAAACGCGGGTTGCTCGCTGTCTTGCCGATCGCCTTCACCGGGAGCTTGAAATGCCGCTTTTTTCGACCTTTGCCATCTACTTCATCATCTGGTGGATCACGCTCTTTGCCGTGCTGCCCCTCGGCGTGCGCACTCAGGCTGAAGAAAACAGCGTCGTTCCGGGGAGTGTCGAGAGCGCCCCGGCGAAGTTCAACGCCAAGCGTGTTGTGCTTTTGACGACGGTGATTGCGGCCGTCATTCAACTTGCCTGGTATATCCTGTCCGTCAGGCTCGGCTACGGCATAGATTCCATTCCGCGTTTCTACCCAAAATTTGATTGATAAGTTCATCGCGGCCGCCGCGTGAGCCGGTCGCTCTCAATGCGACATGTTCTGTGCAATTTGATGGGCACATCTGTGCCTTGACGGAGCCTGCGCGCATGCCCGCGGGCAAAACCCGGGCAGTTGCAGGATTGACCGCCGTGAAATTGACATAGTTCAATTTTGCAAGGTGCTTCGCGCGTCTGTCTCTTGCTGAAAAGCAAAAAAAAACAAGGCTAAAAGCCTTGTTTTTCAAGTTTCGCGTGATCTTTAATCCGTTTCCGGCGGCAGCGACGAAGCGCGCCTAAGATCTTATCCTCCCAAGACTTGACCGCGAAAGTCGGCAAGAATTTAGTCTTCATGCCTGTTTTGTGAGCCGAAACTAGCCCAAACATTGGGCTCTGTCATCCTGTTTTTTTGCATTTTTGCTACAGTCGGGTAAAATATTCCCGTTGACAATTACTGTCGTAATCTTGTTACTAGCGTGCTCTTTTGACGCAGGAGCGGCGTCGAGTTCCCCCTGAAAATCCGTGGATGCTTTCTCTGCCCGTGACAACGGAGAGCAGGGTTTTCTTCCGCCGGCGAAGCAGCTATGAACGCAAGGCTCCTAAAGGTTCCTGCCGGCTTTGCCGGTGATGGAAAATGGAGAGCCCGACCCGAGAAGCAGCGGTCGCCTTTACCAATCAAAAGGTGAAGCCGGCATCTCTCTCAACGTCATTTCGCCCGAATCCGCCGATAGTGCGACGTTCATCAAGTTCTGGAACCCGTCATGCGCCTGTCCCGCTTTTTTATGCCCATCCTGAAGGAAAATCCCAAGGAAGCGGAAATCGTTTCCCACCGCCTCATGCTGCGCACGGGCATGGTCCGGCAGCAGTCTTCGGGCATCTATACCTGGCTGCCACTGGGCAAGCGGGTTCTCGACAAGGTCAACGCGGTCATCCGCGAGGAGCAGAACCGCTCCGGCGCGATCGAGCTTCTGATGCCGACCCTCCAGTCTGCCGAGCTGTGGCAGGAAAGCGGCCGCTACGACGCCTACGGCAAGGAAATGCTGCGCATCAAGGACCGGCAGGACCGGCCGATGCTCTACGGTCCGACGAACGAGGAAATGATCACGGACGTCTTCCGTTCCTACGTGAAGTCCTACCGCGACCTGCCGCTCAATCTCTACCACATCCAGCTGAAGTTCCGTGACGAGATCCGTCCGCGCTTCGGCACCATGCGCTCGCGCGAATTCCTGATGAAGGACGCCTATTCCTTCGATCTCGACCGGGAAGGGGCCGAACACGCCTATAACCGGATGTTTGCCGCTTACCTGCGTACCTTCGCACGCATGGGCCTTCGCGCCATTCCGATGCGCGCCGATACCGGCCCGATCGGCGGCAATCTCAGCCACGAATTCATCATCCTCGCCGATACCGGCGAGTCCGAAGTGTTCTGCCATAAGGATTTCCTCGGCTTCGACATTCCGGGCGAAGACACGAATTTCGATGACGTTGCCGGCCTGAAGACGATCTTCGACAAGTGGACCTCGCGTTATGCGGCGACGTCGGAAATGCACGACGAGGCAGCCTTCAACGCGGTTGCCGAGGGCGACCGACTGTCGGCCCGCGGCATCGAAGTCGGCCACATCTTCTATTTCGGCACCAAGTACTCCGAAGCCATGGGCGCCAAGGTTCTCGGCCCCGACGGCAAGGAGCATGCAGTGCACATGGGTTCCTATGGCATCGGTCCGACCCGTCTGGTGCCGGCGATCATCGAAGCCTCGCATGACGACAACGGCATCATCTGGCCGAAGTCGATCGCGCCGTTCGATGGCGTCATCATCAACATGAAAGCGGGCGATGCCGCTTGCGACGGCGCCTGCGAGACGCTCTATTCCGAACTCGGCAAGGCTGGATTCGAGGCGCTGCTCGACGACAGGGACGACCGCGCCGGTGCGAAGTTCGCGACGGCTGATCTGATCGGCGTTCCGGTCCAGATCATCGTCGGACCGCGTTCGATCGCCAATGGCGAAGTCGAGGTCAAGGACCGCAAGACCGGCGAGCGCGAGACGATGACCGTCGAAGCGGCGATCAACAAGCTGATCGCAACGAAGTGACGAGGCGAGGGAAGGCAGGATGACCGCCGTGACTGAAAATCAGGTGCAGGCCGCAGAGCGGCCTGAAAAGTCCTCCAGCCGACCCTTTTCCGCCTTCGAGCGTATGGTGGCGTGGCGCTACCTGCGCTCCAGACGCAAGGAAGCCTTCATCTCTGTCATCGCCGTCTTCTCCTTCATCGGCATCATGCTCGGCGTGGCGACGCTGATCATCGTCATGGCGGTGATGAACGGCTTCCGCACCGAGCTCATCTCCCGC
>NZ_LMJM01000023.1:735963-736666 GCF_001429005.1 Ensifer sp. Root954
CGGTCCGCTCAACAATTATCCGGAACTGGCGACCAAATTTTCGGGCGTCAAGGGCGTCACCATGGCGATCCCGATGGTCGAAGGCCAGGTCCTGGCGCAAGGGGTCGGTGACAGCTCGACCGGTGCGCTGGTGCGCGGTATCCGCGCCGACGACCTCAGCAAGATGAAGTCGGTTTCTGACCACATCCAGTCCGGCGATCTCGTCGGCTTTGCCTCCGGCTCTGGCGTCGCCATCGGTTCGCGCATGGCCGAGCAGCTTGGCATAACGGTCGGCGGAACGATTACGCTGACCTCGCCCAACGGCGACGTGACACCGCTCGGCATGAACCCGCGTGTGAAGGCCTATACCGTCTCGGCGATCTACGAGATCGGCATGTCGGAATATGATTCAACAATCATCTTCATGCCGCTTGAAGAGGCACAGCTGTTCTTCAACGCCGAGGGACTGGTTCAGTCGATCGAGATCTTCGTCGAACATCCAGATGTCGTCGAGGAGTTGCGCCAGCCGATCGAGGACGCGGCCGGACGGCAGATCTTCATCACCGACTGGCGCGACCGCAACAAGACCTTCTTCTCCGCGCTCCAGGTGGAGCGCAACGTGATGTTCATGATCCTGACGCTGATCGTGCTGGTCGCGGCGCTCAACATCATCTCCGGCCTGATCATGTTGGTGAAGGACAAGGGCAGCGACATCGCGATCCTG
>NZ_LMJM01000023.1:736746-738031 GCF_001429005.1 Ensifer sp. Root954
CGGAACGACGCTGTTTAGCCCAGAGCTTTATTTCCTCAGCCAGCTTCCGGCCGACATGAATGCCGACGAGACGGCGCTCGTCATCGTCATGGCGCTGACCCTTTCCTTCCTCGCCACGATCTTTCCGGCCTGGCGCGCCTCGCGCCTCGATCCGGTGCAGGCCCTGCGTTACGAATGACAAGGACATCACTTAAATGAATGCGCGCGTGGCACTGCAGCTTTCCGGCGTCGAACGCCACTATGGGGAAGGCGAGACGTTCCTTTCCATCCTCAAGGGTGCTGACTTCACGCTGAGAAGCGGCGAGACCGTGGCGCTGGTGGCGCCGTCAGGGACCGGAAAATCGACGCTGCTGCATGTGGCGGGCCTGCTGGAACGCCCCGATAGCGGCGAGGTGCTGGTCAACGGGGTGTCCTGCGCCGGGCTCAATGACGATCGGCGCACGGCGATCCGTCGCAACGAGATCGGATTCGTCTACCAGTTCCACCACCTGTTGCCTGAGTTCTCGGCGCGCGAAAACATCATGATGCCGCAGTTGATCGCCGGTCTGCCCAAGGCGGAAGCCGCGGAGCGGGCTGGGGCGTTGCTCGACTATATGCGCATCGGCCACCGCGCCGATCACCGCCCGGCGGAACTTTCCGGCGGCGAGCAGCAGCGCGTTGCGATTGCGCGCGCCGTTGCCAACGCGCCGCTCGTTCTCCTTGCCGACGAACCGACAGGCAATCTCGATCCGGAAACCGCCGGTTATGTCTTCGAGGCGCTGGAAGCGCTGGCACGGCAGTCGGGCCTCGCGGCATTGATCGCGACGCACAATCACGAGCTCGCCGGACTGATGGATCGGCGGGTGACGATCGAAGACGGCAAGGTCGTCGAGATGAAGTGAGTGTGCCGGAGGGCGGATGCGACGACCACTCGGACGCCGCCACGTCAGCCTGCCTTTCGCTGGCGCACCTACAGTCTCTCGACGTAAATCTAGACCGCCCTCGATGATCGTCGAAGCGGTGATCGACAAGCTGGTCGCAACGAAGTGATGAGGCGAAGGAAGGCAGGATGACCGCCGTGACCGAAGATCGGGTGCAGGCCGCAGCGCAGCCTGAAAAGTCCTCCAGCCGACCCTTTTCCGCCTTCGAGCGTTTGGTGGCTTGGCGCTACCTGCGCTCCAGGCGCAAGGAAGCCTTCATCTCTGTCATCGCCGGCTTCTCCTTCATCGGCATCATGCTCGGGGTGGCGACGCTGATCATCGTCATGGCGGTGATGAACGGCTTCCGCACCGAGCTCATCTCCCGC
>NZ_LMJM01000023.1:738081-738784 GCF_001429005.1 Ensifer sp. Root954
TGGTCCGCTCAACAACTATCCGGAACTGGCGACTAAATTCTCGGGCGTCAAAGGCGTCACCATGGCGATCCCGATGGTCGAAGGCCAGGTTCTGGCGCAAGGGGTCGGTGACAGTTCGACCGGCGCGCTGGTGCGCGGCATCCGCGCCGACGACTTGAGCAAGATGAAGTCGGTTTCCGGCCACATCCAGTCCGGTGATCTCGTCGGCTTTGCCTCCGGCTCTGGCGTGGCGATCGGCTCGCGCATGGCCGAACAGCTTGGCATAACGGTCGGCGGTACCATCACGCTGACCTCGCCCAACGGCGACGTGACGCCGCTCGGCATGAACCCGCGTGTGAAGTCCTATACCGTCTCGGCAATCTACGAGATCGGGATGTCGGAGTATGACGCGACGATCATCTTCATGCCGCTTGAAGAAGCGCAGCTGTTCTTTAACGCCGAGGGACTGGTCCAGTCGATCGAGATCTTCGTCGAGCATCCTGATGTCGTTGAGGAGTTGCGCCAGCCGATCGAGGATGCGGCCGGACGGCAAATCTTCATCACCGACTGGCGCGACCGCAACAAGACTTTCTTCTCGACGCTCGAGGTCCAGAGCAACGTGATGTTCATGATCCTGTCGCTGATCGTGCTGGTCGCGGCACTCAACATCATCTCCGGCCTGATCATGTTGGTGAAGGACAAGGGCAGCGACATCGCGATCCTG
>NZ_LMJM01000023.1:738854-796864 GCF_001429005.1 Ensifer sp. Root954
GGGAACGACGATATTCAGCCCTGAGCTTTATTTCCTCAACCAGCTCCCGGCCGATATGAACGCAGACGAGACCGCACTCGTCGTCGTCATGGCGCTGACCCTTTCCTTCCTCGCCACGATCTTTCCGGCCTGGCGTGCCTCGCGCCTCGATCCGGTGCAAGCCTTGCGTTACGATTGACCCACGCTGTGACTTGCAACGTCGTTTCTTGAATGAATGCGTGCGTCTGGCACAGCGATTACCACCTTCGCCGGCCATCCGCGGCGTTTGGCGTCCAAAGCGCGCCGCGATCCTTTAGATTCGCGAACCGCTGCGCTCTCCTGCGTCACTTGCTGCGGGCCTTGCCCTCAACGCCTGATCAGACCGCCGCGATAGTCGAGCTCGTAGGCTTCCTCGCCGTCGACGAAGATGACCTCATGCCCGGAAAAATGTGCGGTGTCGCCGCGGCTGTTGTCGATGTAGTAGCCATGGGCGTGCCGGAACTCCGTGCCGCCGAGGAAATGCCGCTTGTCGCGGTACATCGCCTGAAGCGCCGCCCTGATGACGACGCCTGCCTTTTCACCGTTTATGAGGTCAGGACGGATGATCCGCCCGAAGTAGTTCATCGCCCAGTGCGGCTCGTCATTCTGCCACACGGTCTCCTGGCCTGCGAAATCGGTCCCGCCGAAATAGCTGTCGAGGTAGCGCCAGCTATCCCGCTCGTAGCCGATGTCGTGAGAACCCGGGCGTGACGACGGTCGCTGCCCGCCGCCGCCGACATAGGTTTTTGATTTGGCTTCAACGATGAATTCTCTGAGTGCTTCGAGCGCGGCCATGATTGTTCCTCATACGTTCGCGCCGGAGGATGTCGCGATCCGCTGAAGTTGTAAAGAACAAATAGAGAACAATCGCCCGGTTATTACAGGCCGCACGCCTTCTGCCCGCGATCGTCGCTCCAGTCCTTGAGAAGGATGAGCTCGCCTTTCGCGGTGATTGGCTTGTCGTTCGATTTGCCCTTGCCCGTCAGCACGTTGAGGTCGCATTGCGCGGTGTTGTCCGGATCGAGCGTATCGTAGGACGAGTAGGTGTAGCCCGCCACGACGAAGTCGAAGTTGCGATAGGCGACCGTCAGCTTCTGTTCCCAGCGGTCGCGCCCGATGGCATCGTTCTGACTGGTGATGAGCAACGAGCCGCTCGGCAGCGCCTCGATCGACGGCGCTTGGCCGACGAGTTCGAACTGACCCCAGACCTTGTTCGGAATGGCCGACTTTAATGCCAGCGCGCCGTTGTCGCCGGTGAGGTAGAGATAGATGCCGTTGTCCTCGTCGCTGCCTTCGGCGGGTCGTACGATGAGCGCGAGATCCGGGCTCCCGTCCTTGTTCCAGTCGCCGGTCGCCGCCGAGACGATGCGGGCGGGGTCTATCGTCTCTGCTGCGGAGACGGTGGTCGGAAGCAGGATCAGCAAGGGGAGAATCAGGCGTGCAAGCATGTCGGAGCGCTCCGCGTGGTCGTTCCTCTTGATATGCGGGCGCCGCGCTTTCCTCAAGCGGCTCGTCGTCAGTTAACCTGCATTCGGGCGCGATGTTAACCATCGTGAACAGAATGCCTGTGCACTGCTTGACGCGTGAACAAAAATGGAACAAAGTAAAAACATAACGGAAAAGGAGCCATGTTATGACTGATTTTGTTCGTGACCTCGCCGCCTTCGCGTCGATGAGCCTGTTCATCGCAAGCATCTCTTTCATTGCGCTCGGCCTCTGAAGGCGGGCGTCAACATCTTCTCTCAAGCACCTCCGCAAAGCGTCTCATCCCCGTTGAATAAGGGGGACGACATGTCAGGGGAATCTGGACATGACGGGCGATAAACGGGATATCCTTCCGACTGGACAGGAATCAGGGTGCGACAATGGCAGACGACAGCAAGGCAGCATCGAGTGAGGCGCTCGGCACGGATCCGCAGTTCGTGCATCTGCGCGTCCACTCTGCCTTCTCCTTGCTCGAAGGCGCTCTGCCGCTGAAGAAGGTCATCGGCAAGGCGGTCGCCGATAACCAGCCGGCGATCGGGATCGCCGACACCAACAATCTCTTCGCAGCCCTCGAATTCTCGCAGAAGGCAGCCGGTGACGGGCTGCAGCCGATCACCGGCTGCCAGCTGTCGATCGACATGGAGGACGAGACCGAGGGGGATCGGCGCGGCCATGGGCATCAGCTCGCCAAGCTGCCGTCGATCGTGCTCATCGCCGCCACCGATGACGGCTATACGCGCCTCGTCGATCTCGTCAGCCGTGCCTATCTCAGCGGCGAGGGCAGCCAGGCGACGCGCATTACGCGCTCCTGGCTTGGCGAATGCGGCACCGAGGGCTTGATTGCGCTGACCGGCGCGTCCGGTGGCCCGGTGGATATCGCCATGAAGGCGGGCTCCACGGCGCTCGCCGAAGCGCGTCTCGAAGCCTTGCATGATCTCTTTGGCGATCGGCTCTATATCGAGCTGCAGCGCCACGGTGGCCACGACCGGCGGCACGAGAGCCGGATGATCGAGCTTGCCTACAAGTTCGACATTCCGCTTGTCGCCACCAACGAAGCCTTCTTCCCGTCGCCCTCCGACTATGAGGCGCATGACGCCCTGATGGCGGTAGCGCACAACGCCATGGTGTCGGACGACAGCCGGTTCCGCCTGACACCGGACCACTATCTGAAGAGCCGCAAAGAAATGGCGGCGCTGTTTGCGGATCTGCCCGAGGCACTGGAAAACACGATCGAGATCGCCCGGCGCTGCTCCTTCATGCTGAAGACCCGTGGGCCGATCCTGCCGCGCTTTACCGGCGCGACGGCGGATCCGGAGGAGGCCGAGCGCGCCGAGTCGGACGAACTGCGTCGCCAGGCGGAGGAGGGCCTCGAAGACCGTCTCGCGAGACTGGGTATGGCGCCCGGCTACACCCAAGAGGAATACCGCGAGCGCCTGGCCTTCGAATTGAGCGTCATCGAGCGCATGAAGTTCCCCGGCTACTTCCTGATCGTTGCCGACTTCATCAAATGGGCCAAGCAGCACGACATCCCCGTCGGGCCGGGTCGCGGCTCGGGCGCCGGCTCGCTCGTCGCCTATGCGCTGACGATCACCGACGTCGATCCGATGCGCTTCTCGCTGCTGTTCGAACGCTTCCTCAATCCCGAGCGCGTCTCGATGCCCGACTTCGACATCGACTTCTGCCAGGACCGGCGCGAAGAGGTGATCCGCTACGTGCAGCGCAAGTACGGTCGCGAACAGGTGGCGCAGATCATCACCTTCGGTTCGCTGCAGGCCCGTGCCGCCTTGCGAGACGTCGGTCGCGTGCTCGAAATGCCCTATGGTCAGGTCGACAAGATCTGCAAGCTGGTGCCCAACAACCCCGCCAACCCGACGCCGCTTTCCAAGGCGATCGAGGAGGAGCCGCGCCTGCAGGAAGAGGCCGAGAAGGAGCCGGTGGTCGCCCGCCTTCTCGATATCGCCCAGAAGATCGAAGGCCTTTACCGCCACGCCTCGACCCACGCCGCCGGTATCGTGATCGGCGACCGGCCGTTGTCGCAGCTGGTGCCGATGTATCGCGATCCGCGCTCCGACATGCCGGTCACCCAGTTCAACATGAAGTGGGTCGAGCAGGCCGGTCTCGTCAAGTTCGACTTCCTCGGCCTGAAGACGCTGACGGTGTTGAAGGTCGCGGTCGATTTCGTCAAGCAGCGCGGCATCGAGGTCGATCTCGCGAGCATCCCGCTCGATGATCTGAAGACCTACGAGATGCTGTCGCGCGGCGAAACGGTCGGCGTGTTCCAGGTGGAAAGTGCCGGCATGCGCAAGGCGCTGATCGGCATGCGGCCCGACTGCATCGAGGACATCATCGCACTCGTGGCGCTCTATCGCCCAGGCCCGATGGAGAACATCCCGGTCTATAACGCCCGTAAGCATGGCGAGGAAGAGGTCGAGTCGATCCATCCGAAGATCGACCACCTGCTCAAGGAAACGCAGGGCGTTATCGTTTACCAGGAGCAGGTGATGCAGATCGCCCAGGTGCTCTCTGGCTATTCGCTCGGCGAGGCCGACCTTCTGCGCCGCGCCATGGGTAAGAAGATCAAGGAGGAGATGGACAAGCAGCGCGCCCGTTTCGTCGACGGCGCCGTCAAGAACGAGGTGTCGAAGCCGCAGGCCGACCTCATTTTCGACCTGCTCGCCAAGTTCGCCAACTACGGCTTCAACAAGTCGCACGCGGCGGCCTATGCGATCGTGTCCTATCAGACCGCCTACATGAAGGCGCACTATCCGGTGGAGTTCCTGGCGGCGTCGATGACGCTCGACATGTCCAACACCGAAAAGGTCAACGACTTCCGCCAGGATGCCAAGCGTCTGGGCATCGAGGTGATCGCCCCGTCGGTACAGACCTCGTTCCGGCACTTCCAGACGGGCGAAAGCCGCATCTATTACTCGCTTGCAGCGATCAAGGGCGTCGGCGAATCAGCCGTCGAGCACATCGTCGAGGTTCGAGGCGACAAGGCCTTCGCAAGCCTCGAAGACTTCTGCCTCCGGATCGACCCCAAGCTGCTCAACCGTCGCGTTTTTGAAAGCCTGATTGCCGCCGGCGCCTTCGATTGCTTCGGCTACGACCGGGCGGAGCTGGTCGGCGGGCTCGATCGTATTCTCGGGTTTGCCCAGCGGGCTCAGGAAAACAAGACGAGCGGGCAGAGCGACATGTTCGGCGCAGGGGCGGCCACCGGGCCGGAGCGCATTGCGCTTCCGACCTACACGCCGTGGCTTGCCTCGGAAAAGCTGCACCGCGAGTTCCAGGTTCTGGGCTTCTATCTGTCTGCCCATCCGCTCGACACCTACAATGCGCTGCTCGCCAAGATGCGCGTGCAGACCTTCGGCGATTTCGCCGGCGCTGTGAAGAAGGGGGCGACGGCCGGAAGGCTCGCCGGAACCGTAACCTCGAAGCAGGAGCGCAAGACGCGCACCGGCAACAAGATGGGAATCATCGCCTTCTCGGATTCCTCCGGCCAGTTCGAGGCGGTACTGTTCTCCGAGATGCTGCACCAGTATCGAGACCTGCTAGAGCCCGGCAAATCACTGGTCATGACCGTGGCTGCGGAAGAACGGCCGGAAGGCATCGGCCTGCGCATCCAGACGCTGCGTTCGCTCGAAGAAGAATCGCTGCAACTGCAGAAGGCGCTGCGCGTCTATGTGCGCGATTCCGGACCGCTGAAGTCGATCGCCTCGCACCTCAACACGAAGGGCGACGGGCTCGTCTCCTTCGTCGTCATCAAGGACAATGGCCAGCGCGAGATCGAGGTTGAACTGAACGAGAAGTTCCGGATTTCGCCGGAGATCGCTGCAGCATTGCGCTCGGCGCCGGGCGTCATCGACGTCGAACTGGTGTAATCCGAGGCGGGGCTCCGCTGAATTGCAGTGGAGCGGCGATTGAGCCGGATTGGAACCTATCGACCGGCGGCGGGACGCTCGCCGGGTGCTTGTCTGCCGGTCTCGCGGATCATTCGCCGGGACGTGTCCGGGTGATGGTGATGAAGTCGGTGCCCTGACCGGTCTCCAGACCGCTTTCCACATCGGCAATCGAGAGCGACGAGCCCTCGGCGAGCAACGCTTCCACGCGCTTGCGCACATTGTCGGAGATCGTCATGCGCGCCAGCGTGCGCTGGATACCGTTATAGGCGAAGGGATCGGCCTCCGTGGAGATGCCGAGCCGCTTCTTCGTCGAGGCGGGCAGGTGGTTCTCGAGCGAGACGCCGAACCATTTGCCTTCGGCACCTTCTTCTTCATTGTGCCGGAACTGGAGGAAATGCGTTCCGAGCGCCTCTTCCGGCTTGTCGATCGTAAGCCCGGCTTCAAAGAGCGGCTTGAACCCTTGCCGCACGAGGATCTTGCCGTTTTGCGGCGGCGTACGTCCGGCCTTGCGCAGGAGCCTGTCGGTCAGGTCCGGTGTCAGCTTGCCGTCGCCGTCGATGCCTTCGCTTGCCTGGAAGGCACGCAGGGCCGCAATCGTCGCCGGCCCGGCATGGCCGTCGATCGCGCCCGGCGCGTAGCCGAGGAAATCCAGGGACGTTTGAACCTCGCGCATGGTGTCGCGGGTATCGCTGCGGGTGATCAGGATACGGATCGGCTCCTCGGTGGATCGCGCCGAATTGGCGCCGCCGGGCGGCTCCCGCATCGCCACTTCCACCGGCACATCGCCGGCCTGGCTGATCGCCGGTCTGAGCGGCACGTCGGAAAGCGGCGGCTGGAGATCGATCGGGGCCGGGCGGAAGAGTAGGGCGCTCTTGACCTCCAAGGGCGTTATCTGCCGGTCGGAGATCAGCACGTGCACGCCGCGCTCGGTCAACTTGTAGAGCGAGGCAGCAAATTCACTCGGTAACCGCACGCAGCCATGGGACGCCGGATAGTCCGGCACATGGTTGGAGCCATGCAGAGCAATGCCCGACCAGGTGAGCCGCTGCATGAACGGCATCGGAGCGTTCGAATAGATGTTCGACTTGTGATGACGCCGCTTTTCCAGGATAGAAAAGATGCCCGATGGCGTCGTGTGGCCCGCCTTGCCGGTCGAGACCGGTGATGTCGCAATGACAGCGTCGCCGTCATAGACGACGAGCGATTGCTGATCTTTCGAGACGATGATCTGCAGCGGCCCGCGACTGCCTGCAAAGCCGGTAGCCGGCGACAAAAGCAGTGCGACGACGCTGGCGGTGAGAGCGAAACGCGATACCATACACTCAACCCAACACGTGACTTGGCGAACAAGCCTAGCCTTCAATCTTTAAGGAATTCATCCTGCTGTGTGGGCTGTCGATCAAGGTTGCGTGATCGCTTTGCGAAGCGTGCCTGCTCGGGCAAGCACGCTTGCGGTCTCACGGATCGCGTTTTCTGGTGCCGAAAGTGTAGCCGGTTTCGACGCTCGCCTTGCCGAATTTGTCGCGCAGCTTGTTGATCGCGTCCTCGGCCGCAGCGCGCCTGGTGGCCGCGGGATCGACGAGATCGGGCGGATCGGCGAGATCCGGGGCGGAGAGATCGCTGACGCCGATGCCGATCAGCCGATACTTCGTTCCGTCCGCCTCTTTTTCGAGAAGCTGCAGGCCGATACGGAAGATGCGGTCGGCAAGGCGGGTAGGGCTATCCAGGCGCCGGTTGCGGGTGCGGATCTTGAAGTCGGCGGTTTTGAGCTTGAGAACGACCGTCTGGCCGGCGAGTTCCGACTTTCGCAGCCGGTGGGCGACTTGCTCGCTGAGGCGCCGCAGATGCGTGACCAGATCGTCATAGCGCGCGATATCGTCGTTGAACGTCGTCTCTGCGGAAACGCTCTTGGCTTCCCCGTCGATTTCGACCGCTCTCTCGTCGAGCCCGCGCGATAGGCGAAAGAGCCGCTGCCCCATGGTGCCATAGCGCCGCATCAGGTCGCCTTCCTCCATGGTCTGCAATTGCCCGATCGTGCGCACGCCGTCACGCTCCAACGTGGCGGCAAAGGCCTTGCCGACGCCCCAGATCAGGGTCACCGGCTTCTCGCGCAGAAACTCCAGCGCCTCGGCTTGGCCGATGACGGAAAAGCCGCGCGGCTTTTGAAGGTCGGACGCCACCTTGGCGAGAAACTTGCAATAGGAGAGGCCGACCGAGACGGTGATGCCGACTTCCTGCTCGATCCGGCGGGCGAGCCGCGCAAGCGTGCGTGCCGGTGGATCGTGATGCAGTCGCTCCGTGCCGCTGAGTTCGAGGAAGGCTTCGTCGATCGACAGCGGCTGCACCAGCGGGGTCAGTTCCTGCATCAGCGTGCGCACCTCGCGGCCGACGCGGGCGTATTTCTCCATATTGGGCTTGATGACAATGGCCTGGGGGCAGGCTTCCAGCGCCTTGAACATCGGCATGGCCGAGCGCACGCCGTGAATGCGGGCGACGTAGCAGGCGGTGGAGACCACGCCGCGCTTGCCGCCGCCGATAATCACCGGCTTGTCGGCAAGCTCCGGGTTGTCGCGCTTCTCGATCGAGGCATAGAAGGCGTCGCAGTCGATGTGCGCCAGCGTCAGGTCATAGAGCTCCGCATGCCGCAGAATGCGCGGGCTGCCGCAGGCAAGGCAGCGCCGCACCGACGCCGCCTGTTCCTTGAGGCAGTCGCGGCAGAAGCCTGGAGAGTGAGCAGCGCTGTCGGGCATATCGGGAACAAATATTGAACATTGCGACCTTAAGCTCTACTCTAGCGAGTCTCAAGGAGGCGCGATTGGAAATCACAATGCAATTGTCGCCGTTGAAAAGGATCACCGGGCGCGTCTTGCGCAGCGCCGGCGCGGCTGAATTTGCGCCGACGGGCAGCCGATCCGGGCTAGCCGCGGAAGTGCGCGCGAATGGCTGCGGCTGCCTCCGGCCAGTCTGCGACGGCGCGGATGTCGGCGTCGAGCTTCGGCGCGAGCGCCTTGAACTCCGAGTCGGCCATGAGGTTTATCGGCAGGCAGGTCGGCGCGTGATCCTTCACCGATCGCAGGTTGCGAAGCATGTCGTCGATGAAGACGAGGGGGACGGTACGGCTGCCGTGAAGTTTTTGGACGATCGGCCCCTTCGGCTCTTCGGACGCAAGCAGCGGATAGGGCAGGCCGAGCCGGTCAAGAAGAGCGCGACGAACCGCGGCGTGCTGGGGCGGCATCGCAGTCAGAAAGACGATATCGGCTTCCTCCGACAATGCGGCCAGGGTCTCGACGACCTTGGCGGCGGGCGTTTGCCAACGATCCTGCGAGCCGTAGAAGGTGTCGAGCAGGATCTTGACCTCTGGCTCCGTCACCGGCTGCTCGTCCGCGTGGGTGATGATGTTGCCGGTCAGGCGAAACGATCGGGGCAGGAGGACATGGCCACAGCTCCCAAGGAACGCTTTGAACGGATTGATGAATTCAAGCACGACATCGTCGATGTCGCTGACGATCAGCGGGCGGTTTCCAGGCGTGATGCTGTGAACTGTCGGCGCGTTTGCCACCCTCAATCCTCGAAGCCTGCGTGGCCGGAAAGTACCGTATGGGCGCGCACGACGTCTTCAGGCGCCGTACCGGTCGCCGTGCAGAATGCCATCAGGGTCGGTTCATGGTCCATCAGAAAGGCGACGAGCCCGCCCATGAAGCCGGGTTCGGCAATCGCGTTGCGCAACGCCGTCGGGTCCGTGCCGGTCAGCGCCAGAAAGCGGGACAGAAGCTCAGGCTCGCCGGCAAGCCAGGAGAGAATGTCGATGGCGATTTCGTCGGCGCTCTTCAATGGTTTGTCCCCGTATGGTTTTTACGTGCGGAGTTACCTATTTTTCAACCAAATAGGCCTATCTCTGACGTTGAGGAAATGGGTCGAGTCGTCGGCTCCGCACGTTAATTGTCCTGAGGAGACTTGCAAGGTGACGATGGACAGCAAGGGATCGACATGCCCAAACAGGTGATGATTGTTGAGGACAACGAGCTGAACATGAAGCTCTTCCGCGACCTGATTGAGGCCTCCGGCTATGCGACGATCCAGACTCGCAACGGCATGGAGGCGCTCGAGCTCGCGCGCAAGCATCGGCCCGATCTCATTCTCATGGACATTCAGCTCCCGGAGGTTTCCGGTCTGGAAGTGACGAAGTGGTTGAAGGAAGACGATGAGCTACACGTCATCCCGGTCATCGCCGTGACCGCCTTTGCCATGAAGGGCGACGAGGAGCGGATCCGCCAGGGCGGGTGCGAAGCCTATGTCTCCAAGCCGATCTCCGTACCGAAGTTCATTGAGACGATCAAAACCTACCTGGGCGATGCCTGAGCGGCGGGAAAATTGATATGACTGCGCGTATTCTTGTTGTCGATGACGTTCCGGCCAATGTGAAGCTGCTCGAAGCCCGGTTGCTTGCCGAGTACTTCGACGTGCTGACGGCCAGTGACGGTTATGCCGCCCTGGCGCTCTGCGAAAAGACGCCCATCGACCTGGTGCTGCTCGATATCATGATGCCCGGTCTCGATGGTTTCGAAGTCTGCGAGCGGCTGAAGGCGAACCCGAAGACGGCACATATCCCGGTTGTCATGGTCACCGCGCTCGACCAGCCTTCGGACCGCGTGCGTGGCCTGAAGGCCGGCGCCGACGATTTCCTGACGAAGCCCGTCAACGATCTGCAGCTGATGTCGCGGGTGAAGAGCCTGGTGCGGCTGAAGAACGTCAGCGATGAGCTGCGCCTGCGGGCCCAGACGGCGCAGACGATCGGGCTTGAAGATGTTGGCCGGGCGGACCGGCCTGACGAGCCCGGCAACGTCCTGCTCGTCGATGGCCGCGGCTCGTCGCAGGAGCGGCTACAGCGCGCCCTCAAGCCGATTGCCGAGGTCTCGGTCATCTCCGATCCGCAGGCGGCATTGTTCGAGGCGGCGGAGAACAATTTCGACCTCGTCATCGTCAATGCGAATTTCGACGACTACGATCCGTTGCGGCTCTGCTCGCAGTTGCGTTCGCTGGAGCGCACCCGTTTCATCCCTATCCTGCTGATCGCCGAGCAGGGCAGCGACGAGTTGGTCGTCCGCGCGCTCGATCTGGGCGTGACGGACTATCTGATGCGGCCGGTCGATCCCAATGAACTGATTGCCCGGTCGATGACCCAGATCCGGCGCAAGCACTGCAATGACAGGCTGCGGTCGAGCGTGCAGCAAACCATCGAGCTTGCCGTCACCGACGGCCTCACCGGGCTGCATAACCGGCGCTATTTCGACACGCACCTGAAACTGCTGATGGATCGGGCTGCTGCGCGCGGTCGGCCGCTGTCCATCTGCATGACCGATATCGACCGCTTCAAGCAGGTTAACGACACCTACGGCCATGACGTTGGCGACGAAGTCTTGCGGGAATTCGCCAATCGCATCCGCACGACGGTGCGGGGTGCCGACCTTGCCTGCCGGTTCGGCGGTGAAGAGTTCATCGTGGTGATGCCGGATACGTCAGCCGAAATGGCGGCCGGTGTCGCCGAGCGTCTGCGCACGATCATCGAAAGCCTGCCATTTGCGATCCCGCAGGCGGACGGCCCCCTGAAGGTCACCGCGTCCATGGGGATTGCCACGCTCAGGCCCGGCAGCGACACGGCCGAAGCGCTGCTGAAGCGCGCCGATACGG
Source organism: Ensifer sp. Root954 (assembly GCF_001429005.1). NCBI lineage: Bacteria > Pseudomonadati > Pseudomonadota > Alphaproteobacteria > Hyphomicrobiales > Rhizobiaceae > Ensifer > Ensifer sp. Root954. The sequence goes on from NZ_LMJM01000023.1 coordinate 749,945, forward strand.
CGCTCTATCAGGCCAAGCACGAAGGCCGAAATCGGGTGGTGGCAGCCGCCGCCTGAGCCGCGCCTGCTGCGTTTCTGGCCTCAAAGCACCCCAGGGAATTTCTTTGCCCGCCTCTTGCGGCCTGCATTCAAAGTTGTATTCTCGCGTCACCTGTTGCTACCGGGGAGTTTGGGTGGCAGCAGAGATCATGCAGTGTGCCTGTCCAGGTCTGATACAGAATTAACCATGCGCCGAGCGGCACCGCTCCGCGCATTAAGAATTCGTTGATTTTTTTTTATTTTCAGGTGATGCTCATGAAAGAGGGGGCATCCAGCCTTCTGCGATATTCGTTACCCCATGATGCTCAGGTCCGCCGCATCTCCTGGGTCGTGGGGTCGGTCGGTTGGCTTTTGGCGTCCGCGGAATCCTCGTGCCGCAGTCAGAGGCCAGCCGACCCCCTTTCCGACACGCCGTCCCGCCTTCGGGGCGGCGTTTTGATTCTGGGGGAAGAGCAGGGGCGGGCGAGCCGTTTCCTCCCCCTGGCGTGGAACCCGTTTCACTCAGCGCCTACGCTAGATGCTCAAGGCATTGGCCTAAAAAGGAAAGGGCGCCTGACCTTGCGGTCGGCGCCCTTCAATTCCCGAAAACCGGCGATCTTACTTGATCTTGGTTTCCTTGAATTCGACGTGCTTCTTGACGACCGGGTCGTACTTGGTCTTCGTCATCTTTTCCGTCATCGTACGGCTGTTCTTGGTCGTGACGTAGAAGAAACCCGTGTCGGCTGTCGAAAGCAGCTTGATCTTGATGGTGGTGGCTTTTGCCATGGTCGTCCTGCCTTTGTAACAATGAAAGCCGTGGACAACCGGTTGCGGGCCACGGGCAAGGTTGGCGCGAAACTACAAATCGCGGCCGAAAAGTCAAGACCGTTTTGGTTTCAAAACGATCCTGACCACCGAAAGCGCGACATAGAGACCGAAAAAGCCGGCGATCGCCCAGGCAAAACCGTTGTTGCCGGTGGCGTCCATTGCCGCGCCGATCGCCTGCGGTCCTGCGACGGTACCGACGGCGTAGGAAAACACGAAGGCCGCGTTGGCGGCGGCGAGATCCGCGCCCTGAAGCCGTGAGCCCAGGTGGCTGAGGCCGACCGTGTAGAGGCCGGAGACACAGCCGCCCCAGAACAACAGCACGATTGCCATCAGGAACCAGCTCTCGACCAACAGCGGCAGGAACAGCGCGCCGATAAGACCGATCAGCGTCATCGCCGAGAGCAGTGTGCGCCGGTCTTTGACCCTGTCGGAGAGCATGCCGACCGGGATCTGGAAGATGAAATTGCCGACCCCCATGACCGTTAGCAGAAGCGCTGCCTGCGATTCGCTGAAACCGGACCGCGTCCCGAAGATGAGGAACAGCGAGAGACCGCCTGATTCGACCGCGCCGAATATGAAGACGGCAGCCGTTGCCGTGGGCACGAGGAAGACGTAGCGCAGGAAATGCCGCTCGGGCTTCTCGTCGATGACGGGGCTTTCGTCGCGCGCGAGGAAAATCGGCACGGATGCCAAGAGGATGACGCCGCCGCCGACGAGGAAGGGCAGGAGGCCTTCGCTGCCGAGGATCGAAAACAGCAGCGGGCCGGTCAGGAACCCAAGCGACAGGAATGTGCCGTAGATCCCCAGCACGAAACCGCGCTTGCTCGGCGGGGCCGTCGCGTTGATCCAGAACTCGGAAAGAATGAAGAGGACGGTGATCGCCCCGTGGAAGACGATTCGGAGCGGGAACCAGAGCCAGAAATTGGTGATATAATAGAAGCCGAGCGCGCTGGTGGCCGCGATCAGCACGGCCCAGAGCATCGTTGGCGCTACGCCATGCCGGTGGGCGAACTTCGTCGTGAAGGGGGCGGCCACCATCGATGCCAGGCCCGCCATGGCGGAATTCAAGCCGATGAGGGTCGAGGAAATTCCGCGCTTCTCCATGATGATGGAAAGCAGCGGCAGGCCGAGGCCGATGGCGATGCCGACCGCGCTGATGGCAGCAACGGCCGCGATCAGCGACCGCCAGTGAATTTCCTCAACCGGTGCAGCCGTACCGGGCGATGGCTGTGACATCTGACGCGGGTCCTTAGAGCAATGTGCGCACGAAGCGCCCATGGCGCGAGGTATAGAGTGGAACCGGTCGTTCGCAGGGCAGCGAAGGATCGGCGTCCAGTCCGTTCCTGAGGTCCGCGAGGATGACCGCGGTGATGTCAGGTATCCGTAGCGACGGAGTAACGTTCACATCGATCCACTGCAAATCCTGAAGCTCCCGACTGTCCAGGAACCGCGTGGGATCGATTTCGGCCTCGTCGGCGAACACGGCGAAGAAGCGCGTATCGAACCGCCTCGTGTTGCCTGGAGGGGTGATGGCCCGAGCCATATAGCGCAACTTTGCAAGATCGGGAAGAAAGGGAACGGGAGCTTCGGCCGAAGGAAGCGGCGCGCCTATAGCGATGCCGGCTTCCTCGTAAAGTTCACGCAGGGCGGCAAGCGCGAGCGCGCGCGCCCGGGCATCCGACAGTCCGCGCTCGCCGGCCACCTTCAGCGTTCGCAGGACGGAGGGATGGAGATCGGAGCCGAAGCCAATTCGATGATCGCCGGTATCGCGGCGTCCGCCGGGGAACACATAGAGATCCGGCATGAAGGCGTGCGCACTGTGGCGCCGTCCCATAAGCACACGCACGCGGCCGCCAACGCGATCGAGCAGCATGATCGAAGCGGCATCCCGGGGCCGCATGGTCGCGGGACGCGGAGGCTTGGGTTCGTTGCCCGTCTCCCGCGCCGGCCTCATGCCCGTTCGTCTCTCGGGGGCAGCACGTCCTCAGGCGCATCTTCGTGTCCGCCGAAGCCATGCATCTTCAGCGCCCATTGCAGGCCGATGACGGCGCCTTTTACAGGCTGCAGCAGCGCCAGCGAGCTGATGACGGTGATCGGTGCCCAGATGGCGAGATGCTGCCAGCTGTTGAGCGGAAGGATGAGGTCGGTCGCCATGTAGCCGGCAAGCACGAGGTGGCCGACGATCGTGACGACGATATAGGGCGGGAAATCGTCGGCGCGGTGGTGGTCCATGCGCTCGCCGCAGGCCGCGCACGTCTCAACCGACTTGAGGTAGCTGCGAAACAGCTTGCCGCTGCCGCACGCTGGACAGCGGCCGAGAAAGCCGCGCTTCATCGAAAGACCAACGGAGCGCTCGTCGCTTTTGGACCCGCCCAGATGAAGTGTTTCGCCTGACGCCGCTTTCATGTGCATTCCTCTGTCCTATCGGGACCCTATCGCCGGCCGCGCGGCGGCCGTGTCCCCGGCTTCTTCCGGGCGCCGGTGCGATCCCTGCGACCGGACTTGTGGAAGGAGCGCGTTGCCGTCGGCATCTTGCGTCCTTCGCTGATCATCTCGAAGCGGAGCGCACCCGCAAGCGGCACGGCCTCGACGAGCTTGACGCGTACCGGATCGCCCAGGCGATAGCCGAGCCCGGTCTTCTCGCCGGAAAGCGCCTGATGCGCCTCATCGTAGATGAAGTAGTCGCGTCCAAGTGTTGATATCGGAACGAAGCCGTCGGCGCCATAGGCCGGCAGGGTGACAAAGAGTCCCGCCTTGGTGACACCGGAAACGCGGCCGTCGAATTCCTCCCCGACGCGACCGTTGAGATGATGCGCGATCAGTCGGTCGACCGTGTCGCGCTCGGCCGCCATGGCACGGCGCTCGAAAGTCGAGATCTCGGCGGCGATGTCGTCGAGTACGGCCTCTTCCTGCGGTGTCAGCCCGCCTTCGCCAAGGCCGAGCGAGGCAACCAGCGCCCGGTGCACGATCAGGTCGGCATAGCGCCGGATCGGAGACGTGAAATGCGCGTACTTCAAAAGGTTGAGGCCGAAGTGCCCGATGTTCTCGGGGCTGTAGATCGCCTGGCTCTGCGAGCGCAGCACCATCTCGTTGACCATGGTCTCGAAGGGCTTGCCTTCGGCCTTGGCGAGGATGCCGTTGAAGTGGTTCGAGCGCATGTTCCCGCCCTTGACGAGCGAGATGTCGAGCGTCGCCAGGAATTCACGCAGGCTTTCCTGCTTGGCAAGCGAGGGCTGGTCGTGGACGCGGTAGATCAGCACCTGGCGCTTCTGCTCCAGCGTCTCGGCGGCGGCTACGTTCGCCTGGATCATCATTTCCTCGATCAGCTTGTGCGCGTCGAGGCGTTCGGGAACGAAGACACGGTCGACCGTACCGTCGGGTTTCAGGATGATCTTGCGCTCGGGCATGTTGAGCTCGAGCGGCTGGCGCCGGTCGCGGCCGCGCGTGAGGATGCGATAGCCTTCCCAGAGTGGCTTCAGGATCGTCTCGAGGATCGGCCCGGTCTTGTCGTCCGGATTGCCGTCGATCGCTGCCTGCGCCTGCTGGTAGGAGAGCTTTGCCGCACTCTTCATCATGATGCGATGGAAGGTATGGCCGGCCTTCCGGCCTTCCTTGGAGAAGCGCATGCGCACGGCAAGCGCCGGGCGATCGACGCCTTCCTTGAGCGAGCAGAGGTCGTTGGAGATGCGCTCGGGCAGCATTGGCACGACCCGATCGGGAAAGTAGACCGAGTTGCCGCGCTTCAGCGCTTCAAGGTCCAGAGCGGACTTCGGACGCACGTAGTAGGAGACGTCGGCAATCGCCACCGTGACGATGACGCCGCCGGGATTGTCCTCGGACGGATCCGGCTCCGCATAAACGGCGTCGTCATGGTCCTTGGCGTCGGCCGGATCGATGGTGATCAGCGGCAGCGTGCGCCAGTCCTCGCGGTGCGCCATGGTGGCGGGGCCTGCGGCGTTCGCCTCCTCGATCACCCGTTCCGGGAAAACGTGGGGAATGCCGTGGGCATGGATGGCGATCATCGAGATCGCTTTCTCCGAGGCGACCGAACCTATGACGGTCTGCACCTGCGCGCGCGGCAGACCGTAACGGCCGAGACGCGACAGCTGCACCTCGACCAGATCGCCGTCCTCAGCGTTGCCCGTGAACTCCGGATCAACAAGTATTTCCTCGCCGCGCTTTTCGATCGGCATCAGGCGGCCACCGCCGCCGGGCGTCGAGCGGAAAACGCCGAGCACGGCATCCTTGCGCTTGTCCAGCACCTTGATGATGCGCGCCGTATAGGCCGGGCCGCCCCGTTCCTTGGCCGGGAAGATCTTGGCGAGAACGCGGTCGCCGAGACCGCCGACCGGAGCCTTGCCCTTACCCTTGGCGACGGCGGATTGCTTGATCAGCACCGCCGGCGCGACGCCATCGTCGTCGAGCCATTCGGCCGGGCGGCCGATCAGCTCGCCATCGACATCACGGATGGTGATGTCGAGCACGGTCACCGGGGGCAGGGCGCCCGGACGCACCAGCGACTTGCGCTTCTTTTCGACCAGACCGTCGACTTCCAGCGACTTCAGCAGGGCCTTGAGTTCGACACGGGTCTCGCCCTTCAGGCCGAAAGCCTTGGCGATTTCGCGCTTGGAGGCGCGGTCCGGGTTTTCAGCGATGAAGCGCATCAGCACGTCACGCGGCGGGACCGCGCCGTGGATGATCGGTTCGCTTGGCTGGGCCGATCCGGCCTTTGCCGCGCGAGCAGGCTTCTTGCCCTGGCTTCTCTTGCCGGACTGTTCGGTCGGGTCGCGCGGTATTCTGGTCAAGATCAGTCCTTCTTGGCCTTGGCGGCCGTCTTTGTTTTGCTCTTGGCGGGCGCCTTGGCCTTAGCCTTGGTCGCCTTGGCGCCGTCCTCGGACTTCGCCGCTGCCTTGGTCGTCTTGGCCTTGGTCGCCTTCCCCTTGGCCGTTCCGCCCTTGGCAGCACGCTCAGAGATCAGCACAAGTGCCTCCTCGACCGTCACCGACTGCGGATCCTTGCCCTTCGGCAGGGTGGCGTTGACCTTGCCCCAGTTGACATAGGGGCCGTAACGGCCGTCACGAACGGTGATCGGGCCACCGTCGGGATGGTCACCGAGTTCCTTGAGCGACGCGGCAGCGGTGCGGCCCCGGCCGGCACCGGCCTTCGACTGCTTGTCGGCGAGAACCGAGACGGCGCGATTGAGGCCGATCGAGAAGACGTCCTCGATCGATTCGAGATTGGCATAAGTGCCGTCGTGCAGCACGAACGGTCCGTAGCGGCCAAGCCCGGTTGAGATCATCTTACCGGATTCCGGATGGGCACCGATATCGCGCGGCAGCGACAGCAGCGCGACCGCCTTCTCGTGGTCGATCGTCGACGGCGTCCAGCCCTTCGGCAGGCTCGAGCGCTTGGCTTCCTTGCCGTCGCCACGCTGGACATAGGGGCCGAAGCGGCCGCTCCTGAGCGTGATTTCCTCGCCGGTATGCGGATCCTTGCCGAGCGCCTGCGGTTCGTTCGAGACCGCCGCCTCCTCGCCGTTGCTGTCGGAGGAAAGCTGGCGGGTGAAGTTGCACTCCGGATAGTTCGAGCAGCCGACGAAGGCGCCGTACTTGCCGAGCTTCAGCGACAGCTTGCCGGTGCCGCAGACCTGGCAGATGCGCGGATCGCCGCCGTCCTCGCGCTTGGGGAAGACCAGCGGCGCCAGTTCCTCGTTCAGCGCGTCGAGCACGTTCGTTACGCGCAGTTCCTTGGTTTCCTCGATCTGGGCGAAGAAATCCTTCCAGAAGTCGCGAAGCACGTCTTTCCAGTTGACCTCGCCGGCGGAGACCTGGTCGAGCTTTTCTTCGAGCGACGCGGTGAAGTCGTAGCCGACATAGCGTGTGAAGAAGCTTTCCAGGAACGCCGTCACCAGCCGTCCCTTGGCCTGGGGGATGAGCTTGCGCTTGTCGTTGGTGATGTAGTCGCGATCGAGCAGGGTCGTGACGGTGGCGGCATAGGTGGAGGGACGGCCGATGCCGAGCTCTTCCATCTTCTTGATCAGGCTTGCTTCGGAATAGCGCGGCGGCGGCTCAGTGAAATGCTGCGAGGCATTGATCTTCTGCTTGGCGAGGTTTTCGCGCGCATTGATCTCCGGCAGGCGGCCATCCTCGTCGCCGTCATCAGTCTGTTCGCCGTCTTCCTTGGCATCCGTATAGGCAGCGATGAAGCCGTCGAAGCGGATAACCGAGCCGGTGGCGCGCAGACCGGCCTTCTGGCCGCCATTGTCCGCAGTGATTTCCGCGGTCGTACGCTCGATCTCGGCCGATGCCATCTGGCTGGCGATGCCGCGCTTCCAGACGAGGTCGTATAGCCTGAGCATGTCGCCATCGAGGAAACGGCGAACCTGGTCCGGCGTCCGGTTGAAATCGGTCGGGCGGATGGCCTCATGCGCTTCCTGGGCATTCTTCGCCTTGGTCGAATAGAAACGCGGCTTTTCCGGTAGATAGCGGTCGCCGAACTGGCTGGCGATCGCAAGGCGCGAGGCTTCGATCGCTTCCGGCGCCATCTGCACGCCGTCGGTACGCATATAGGTGATCAAACCGACCGTCTCGCCGCCGATGTCGACGCCTTCATAGAGCTTCTGCGCGACCTGCATGGTGCGCGAAGCGGAGAAGCCGAGCTTGGAGGAGGCGGCCTGCTGCAGTGTCGAGGTGGTGAAAGGCGGCGACGGGTTGCGCTTGACCGGCTTTGCTTCGATGCTATCGACCACATAGGCGGCGCCATCGAGCAGGGTCTTGAGACGATTTGCTTCTTCGCCGTTGCCGACAGCCTTCGGCGCAAGACGCTTGCCATCGGCCGAAACGAGACGCGCCTCGAACTCGTCCCCGCGCGGCGTCTTCAAGAGCGCCGAGATGTTCCAGTACTCCTCGGAGATGAAGCGCTCGATCTCGTTTTCACGATCGCAGACGAGGCGCAGCGTCACCGACTGCACGCGGCCAGCCGAGCGGGCGCCCGGCAGCTTGCGCCAGAGCACCGGCGAGAGGTTGAAACCGACGAGATAGTCGAGTGCGCGGCGCGCCAGGTAAGCGTCGACCAGCGAGGTGTCGATGTCGCGCGGATGAGCGATTGCTTCGAGAACGGCCTTTTTGGTGATGGCGTTGAAGGCCACGCGCTTGACCGGCTTGTCGCCGAGCACCTTCTTCTTCTTCAGAAGGTCAAGCACATGCCAGGAAATCGCTTCACCTTCGCGATCCGGGTCGGTTGCGAGAATGAGGCCGTCGGCGGATTTGACCGCGTCGGCGATGTCCTTCATGCGTTTCGCCGAGGCACTGTCGACTTCCCAGGACATCTCGAAGTCTTCGTCGGGACGGACCGAACCGTCCTTCGCCGGCAGGTCGCGCACGTGACCAAACGAAGCCAGTACCTTGTAGCCGGGGCCCAGGTACTTGTTGATCGTCTTTGCCTTGGAAGGCGATTCCACCACTACAACATTCATCGTCATTTTCTGAGACAACCGGTCCTGGTTCGGCGTCAGCGCCGTTTGCGCCGTACTTCGCCTGATATCGACGCCCCGAAATGGACAGGGATTCGAACGGGGTCAAGGGGGTTCGCCCAAAATAACGAAGAGAGGCCAGTGGGCGAACCATGCGGAAACACGCGGAATCTGCGATCTGAAACGTGTGATTGGTCCCGCTGGCGTGCCCGCCTGTGGCTGTGGCTTGTCATCATTCGGGCGTCGCGAGCGACACGAGGCCGCCAGCATGGCGATCAAGCCGACCGGCCAGATCAAGTTCCAGCAGAAGCAGATAGACCTGAGCCGGCGAAAGCCCGGTGTGGCGGACGATATCGTCGATCTCGACCGGCGTCGGGCCGAGCGCGGTGCTGACCGCGGCGCGGTCGCCGTCGCTCGCGCTCGCCGGAACACCAACCCGCGCCTGACCATCCGGTTCCCGCACGCCCGGCAGCGGCAGCTCCAGCTGGCTGAGTGGCGCCAGCGCCTCGATCACGTCATCCGGGCCGGTCGTGACGATCGCGCCCTGTTTCAGGAGATCGTTGGTGCCATGGCAGCGCGGATCGAGCGGCGAGCCGGGAACCGCAAAAACGAGCCGGCCGAAATCGGCGGCGTAGCGCGCGGTGATGAGCGAGCCGGAGCGGTGCGCGGCCTCGACGATCGCAACGCCGAGGCTGATGCCGGCGATCAGCCGGTTGCGGCGCGGAAAGTCGCGCGCCCGTGGCTCCCAGCCGAAAGGCATTTCGCTGATCGCGAGGCCCCGACCGGCCGTGATTTCTTCGAGCAGGCCGACGTTCTCGGGCGGATAGGGACGGTCGAGACCGCCGGCAAGGGCAGCGATCGTGCCGGTATCAAGGCTGGCGCGGTGGGCGGCCGTATCGATGCCGCGCGCAAGACCTGAGGTCACGACATAACCGGCGCGGCCGGCGTCGCACGCAATCATCGCCGCAAACTTTGCGCCGCTGACCGACGCGTTGCGCGAGCCGACAATGCCGAGCGACGGGCGGCCAGCCGCGCTGAGATCGCCTTTCATCGCGAGCAGAGGGGGAGCACCGTCGATCTGCCTGAGTGCCGAGGGGTAGGCTGCTTCGCCGATGCCGATGAAGACAGCGCCATGGCGTCGGGCAGCTTCGAGTTCCCGTTCGACCTCGCTTACGGAAGCCACACGATAGGTCTGCCTGGTTCCACCTCGCCGCGACAGTTCAGGCAAGGCGTCGAGCGCATTTTCCGCGGTGCCGAAATGGTTGATCAGGTCGCGGAAGGCGATGGGGCCGACATTGTCGCTGCGAATGAGCCGGAGCCAGGATATCTTCTGTCGTTCGGTCAGCGCCACTCCGTTTCGTCCTGCGCTGGCCTCAGACATTATCCCTTGTCTCCGATCTTGCTTTCCGTGCCGGCGAGCAGCCGCTGAATGTTGGCGCGGTGCTTCACCCAGGTGATGACCGTCATGGCGGTAAAGAGGAGGGCGACCTTCTCGTTGCCTGCCGCGTAAAGTAGAACCGGAATGATAGCCGTTGCAACCAGGGCGGACAATGAGGAGTAGCGGCTGATTTTCGCCATGCCGAGCCAGATGACCGCGAAGGCAAGCACCATGAGGGGAGCAAGGCCGAGCAGGACGCCGATATAGGTGGCGACACCCTTGCCGCCCTTGAAGCCAAGCCAGACCGGGTAGAGATGGCCAATGAAGGCGGCAAAGCCCGCGGCGATTCCCGCCTCGACGCCCCAGTAGGATGCGATGAACGCTGCGGCGGAGCCTTTCAGGGCATCGAGCAACAGCGTTGCGGCAGCAAGCTTCTTGCTGCCGGTTCGCAGCACATTGGTCGCGCCGATATTGCCGGAGCCGATCTTGCGCACGTCGCCGAGCCCGGCCATGCGCGTCAGGATCAGTCCGAACGGGATCGAGCCAAGGAGATAGCCGAAGGCAAGGCTTAAGAGCGTAAAGGGCAGCCCAAGCTGCCAGGACAATAGATCCACCGGTTCCCCTCCCGCGCGACCGCTTTCGGCTTAGGCCGAATGCACCAGCTTGCCGGCAACATAGGTTTGCACGACCCGCCCGGTAAAGCGCGCATTTTCAAACGGCGTATTCTTGGAGCGAGAAACGATCGCCTCTTCGTAAAGCACCCAGGGCTCGTCGAGATCGAGGACGGTGATATCGGCCTTGGCGCCGGGTTTCAGCGTACCGGCGTCGAGACCGAAGATCGCCGCCGGCCGCGTCGACATCGCATCGATCAGGCGCATCAGCGGAACCTGGCCGCTGTGATGCAGGCGAAGCGCGGCCGCGGCCAGCGTTTCCAGGCCGATCGCCCCATCGGCAGCATCGGCAAAGGGCAGCCGCTTGGTGTCGACGTCCTGCGGGTCGTGCGAGGAGACGATGATATCGATCGTGCCGTCGGCCAGTGCCTCGGCCATCCCGATCCGGTCGTCCTCGCTGCGCAGCGGCGGCGAAAGCTTGAAGAATGTCCGGTATTCGCCGATGTCGTTCTCATTGAGCGCGAGATTGTTGATCGACACGCCGCAGGTGACGTTGGCGCCACGCTCGCGTGCGGTACGGATCGCGGCGGCCGATTCGGGAACCGAGATCTGGGCGGCGTGATAGGCGGCACGCGTCAGTCCGGCGATGCGCAGGTCGCGCTCGAGCGGAATGATCTCCGCTTCGCGCGGGATCCCGGAAAGGCCGAGCCAGCTTGCAAGCAGGCCCTCGTGCATGACGCCGTTGGCACCGAGATACTTGTCGCGGGTCTCAAGGGAGATGACGGCGCCGAATTCGCGCGCATAGGTCATGGCGCGGCGCAGGACCAGCGTGTCGTGAATCGAGCGACGACCATTGGTGAAGCAGACAGCACCCGCTTCGCGAAGCAGGCCGAACTCGGTCATCTCTTCGCCGGCAAGACCCTTGGTCAGCGCTGCGGCCGGGTGTACGTTGACGAGCGCCTTGTCGCGCGCCGTCTTCTTCACATACTCGACGAGCGCGATGTCGTCGATGACAGGGTCGGTCTCCGGCATGGCGATGAAGGTGGTGACGCCGCCGGCAGCGGCGGCCCGCGATGCGGACTCGAAGGTCTCGCGGTGTTCGCTTCCCGGTTCGCCGACAAAGACGCGGGCATCGACGAGGCCCGGAACGGCGGTGAGGCCGGCGCAGTCCTTGACGAAGGCGCCATCCGGCGCGCCCTGGTTCTGGGCATCGGCACCGGCAGCAAGGATAAGGCCGTCGTCGCCGACGATAACAGTGCCGACTTCATCGAGATTGCGCGAGGGATCGACGATGCGAAGGTTCTTCAGAACGAGTGGTCTGGTCATGTGCGCGGCCCCTGGTTCTGCGAGAGAAGCAGCGTTTCCATAACCGCCATGCGCACGGCAACGCCCATCTCGACCTGCTGTTCGATCACGCTCTGCGGCCCGTCGGCGATTTCCGAGGCGATCTCGACGCCGCGGTTCATCGGCCCGGGATGCATGACAAGCGCATCCGCCTTGGCTGCCTTCAGCTTTTCCGCATCGAGCCCGTAGTAGTGGAAGTATTCGCGTACAGACGGCACGAAGGACCCGGCCATGCGCTCGCGCTGCAGGCGCAGCATCATGACGACATCGGCATCCTTCAGGCCCTCGGCCATCGAGTGGTAGACTTCGACGCCCATGTCGGCGATCCCGGAGGGAAGCAGCGTCGCCGGTGCGACGACCCGAACCCGTGCGCCCATCTGGTTCAGGAGCAGGATGTTGGAGCGCGCAACGCGCGAGTGAAGCACGTCGCCGCAGATCGCCACGATGATGCGCGAGAGCTTGCCCTTGGCGCGGCGGATCGTCAGCGCGTCGAGCAGCGCCTGCGTTGGGTGCTCGTGCTGGCCGTCGCCCGCATTGACGACGGAGCAGGAGACCTTTTGTGCGAGAAGGGCTGCGGCACCGGCCGAGGAGTGACGCACGACCAGCACGTCCGGGTGCATGGCGTTCAGCGTCATCGCCGTGTCGATCAACGTCTCGCCCTTCTTCACCGAGGAATTGCCGACCGACATGTTCATCACGTCGGCGCCAAGGCGTTTGCCGGCAAGCTCGAAGGAAGATTGCGTGCGGGTCGAGGCCTCGAAGAAGAGGTTGATCTGCGTCAGACCCCGAAGCGTGGACGTCTTCTTTTCTCTTTGACGGGAGATTTGGACGGCTTCATCGGCGCGATCGAGCAGATAGGTGATATCCTGCTCCGTGAGCCCCTTGATGCCGAGCAGGTGGCGATGCGGGAAAGTGATCATGGGCCGCCCTTGCGCTCTGGAAATGTGGTCGCTCTATAAGACCTGGTCCCCGGCACGGCAAGGCTTGCGCGGTTCAGTCCGCAGAAAACTTGCAACGGCGATCCTATCTTTTCTTCGCCCCGTTCCGTGGTCGAGAAACTTGCGCTAGAACCGGCCCATGAATCAGATGAACCGGACTGAACAGAAACTCGCCGAGCTCAACCAGCCCAAGCCCTGGTCCGGTGTCAACGCCTATCGCTCCGATCCGCTGGTGGTCGACATCACATCGGGCATGAGCAAGACGCTGCGCGATGAGTTCGACGTGCTCGGCCGCTACGTCACCTCGCCGGAGGCCCAGGAACTGGCGCGCATGGCGAACGAAGGTCCGCCGAAGCTGAAGACCCACGGGCCGCGCGGCGAGCGTCTCGATGTCGTCGAGTTCCACCCGGCCTGGCATGCGCTGATGCGCCGCTCGATGTCCTCGGGCCTGCACGCGTCCGCGTGGGAAAATCTGCCGGACGAGCGCAACCAGTCGCACAAGACGCGGGCGATCCGCTTCTATCTGACGGCGCAGCTCGAATGCGGTCATCTCTGCCCGCTGACGATGACCAGTGCATCGCTTGCAGCGATCACTGCGTCGCCGGCGGTGCAGAAGGAGTGGGCGCCGAAGATCCTGTCGCGAAAGTACGATTCCACCAACCGTCCGTGGATGCAGAAGTCGGCCGTCACCGTCGGCATGGGCATGACCGAGAAGCAGGGCGGCACCGACGTGCGCGCCAACACTTCGACGGCCGAACGGGTGGGCGAGGGCATCTATCGGCTGAATGGCCACAAGTGGTTCATGTCGGCGCCGATGAGCGACGCTTTCGTCATGCTGGCGCAGACCCGCGAAGGGCTTGCCTGCTTCCTGGTACCGAGGCTCCTGGAAGACGGCAGCGCCAACGGCCTGCGGTTCCAGCGGCTGAAGGAAAAGCTCGGCAACCGCTCCAATGCGTCTTCCGAGGTCGAGTTCTCAGACACGTTCGGCTTCATTCTCGGCGCGCCGGATGCCGGCCTCCGCACGATCCTCGACATGGTGACGCTGACGCGGCTCGACTGCGCGCTCGCTTCCGCCGGCATGATGCGCGCCTCGCTTGCCGAAGCCGTACATCATACGCGCGGCCGCAAGGTTTTCGGCAAGCCGCTCGTCAGCCAGCCGATGATGACGCGGGTGCTCGCCGACATGGCGCTCGACGTTGCCGCGGCAAGCGCACTTTCGTTCCGCCTGGCCGAAGCCTTCGACAAGGCGCGCAGCAGCGTGGAAGACGCGGCTTACGCGCGGATCATGACGCCGGTTGCGAAATACTGGGCCTGCAAGATCGCGCCGGCTCTGATCTATGAGGCGATGGAGTGCCTCGGCGGCAACGGCTATGTGGAAGAGCGGGCACTGGCGCGCCACTACCGCGAAGCGCCTGTGAATGCCATCTGGGAAGGCTCCGGTAACGTCATGGCGCTGGATGTGCTGCGGGTTCTCGCCAAGGGCAAGGATCTGTTCGAGCAGCTCTTCGTCGTGCTGGCCCGCGATCTCGGCCCGTCCGGTCGCAAGACGATCGACGTGCTGCGCGCGGCTATGTCGCTGTGCGAGCGTGATGAGGGTGCGGCCCGCATGCTGGTCGAGCAACTGGCGCTCGCCGCCGCTGCCGCCGAGCTCTACCGTCTCGGTGCCGGTCGCATTGCCGATGCCTTCCTCGAATCGCGCTTGGCTGCCGGGTGGCGCTCGACCTACGGCATGCTCGATTCGCGCTTCGATTCCGCCTACATCCTCGACCTTCTCTATCCCCCTGCGGCCTGAGCCGCAGGACGTCCGGCGTAAGCCGTCAGGCCGCTGCGGGATAGGCCGTCAGCCCCCTGCGGCGTAAGCCGTCAGGTAGAGGACCAGCGGTATCGTGAAGAACGAAACGACCGTCTGGACGGTCGCGACCGCCGCATAGAGTTCGGCGTCGCCATCCATCTGCTTGGCCAGTAGATAGCCGTTCATCGCGGTCGGCACGGCCGCGCCGAGCGCGATGACCAGCAGAGCATCGCCGCGAATGCCGAGCAAGTAGCTCGCGCTCACCATGAAGACCGGCATCACGATCAGCTTGAGGAAGACCGCGAGCAACGCCGTCCTGCTGGGCTTGAGCGCATCGGATGCCCGCAGGCCCGCACCGACCATCACCAGGCCGAGGCTGAGCGAGGCGCTTGCCAGCATATCGATCGTGGCCATCACTGGGCCGTAGATCTTCAATCCGATCATGTTGACGAGAATACCGAGCACCGAGGCGACGATCAGCGGATTGGTGACGATCTTGGCGAAGAAGCGGCGGAAGTCGCGATTGCCACCGCCGAACCAGACGAGAACACCGATATTGTAGAGATTGATCGGGACGATCACGAGCGTCATCACCAGGGCGGTCAGTGTCAGGCCGATCGGGCCATAGAGTTTCTGCGCGATCGCCAGCGCCATGAACCCATTCCAGCGTGTCGCCGTCTGGAAGACCGAGGTGAAGGACGCACCTGATACCTGGCGGTTCCGCAGCATCGGCCACAACAGCAGCACGAAGACCGACATCAAACTGACGCTTCCGATCGTTGCGATCGCCGTCGCATCGGCCTTCAATCCGGCAAAATCGGCCTGGGCGAGCGTCGAAAACAACAGCGACGGGAAAAGGATGAAGTAGCCGAATTGCTCGAGCCCGAGCCAAAGACCCTGATCGATCAAGGTCGAACGCTTGAGCCAGGCGCCAAGCAGAACCAGGAGGAAGACGGGAAGAATGCTTTCAAAGACGACGGTCATGGGGGAGGGCCTGCGTGCGGGACGTCTATCGCTACCTCAAATCATCGCCGACCGGAATGCGCTGGTGGCACGAGGCGGCGATCAAACGGGAGTGTCCCGCTTCAAGGATCCGCGACCGGACTGCCCTGTGAAAATTAACCTTAACAAATGGTTTACGTTGCGCGGGTCGCCGCAAGGGCGGAGATTGATCCGGCATTTTAATGGATTCCGGAATGGAGCGGTTCGGTGAGAACTGGTCTTATGATCATCATGATGATGTTTTTTGCCGGACTGGCGCTAGATATCGCAGTTCCCGCGATGGTTCTTGTGGCCGTCGTGCTGGCTGACCGCGCGATTTACCCAGTTGTCTTTCGGCAGATCTCGGAAAGGGGAGCCGCATGAAGTGGTTTCTGATCCTTTGGGGCGGGCCGATCCTGCTGCTGGGCTCCTGGTATGGCCTGTCGTACTACGACATGAGCTTCGGCTTCTTTATGCTGACGCGCCAAACCCATGATCTGGTGTTCCAGATCTACGGCAATGTCCTCGGCATCCCGCCGGAAACCATTCCGCCGCTCGTAGCCCGCGCGATCGTCGTCGACAGCCTGATCGTTTTCGCCATTATCGGCTTTCGCAAGCGCCGCCAGATCGCCGCCTGGTATCGTCGCCGCTTCGGTGCCGCGGCCCCTCAGTCCGAGAGGCCGTCTCTTGCCAGCGACGCCAGCCTGTCGAGCGCGCCCTGAAGAATGAACGAGGCCGCGGCCGAATCGATGCGTTCGGCCCGCTTGCGTCGTGACACGTCCATCTCGATCAGCACCCGCTCGGCCGCGACGGTCGAAAGCCGTTCATCCCAGAAGGCAAAGGGCAGGGGCGTTTTCTGTTCCATGTTGCGCACGAAGGCGCGGGTCGCCTGACAGCGCGGCCCCTCGCTGCCGTCCATATTGACGGGCAGGCCGATGACGAAGGCCGCGATCTTTTCTTTCGTCGCTGCCGACAGCAGCGCCTTCGCGTCCACGCCGAACTTGACCCGACGGATCACCTCGCGCGGGGTCGCAAAGCGGCGACCGAGATCGGAGACCGAGAGGCCGATCGTTTTCGTGCCGAGGTCGAGGCCTGCAATCGCCTGGTTCGGCTGTAGCTGGGCTGCGAGTTCTTCGATGGTGAGAATTGCCATGGGATTGTCGATTCGATCTTTGCGCGGAGAGTTGTCTGATCCATATGCTGTTGCGACAGACAAATCATCAGGGAGATCGTCATGAAGATCAAATGGCTCGGCCATGCCGCCTTTCACATCGAAACGGCAAAGTCCAAAATCCTGATCGACCCTTTCTTTACCGGCAATCCGGCGTTCCGCGACGAGGAGCGCCGGGACGCGACCGCCGGGCTCACCCACATACTCCTGACCCATGGTCACGGCGACCATGTCGGCGATACCATTGCGATCGCCAAGGAGACGGGCGCGACGGTCGTTGCCAATGCCGACCTTGCCGCCTGGCTCGGCCGGCATGGCGTCAAGGCGCTGGAAATGGGGAACACCGGCGGCACGATCAATCTCGGTAGTTTCTCGACAACCTTCGTGAACGCGCTGCATTCGTCGGCGCAGCTGACCGAGGACGGCGTCTCGCACTCGCTCGGCAATGCCAACGGCCTGGTGCTGCATTTCGAGGACGAGCCGACGCTCTATCACATGGGTGATACGGACATCTTCTCCGACATGGCGCTGATCAACGAGCTGCATCAGCCGGAGATCGGCATCGTGCCGATCGGCGATCGTTTCACCATGGGCGGGGCGGTTGCGGCCCTTGCCTGCCAGCGCTTCTTCAAGTTCTCGACAGCCATCCCCTGCCATTACGGCTCGTTCCCGATCATCGACCAGACCCCGGAAACCTTCGTTGCCGGCATGGAAAGCGCGTCGACCAAGGTGGCGACGCCGCACGTCGGCGGCGTCGTCGAGATCTGATGTTGCGCCGGGCCTTTTGACGAGAGGCCCGGTCCTCCGGCAATTCCCCCGTTGCGTGGCTCGCCCTGCGCCATTATAGCGGGGGAAGTTCCAGTTACCGGAGACGATCATGTCCGTAGACCTTGCCACCGTGAAGCGCGTCGCGCGCCTTGCCCGTATCGCCGTCAGCGAAGAAGAAGCCGAACGGATGATGGGTGAGCTCAATGGCATCCTCGGTTTCGTCGAGCAGCTCTCCGAAGTGAATGTCGATGGCGTCGAGCCGATGACCTCGGTCACGCCGATGGATATGAAGAAGCGGACGGACACCGTATCGGACGGCAACAAGGCCGACGACATCGTTGCCAATGCGCCGAATTCCGATCGCAATTTCTTCCTCGTTCCGAAGGTGGTCGAGTAATCTCCCGCCAGCTGCCCCGACGTTTCTGATTGCGAAAGCCAGATTTTACCATGACCGACCTTACCAGCCTGACGATTGCCGAAGCCCGCACCAAGCTCGCCGCCAAGGACATCACCGCCGTCGAACTGACCGATGCCTATCTCGGCGCGATCGATGCCGCCAATGAGGCGATCAACGCCTACATCGCCGTCACGCCCGAAAAGGCACGAGAGATGGCCAAGGCCTCGGATGCGCGTATCGCCGCCGGCAAGGCCGGTGCGCTCGAAGGCATCCCGCTCGGCATCAAGGACCTCTTCGCCACCGAAGGCGTGCACACCCAAGCCTGCAGCCACATCCTCGACGGTTTCGCGCCGCGCTACGAATCGACCGTGACCCAGAACCTCTGGAACGACGGCGCCGTCATGCTCGGCAAGCTGAACATGGACGAGTTCGCCATGGGCTCGTCGAACGAGACCTCCTACTACGGCGCGGTCAAGAACCCGTGGCGCGCCAAGGGCTCCAATCTGGATCTCGTGCCGGGTGGCTCCTCCGGTGGTTCCGCCGCAGCCGTTGCCGCGCATCTCTGCGCCGGCGCGACCGCCACCGATACCGGCGGCTCCATCCGCCAGCCTGCAGCCTTCACCGGCACCGTCGGTATCAAGCCGACCTATGGTCGCTGCTCGCGCTGGGGCACCGTCGCTTTCGCCTCGTCGCTCGACCAGGCAGGCCCGATCGCCCGTGACGTGCGCGATGCCGCGATCCTCCTGAAGTCGATGGCAAGCGTCGACGCCAAGGACACGACCTCGGTCGATCTGCCGGTGCCGGATTACGAAGCCGCGATCGGCAAGTCGATCAAGGGCATGAAGATCGGCATTCCGCGTGAATACCGCGTCGATGGCATGCCGGAAGAGATCGAAGCGCTCTGGCAGCAGGGCATTGCCTGGCTGAAGGAAGCCGGTGCCGAGATCGTCGACATCACCCTGCCGCACACGAAATACGCGCTGCCGGCCTACTACATCGTCGCTCCGGCCGAGGCCTCCTCGAACCTTGCCCGCTATGACGGCGTTCGCTACGGCCTGCGCGTCGACGGCAAGGACATCGTCGACATGTACGAAAAGACGCGCGCCGCCGGCTTCGGTCACGAAGTCAAGCGCCGCATCATGATCGGCACCTACGTGCTTTCGGCCGGCTACTACGATGCCTACTATCTGCAGGCGCAGAAGGTGCGCACCCTGATCAAGCGCGACTTCGAACTGGCGTTCCATGCCGGCGTTGACGCCATCCTGACGCCGGCGACGCCGTCGTCTGCCTTCGGCATCGCCGACGAGGATCTGGCATCCGATCCGGTCAAGATGTACCTCAACGACATCTTCACGGTGACGGTGAACATGGCCGGCCTTCCCGGTATCGCCGTTCCCGGCGGTCTCGACCACAAGGGCCTGCCGCTTGGCCTGCAGCTGATCGGCAAGCCGTTCGAGGAAGAAACGCTGTTCAAGACCGCGCATGTGATCGAACAGGCGGCCGGCCGCTTCACACCCACCAAGTGGTGGTAAACTCTTGAGGGGCGGTACCGACGAGGTACCGCCCTTTCTTCTTCGGTTGCATCGCGGAAGGAGACCGCGTCATGCCCGTCATCCGCCATGCCCGCGCCGGCGACGTCGACCGGCTGGCCGAAATCGGCCTTAGATCCTGGCAGTCGGCAATTGCGGGCCTCGCCGATGGCGAAAAGATGCGGCGCGTGGCCGAGGCCGCATTTCTCCGTTTTCTGTTCGATCACTGGCTTTCCGTTTTGCTCGTCGAAGGCGAGGGCGCCATCTGCGGTTGGGTGGCGTGCGAGAACTTCGACAATGCGATCTCCGATCTGTGGATCGAGCCACAGCTCCAGGGCAGGGGCTTCGGCGGGCTGCTGCTTGCCGAGATCGAGCGTCGTATTGCTGCGGACGGATTCGACGCGGCCACCACCAAGACGCACGCGCGCAACGACCGCGCCGTGCGCTTCTTCCGCAATCACGGTTATGGCGTGAGTTGGCTGTCGACCGCCTATGCGCCGCAACTCGACAGCGACGTTGCCTTCATCGGTCTGAGCAAATCTCTGGAGCAAAGCCCGGATCATTGACACCCCGCCACCCCATGCATGGCAGCCACGCGCAAAGCCGGCTGGCCTATTCACACCGCATTCATTAGGCCCATGAAATATTATGGGGTATGACGTGGTGGTGGGGCACCGCAAGGGGGGCGCTTGTTGCAGATGCTGGATAAAACGGTTCCGCGACCGTTGGTTCTGAGACCTTTCCACCATTCGTTTTGGCTTGCCGGCCTGGGCGTGATCGTCTTCACCGCCTGCGTGCTCGGCATCTTGAGTCGCCCGGTCGGCATGCTGGCTTCGATCTGGCCGGCAAATGCGATCCTGCTCGGCCTGCTGATCAGAAGACCGTCGCTCGCCAGCCCGGCTGGATGGCTGACGGCGGCATTGGCCTACGTTCTTGCGGACCTGGTGACCGGCGCGGATCTCTATGAAGCCGCGGCGCTGAATGCGGCCAACATGGTCGGCGTCGTCATCGGCTTCCTGCTCTATCGCCGCTTTTCGCCGGAGCATCGGCACCTGCGCCGGGCGCGCTCGGTCCTTTACATGTTCGCTGCCTCCTCTCTGGCGGCGATGGGCGCCTCGCTCGTCGGAGCGGTCGCGGTTCACTTGTCCTTCGGCAAACCCGTCGCGGACGCATTCGTCGCCTGGCTCACCACCGAGCTGGTCAATTATGTGGTTCTGCTCCCGGTTTTCCTGGCAGCGCCGCTTCCTGAAGACGGTTTGCGATCCCGTGCCACGAGAACGACGGTGTCAACGGCCTCTGCTTCTGCAACCGTCTGGCCGTTCGTCTCCCTGGTCTTGTCCTGCGCTGCGGCACTCGTCATCGGCGGCCCAGGCGCTTTCGCTTTCCCGGTGCCGGCACTCTTGTGGTGCGCGCTCAGCTATGGCTTGTTCCCGGTGACGATCCTGACGGCGATCGTCTGTGTGTTGACGCAGATTGCCGTTGCCTCCGGCGCCCTGCATCTCGGCGTCAGCGGCGTTGCCGAGGAGACGCTCACCTCCACCCGGCTGGGGACGACCCTTCTTGCGCTCTGCCCGCTGGCGGTCGCCAGCGTCGATGCCGCACGACGGGCGCTGATTGGGCGCCTGTCCCATGCGGTCGATTATGATTTTCTGACCCAGTGCCTGGCGCGCGCGACCTTCATGGCGCGCGCGGCCGCGCTGATCGCAGCGCCGGTCGCCCGAAAAGGCGGGACGGTGGTAATGATGCTCGACATCGACCGCTTCAAGGCGATCAATGACACCTATGGTCACGCCGTCGGCGATCAGGTGCTGGTCTCGGTCGCAGGCGCCGTTCGCGGGACGCTGCGTTTTGAGGATCTCGTCGGTCGGCTTGGCGGCGAAGAGTTTGCCGTTGTGCTGGTTCGGCAATCCCCGACTGATGCGCTCAAGGTCGCCGAGCGACTGCTCGAGGCCGTGCGCGCGCTCCATATCGATCTGGAGCAGGGCGGAAGGATCGCCGTCACCATCAGCATCGGCGCTGCCGAAGTCATGACCCGCGACACCGGTCTCGACGGCTTGCTGCTTGCGGCCGACCGCGCGCTCTACCAGGCGAAGGCTGCGGGCCGCGACCGCGTGCAATGTGCTGCCCCGTCGAGCGCTCACGCGACGTAAGTCGCTTTCCGTAAAGTAAAGTGCGCATCTGACGATACCGGGCATGCTGGCATGCCCGGTATCGTTCGTATTCGCCGCTAGCGGTTGTTAAGTTCGGAGCGCACGAGCTGCAGCCCGCGTTCCGTGATGCGGTAGGGTTTTCCGCCGGACGATGAAATCGCCTTCTTCCGCTTCAATTTGCGGAAAAGTTCGAGGTCGAAGCCGGGATAGACCCAGCCGTCACGGGTGAAGCACCGGATTTCGGTGATCGCCTTGTCGTCGCGGGTGATTTCGATGCGGCCGCCCTGGGCCAAATGATGAAGAATGCGCTGTTCTGCGCGCGAGATGTCCATTGTCTGAATGTTCCGGAATCGCGTTCGTATGAACGCAGGAAAACGTTCCGCAAATTACTGAAGATGCGGGGTGACGTTTCCGGCCCGTGCGCGCAATCAAAGCGGATTACGCGGACGGGCTTTACCGGGACTCAGGCGAAGAACGGAACATAAAAACTCCAATAGAACGGTGCCTTCCTAAAAGGCCGTCGTTCGCGCGTCAAGGTGTCATTGCAACGCCAGGGTGCCAATGGCCGCCAGCGCCACTTGCAAGACGATGATCAACGCGAGGCGCGTGCGAAAGGGTTCCTTACGCGTCTTGTGTCGGAAGATATGGCGCGCCGTCATCGCTCCCGGGCTGCCGCCGAAAAAGGCGAGAGTGAGCAGGGTCCGCTCGCTGATCCGCCGTCGGCCGGAGCGCGCCGCTTGCTTGTCGTACCAGAACAGCCCGAAGGCCGCCAAGTTGACGAGAATTGCGAACGAGAGCAGGGCAGGGCCGATGGACATGAGCGAAGTCTTGCCGATAGGCGCTAAACGGTGGTTAAGAGAGGCTCGCCGTCCGCATGAGATTGCATATGGCGCTTCTGATCCAGCCGAACAACTTGCACCGGCGGACCAATTGTTCTACCGAGAAACCAAGAATTCAGGCTTCAAAGAAGAGCATGATATGAGCATTGTCGACGTCCGCACCCCCGATCCGAAACGCTTCATCCCCGGCGCCACTGGCGACTGGGAAGTCATCATCGGCATGGAAGTCCATGCCCAGGTGCTTTCCAATTCGAAGCTGTTCTCGGGCGCATCGACGGAGTTCGGCAATGCGCCGAATGCGAACGTCTCGCTGGTCGATGCCGCTATGCCCGGCATGCTGCCCGTGATCAACGAGGAATGCGTGAAGCAGGCGGTGCGCACCGGTCTCGGCCTCAAGGCCGCGATCAACAATCGCTCGATCTTCGATCGCAAGAACTATTTCTATCCGGACCTGCCGCAGGGCTATCAGATCTCGCAGTTCAAGGATCCGATCGTCGGCGAGGGCAAGATCATCATTTCGGTCGGGCCGGATCGTCAGGGCCAGTTCGAGGATGTCGAGATCGGCATCGAGCGCCTGCATCTGGAACAGGATGCCGGAAAGTCGATGCACGACCAGCATCCGTCGATGTCTTATGTCGACCTCAATCGCTCGGGCGTGGCGCTGATGGAGATCGTCTCCAAGCCGGACATGCGCTCGTCGGATGAGGCCAAGGCCTACATGACGAAGCTGCGCTCGATCGTGCGCTATCTTGGCACGTGCGACGGCAACATGGACGAAGGCTCGATGCGCGCCGACGTCAACGTTTCCGTGCGTCGTCCGGGCGAGGGCTTCGGCACGCGCTGCGAAATCAAGAACGTCAACTCGATCCGCTTCATCGGCCAGGCGATCGAATACGAGGCACGCCGCCAGATCGGCATTCTTGAGGACGGTGGCAGCATCGACCAGGAGACCCGCCTGTTCGACCCGAACAAGGGCGAGACCCGCTCGATGCGCTCCAAGGAAGACGCGCACGACTACCGCTACTTCCCGGATCCGGACCTGCTGCCACTGGAGTTCGACGACGCCTTCGTCGAGGCGCTGAAGGCCGACCTGCCGGAACTGCCCGACGACAAGAAGGAGCGCTTCGTGCGCGACCTCGGCCTCTCGGTCTATGACGCCTCGGTGCTCGTCTCCGAAAAGTCGATCGCCGATTATTTCGAGGCGGTTGCCGAAGGGCGCGACGGCAAGATTGCCGCCAACTGGGTCATCAACGACCTGCTCGGTGCCTTGAACAAAGCCGGCAAAGCCATTGAGGAGACTCCGGTTTCCCCGGCACAGCTCGGCGGCATCATCGATCTCATCAAGGCCGAGACCATCTCCGGCAAGATCGCCAAGGACCTCTTCGAGATCGTCTGGAACGAGGGCGGCGACCCTGCCGAGATCGTTGAAGCGCGCGGCATGAAGCAGGTGACCGACACCGGCGCCATCGAGAAGGCCGTCGACGAGATCATCGCCGCCAACCCGGATCAGGTCGCCAAGGTGCAGGCCAAGCCTTCGCTCGCTGGCTGGTTCGTCGGCCAAGTGATGAAGGCGACCGGCGGCAAGGCCAACCCGCAGGCCGTTCAGGCGCTCGTCAAGGCCAAGCTCGGCATCGAGGAATAACGATGTTCTTCGTGCGCACGGCAAGCGAGCGCGACCTGGAGAAGGTTCGCGCTCTGCTGATCGAAACGTGGCACGCGACCTATGACACTTTCTACGGCGTCGAGAAGGTCAACGAACTCACGGAGCGCTGGCATTCGCTGCCGGCGCTCAAAGCCCGGCTCGCGCGCAAGAACGCCGAGTTTCTTGTTGCCGACGATGGAAGGCAGCTGGGCGGCATGGGCTATGCGGCGATGTCCGACACGCAAGCCAAGACGGTGGTGCTGCACCAGCTCTATGTCCTTCCGAAGTTCCAGCGCCAGGGCGTCGGCCGCGATATCTTCGCCGAACTCGAAACCTGCTTCCCGGACGCCGAGCGCATGCGCGTCGAGGTCGAGCCGCAGAACCTGCACGCGCTCACCTTCTATCGCGCGCACGGCTTTGCCGAAGTGGGCGAGACCCCGGTTGACGACCCGTCCGGTCTGCCGGCCATCGCTCTGGAAAAGCCGCTTCTCGGCTAGGCGATCCGTCCGATTGCCTGAAGTTTCGCATGCCTGTGGATAAGCTTGAGAGGCACGGCTCTGTCATCGCGCCGTTACCTCCGGGTGTTTGATCCGCGGGCGACGAACGATGTGAGCGAGGAAACCATGGACGCGACCGAACTCTTGATCCGCAAGGCCGAGCGTAAGGACCTTGAAGCGATCGTCGCGCTATTCGCCAATGATCCGCTCGGCGGCCACGGCGACACGACCGACCCCGAGGCCTTCGCGGACTACGCCGCTGCCTTCGACCGGATTGAAGCCTCGACGCTGCAGACGCTCTTTGTCGCGGTTCTTGAAGGGCAGGTCGTCGGCACTTTTCAAACCGCGCTGCACACGTCTCTGTCGGGGCGTGGAAGCTCCAGCCTGATCGTCGAAGCGGTCCAGACGCGTGCGGACATGCGCGGCCGTGGGATCGGTGAGCGCATGATGCGCCATGCGATCGGCGAGGCGCGGGAGAAGCGCGCAAAGAAGGTAAGGCTCACGTCCAACGCCGTGCGCACCGATGCGCATCGGTTCTACGAGCGTCTCGGCTTTGCGCGCAGCCACTTCGGCTTTCACCTGCCGTTGAAATGACCGCCTCCGCCTCGGAATCACTGGACAAGCCCTGAGCGGCGGGGCATAAGCGGGAACATTGTTTTGGTATCTGGCCGCCTTCCCAACGGCCGGTCAAGGACGGCATCCATGAAGCTCCTGCTGCAGATTTTCACCTGGTGGAACGAACAGACGATCGGAACGCGCTTTCACACCTGGCGCCACGGTGAACGGGTCGGTCAAGACGAACTCGGTAATGTCTACTACCAGGGCGGCAAGGATTCTGAAGGCCGCACCCGCCGCTGGGTAATCTACAACGGCTACGCCGAAGCCTCCGCCATTCCGGCCGGCTGGCACGGCTGGATGCATCACCGGACCGACGTTTCTCCGGCTGATGAAAAGTACACGCCGCGCGAATGGCAGAAGGCGCACCGCGTCAATCCGACCGGAACGGCCAACGCCTACCGCCCGCAGGGCTCGATTGCCGCCACCGGCAAGCGTCCCCGCGTGACCGGCGACTACGACGCCTGGACGCCCGGCTCCTGAACAATCTGTTCTCAGTGACCACGACGGACCGCGGAATGGGTTCCTCGATCATGGCGCGGCCACAATTGATGGTTAGCGCCTGAAATCCATCGATGACGAACAGGATACGCGGGAGACAGGCGACTATGGCAGGTTCTGATCTGCGCAAGGCAATCGGCCAAGGAACGCGGCGTTTGGGCTTGTCCCTGCTTGCCGCCTTGCCGCTGGTCGCATCTGCGGAAGCGGTTGACGCAGCCCGCCTTTCCAACGCCGTCGCCGTGTTCTCCGGCATCGACAAGATCACCGGCCGCATCACTACTTTCGACGTCTACATCGGCGAGACCGTGCAGTTCGGCGCCCTTCAGGTCACGCCGCGCGTCTGCTACAGCCGTGACGACACGGAAGCGCAGAAGATCACGACCTTCGTCGAGGTCGAGGAAATCACACTCGACCGCAAGATCCGCCGCATCTTCACCGGCTGGATGTTTGCCGATAGCCCCGGTCTGAACGCCGTCGAGCATCCGGTCTATGACGTCTGGCTGCAGTCCTGCAAGGCGACCTCGGACCTGCCGCCGCCGGACACCGCGCAGAAGCGCTGAGCGGCGGCGTATTCCCATTCTTTGAGATTTGGCTTGGTTAGAAGGCGAGGTCGGGCGACGACATCGCGTTCGCCAGAAGCACTTCGTATTCCGCCTTTGGCACGTCGATGGCACCAAACGACTTCAGGTGCTCGGTGGTGAACTGTGTATCGAGCAGTTCGAAGCCACGCGCCTTCAGTCGCTCGACCAGATGGACGAGGCAGATCTTCGAGGCGTCGGTGCGTCTGGAAAACATGCTTTCGCCGAAGAAGGCCGAGCCGAGCGAAACGCCGTAAAGTCCGCCAACCAGTTGGTCGCCTTCCCACGCCTCGACGCTGTGGGCATAGCCCATCGTATGCAGCGTCGCGTAGAGCGTGCGGATCTTGTTGTTGATCCAGGTGGTTGGCCGGTCGGGAGCAGGGGCAGCGCAGCCGTCCATGACCGCTTCGAAGGCGGTGTTGAAGCGGATGTCGAAGGGCTTTCGGCGGATGGTTTTGGCGAGGCTGCGAGAGGTGTGGAAGCCTGCGAGCGGGATCACCCCGCGAATTTCCGGCTCGACCCAGAAGATTTCCGGGTCGTCAGCCGAATCGGCCATCGGGAAGAGGCCGATCGAATAGGCGCGCAGCAGCATGTCCGGCGTAATATCGGGCTGCTTGCTGCGCGTCCCCTTCAATGTCAGGTCCTTACTCGGACGTGGCGGCCAGATGCTTCTCCAGCCAGTGGATATCGTAGTCGCCGTTGGCAATGTCCTGATTATTGATCAGGTCCTGGAACAGCGGAAGCGTCGTCTTGATGCCGTCGATGACAAATTCGTCAAGCACGCGGCGCAGACGCATCATGCATTCGACGCGGGTACGGCCGTGTACGATCAGCTTGCCGATCAGGCTGTCGTAGTAAGGCGGGATCCGGTAGCCCTGATAGGCACCCGAGTCGACGCGCACGCCAAGACCGCCCGGCGCATGGAAATGCGTGATCGTGCCCGGGGATGGGACGAAGGTGCGCGGGTCTTCGGCATTGATACGGCACTCGATCGCGTGGCCGGAGAACACGATGTCTTCCTGCCGGACCGAGAGGCCACCGCCGGAGGCGACGCGGATCTGCTCGTGCACCAGGTCGATGCCGGTGATCGCCTCGGTGATCGGATGCTCGACCTGAAGACGGGTGTTCATTTCGATGAAATAGAACTCGCCGTTTTCGTAGAGGAATTCGATCGTGCCGGCGCCGCGATACTTCAGCTTCTTCATGGCGTCGGCGCAGACCTGGCCGATCTTCATGCGCTGGTCGACGTTGAGCGCCGGGGAGTTTGCCTCTTCCCAGACCTTCTGGTGACGACGCTGCAGCGAGCAATCGCGTTCACCGAGATGCACCGCATTGCCGGCGCCGTCGCCGACGATCTGGATTTCGATGTGGCGCGGCTTGGAGAGGTACTTCTCCATGTAAACGGCGTCGTTGCCGAAAGCGGCAAGCGCTTCGGTGCGGGCCGTCGCAACGGCTTCCTCGAGATCAGCCTCGCTGCGGGCGACCTTCATGCCGCGGCCGCCGCCGCCGGCGGTCGCCTTGATCAGGACCGGGAAACCGATCTTGCGGGCGACTTCGAGGGCGTTTTCCGGCTTTACTTCGCCGTCGGAGCCCGGAACGACCGGGATGCCAAGTTCCTGCGCCGTTTGCTTGGCGGTGATCTTGTCACCCATGATGCGGATGTGTTCCGCCGTCGGGCCGATGAAGGTGATGTCATGCGCTTCAAGGATTTCGGCGAACTTGGCGTTTTCCGACAGGAAGCCGTAGCCTGGATGCACAGCGTCGGCACCGGTGATTTCGCAGGCGGCGACGATCTGGTGAATGTTCAGATAGCTATCGCGCGAGGGCGGCGGGCCGATGCAAACGCTCTCGTCGGCGAGGCGCACATGCATGGCGTCGGCGTCGGCCGTGGAATGAACGGCGACCGTGGCGATGCCGAGTTCCTTGCAGGCACGAAGCACGCGAAGGGCGATTTCGCCGCGATTGGCAATGAGAATTTTCGAGATCATCGCCGCGCCGCCTTATTCGATTACGATCAGCGGTTCGCCATATTCGACGGGGGCTGCGTCCTGGACGAAGATTTCGGTGACCTTGCCCGAGCGCGGAGCCGGGATCTGGTTCATTGTCTTCATCGCTTCGATGATGAGGATCGTCTGGCCTTCCTTGACCGTGGCGCCGACCTCAACGAAGGGGCGGGCTCCCGGTGCGGGAGACAGATAGGCAGTGCCGACCATCGGTGCGGTCACGGCATTCTTCGATGCACGGGCGCTCTCGGCGGCAGGAGCAGCAACGGCGTTTGCAGGAGCGGCCACTGCGGCGGGCATCTGGTAAGCCGGCATCTGCGGCATGGCCATCGGCATGGCAACCGGCGTGCCGTTGCGCGAAACGCGAATGCGCAGGTCGTCCTGCTCGACTTCGATCTCGGTCAGATCGGTGTCCTTGAGAATGTTGGCGAGATCGCGGATCAGCGCCTGGTCGATACCTGGTTTCTTGTCAGCCATGGAATATGAGCCTCTTGTGTTCTTTTTATTTCGACGGATTTGTCAGGTTCTTTAGCGCATGCAGCGCAAGAATGTAACTCTGGGCGCCGAAGCCGCAGATGACGCCCTTGACGGCGGGTGCGATCATCGACTTGTGGCGGAACTCCTCACGCGCATGGATGTTCGAGAGGTGCAGTTCGACGACCGGAATGCCGATGGCGCGGATGGCATCGTGAAGCGCGATCGACGTGTGGCCATAGGCGGCGGGGTTGATTGCCACGCCCGCGGCGACGTTGCCGGCCTCGTGCAGCCAATCGACCAGCATTCCCTCATGGTTCGACTGGCGGAAATCGACGTCGAAGCCGAGCGCCTTGCCTTCCGCCTTGCACATGGCCTCGATGTCGGCCAGCGTCTGGCCGCCATAAATACCCGGCTCGCGCTTGCCCAGCGCATTCAGGTTGGGGCCGTTCAGCACGAAAATGGTCGATGGCATAAGGGATTCCGGTCCGGTCATGGAGGGTTACCTATAGACTGATGGTCCCGCGAGGAAAAGCCCTTTGGGTCCCCGCGGGATTTGTCCACAGTCATGGGAAGGTTTGTCAGCAGGCGGTCTTGCCGCATTCGCGCATATTGGCGACCTTGCCCTCGATCTCCTCGGCGCCGACGGCCCCGAAGACCGCTTCGTTGCCGATGACGTAGGAGGGCGTTCCGGTGATGCCGAGGTCGTTGGCAAGGCTGTAGGCCTCGCGCACGGCCGCATCATGCGGCTCCTTTTCCATTTTCGCGCGCAGGTCCTTTTCGGAGACGCCGAGCTTGGCGGCAACTGCAAGCGCTGTCTCCTCCGTGGCGCGGTCTTCCCCGCCGAGCAGCGCCCGGTGGAAGTCGCCGTATTTTTCCGGAGCGACCAGGCGGAAGGCGGCGCTCACCTTGTGGGCGGCCAGCGAATCCGGTCCGAGGATCGGCAGTTCCTTCAGCACGAAGCGCACGTTCTTGTCCTTGGCGAGGATGTCGTCCATGTCGGAAAGCGCGCGTTTGCAGTAGCCGCAGTTGTAGTCGTAGAACTCGACAACGGTGACGTCGCCCTTGGGATTGCCGAGCACCATGTCGTAGTCGGAATTGAAGATCGCCTTGTTGTTCTCGGTGATCGCGCTTTCCGCCGCTTCCTGCTGCTTGGCGCGCTGTTTCGTCGTCAGCGCCTCCTGGATCTCGAGCATGATCTCCGGATTGGCGATCAGGTATTCCTTGATGAAGGCGCCGATCTCTTCCTTCTGCTTCGCGTCGAGCGCGAATGCGTTCTGGGGCAGGCTGACCCCGGCCACGAGCGCTGCGAGCGTCCCGGCGGCAATCATCTTGGTGCTGAAGTTCATTTCTACCTCGTTGTCCTTGCGTATCCCGTGTGTCGTCCATCGCGTGTCGCCGGGGCAACCGGCTGTTCTGAATGACAACAGGATTCCTCGTATCCGCAATATGCCGGCAGCATAGGGTGGGTGCCGCGGAAACGAAACGGCAAAATCGGCGGAAATACGGCACTCGCGGACTTGTGAAGGTCATTTTCATCGGGCAAAGGGCTGGAGAACAGCCGCATATCGAGGATTTTCCGTTGGTAGATTTGTCAAAACGCAGTGCCGTCGAACCTTTCCATGCGATGGACGTACTGGCGGAGGCGACCCGTCGCCGGGATGCCGGCCACCCGGTGATCTCGATGGCCGTCGGGCAGCCCGCCCACCCGGCGCCGAAGGCAGCTCTTGAAGCGGCGCGCAAAGCGCTTGAACATGGCCGGCTCGGCTATACCGACGCGCTCGGCACCTTGTCGCTGCGCACAGCAATCGCCCGGCACTATGAAAAGCGCCACGGAATCGCGCTCGATCCGCAGCGGGTCGCGGCCACCACCGGCTCATCCGCAGGCTTCAATCTCGCTTTCCTGGCCCTCTTCGATCCTGGCGATTGCGTCGCGATCGCGAGGCCCGGCTATCCGGCCTATCGCAACATCCTCGCAGCGCTTGGCCTGACGGTCGTCGAGGTCGAGGCCAATGCCGAGACCGGCTTCACTCTGACGCCTGAAAGTCTTTCGCGTGCCGCTGCGAAAATAGGCCGCCCATTGAAGGGCGTGCTCTTGGCGAGCCCAGCCAACCCGACCGGAACGGTGACGGGCAGGGCGGGCCTCAAGGCGCTGGCTGACTATTGCCGGGCCGAATCGATCGCCTTCATCTCCGACGAGATCTATCACGGACTGACCTTTGCCGGCGAAGAGGCAAGCGCGCTGGAGGTGACCGACGAGGTAATCGTCATCAACTCCTTCTCGAAATACTATTGCATGACCGGCTGGCGGATCGGCTGGATGGTGCTGCCGGCTGACAAGGTGCGCGGCTTCGAGCGCATCGCCCAGAGCCTCTACATCTCGCCGCCCGAGCTCTCGCAGATCGCGGCAGAAGCAGCGCTCAACGCGCATGAGGAGCTCGACCGTTACAAGGCCGCCTATGCCGCCAACCGGGACATGCTCATGAAGCGGTTGCCGGAGATCGGCTTCTCGATCGCCTCGCCGATGGACGGTGCCTTCTACGCCTATGCGGATGTCACCCGCTTTACCAATGACAGCATGGCCTTTGCCAAGCGGATGCTCGCCGAGATCAACGTCGCGGCAACCCCGGGATTCGACTTCGATCCGCTGGAAGGGCACCGCACAATGCGCTTCTCCTATGCCGGCGCCGAGGCCGACATGGTCGAGGCCATGGACAGGATCGCGCGTTGGCTGGCGTGACGCTCTGAACAGGCAGGCAGGGCAGGTCCCTTCTG
This sequence comes from Ensifer sp. Root954, assembly GCF_001429005.1. Lineage (NCBI taxonomy): Bacteria > Pseudomonadati > Pseudomonadota > Alphaproteobacteria > Hyphomicrobiales > Rhizobiaceae > Ensifer > Ensifer sp. Root954. The sequence continues at coordinate 781,244 of NZ_LMJM01000023.1, forward strand.
CCATCCGCCCAAAGGAAAAGGCCCGGATCGCTCCGGGCCTTTCGTGTTTTCAGAGTTTGGCGCTGGCCGAGCGGCTTCTTAGAAGAAGCCGCGGCGCTGCCACCAGCCGCCCTTTTTGGGCTTGCCCGGCTCTTCCTCTTCGGGCTTCGTCGCGCTCGACGTCACCACCGGTTCGGAAGCGATTTTCGAGAGGTCGCGGTTCGCACGCACAGGCTTGGTTTCGGCAAGGTCGGCCGCAGCCTCTTCCACCGCTTCGACGGCCGGGTCGGCAACCGCAGGCTGGTCTTCGATCACTGCCTGAGCAACTTCGTCGACGCTTACTGCCGGTTCTTCAGCCTTGACGGCCTTCTTGCGGGTGCGCTTCGGCTTGGCAGGCTTTACGTCCGCCACCTCGGCTTCTTCGGCCACCACAGCCGTTTCCTCAACAGCGACAGCCACTTCGACCTCGGCCGCAGCGGCCGGTGCCTCTACGGTTTCGGTTTCTTCTGCGCCATCGTCGCCGGCTTCCGCATCGGCACCTGCTTCAAGCTGGCCTTCGCCTTCACCTTCGCCTTCCGGACGGTTGCGGCGGCCGCCACGCTTGCCGCGGCGGCGGCGCTTGCGCTTCTGATCGCCATCGGCGGTCGCGGCGTCTGCATCGACGCCCTCGTCATCGCCTTCGTCCTCATCGGAACCGTCGTCGGCATCGCCTGCCGATTCGGAGACCTGGAGAGCGCTGCCTTCGGCCTGCTGGCCGCCCTTGCCGCGCCGGCGGCGACGGCGCTTGCGCTTGCGTCCGTTCTGATCGTCGGACTGGGCAGCAGCCTTCGGCTGTTCCTGCCGCTGTTCGCCGGCGATTTCCTCTGCTTCTTCCTCGTCGAGATCCTCTTCGATCACGACGTCGTCTTCTTCCTCTTCCGGCTCGAAGTGCAGCAGCTGTTCGATCTTGACCGGATTTTCGACCGGCTCGCCACGATCGATCGCGAAGTGCTGTGCGCCGACATGGGCATCAGCCTCGATGATGATCGAAACGCCGAAGCGGCCTTCGTAGTCCATGATCGTGCCGCGCTTCTGATTGAGCAGGTAGAGCGCGATATCCGGGATGGTGCGCACGGTGATGTCGTGCGTCGTGTTCTTCAGCAGGTGTTCCTCGATGCCGCGCAAGACGTGCAGTGCAACCGAAGACTGCGAGCGGACGTGACCCGTGCCGTTGCAGTGCGGGCAGGTCTGCATCGTCGATTCGAGCACCGAGGCGCGAATGCGCTGGCGCGACATTTCGAGCAGGCCGAAATGCGAGATACGGCCGACCTGGATGCGGGCGCGATCGTTCTTCAGGCAATCCTTCAGACGCTTCTCGACCGAGCGGTTGTTCCGCTTTTCTTCCATGTCGATGAAGTCGATGACGACGAGGCCGGCAAGGTCGCGCAGGCGGAGCTGGCGTGCCACTTCTTCCGCCGCTTCCAGGTTCGTCTGGAGAGCGGTGTCTTCGATCGAGTGCTCGCGCGTCGAACGGCCGGAGTTGACGTCGATCGAAACCAGGGCTTCGGTCTGGTTGATGATGATGTAGCCACCGGACTTCAGCGTTACCTGCGGCTGCAGCATGCGGTCGAGCTGCGCTTCGATGCCGGAGCGCGAGAAGATCGGATGCACGTCGCGGTAAGGCTGAACCACCTTGGCGTGGCTGGGCATCAGCATCTTCATGAAGCCCTTGGCTTCTTTGTAGCCTTCCTCACCGGAAACGATGATCTCGCTGATGTCCTTGTTGTAGAGGTCGCGGATCGAGCGCTTGATCAGGCTGCCTTCTTCATAGACGAGGCAGGGGGCCGTGGAATTCAGCGTCAGCGTGCGGACGTTTTCCCACAGGCGCATCAGATATTCGAAGTCGCGCTTGATCTCGACCTTGGTGCGGTTGGCACCGGCGGTGCGCAGGATCACGCCCATGCCTTGCGGCACTTCGAGGCCGCGGGCGATTTCCTTCAGGCGCTTGCGGTCCTGCAGATTGGTGATCTTGCGGGAGATGCCGCCGCCACGTGCGGTGTTCGGCATAAGCACCGAGTAGCGACCGGCGAGCGACAGGTAGGTCGTCAGCGCCGCGCCCTTGTTGCCGCGCTCTTCCTTGGCGACCTGAACCAGCAGGATCTGGCGGCGCTTGATGACTTCCTGGATGCGGTACTGCTTGCGCGGCTTGCGAACCTGGCGATCCGGAACTTCTTCCATGGCGTCTTCGGCGCCGACGGATTCGATGATTTCCTTTTCGCCGTCGTGACTGTCGTCGTCATCATCGTCGTCGTCATGGCGACGGCGGCTGTCGACATCCTCGGAGATGGCGTCGGTATCGACCATGGCAGCCATTTCGCCGCCATTGCTCTCGTCGCCATCGGTCGATGCAGCAGCCGCTTCTTCAGCGGCCTTGGCCTTGGTCTTGCGGGTGCGCTTCGGCTTCGCCTTCGGCTTTTCGGCCGGCGCTTCCTCTTCGACGACCGGTGCGGCGTCAGCGACCGCTGCGACCGGCTCGGCTTCAGTTTCCGCGACGACTTCGAGGTCTACGGGAACGGAAAGTTCGCTTGCCGGGGCAGGGGCGGTCTCGACATGCTCGATGTCGTCGTCACGCCGCGCTTCTTCGGCTTCGGCCTTCAAGAGCGCCTGACGATCGGCGAGCGGGATCTGGTAGTAGTCGGGATGGATTTCGGCGAAAGCCAGGAACCCGTGGCGGTTGCCGCCGTAGTCGACGAAGGCGGCCTGGAGCGAGGGCTCCACCCGGGTGACCTTCGCCAGATAGATATTGCCGCGGATCTGCTTCTTATGTTCCGACTCGAAGTCGAACTCTTCTATGCGGTTCCCGCGAACGACAACGACGCGCGTCTCTTCTGAATGAGACGCATCGATAAGCATTTTCTCTGCCATCTAAGCTGTGCTCCTCGGCGCGCCAGCGGAACGGGAGACAGACCTGCTTCCTTAGGAAGACTGCCAAACACGTCGGAAGGTGCGCCGGATATGAAAGTTCCTGTTTGGCGCAGGCGATGGTGCAGCAGCCAGACGACAGCCGGAACATGTGTGTCCCGGGGCCGCGCTACTTCTGACCGATACTGCTGAGTCAACATCAATGACCAAACAAGAATGCCAATGTCCAAGGTCTCATGAAGACCCGATGAATGCGCCCGCTTGCGGGCGTCGGTGAAAAATCACCATCAAGAACTCCGGCCACCGCCGGAAATTTGCGATCCAGTGTACGGGGAGGAAATGCAGCGACGGCGGATGAACACTTGCGACCGCGGAATTGCGATAAGTTAACCGGTCAATCCGGTTCGACCGCACCCTGGCGCCAAGCTTTGGAGAAGCTCCGGCTGCCCGGTCGACTGTTCTATCCCGTCAACACTTTCTCCTTGTGACGCTTTTATGTTTTCTATGTCACATTGGCAAGGGAAAAGCCCGTGCCGCCACAATAATGATCGATTCGCTTGTCCACGTGGAGTAGGTCGATAAACGGTAAATCGATTGTCCCGGCGGGCCGGGGAAGATGATCATTGTCAAGCATTGGTTAACCATAAGGGTTCATTGATCAACCTGTGCGTCCAGCAGCCGTGCGTCGGCTGCTGTTTGGTTTTCTGAGAAAGTGGTGGAGAGCCCGAGGTGAGGCCTTTGGCGGTTTGTATGCGTGGTTCGCTGTTGTCGTTGATGTCGCGCACGGGCAGGCTTCTGCTCGGAGCATCGCTGCTTGCCGGCGGTCTTCTTTTGAACGTGCCGGCGGCTGTTGCCGCCGAGCCGGGGCCTTTGCTCGCCTTTGCTGCGCGGATCGCCGGCGACGATGCACGCACGCGCGTCGTCGTCGAGTTCGATCGCAAACCGGAATTCTCCCTGCACTACGTAGCCGATCCTGTTCGCGTCGTGGTCGACCTGCCGGAAACGGCCTTCGGCCTCAAGGCGGACAGCCTTGAACCGCGCGGCCTCTTCGATGCGATCCGCTACGGCGGCATGGGGGCGGGCAACTCCCGCATCGTTCTTTCGGCGAAAGGCCCCGTGGCGGTAACCCATGCGGAAGTCGTCGCGGAAGAGGGGGGCAAGGGCTACCGGCTCGTGCTCGATGCCGAGCGCGTCGACCAGGCGCGCTTCGATGCGCTTCTCGGTGAACAGCAGTGGACCGGATCGGTCGCCGCCGCCAAGACCGACAGGCCGGTTGCCGTCGCTCCCACGAGGGAAGGCGGGCCGTTCATCATCGCGATCGATGCGGGCCATGGAGGCATCGATACCGGTGCGCTCGCCGGCGAAACGAAGACGGAGGAGAAGCATGTAACGCTCGCCTTCGCGAAAGATCTCGTCGAGGCCCTGAACAAGGGCGCCGGGATCGAGGCTTTCCTCACCCGCGACAAGGACGTCTTCCTCTCGCTTCCCCAGCGCGTACAGATCGCCCGCAACAAGGGCGCCCATCTCTTCATTTCGCTTCATGCGGACGCGCTGCGCCAGAAGGACATCCGCGGCGCGACGGTCTATACCATCTCCGACAAGGCCTCCGACCATCTGGCCGCAAGTCTTGCCGCCCGCGAAAATTTGTCCGACGAAATCGCCGGCGTGCCGCTTCAGAGCGAGCCGGCGGAAGTGGCCGACATCCTGATCGATCTGACGCGCCGCGAGACGCAGGCCTTCTCGGTCAACATGGCGCGCGCCGTCGTTACGTCCTTCGAGGGCCAGATCAATCTCATCAACAATCCGCACCGTTTTGCCGGCTTCCGCGTGCTGCAGGCGCCGGACGTGCCCTCGATCCTGCTTGAACTGGGCTTCCTGTCGAACAAGGAGGACGAAAAACTGCTGCTGGATCCGGAGTGGCGCAAGAAGGTTTCAGAGCGTCTTGCGGTCGCTGTTCAGCGATACCGCGCGCAGGCCATCGCCAGCGGCGGCTGACGCTTGAAGGCAGGCCCGGGAACGAAGTGATTTGTGTCGCCCCGGTAACAGCGCTATGCTTTTCAACGGGATGCGCACGGGATTATCGCATAACAGCCCTATTTTACGCACAATCCGGGACCTAACCGGAATTGCGCCCGGATTTGTTGAGAAACGAGTTGAAGCCCGGAGTTCCCCGCCATATGAGGAGCCGGGCTAGGTGGGGCGTTGCGACGCCAGACGATTTCTCGTGAAAGAGTTTGGTCGGCCCGCTGTATAGAAGCCGGCAGGACAGAGCATGGACTGTCAGTCGGGCGGTTCGGCAATTGGACGATAATTAAGGTACCGGTATCTGACTGATGATCAGGCTGATTGGATATTTCTTCGGGATTGGCGCGTTTCTGCTGCTGGGTGTGGCCGGGGCCGTGGCGCTCTATCTTGGTGTCGTCACCAAGGACCTGCCGGATTACGAGGTTCTGGCGAAGTATTCGCCGCCGGTGACCACGCGCTTCCACGCCGGCAACGGCGCGCTGATGGCGGAGTATGCCCGCGAGCGGCGTCTCTATCTGCCGATCCAGGCCATCCCGGATCGCGTCAAGGCGGCCTTCATCTCGGCTGAAGACAAGAATTTCTATCAGCACCCGGGCGTTGACATCACCGGTCTTGCGCGCGCCATCGCGGTGAACCTGCAGAACTTCGGCTCCGGCCGTCGTCCGGTCGGCGCCTCGACGATCACGCAGCAGGTGGCCAAGAACTTCCTGCTCTCGTCAGACCAGACGATCGACCGCAAGGTCAAGGAAGCAATCCTCTCCTTCCGCATCGAGCAGGCCTACACCAAGGACCGCATTCTCGAACTCTATCTCAACGAGATCTTCTTCGGCCTGAATTCCTACGGCATAGCCGGTGCGGCGCTGACCTATTTCGATAAGTCTGTGACTGAGCTTACCATTGCCGAGACCGCCTATCTCGCAGCCCTTCCGAAGGGCCCGGCCAACTATCATCCGTTCCGCAAGACCGAAGCGGCGCTTGAGCGCCGCAACTGGGTAATCGACCGCATGGTCGAGAACGGCTACGTCACCAAGGCCGATGGCGAAGAAGCCAAGAAGCAGCCGCTCGGCGTCAACCCGCGTCGCGGCGGGGCTCATCTCTTCGCCTCCGACTTCTTCGCCGAGGAAGTCCGCCGGCAGATCATCCAGAAATACGGCGACAACGCCCTCTATGAAGGCGGCCTGTCGGTTCGCACCTCGCTCGATCCGCGGCTGCAGATCGCCGCGCGCAAGGCGCTGCAGGCGGGTCTGCTCAGCTACGACGAGCGTCGCGGCTTCCACGGCCCTGTCAAGTCGATCGAAATCGGTGGCGATTGGGGCGAGCCGCTGGGCGCTGTCGTTGCCTTCAACGACGTGCCGGAGTGGAAGCTTGCCGTCGTTCTCTCCGTCGATGGACAGGGCGCCGAGATCGGCATTCAGCCGGAGAAGGAAGCCTCGGGCAAGATCGTCGCCGAGCGTGTCACCGGGCATATCTCCGCCAAGAACATGCAGTGGGCCTACCGTTCCGCCAGCGGCGACCGCAAGTCGGCGAAATCGCCTGAAGGCGTCTTCGGCGCCGGCGACGTCATCTATGTCGAGCCGCTGCCGGAGAAGGGCGAGTATCGCCTGCGCCAGCCGCCGAAGGTGCAGGGTGGCCTCGTCGCCATGGACCCGCAGACCGGCCGCGTTCTGGCGATGGTCGGCGGCTTCTCCTATGGCCAGTCGGAATTCAACCGCGCGACGCAGGCGATGCGCCAGCCGGGTTCGTCGTTCAAGCCCTTCGTCTACGCGGCCGCCCTCGACAACGGTTATACGCCTGCATCGGTCATTCTCGACGCGCCGATCGAGATCGTCGCTGGTGGCCAGGTCTGGCGCCCGGAAAACTACGGCGGCGGCTCGGCCGGTCCGTCGACGCTGCGTCTCGGCATCGAGAAGTCGCGTAACCTGATGACGGTTCGCCTTGCCAACGACATGGGCATGAACCTTGTCGCCGAATATGCCGAGCGCTTCGGCATCTACGACAAGATGCCGCCGCTGCTTGCGATGTCGCTGGGCTCGGGCGAAACGACTGTTCTGCGCATGGTCTCGGCCTATTCCGTGCTCGCCAACGGCGGCAAGCAGATCAAGCCGTCGCTGATCGACCGTATTCAGGACCGCTACGGCAAGACGATCTTCCGTCACGAGGACCGCACCTGCGACAACTGCAACGCCGGCGATTGGCAGAGCCAGGAAGAACCGGTTCTCACCGACAACCGCGAGCAGGTTCTCGATCCGATGACCTCCTACCAGATCACGTCGATGATGGAGGGCGTGGTGCTGCGCGGCACGGCTGCCGGCAAGATCAAGCTCGATCGTCCGGTTGCCGGCAAGACCGGTACCACCAATGACGAAAAGGACGCCTGGTTCGTCGGCTACACGCCGGACATGGTTGCAGGCCTCTATCTCGGCTTCGACAACCCGGCCCCGCTTGGCCGCGGCGCGACCGGCGGCAGCCTCGCCGTGCCGATCTTCAACGACTTCATGACAGAAGCGGTGAAGGGCACGCGCCCGAGCAAGTTCGTCGTGCCCGAGGGCATGAGCATGGTCGCCGTCAACCGCAAGACCGGCATGGCCGCCCAAGAGGGCGAGCCGGACACGATCATCGAGGCCTTCAAGCCCGGCACCGGCCCGGCCGACACCTTCTCGGTCATCGGCGGTCTTGACCAGTACGTGCCGCCAGAAGAGATCCTCAAGAACTCGCCGCAGGCGAACCAGGCAGTGACCTCCGGTTCCAACGGCCTGTTCTAATCCTTATCCCCTTCACGCGATGCCCGCCGCCTTTACATCAGCGGTGGGCATCGCTATTTGACGCTCACTTTCCTATCGGTTCACAAGAAGCAGGATCATGCGCAGCGAAATCGAGAACATTGTCGACGAAATCAAGCAGGCCATAAGCCTGCTGAGGAGGCATCTTTGACTGGGATCAGGCGGTAAGACGACTGGACTGGTTGAACAACAAAGCGGAAGATCCGGCGCTTTGGAACGACGCTTCGGAAGCGCAGAAGCTGATGCGCGAGCGCCAGCAACTCGATGACGGCATCAATGGCCTGCGCCGTTTCGAGCAGCAACTCAATGACAACATCGAACTCATCGAACTCGGCGAGGAAGAGGGCGACGCCGCCATCATCGCCGACGCCGAACAGGCGTTGCGGGATCTCAGAAACGAAGCGGCGAAGAAGCAGGTCGAAGCCATGCTCTCGGGCGAGGCGGATCAGAACGATACCTATCTCGAAGTGCATTCGGGTGCCGGCGGTACCGAAAGCCAGGACTGGGCCAACATGCTTTTGCGCATGTACACCCGCTGGTCCGAGCGCCAGGGGTACAAGGTCGAGCTTCTGGAAATCCAGGACGGCGAAGAGGCCGGCATCAAGTCCGCGACGCTCCTCGTCAAGGGCCACAATGCCTATGGCTGGCTGAAGACCGAATCGGGCGTGCACCGCCTGGTTCGCATCTCGCCCTACGACAGCAACGCGCGCCGCCACACCTCGTTCTCCTCGATCTGGGTCTACCCGGTCGTTGATGATTCGATCCAGATCGACATCAACGAGAGCGATTGCCGTATCGACACCTACCGCTCGTCGGGCGCCGGCGGTCAGCACGTCAACACGACCGACTCGGCCGTGCGCATCACGCACATCCCGTCGGGCATCGTCGTGCAGTGCCAGCAGGAACGTTCGCAGCACAAGAACCGGGCGAAGGCCTGGGACATGTTGCGTGCGCGCCTCTACGAGGCCGAACTGAAGAAGCGGGAAGAGGCCGCCAACGCCGAAGCCGCGTCGAAGACCGACATCGGCTGGGGCCACCAGATCCGCTCCTACGTTCTGCAGCCCTATCAGCTGGTCAAGGACATGCGCACCGGCGTTGAAAGCACGGCACCGGGCGACGTTCTCGACGGTGAACTCAACGAGTTCATGGAGGCCGCCCTTGCGCACCGCGTCAGCGGCGGCGCGGATGCCGTCGTGGATGATCTGAACTAAGGCAGACAGCGGTCTGCACCAGTGCAATTGAAGAGGGCCGGGTGTTCGCATCCGGCCCTTTCTTTTGCTCAGTTGGAGGCACGCTCGATCTTGATGTCGCCGAGATCGTCGATGAGCACGGTCCAGCTCTCAGGCTCTCTCACCGACGGGTCCGTCTTCAGATAGACGGTCGCAAACATGCCGGGCTGCGCGGTGACACCGGTCGAGGTCTCCGGGCGGATGTCGGTGACGTAGGCCTTGAGCGCGGAGAATTCTTCGAGTTCCGCCGACGAAATCACCAGAGGGCCGGCCGAGGTCGCTGCCACCTGCTGCAGATGGATCTGGGCGGTTCCATCCGCCTGGCGAAGCGCGATCAGCTTGTAGTAACCACGCCGGGCGTCGCCCGGCTTTTCGGCGGCCGCGTTCGGATCGAGGGATGAAAGCGGCTCTCCGCTTTCCTCCCAGTAGCCGGTGCTGGTCACGAAGGTCGCCTCAGGCGGAACGATGTTGGCATCCTGAGCCTTGGCGCCGGCACTGCTGAGAAACAGGAACAGCGCGAGGAGGGCGGATCTGTGCATTGGGTCGTCGTCCTTAAGGCGGCGGCTCGGTTGCCGTTTACTGCGGGCCGGCGGAAACCTAGCCGGCAGAATGATACCATAGGTCGCGCGGAGAACGTGCGCTCAGTTCGAAAACTGCTCGGCGAGGATGCGATCCGACCAGGAATGATCGGGATCCGAGAGGATGCGCGCCGTCATGTTTTCCGATTCGGCGATCTTCACCTTGACCACGGACTTCACTTCCTGATGGTCGGCCACCGCGTTTACCGGCCGCTTGTCGGCCTCAAGGATTTCGATCTCGACTGTGACATGGTTCGGCAGAAGCGCGCCACGCCAGCGGCGCGGGCGGAAGGCACTGACCGGGGTCATCGCCAGAAGCGGGGCCTCGAGCGGCAGGATCGGCCCGTGGGCGGAGAGATTGTAGGCGGTGGAGCCGGCAGGGGTGGCGACCAGCAGGCCGTCGCAGGTCAACTCCTCCAGCCTTGTCTTGCCATCGATCAGGACGCGGAGCTTCGCCGCCTGGTAGGACTGGCGGAAAAGGTAGACCTCGTTGATCGCAAGTGCCGTGAAGCTCTCGCCATAGACGTCGGTCGTCTGCATCTCCAGCGGATGAAACGCGTTCTCGACTGCCTGGCAGATTCGGTCCGTCAGGTTCTCCGTGCTGTAGCGGTTCATCAGGAACCCGACCGAGCCACGGTTCATGCCGTAGACCAGCTTGCCGCTGTTCATGGTCTGATGCAGCGTCTGCAGCATGAAGCCGTCGCCGCCAAGCGCGACGATCACATCGGCCTTCGACGGATCATGGTCGCCATAGATCGCCTTGAGATCAGCCGCAGCCTTTTGTGCCTCTTCCGCGGACGAGGCGAGAAAGGCTAGGGAAGTGAACGTTCGGGCCATGAAACTCTAGTCCGCTCGATATGTTATGCGCCGCCAGCGGCAATCTCTCTCTATCGTTTCTGGCATGGCCCGGAACCGAACGCATCTGAAAAATTGGGAGAATTCGCAATTTTGCTTTACACCACATCAGATTATGGTAACTCCCACCAAAGCAAGTGCCCTTATAGCTCAGTTGGTAGAGCGGCTGATTTGTAATCAGTAGGTCGGGAGTTCGAGTCTCTCTGGGGGCACCACTTCATTTCTTCCCCATTGTTTTTTCCGAATTTTTGGCGGCTATTCGAGCCGGAATTTCAGGTTCGGCGTGTTGCCGCGGGTACACCGTCGGCGCAAAGCGAGCAGTTAGTCACGCATCGCAAAGATGGCCATGAACACTGGTGTGCCGATCAGAACGCCGGCAATCGAAAATAGCGGCCCATAGATCAGCGCGCTCAGCGGTATGCCGGCGATGCATACCGCAATGCCATCCTTCAGGCAGTTGTACGGCCCGCCCTCGAATATGCCGTAGACGGGTAGGAACAGCCCCGCGACGATAAGGCTGACAAGGAACGCCAGGACGGCGGAGATGATCAGTCTTCCAAGAGTTCTCATCCTCCTGAAATATAGGGAATCAGTGGTTTCGGCCACCGCCGATTGTTTCTCCAGCGCCGATGAACGGAGGACGAGCATTCGTCAGCTGGCTCTCTTGGAAAGGTCTTGGTCATCGAACACGTTCTTTCGGCTGCCGCCAAAAGCAGCCTTACCAACCCCGCGGCACTGGCGCCGGTCAGATGGGCGGTCGTTCTGCTTTGTGGGTTTGTCGTCTGGAGCCCTGCCAACGCGCAGGAGGGATCCGATTGGACTGAGATGAGTTCGAGCGCGACCCAAGTTTCCGGTTTGGGGGCGGTCCGCTATTCCGTGGGATACAGCAACATCGGTTATGACCACTTTCGTTCGGAGATCGTGGTTGAGTGGCGTGATGGCGGTAAGCGGACGCAGACGATCTACGAAGGCATCTATGACAATCCCCCTGCGAAGGTCTGGGGTGCTAAAGGCCTTCTCTGCGTTTCGATGGAGGCTTGCGCGCGATCGACGAACGCCTGCACAGTGGAGGTGATCGCCTATCGATATGACGTCGGCGCCAAGTCTTTTGCCGAGCTTGCAGACGGCGGCGAGCTTTGCCGCCGATGAGATGCGGAGCCTTGGTCGGAGTAAGCGGTCAACGCTCGATCGATCACCGGCTCCCGCATCGCTTAGTCCGGCGCTCTCCGTGCGTCTCGAGATCGTGACGCCGGTGCAGTCCGAGCAATGGTTCACGATTCGCGATCCCGATGGCAACGTGCTGATGATCTGCCGCTGCTGATCGGAAAAGCCGCGCCGTGCGGCATCAGATGTCGAAGGACGGCCCCATGCGCACAGGAACCTCGCGGCATTTCTGCAGGGCGTTGAGCAGGTTCTCGGCGAGATAGTCGATCAGCGCCCGCGTCGCCGGCAACATGCCCTGGCGGGACGGGAAGACGAGGTGCACGACGACGTCGTTCGACGTCCATTCCGGCAGCACCGGCGCAAGGACGCCGGCGCGGAAAGCGCGCTCGCAGATATGGTCAGGCAAGAGGGCGACCCCCATGCCTTCGATCGCGGCGCGTTCGAGAATCAGGAAATCGCTGCAGCCGACGATCGGACGATGGGTGATTTCCGTCGTGTTGCCATCGATCGAAACCAGCCGCCAGACATCGGTCGGGTGCTGTTCGTTCATCGACAGCGTCGCCTGCTGGCTGAGGTTCTCGATCGTGATCTCGCCGGCGCGGGCGAGGAAGGTGGGGCTGGCTGCAAGCCGCTCGCGAACCTCGCCGAACTTGCGGATGATGAGTTGGTTGTCCGTATCGAGCTGCCCGCGGGCACGCAGCGCCACGTCGACCCGCTCCTCGATCAGATCGATGCGACGGTTGGTGGCGGTGATCAGCAGCCGGACGCCGGGGTAGCGGCGGTGAAACGCCGGCAGGATGTCGGCAAGCATAGGGGTGAAACCGAGCGGGCAGGCGAGCCGCACCGTGCCCGAGGGCTCCGCGCGCACGGCGGCGATCTCGGCTTCGGCGGCAGCCACCCCGTCGAGAAGGCTCTGGCAATGCTCATAGAAGACCCGGCCGATATCGGTGACACGCAGCTTGCGGGTCGAGCGCTCCAGCAACCGCACACCGAGCTGCTCCTCGAGGCGGGCCACATGTTTGCTGAGCTTGGATTTGGGTATATTGAGGTCCCGTGCCGCAGCACTGAAGCCGTTGTTTCGCACGACGGCGGCAAAAAGCCCGAGGTCGTTCAGATCCTGCATTGTCCTGTCTCCGAGGTGCGGATGATGGGTATGATTGTTTCCGTCTGGAAACAGTATGTCAAATATCCGCTGGCTTATCGGGCCATTGTTTTCCCCTCATATGTGGATCACCGCAACGTAAACACAAAGGTGTTCCCATGAACGTTCTTCATATCGACTCCGGTATCCTCGGCGACCACTCGGTTTCCCGCCGTCTGACGGCCGCCCTTGCCGCCCAGGTCAAGGCTGACCGCCCGGATGCGCAGGTGACCTATCGCGACCTCGCTGCCAGCTCGCTGCCCCATCTGACCGGCGCCCAGATCATGGCCCCGGCCGACCTCGAAGGCGTCGACGCGGGTCTCGCTGCCGACGTCAAGCTTGGCCGCGACATGCTGGAAGAATTCCTCGCCGCCGACACCGTCATCATCGGCGCTCCGATGTACAACTTCGGCATTCCGAGCCAGCTGAAGGCCTGGATCGATCGCATCGCCGTCTCCGGCAAGACTTTCCGCTACACCGAGAATGGTCCGGAAGGCCTCGCCAAGGGCAAGAAGATTATCGTCGCCTCCACCCGCGGCGGCCACTACTCCGCCGGCCCGGCGGCCGTCATGGATCACCAGGAATCTTACCTGAAGACGGTCTTCGGTTTCCTTGGCATCACCGATGTCGAATTCGTGCGCGCCGAAGGCCTGAACCTCAGCGCCGACAGCAAGCAGTTTGCGATCGCCGAGGCCGAAAAGACCATCTCGGAAGGCAGCGTGCTTCGCCTGGCGAGCTAAGACCAAATTCAGCGGATCACCGAGGTGATCCGGTGGGAGGGGCGTATGCCCCACGTGCGGACGGTGCCGGTTGCGCAAGCAGCCGGCATTGTCCGTTTTCGAACATCGATATCTGCTTTATAATGCCCTCATGATGGACGGGCGGACGATCCTTTGGGGCATGACCGCTGCGGTGGCCTTTTTGCTCGCCGCCGAAGCGACCCTTGCTGCGCCGCCGGATCATGGCTGCACCTGCCGCAATCGAGACGGTTCCAAATACGAACTTGGGCAGGTCGCTTGCCTGCGTGTCGACGGCAACGCCTACCTCGCGCGCTGCGAGATGAACCTCAACGTCACGACCTGGAAGAAACTGCGTGAAGGCTGCCCTACGGCCGGCATGAGCACACCGGGTAGCCTTGCGGGGCAATCGATCCGTTTCTGACGCGGAAGAGCGGCTTGCCGTCCTCATTCCGATCTTTTTCGAAACTGCACGGCGCAGCGCTCCGCGATCCCACCGGAGCGGAAATTTCCACAGGCGCTATTTCGCGTTACCGCCTCGGCTTTGGCGCCGTTGTCTGTGAGCTGCGGAGGACCGCCGCGCTTTGCGGTGAGGCGGCCCGGAACGCCTGGCGATGTCAGCGCTTCAGATGCTGGCGCGCCGCATACATCGCGATCGCCGCTGCGTTCGATACGTTCAGCGACTTTATCGCGCCGGGCATGTCGAGCCGGGCAAGATCGTTGACGATCGAGCGGGTCTTCTGCCTAAGCCCCTTGCCCTCGGAGCCGAGAACGAGGGCGATCTTTTCGCCGCTGAATGTCCCTTCCAGCGGCTGCGGCCCTTCCGAATCAAGTCCGATCGTCTGGAAGCCCAGCCGATGCAGTTCCTCGATGGCATCGCCAAGGTTGGTGATCTGGATATAGGGGATCATCTCAAGCGCGCCGGAGGCCGATTTGGCGAGCACGCCCGATTCGGTCGGGCTGTGGCGCATGGTGGTGATCAGCGCGCCGGCATCGAAGGCGACGGCCGAGCGCATGATGGCGCCGACATTGTGCGGATCGGTCACCTGGTCGAGCACCAGAATCAGCGGGCAGTCGCGCAGAGCCTCGAGCCGGCGATGCGGCAGCGGGCGGGTCTCGAGCATCACGCCCTGGTGGATCGCGTCGGGACCGAGAATCTTGTCGAGATCCTGCGGCGTCACCGTTTCGACCGGGAAGGGCAGGGCCGAAAGCTCGCCGAGTTCCAGACGGGCGGCCGCGTTCGGCGTAACGCTGAGGCGGATGACCTCGCGAGCCGGATTGTCCAGCGCCGCGCGAACCGTGTGCAGGCCATAGAGTAGAACTTGCTCGGGCGAGAGCGGCTGCGGCCTCCAGTCGGCCGGCGCCTTGCGGCGCTTGTCCTCTCTTGGCGTGGGGATTTCGCCACGTTCCCGCTTGGCGTCGCGATGCGCGCGCCGAAGGTTGGCGTAATGGGTGTCCTTGGCGCTCTTGTCGCCGGTGCGATCTTTGCTCATTGCCGTCTTATAGAGAGGTTGCACGCGGGGCGAAACGGTTTTCAGCGTCGGGTCCTTTTTTACGGCTGTGGAGAAAATCGGAAATTTTCCGCTGACCCGTGTTGACAGGACGAAACGGGGCAGTCATATACCCGGCCACAGATCGAGAGCGGCACGGCCAAGTCGCTGGTTGTCTCACGATCTCAAATGCTTGGTCGAAAGATCCCGACAGAATAATGGAGGGATGCCCGAGTGGTTAAAGGGGACGGACTGTAAATCCGTTGGCTCAGCCTACGTTGGTTCAAATCCAACTCCCTCCACCATTCTGCTTCTGGATCGAAGGCCCGCGGGTATAGCTCAATGGTAGAGCAGCAGCCTTCCAAGCTGAATACGCGGGTTCGATTCCCGCTACCCGCTCCAATAGCGGCTTCCTCCTTCTTTTCGAATTAATGTATCAAGTCAACGTTCATCGCTAAGCGTTTGAATGTTTTACTGCGGCTGCGATTCGTAGCTCGATAGCACTGAATCTTGTAGCGGCGTCGCGCGCTTCTTATATATCGGCAGGAAAAGGCCAGCGGCGGCCGGCCCGGGCGCGCGCAATTAAGTCTTGCGCAAATCCCCTGAAACCCTTAAACGGCTCCACAAACCGGCCCTGCCGGCTGATCATTATTCATACTTGACCACAGGAAACGTACCCATGGCAAAGAGCAAATTTGAGCGCAACAAGCCGCACGTTAACATTGGCACGATTGGCCACGTT
>NZ_LMJM01000024.1:0-121195 GCF_001429005.1 Ensifer sp. Root954
TCCGACTTGTACAACCCGGCCGTCTTCAGGCCCTCGAGTTCTGAACGGAGATGGGTGAGGAAGGCTGAAGTCATGGCGCTCTCGCTTCAAGAAAACATCGCGTGCCTGACGAGTATCATGACGGCTTTTGACTTGCAGCAAAATCCGGCGCTCGGCCGCATCCAGCGTAAAAACGACAGGCCATTTCAAGGCGAGATGGCGGGCCGGAAATATTGTGTCGCGAAGCGCTTCGCCACAGACATTTTCCGACGACGGAGACGCGGGGCCTACCGCCATCACCCGTCGAGATACCCGTCAATGACCGCCAGAAATGCCTCGCCGTAGCGTTCGCGTTTGCTTTCGCCGATACCGGGAATGTCGAGCAGTTCGTCGAGGTCGCGCGGGCGTTCCTTGGCAAGCGCAATCAAGGTCGCATCGGGGAAGACGACATAGGGCGGGACGTTCAGATCCTTGGCGATCGAGAAGCGCTCGGCGCGCAGCAGTTCGAAAAGTTCGAGATCGGACCCGGCCAGATCGGCCCGTTCGCGCTGCGATCCCGACTTGGCGCCGCGCGCCGCCTTGCCCGAGGTCGGGCGGTCCTTGCGGAAAAACACCTGGCGCTCACGCTTGAAGACGGCGCGGGCCTCCGGTTCGAGCTTCATCGCCCCGAAGGCCGCGTGGTCGACGCTGATCAGGCCCGCCGCCAGCAATTGCCGGAAGACCGATTGCCAGGTGCGAGCCGGCAGGTCCTTGCCGGCGCCGAAGACGGGCATGTCGACGTGGCCGAAGCGCTCGGTCTTCTCGTTGACCGTGCCCATGAGCACATCGACCACATGGCCGGTGCCGAAGCGCTCGCCGGTGCGATAGACCGCGGCCAGCGCCTTGATCGCCGCTTCCGTCCCGTCCCAGGTCTCGACCGGCTTCAGGCAGGTGTCGCAATGGCCGCAACGGCCGGGATGGGCCTCGCCGAAATGCGCAAGGATCGCCTGGCGGCGGCAGCCCGCCGTCTCGCAGATCGCCAAGAGCGCGTTGAGCTTGCCGCGCTCGATGCGCTTGATGTCATCCGCGGCCCCACCCTCGTCGATCATCCGGCGGCGCTGCAACACATCGGCCATGCCATAGGCCATCCAGACCTCAGAGGGCTGCCCGTCACGACCGGCGCGGCCGGTCTCCTGGTAATAGGCCTCCACCGATCCCGGCAGGTCGAGATGGGCGACATAACGCACGTCGGGCTTGTCGATGCCCATGCCGAAGGCGACGGTCGCAACGAGGCAGAGGCTCTCTTCTTTCAGGAAGGCGTCCTGATGCCTGTCGCGGAGCGCGCGGTCCATGCCGGCATGATAGGGCAGCGCCCGGATGCCTTGCGCGTTCAGCCATTCGGCCGTGTCCTCGACCTTGGCGCGCGACAGGCAATAGACGATGCCGGACGCCCCTTTGAAGCGGGAGAGAAAGCGCAGCAATTGCTGGCGCGGCTGGTCGCGCTCGACGATTTCATAGGCGATGTTCGGCCGGTCGAAGCTGGTGGTAAACACCTCGGCATTGCTGAGCGCCAGCCGCTCGACGATGTCGTCGCGGGTGTGCGGATCGGCGGTGGCAGTGAGCGCGATGCGCGGCACGCCGGGATAGCGCTCGGCTAGCAATCCGAGCGCGCGGTACTCGGGGCGGAAATCATGGCCCCATTGCGAAACGCAGTGCGCCTCGTCGATGGCAAAAAGCGCGATTCGGGCATTGCCTATGAGATCGGCGAAGCCGTCGGTGACGGTCCGCTCCGGCGTCACATAGAGAAGGTCGAGCGTGCCGTCGTGGATCTGGCGCCTGACCGCAATCGCCTCTTCGCGCGTCAGCGACGAATTCAGCGCAGCCGCATTGACGCCAAGCTGTTTCAGCGCCTCCACCTGATCGCGCATCAGCGCGATCAGCGGCGAGACGACGACACCCAATCCGGGCCGGCAGAGCGCCGGGATCTGGAAGCAGAGCGACTTGCCGGCGCCGGTCGGAAAGAGAACGACGGCATCGCCGCCAGCGGTCACATGCTCGACCACTGCCTGCTGCTTGCCGCGAAAGGCAGAATAGCCATATACGCGTTTCAGCACGTCGAGCGGTGCCTGGCCGGCTTCGTCGAAGAGCTTGCTGGCAGCGCTTCTTGAGGGCGTCGCCCTTTCGACGAACTCCATCACATCTCCTTCGGGAATCAGCTTAGGCCATCATGGCCAGATGCGCAGGCAATGCCATAGCCCTTGCCGCAACTGAAGAGACAAGGGCTGTTTTTCCCGGCAGGCCCTGCTGCGCTTCACCGGGGATTGCCCCGACAGCTTGACCTTGATAACGCATCGGTACTTTAGTGGCGCGCAGAAATCGGGACGTGATTATGGCAAATATTCTAGCGGCGAGCGGCGGCGTCAAGCAGATCATCTGCATCAACTGGGGTACGAAGTACGGCGCACCGTTCATCAACCGGCTCTACGCCATGGTGGCGCGCAACATCACCCCGCCCTTCACCTTCACCTGCTTTACCGACAATCGCGACGGCCTGCGTCCGGAAATCCTGTGCGAGGATTTGCCGCCGCTGGACATCGGCGAAATGCCCAAGAACACGCCCGGCATCTGGCAGAAATCGCGGCTGTGGGGGCCGAAGCTCGGCAATCTCAAAGGCCCCGTCCTGTTCCTGGACCTCGACCTGGTTATCGTCGGATCGCTCGATGGTTTCTTCGAGGAGGGAGAACCGGACGACGTCATCCTCGCCCGCAACCAGACGACGCCGTTCGAGCGCCTCGGCCAGACCTCGCTGTTTCGCTATCCAGTCGGCAAGCTGGTGCCGTTGCAGGAGAAGTTCCGCGCCGACCCGCAAGGCATTGCCGACGAATACCGTTTCGAGCAGCGCTTCGTCACGCGCAATGCGCCGGGCGGGACCAAACTTTTCCCCCGCCGCTGGGTCCTGCATTTCCGGCAGGACTGCCGCCGGCCGTTCCCGCTCAACTTTTTCCTGGCACCCCGACTGCCCAAGGACGCGCGCGTCGTGCTGTTCCCGCGCAACCTCCTGCCGCAG
The DNA here is from genome assembly GCF_001429005.1 of Ensifer sp. Root954. NCBI lineage: Bacteria > Pseudomonadati > Pseudomonadota > Alphaproteobacteria > Hyphomicrobiales > Rhizobiaceae > Ensifer > Ensifer sp. Root954. The sequence goes on from NZ_LMJM01000024.1 coordinate 3,026, forward strand.
CATGCGATCGAAGGCCGCTTCGGCAAGAAGGACAAGGTCTCCACCCCGCTTGGCCATATCCTCGGGCTGTTTGCATCCGACCGTTACGAGAAGAATGCGTTTCGCTATCTCCGGCACTACCTTCGCCCATCGCCATGGGTGGCCGATCATTGGCGCGAATAGTCGAGACTTCGCCGAGAACAGGCCTGCTTTCGCTGCGGCGAAAACCCAGCAGCTAGCGCGCCGCCGGCCCCTTCACGCGGCCTGAAAGCACGCCGAAGCCCTCGATGATCGCTTCCTGGTTTTCAAGCCGCGTCACTTCGTGCTGCACTTCCTGAAGCGTGCGCAAAAGCTGTGGCACGGCTTCGAGGTCGCCCTCCTCGGTCGCATGGGCCAGTTCGCGTTCGAGCTCGCGCACCTGCCAGTGCAATGCCTTCGAGCGCTGGTGCAGTGCCAGCGCCTGCAGATATCCTTCGCGGGCGTCCTCGGGCGCGGCCGCTGTCGTCGCGGTCCAGAGCCGCGCATAGCGGATCTGCTGGTCGATCGCGGTAATCAGCGCACCAAAACCCTCCGCCTGCAATTGTTCGAGCAGATCCTCGCGGTTCAACCGCGGCCCCTGCGCAGCCGCAGCGTTCAGCACCGCCGCCCAGCAGCGCTGCAGCTCGCGGTGGTCGAACTCGATCGTCGAGATCTCGTCATATTCGTCGAACAGCAATTGCGGGTGGTTGACGATGGTGAGTGCCAGAACGCTCTCTCTCAGAAGCGGCGCCACCTGCTGTCCGCTGACCAGTGTCGAGCGCGCCAGCCGGTCGGAGATTGCCGTCGGCCCGCTCGCATTCGGCCCCCGTGGCTGACCGGCACCGCGTGCTCCGCCGCCACCGCCCTGCCGGCCGCCGCGTTCAAACGGGCGCCGCTCGCCCCGCCCTGCCCCTGAGGATTGCAGGAAAGCGTGAAGCCGGTCGCGCATGTCCTGGCCATAGTGCCGGCGCACGCTTTCGTCGGCGATCACGGATGTCACCTGCTTCAGTCGCGCTTCGAGCTCGGCGCGCTTTTCCGGCGTGTCGAAAGCGCCGCCCTGGACCTCGCGCTGCCAGACCATCTCGGCGAGCGAACGGGCGTTGGCGAGCACCTTGTCGAAGGGCCCACGGCCCTCCTGACGCACGAGGTCGTCGGGATCCTTGCCGTCCGGAAGCATGGCGAAGCGGACCGAACGACCGGGCTTCAGATGCGGCAGCGCCAGGTCGACGCCGCGGTTTGCGGCACGAATGCCTGCCCCATCGCCGTCGAAGCAGAGCACCGGCTGCGACGTCATCTTCCACAAGAGATCGAGCTGGTTTTCGGTGAGCGCCGTGCCGAGCGGCGCAACGGCGTTTTCGACGCCCGCCTGATGCAGCGCGATCACGTCCATGTAGCCTTCGACGGCGATGATCGTTCCGGCCGCATCGTCCTGCCCGACGTCACGTGCGGCTCCTTGCGAAGCACGGCGCGCGCGGGCGAAATTGTAGAGCACGTTGCCCTTGTGGAAGAGCTCGGTCTCGTTCGAGTTCAGATACTTGGCCGGTGCGTCCGGTGACATGGCGCGGCCGCCAAATGCGATGACCTTCTCGCGCGACGACAGGATCGGGAACATGATGCGGTCGCGGAACCGGTCGTAGGAAACCGGCACGTCCGGCCCGTGCACCACGAGGCCGCAGGCCTCGATCTGTTCCTTGCCGACACCCTTGCCGGCGAGATGTTCCTTGAGCGCATTGCGGCTGTCGGGCGCGTAGCCCAAACGAAAGGTCTCGATCGTGCGCCCCGTCAGCCCGCGCTCGCGCAGATAGGCGCGCGCCTTGGCGCCGTTGGCCGTCTGGAGTTGGTCCTCGAAGTACGCGGTCGCCAGCTCCATCACGTCGAGCAGGCTTGTACGTTCCTTCTCCCGGCGCTCTGCCTGCGGATCCGGTTGCGGCATGGCAACGCCCGCCATGTCGGCGATCTGCTGCACGGCTTCGGGAAAGCTCAGGCCTTCGAGATCGGTGAGAAAGCGGAAGTGGTCACCCGAGACACCGCAGCCGAAGCAATGGTAGCGGCCCTTGCGGTCCTCGCAGTGAAAGCTCGGCGACTTCTCGCCGTGAAAGGGGCAGCAGGCCCAATAGTCGCCGCGCGAGACGTTGGTCTTGCGCCGGTCCCAGCTAACGCGCTTGGCAATCACGTCCGAAATCGGAACGCGATCGCGTATCTCGTCAAGAAAGGACTGTGAAAAGCGCATGGATACCTCTGGTCGATCCTCCATATAGGCGGCATGGCCGGCGGGCGCTACAACAGTGATCCTGCTTGCACGCTATTCACAGGAGCGAAACGGGAATCGCACGCCGGATGCCCAATCAAAAGTTGTATATGAATATTTTCTGAAGACCAAAAGTAGCACTTGACACCCCTTTGACGAAAAGGATCAATTCGCCGTCTCGAATTGGATCACTTGCCATGGCCATTTCCGTCAAAGTGCTCGCCTCCAGTCCGGCTTTCTTCGGCGCGGTGCTGAGCTATGCGCGCGGCATGGTGGAGATGTATGCGGCAAACCCGCGGCTCGCCTCTATCTTTGCCTCGCAGCAGCGCTGGCTGATGGCCCAATCCGGGCTTGCACTTTATCACGACCGCGATCCGGATGATCCCTCGAGCGGTCTCTACAGCGGCCGTTTCATCAACTATGCCGTCATGCACGGGATCGCCAGCCGCAACACCGCGGCATCCTTCGTGCAGGAAATGGTTACCTACCGCTTCGCCCGCTACATCACGGTGCAGCCCGACAAGCGCAGCCGGCCGCTGGAGCCTACCGAGGCAGCACTCGACTATGTCTGGAAATGGATGCAGTCCCATCTGGCCATCCTCGACGCCTTCGATGGCCAGTCGCGGCTGGCACGCCTAGGCGAAGAGCAGGACCAGTTCGGCCGGCTGCAGGCCGCCGTCGCCCACGCGCTTGTCGGCAACGACACGGTCCGTCGTCCAGGCCCGACCTTCGATCTCTTTACCTGGGTCAATTCCGGGGGCGTGGTGATGGACGATCTCTTTTCCCGCATCGGCGCCTTCGACCCCGAGGCGGAGCGCCTCGCCATAGGGCCGGTTTCGCCGAGCGATCTCAGCGAACGCTTCATCATCTCCAAGACCCACCTCAAGCGGATCTTCGACAAGGCAGCCCTTTTGGGCAATATGGGGTGGGAGCGGTCGCCCGGACGCGGCGCGGTCTGGCTGTCCAAAGCCTTCATCCGTGAATACTGGGATTACCAGGCGGAGAAGTTCGCGCTCATCGATCGCGCATTCGAAGCGACGTTTCCGGCGAAAGCCGAGGTGGCGACGCCCGTCTTATCGCAACGGGCGGCGGCACTGACTTGAGCGGAGCTACTTGAGCAGTTCCTTCACCAGGCCGGAGGCCTTGGCGAAGTCCATCTGGCCGGGATAGCGCTCCTTGAGCACGTTCATGCACTTGCCCATATCACGCAGGCCATGTGCGCCGGTTTCGGCGATGACCGAGGCGCAGAGTTCCTTCACCTTTGCCTCCGGAAGCTGGGCCGGCAGGAACTGGTTGATGATGACGATTTCCTCACGCTCCTGCGCGGCAAGCTCCGGCCGGCCGGCGTCGTCGTAGATACGAGCCGATTCTTCGCGCTGCTTGATCATCTTGGCGAGGATCTGCAGGATGTCGTCATCGCTAACCGGGTCCTTGCCGAGGCCCCGATTGGCAATGTCCCGATCCTTGATCGCCGCCTGGATCAGCCGCACGGTCGAGGTACGCCGTGCGTCCTTGGCTTTGAGGGCTTCCTTCAGTGCGTTAGCGAACAGGTCGCGCATGTCCATACTCCATGTCAAAACCGGCCCGCGGTGCTCTGCCCGGAACCGGTTCGAAACCATCATTGTTGTCGTCGTCTTAAACCAGTGTGACAGGCGCAATCAAACGGAATACGCAACCGCTTGAATTATAAGGAATTTTATTTCCCGACAATTCACAGCGGCCGGTTGACCCGGCTAAGCGCTTTGGGTATTTTCCCGCACCTGCACAACATCGGCATGAGAGCACTTTTCCGCGGGGTTTCCGCGCGTCCATGCCTGAGCAAAGAAATGGCGATCGACTGCCGGGCTTTCAAGCCCCCGCTTCGCGCCGCAACGGGATAGGAACGATGACCGCGACACCCGCATGGACCACTGAAAAACCAACCGCACTGCTCGTTCTGGCCGACGGCACCGTGATCGAGGGCAAGGGCATCGGCGCGACCGGCAAAGTGCAGGCGGAGGTCTGCTTCAACACGGCGCTGACGGGCTACCAGGAAATTCTGACGGACCCCTCCTATCTCGGCCAGATCGTCACCTTCACCTTCCCGCACATCGGCAACATCGGCGCCAATGACGAAGACATCGAAGACCTGACGCCGGCAGCACGCCACGGCGCGGTCGGCGTCATCTTCAAGGCCGACATCACCGAGCCGTCCAACTACCGCGCCGCCAAGCACCTCGACGCCTGGCTGAAGGCCCGCGGCATCATCGGCCTTTGCGGCATCGACACCCGCGCGCTTACTGCCTGGATCCGAGAAAACGGCATGCCGAACGCCGTCATCGCCCACGACCCCTCGGGCGTCTTCGATATCGAGACGCTGAAGAAGGAAGCCAAGGCCTGGAGCGGCCTCGAAGGCCTCGACCTTGCCAAGGTCGCGACCTCCGGCCAGTCGTCGCGCTGGGACGAGCAGCCCTGGGTCTGGAACGAAGGTTATTCGACGCTCGGCGAAACCGATGCCGCCTACCATATCGTCGCGCTCGACTACGGCGTGAAGCGCAACATCCTGCGCCTCTTTGCCGGCCTCAACGCCCGCGTCACGGTCATGCCGGCCACGACCAGCGCCGACGAAGTGCTGGCGCAGAAGCCGGATGGCATCTTCCTGTCGAACGGCCCCGGCGACCCGGCAGCAACCGGAAAATACGCCGTGCCGGTCATCCAGGACCTGCTCAAGACCGACATCCCGGTCTTCGGCATCTGCCTCGGCCACCAGATGCTGGCGCTGGCACTCGGCGGCAAGACCGAAAAGATGCACCAGGGCCACCACGGCGCCAACCATCCGGTCAAGGACCACACCACCGGCAAGGTCGAGATCGTCTCGATGAACCACGGCTTCGCAGTGGATTCGAAGTCGCTGCCGCAGGGTGTTGATGAGACTCACATCTCGCTCTTCGACGGCACCAATTGCGGCCTGCGCGTCGCCGGCAAGCCGGTGTTCTCGGTCCAGCACCACCCGGAAGCCTCCCCCGGCCCGCAGGACAGCCACTATCTCTTCCGCCGCTTCATGAACCTCGTGCGCGAGAAGAAGGGCGAACCGGCGCTCGCAGAGCGCTAAGCGACCGATCGAGACAAGCTTCGAAGGCCCGCTCCTAGCGGGCCTTTTCTTTTCGAGCATGCGCCTTCGCTGCCGCCCAGCCTCACTCTCCTGGCAGATGCGTGACGATGAAGTCGACGACGGCGCGAACCGACGGCAGTTGCCCGCGCCGATGCGGCATCAACAGCGTCGTCGTCACGCTGCCTGCCTCCCAATCGGCAAGCACACGCACAAGACGTCCAGCCTCGATTGCCGCCCGACAGATCTTTCTCGGTAGCGCGGTGATGCCAAGACCGGCGACGGCGGCCTCGAGCAACACGTTGGATTCGTCAGCGAGGAACCGCGGCATGGGGCGCACCCTGACGACCACGCCCGCGTCGTTGCGCATCGTCCATCCCTCCGAGGCCAGGGAGGCCAGCAGCCCGTCGTGGCGCGAAAGGTCGCTCGGTTCGCGCGGGTGCCCGCGATTTTCCAGGTAGGCGGGCGCTGCCACGAGCAGGATGGCATCGTTTGCCACCCGCCGCTGCACCATGCCGGAATCGGGCAGCGGTGCGAAGTGATCGCGCACCGCGATGTCGAAGCCTTCCTGCACCACATCGACGAAACGGTCTGTCGCGTGCAGCATCACCCGCATCTTGGGATAGGCCCGCGCCAGCGGCGGCAGCAGCCCCGCCAGCATCATCTGAGCCGTCGGCACAGAGGCGGTGATCCTCACCGTTCCGCTCGGTTCGGCAAGGCGCCCCTTGACGATGGCTTCGGCCGCCTCCGCCTCTATCAACATCGCCGAGGCATGCCGGTAGAAATCCTCGCCTATCTCCGTCACGGTGAAGCGACGCGAAGTTCGGTTGATCAGCCGGACACCAAGCGTCTTTTCCAGCTCGGCCACGCGCTTGCTCAGCGTCGATTTCGGCACGTTCAGCGCCCGCGCCGCCGGCGCGAATCCCTTGTGATCGACCACATGGGCAAAGACGATGAAGTCGTTGAGATTGCGCATCGCGGGCCTCCAATGTCTACAAACGTGGACGATACATCCACGTTTGCGCGTCTTACGCAATATCGTCCACGAAATTATCTCTTCCTCATCGAAGCCTGATATCGAAGGAAAAGACAATGGGTATCTATCAAGACAAGAAAGCCGTCGTCATCGGCGGCACGCATGGAATGGGTCTGGCGACGGTCGAGCGGCTCGTCGACGGCGGCGCCGAGGTGCTTCTGACCGGAAACAACGAAGAGAACCTCGCCCGGATCCAGCAGCGCTTCGGCGACCGCGTTCATGCGGTAAAGTCAGATATCGCCGATCTCGGCGAGATCGCTGTACTCGGGGCGACGGTCGGGCAGAAGCTGGGTTCGATCGATCTCCTGCACGTCAACGCCGGCACATCGCTGCTCGAGCCATTCGACCAGGTGACGGAGGCCTCCTATGATCGCCAGTTCACCATCAACACCAAGGGTGCCTTTTTCACCGTCCAGCGGCTGGCGCCTCTGATCCGCGACGGCGGCTCGATCGTCTTTACCTCGTCGGTTGCTGATGTCGGCGGCCATCCGGGAATGGCGGTCTATAGCGGCAGCAAGGCGGCGCTGATCTCGTTTGCCTCCGTCTTTGCCGCCGAGCTTCTGCCGCGCGGCATAAGGGTCAACTCGGTCAGCCCCGGCTTCATCGATACGCCGACCAAGGGCGTGGCGGGCGTCACCGACGCCGAACGAGCCGAGTTCAAGGCGCTCGGCGATGCGATCACCCCGATGGGCCGCAACGGCACGGCGGACGAAGTCGCCCGCGCCGTGCTGTTCCTCGCCTTCGATGCCACCTTCACCACCGGCGCCCGCCTCACCGTCGACGGTGGCCTCGGCCAGCAATTGTCGCCGGCGGCCTGAAGCGGGCCAGAGCGGGGAACCAGGAGCGGAGAAACACGATGTCCAAATCCAAATCCATCTCCATCATCGGCCTCGGCGCCATGGGCACGGCACTTGCCAAAACCCTCATCGACGCGGGCAACACCGCCACCGTCTGGAACCGTACGTCCGCGCGGGCCAACGCGCTGGTTGCCCGCGGCGCTCGCCGGGCAGCAACGGTCGCCGAAGCCATTGCGGCCAGCGATGTCCTCATCCTATGCCTCACCGACTACGCCGCCGTCGAAACGACGCTGGCAGATGTCGGCCCCATGCTCGCAGGCAAGACCGTCATCAACCTCACCAACGGTCGCCCGGATGAAGTCCGGGCGGTCGCGGCCCGCCTTGAAGCGTACGGCGCACGCTATCTCGACGGAGGAATCATGGCGACGCCGCCGATGATCGGCACACCGGATGCCTTCATTCTCTGTAGTGGCAGCGCCGATGCTTTCGAAAAAACCAGGGAGCAATTGGCCGCCTTCGGCCAGAGCCACTATCTCGGCGAGGATCCTGTTCTCGCCGCGGTCAGCGACCTCGCCTTGCTGTCGGCGATGTACGGTCTCTTCGGCGGCTATCTGCACGCAACGGCGCTCGCCGGCAGCGTCGGCTTCACCGCGAAGCAGTTCCTGCCGCTGGTCGAGCCCTGGCTTGCCGCGATGATGACGGCGCTGCCTGATTATGCCGAACGGATCGACAGCGGCGACCACGGCCGCGACGTGATGTCGAACCTCTCAATGCAGTCGGTGGCGATCACCAACATCGTTGCCGCAAGCCGCAGCCTGGGCATCGATCCGGCCTTCATGGAGCCGATCGAAAGGCTGGCAAAAAGGCGCCTCGCCGCCGGCTTTGGCAGCGACGAGGCCTCCGGCCTCATCGAGGCGATGCGGGGCAAATAGAGGGCGGCCCCAGCGGTCCGGATGCAAGCGCACGCCGATGATGCTCGCCAACGCGCCGCAAGCAAACAACAAGCAGATGGCCCGCGGTCGAAACGCCGCGGGCCATCTGCTTGTTGTTGACCCTCGGCCACCCTTCGCGCATCCTCACCGCAACTGGAGGTGACGATGATTACAGGTCCACAGTGCCGCGCCGCCAGGGCGCTGATCGAAATTTCGCGCGAAATGCTTTCGAGCTTTTCCGGCGTCGACGAGGAGACGATCCTCAAGTTCGAGCGCAAGCTGGAGAAACCCGGCGACGCCGTGATCCTCTCGTTGAAGCATGCGCTCGAAAATGCCGGCGCGGTGTTTCTGCCCGAGGGCGAACGCGGCATCGGCGTACGGCTGAAGTTCACCCGCTCCGAGGCCCGCCGCCTCTCGATCCTCGAAAGCGAAGGTGGCATCGTTGGCGACGACGAGGTTCCCGGCGCCTGAGAATGAAACCTGATTTCAAGGCTTTAGCCGGCTGACTTGAATCAGTATGGCCAACGGTTGAATCGGTTTACGAACGAAAAAACCCGCCGTTGCCGGCGGGGTCTTTTTTTGAAAGACGGTCGCCCCCGCTTACTTGCAGGCGGCGCAGAAACGCTGGATTCGGCGGCAGGCTTCCTCGAGCTGGGCTTCCGAGGTCGCATAGGAGATGCGGAAGTTCGGGCCGAGGCCGAAGGCCGAACCGTGGACGACGGCGACGCCTTCGGATTCCAGCAGTTCCGACACGAAGTCTTCGTCCGTCTCGATGACCTTGCCCGACGGCGCGGTCTTGCCGATCAGGCCGGCACAGGACGGATAGACGTAGAAGGCGCCTTCCGGCGTCGGGCACGAAATGCCCTTGGCCTGGTTCAGCATCGACACGACGAGATCGCGGCGGCCTTCGAAGATCTTCTTGTTTTCGGGAATGAAGTCCTGCGTGCCGTTCAGCGCCTCGACGGCCGCCCACTGGGCGATCGAGGTGGCGCCCGAGGTCTGCTGGCCCTGGATCATGTCCATGGCCTTGATCAGCTGCAGAGGGCCGGCGGCGTAGCCGATGCGCCAGCCGGTCATGGCATAGGCCTTGGAGACGCCGTTCATCGTCAGCGTGCGGTCATAGAGACCGGGCTCGACCTCGACCGGGGTCGCGAACTTGAAGTCGCCATAGGTCAGGTGCTCGTACATGTCGTCGGTGAGGATCCAGACATGCGGGTGCTTCATCAGCACATCGGTCAGCGCCTTCAGCTCGGCATGGCTGTAGGCGGCACCCGACGGGTTGGACGGCGAGTTGAAGATGAACCACTTGGTCTTCGGCGTGATCGCCTTGTCCAGATCTTCGGCCTTGAGCTTGAAGTTGTTCTCCTGCTTGGTCGAAACCGTCACCGGCGTGCCGCCGCACAGCGCCACCATCTCCGGGTAGGAAACCCAGTAGGGCGCCGGGATCACGACTTCATCGCCGGCGTTCAGGGTCGCCATGAAGGCGTTGAAAAGAATCTGCTTTCCGCCGGTGCCGACGATCGTCTGGGCGGCGGTGTAGTCGAGGTTGTTCTCGCGCTTGAACTTCTTGGCGATCGCTTCGCGCAGTTCCGGGATGCCGGAGACCGGCGTGTACTTCGTCTCGCCGCGATTGATCGCGTCGATGGCGGCCTTCTTGATATTGTCGGGCGTGTCGAAGTCCGGCTCACCGGCGCCAAGGCCGATGACATCGCGGCCTTTCGCTTTCAGCTCACGGGCTTTCTGCGAAACGGCGATGGTGGCGGAAGGCTTTACACGGGAAAGGGCATCGGCAAGGAAGGCCATGGGTGAAGGTCCTGATCGTTTCGAGACGAGGTGATCGCTACGGAACGAAAAGGCAGGCTCCATAGCGGTTAGGTCTATGTCGAAAGACGCCCGGTCTTGCAAGCGCCGGATAGGCAAAAACGCCGGAAACGCGGGCAAAAAGCGTCACCATGACAAAGTTTCATGAATGCGATCAGCATCGTCGATCGGAGGTCGCGACACCGAGCGATGCATCACCGTCCGTCGAGCGCCGACAAAACGGATTGTGGCACCCGTTCGAACGGCCACGAAACGTAACGGCCAGAAACGGTTGGTGATCGCGATTTATTCAAAAAAATCAGCGCAATCCCGCAATTTTTCAAATGCCATAATTTAGCCACCACAACTGTCGCGGAACGCCGCAATTCCGTCCAGCAACAGCCGGTTTCCGGGCTTTTCCTTCGATGATCCGAACACATTCGCATTACGGGGGTTATGCAATGTTTCTCGACGACGAAATCGCTTCCATGAAGACACGGCAGAGCGAAGCGCGCTGGGGCATGTACCTGGCGCTCGCAGCCCTTGCCGCCTGCATCCTGATGTTCATCGGCCTGATGACCCAGGCGACCGCGCAAACTGCTGATGCCAAGCCGCGGCAGCTGGCGGGCTACGTTCGCCCCAACGACATCGGCACCGGCGCCCTGCTCTTTCCGTCGAAGGAGCCGGGCTATTTCGTCGAGGCGCCGCGCCTTGCGACCGACGTTCAGATCGACGTCAACGGCCCGATCATGCGCACCCGCGTCACCCAGCGCTTCGAGAACCCGAGCAAGGGCTGGGTTGAGGGCACCTATGTCTTTCCCCTGCCCGAGGATTCGGCCGTCGACACGCTGAAGATGCAGATCGGCGACCGCTTCATCGAGGGTGAGATCAAGGCGCGTGAGGCGGCCAGGGAGATTTACGAGCAGGCAAAGGCCGAGGGCAAGAAGGCAGCGCTTCTCGAACAGCAGCGCCCGAACATCTTCACCAACCAGGTCGCCAATATCGGTCCCGGCGAAACGGTCGTCGTGCAGATCGAGTACCAGAGCGCGGTCCGCCAATCGAACGGCCTCTATTCGCTGCGTTTCCCCATGGTCGTGGCGCCGCGCTACAACCCGCAGCCGATCGTTCAGACCGTCGATCTCGACAGCCGCACCGGCTATGCCGTCAGCGACCCGGTCCCCGACCGCGAGAAGATCGAAGCGCCGGTCCTCGACCCCAAAGAGAACGCCAGGATCAACCCCGTCACACTGACGGTGAACCTCAAGGCCGGCTTCCCGCTCGGCGAAGTGAAATCAGGCTACCACGACGTCGATATCGCCAATCTTGACGATCTCAGCCGCCGCGTGACGCTGAAGGGCGACAGCGTGCCTGCCGATCGCGACTTCGAGCTCACCTGGAAGGCGATCGAGGGCAAGAGCCCCTATGCCGGCCTGTTCCGCGAAACGGTCGGCGGCAAGACCTATCTGCTTTCCTTCGTCACCCCGCCGGCAGCAGCAAACGAGGCCGACGCCAAGCCGGTCAAGCGGGAGATCGTCTTCGTCATCGACAATTCCGGCTCCATGGCCGGCCCGTCGATGGAGCAAGCCAAGGAGAGCCTGGCGCTCGCGATCTCCAGGCTGAAGCCGGAGGACCGTTTCAACGTCATCCGCTTCGACGACACCATGTCGGTGCACTTCCCCGAGCTGGTCGAAGCGACACCGGATAAGCGGGAGGACGCAATCGCCTATGTGCGCGGCCTGACGGCCGATGGCGGCACCGAGATGCTGCCAGCGCTGGAAGCGGCCCTTCGCACCCAAGGACCGGTCCAGGCCGGCGCGCTTCGCCAGGTGGTCTTCCTGACCGACGGCGCGATCGGCAACGAGACGCAGCTTTTCGAGGAGATCCAGAAGAACCGCGACGAGGCTCGCGTCTTCACCGTCGGCATCGGCTCTGCTCCGAACAGCCACTTCATGACCAAGGCGGCCGAATATGGCCGCGGCACCTTCACGCTGATCGGCTCGGAGAGCGAGGTCGCCGCGCGCATGGGCGAGCTTTTCACCAAGCTCGAAAGCCCCGCAATGACCGATATCGCCGCGAGCTTCGAGGGCGCCTCGGCGAGCGACATCACCCCCAACCCGATGCCCGATCTTTATCGCGGCGAGCCCGTGGTGCTGACGGCCGAACTCGACGGCACCGCACCCGAAGGCAAGCTGCAGATCCTCGGCAAGGCCGGCGACCAGCCCTGGCGGGTGGAGATGGACATCGCCAAGGCCTCGACCGGCGAAGGCATCGCCAAGCTCTGGGCGCGCCGCAAGATCGACGACCTCGAGGCGAGCGCGTCGACGATCGCCGACCCGGCGACCCTCGACAAGCGGATCGAGACGGTGGCACTTGCCCACCATCTGGTCTCCCGCGTGACCAGCCTCGTTGCCGTCGACGCGACGCCGTCGCGGCCCGCCAGCGAGAACCTGAGCGAAACGAAGCTGCCGCTCAATCTCCCCGCCGGCTGGGACTTCGGAAAGGTCTTCGGCGAAGCCCCTGTCGAGACTGTCCCCGGCAAAGTCGACGAACGTGACGCCGCGCTCGAAAGCCGAACCAAGCTTGCGATGGTCACGGCCGACCGCATGCTGGCCGCACCGACGGCGCGGGCGGCAGGTCTGCTCGCGGAAGCCAACAACCAGGTCGCCCTGCCGCAGACGGCAACGGAGGCCGACAAGCAGATCCTGATCGGCCTGATGCTGCTCGTCTTCGCTCTGCTTGCCGGCACGACCTTTGTCTACTGGCGGGCGCCGATCGCCGCCGTCGTGCTTGCCGGAGTGCGCCGCCGTGGCCGCTGACAAGGATCAGTCCGAGCCACGGCCGGGCTTTCTCGCCCGCCTCTCGGCGGTCGAAACGATCGTGCTCGCGATCATCTCGCTCATCGCCCTTGCCGGTCTGCTTCTGATCGGCAAGGGCTTCTACATGAAGGCCAAGGCCGAGGTCTCGCAGGTGCTTCTGAAGCGTACCTTCGAGGCGCAGCTGCACGGCAACCCGGATGGCAAGCCCTGGCCCTGGGCCGATTTTCAGACAGCCGCGGAAATCTCGGCGCCACGGATCAACCGCTCGGCGATCGTGCTCCAAGGCGCAAGCGGCGAAGCGCTGGCCTTCGGGCCCGCCTGGCTGACGACGACGCCGCTCCCCGGCGACGAAGGTACCTCGGTCATCGCCGCCCATCGCGACACGCATTTTCGCTGGCTGAAGGAGGTCAACCCCGGCGACCTTCTGGTGCTGACCCGCAAGGACGGCCGCCGCTTCCTGTTTAGGGCCGGCGAAAGCCGGGTTGCCCGCTGGGACGAAAGCGGCATCAACGCGTCCGCCAGCGGCCACCATCTGGCGCTCGCCACCTGCTGGCCCTTCGACGCGATCGAGCAGGGACCGATGCGCTACATCGTCGACGCAGAACTCATCGGCGAACAGCGTCCGGTACCGCTGACGACGGGCTCGATCTCGAAATAAACCGCTTTTGATCGGATGTGACTTGAACCGCTCCGTCGATCGCCCCAGCTTGCCTGCTGAACGAGTCGGTGTGGGAGAAACGGAATGCGGCATACGGGCGCTGGAACATCGGGACGGGCGGGCAAACGGTCGCGTGCGGTCGGAATCCTGGCGGTGTCCGTTGCGCTGGCAACGTTTGCTCCTCCGAGCGCCGGGGCACAGGATGCCCGCGAGTTTCCGAGCGAGCACGGTACCGTGCGTGTCGAGACGCTCGCGACCGGGCTTGAACACCCCTGGTCCGTCGAGGCACTCCCCGATGGCGGCCTGATCGTCAGCGAGCGGCCGGGACGGCTGCGGATCCTGCGCGACGGCAAGCTCTCGAAACCGCTGACGGGCGTGCCCGAGGTCGCCGAGCGTGGCCAGGGCGGCCTGCTCGACATCGCGCTCGATCCCCGTTTTGCAGAAACCCGGACGCTCTACTTGACGATGGCTGCCAACGGCAAAGGCGGCTACGGCACCGTCGTCGTACGGGCAAAACTCGCCGCCGACGGAACCGGGCTTATCGACGTCAAGGAGCTCTTCCGGATGAGCAAGTTTACCGGCAAGGGCCAGCATTTCGGCTCGCGCATCGCAATCGCTCCCGATGGCAGCCTTTTCTTCGGCATCGGCGATCGCGGCGAAGGCGACCGGGCGCAGGACCCGCGCGATCATGCCGGCGCCATCCTGCATATCAATGCCGACGGCAGCGTTCCCGGATCGAACCCTTATGGCGGCGGCACCGGCGGCCTGCCGGAGATCTGGTCGAAGGGCCACCGCAATCCTCAAGGGATCGCCTTCGATCCGAAGGACGGCACGCTTCTGACGGTCGAGCACGGCGCGCGCGGCGGCGACGAGATCAACAATCCGAAGCCCGGCCACAATTACGGCTGGCCCGTCATTACCTACGGCAAGGACTATTCCGGCGCTGAGATCGGCGAAGGCACGGCGAAAGAAGGCCTCGATCAGCCGCTCTTCTATTGGGATCCCTCGATCGCGCCTGGCGCGCTTGCCGTCTATCGCGGCGAGATGTTTCCCGAATGGGATGGCGATCTTCTGGTGGCGGCGCTGAAGTACCAGTTGCTCGCCCGGCTCGAACGCGACGACAGCGGCGCGATCGGCTCCGAGGAGCGGCTGTTCGACGGCGAATTCGGCCGCATCCGTGACGTCGTCGTGGCACCCGACGGCGCCTTGCTGATGGTGACGGACGAGGAAGACGGCGCCGTGCTCAGGGTCTCCAAGGCGGCGACGCAATAGCCGGCGCGCGCCGCATGTTCACGATAGCCGATCGCGAACCTCGCGCCGGAACATGAATTTCAGCCCGGACCAGACGGCATCGACCGCGCAAACCTTCACGTCGACAAGGCCGAGCGGCAGGAAGATTTCACGCAAAACGTCCTCGGTCAGTGTCGTCGGCCGCTTCGACGCCTTCTTTGGCCAGGAGACCCACAGCATGCCGTCCGGCTTCAATCTCGCAGCCAGCTTCGGCGCGAGCTCTTCCAAAACCGATCGCTCCGTTTCGAACACATGCGCATAGTCAATGTCGCGCGCGGCCACGGTGCCGATCTCGGTCTCGCTGGCCCGAAAGCCGGAAAAACCGCTGATCGCATCGAGCCCGGCTGGAACCCGAAGAAGCAGGGCCCGCTGCCCGTCTTTCAGCCCCAGCTTGGGCCCGAGCGGCGTGCCGGAATAGCCGGCATCGCTCATGGTCGCCGATCTCCGATGGGTGATAGGAGCTGAGCCCCCTCCTCGGCGCCCTCTCCCGGCACCGTGTCTCCGGCCGTTTCCATCGACAACAACTCCGCCCAACCGTGGCGACGATGAGCCTTGCCCGGCGAAAACGCAACTGCTAGACGCGCCTGTCCGAGGAGAGAACGACATGCCGCGCATTCAGGCCAATCTGCTGCTTTTGATTTCAGGCGCCATCTGGGGCGCCGGCTTCGTTGCACAGTCGACGGCGATGGATGCGATCAGCCCGCTGTGGTTCATCGCGCTTCGTTTTGCGATCGCGACACTGGTCGCCGTGCCCTTGGCCATCATCGAAACGAAACGCGCGGCCGAACCGATCAAGCTGACGACCGTGCGCAATTTCATCTTCATCGGCCTGGCGCTCTTTGCCGGCGCCGTGACGCAGCAATTCGGCCTGCTCGACACCAGCGTCACCAATTCCGGCTTCCTCACCGGTCTCTACGTCGTCTTCGTCCCGGTCTTGACGGTGATCTTCTTGCGCCGCAAGCCGCATTGGGTGATCTGGCCGGGGGCGTCGATGGCGCTGTTCGGCATTTTCCTCTTGAGCGGCGGCACGCTGTCGACGCTGACGGGTGGCGACTACCTGACCGTGGTCTGCGCTCTGTTCTGGGCGGTGCAACTGCTGCTCATCGGCCTGTTTGCCCCAAGCAGCGGCCGGCCGATGCTGCTGTCGATGACGCAATTCGCCGTCTGCGCCGTGCTCGGCTTCGCCCTCGCCGTCACGACCGAGCCGCTGAGCTTCGCTGCCATAGAGGGCGCGCTCTTCGAGATCCTCTATGCCGGCATCTTTTCGAGCGGCCTTGCCTTCATTCTTCAGGTCGTCGGGCAGCGCTACACCACGGCGCCGCAGGCTGCCATCTTCCTGTCGAGCGAAGCACTCTTTGCCGCCCTCTTCGGCGTTCTCCTGCTTGGCGAAGTCATCACCCCGATCGGTTATGCCGGCTGCGCCATCATCTTTGCCGCCATGCTGACGGTAGAGATCGTGCCGGAACTGACGAAGGGCCGCCGCGCCGCAGCACCTGCCTGAGGGCTCCTCAAGAAACTATAGGCACCCCACCGCCAAGACGCTGGACTGAGGCTTTACTTGCTGTTGTTCAGGCAATAGGCCCGTTGCTTCGCAACGAAGGCGTAGCTTTGCCCTGCGTTTTCGACCCGGCCCGATAGCTCTAGATTTTCTGCAAGAAATCTACGTAAGAAACCGCCGACGTGAGAAGCCTCAAACATATCAGGGAGTTGCCGACGGCACGCATCCTAAGCGATTGGCCTGCTTTACGCGCCGCGCACGAGAAATCGGCGAAAACCACTCAATTTTGCAGCAATTGTTTTCAAAAAGCTGTGATTTCAACAGCTTGCGATATATTTTGCGCAACGCCCCACAAAGCCGCAAATGACCGATTTTTGAGCAATGACAAGACGCAATACCAATCCCGAAAAGTTTTGCTTGCCAATTCAAAATAAACCCATCAATCTTACTTTCGTTCGGGCAATCTGCGAACATGGGAAGATCTTGAAATAAAAGCGGGCCGGAGACGCAAAAACTCCGGGCGGCCAGACCGATGGGAAGCAGAGATGCGGCCCTTCCAATGGCTGGCTGCGGTAACCAGGACCCTTTCCTCAAACGTCGAGAACTGCCTGCCAACGCCCATCCGGGCACATTGCAATGCTACCCGTCCGTCAAACGGGTGGAGAGAAAAGGACCTGACGCATGGCCGAAACTGGCACTGTAAAATTCTTCAACACCGACAAGGGCTTTGGTTTCATCAAGCCTGACAACGGTGGTGCAGATATCTTCGTACACATTTCCGCGGTCCAGGCTTCCGGCCTGACCGGTCTGACGGAAAACCAGAAGGTAAGCTTCGACACCGAACCGGATCGCCGCGGCAAAGGCCCGAAGGCGGTCAACCTGCAGATCGCCGGCTAACGCCGTTATCTGCTGACAGATTCCAGTTGAAGCCCGGCATTCTTGCCGGGTTTTTTTGTTCAGGCTCGGTTCAGTTTGGCCGCGTTAACCTTCCTCCATCATGAAGGCCGGGTTGATCCGGTCCATGCGAAGGATTGAAGCCAAATGAACAAGTTCATCAAAGCCGCCGTTCTCTCGATCGCCGCAGCCGCTATGGTCATCCCGACCTTTGGCGCCGCCGAGGCAGGCGGCAGGCATCACCACAACAATGACGATGCATGGGCAGCTGGTGCAGCAGGTCTCGTTGCCGGCGCTCTGATCGGCGGCGCGATCGCTTCGCAGCCGCGTTACAACGGCGGCTACAACGAGCGCGTCTACATCGATCCGGAACCGGAATACGACTATTACGAGCCGCGTCCGGCCTACCGCCCTCGCCCGGTCTACCAGGCACGCCCTGTCGTCGTCGACAGCTATGGTGGCGGTTACCGCTCGCTCGAGCCCTGGACCCCGTCCTGGTACCGCTACTGCGCGCAGCGTTACCGCTCGTTCAACCCGGATAGCGGCACCTTCCGCGGCTACGACGGTCGCAGCTACTTCTGCACCGCCGGCTAATCAGGTTCGGCGTAAGAATCGAAAAGCCCATGTCTTGATAGAGACATGGGCTTTTTTCGTGAGCGTGTGCTGGGGCTCAGAGCCCGCGCAGATAAGGATTGGTGCGGCGCTCCTCGCCGATCTGGCCGCCCGGGCCATGTCCGCAGATGAAGCCGACGCGATCGCCGAGCGGCAGGATCTTGTCGCGGATCGAATCGAGCAATTGCTGGTGATTGCCGCCGGGCAGGTCGGTGCGGCCGATCGAGCCGTGGAAGAGCACGTCGCCGACATGGGCGAAGTTCTGCGCCCGGTTGAAATAGACGACGTGTCCCGGCGCATGGCCCGGGCAATGCAGGACTTCGAAGATATGGGCGCCGAAGGAGACCGTGTCGCCTTCTTCGAGCCAGCGATCGGGAATGACGTTCTGAACCTTCATCGCCAGACCGAAGCGCTCCGCCTGGCTTTCGAGCCTTTCGAGCAGCGGCAGGTCGTCCTTGTGCGGACCGATGATTTCGAGCCCGAGGGCGTCCTTCAGTTCCTTGGCGCCGCCGGCATGGTCGATATGGCCGTGGGTGATCCAGATCGCCTTCAGCGTGATGCCGTTTTCGCGGATGGTCTGCAGGATGAGATCGACGTCGCCGCCGGGATCGACGATCACGCCTTCCTTGGTCTCGCTGTCGAACAGCACGGTGCAGTTCTGCTCGAAATGGGTAACCGGGATGATGCCCGCCTGTAACATGCGCGTCTGCCTCTCTAGAGCATGTCGCGCAAAAGTTTGGGAGCGGTATTGCGATAACGACATGCGACAAATCCAGAACCTAAAGCGCAGGAAGCGAATCTGGAAGATCGCAACGCGCTCTAGGATCTCGTCATCTTCCTATAGCGGCAATTGGCGGCGGTGACAGCGCCAATCAGCGAAGCGAGGCTATTTGCGGTGCAGACAGCTGCTGGGGTGCCGGCCACTGCACGGTAGTCATCAGCAGCGCCGAAATCGCGATCTCCGCGGCGACGACGATCCGAACGACCGGCTTGAGGCTGCGCGCGGCGACGTTGTTCTGATCCGGCTGAGCATTCTGCATTTTGTCCCTCTCCCGTTGCCTGTTCTCCTGGCGTGTCCTGCCCTCGGCAACGGCTGGAGAATGTCACAGCGTCACATTTCGTGACGTTCCCGGGGGAACATCCGCGCGCTTGCTGGCGTTTGGCCCTCGTCAATATAAGGAGAAACACGATGGTGAAGCTTACCCGCCCCCTGTTGCGAGCCGCTGCGGCCGCGGGTTTGGTGTTGGCGATCGGTACGCCGTCCGCCTTTGCAGCCATGACCGCGACCACGGTGACGGACCTTAACATCCGCACAGGTCCGGGCCCTCAATATCCGACAGTCGGCCTTGCGACCCGCGGTAGCACCGCGGTTATCGACGGCTGCATCGAAGGCAGCAAGTGGTGCCGCATTGACATCGGCGGCGTGCGCGGCTGGGTCTATTCCCAGTATCTGACGACGGATTTTGGCGGTTCTGCCGTCGTGGTCCAGGAGCGTCGGGCCGACCTGGCCATTCCGGCCGTCACCTACCAAGTGCAGCCCAATGACCCCGTGATCGTCAGCAGCGGCGACGAATTGATCGGCCCGGTCGAACAGATCGACCCGATCGTGCCGCCGGAGAATGTGCGGACCTACGTCACGTCCAACCCCGGCGAGACCGTCTATCTCGATGGTGAAGTCGTTGTCGGTGCCGAACTGCCGCAGACCGTGGCCGTTCAACGCGTTCCCGACTACAGCTACGACTATGTCAGCATCAACGGCCAGCCCGTTCTGGTCGAGCCGGCAACGCGACGCATCGTCTACGTCTATCGCTAACAATCGAGCCCCCCGGCAATCGTTCGGTTGCCGGGGGTTCCCGCCGTGCCTGCATTACCCTCCCTCGCTCTCCCGACAGCACGAATCATGCGCGGCAAGGCCATCCCCTCCAGCCGCCCCCGCCGCCGGCTTCGTTTTCCCGCTTTGCCTGTAAGAGCTTGCCTCTGCCTAAAATCAAGCCATTTCAATTGGCTACGAAGCGGGCGCCGCAACGTCATTTCACTCAAATTGACAATAATCCGGAATAGGCTTCAACCTATTGATGCCGGCTCATCGGCTTTTAGTGGCGCGTCCACGACGAGCCACGACACGGAGGGATCAATGGAAGCATTAATGCCTATCATTACCCAATTGATCGCGGGGGCCGCCGGCGGGAACGCGGCCAGCGCAGTGTTGAAGCAGCAGGCATTCGGTGTCGTCGCACGGACCATCGTCGGCGCCATCGGAGGCCTTGGCGGTGGGTTCCTCATTCAGATGCTCGGCGGAGAAGCAGCCGCGACCGGTCTCGCCATGCAAGCCATCGGTGGCCTTGTCGGCGGCGGCGTACTGAGCGGAATCGTCGGGCAATTCTTGGGGAAGACCGCCTAACTCTGCGATCATATCCGTAGCAAGACAAAAGGCGGCCCGGGGGCCGCCTTTTCTGCTTTCGAGAGCATTCCGGATGCCGTTATTCGGCTGCCGCGGCAACCGGATAGACTTCCTTCATGTAGTCGTTCATCAGCGTTTCGCAGATCGTCGCCGGCGTGAAGCGGAAAGGACCGATTTCGGAAACCGGCGTCACTTCGGCGGCCGAGCCGGTGAGGA
Source organism: Ensifer sp. Root954 (assembly GCF_001429005.1). NCBI lineage: Bacteria > Pseudomonadati > Pseudomonadota > Alphaproteobacteria > Hyphomicrobiales > Rhizobiaceae > Ensifer > Ensifer sp. Root954. Next base: position 23,309 of record NZ_LMJM01000024.1, read on the forward strand.
AGCATTCGCTGAAACCGGACAGTTCCTCCGGCATGATCGCCCGCTCGACCACTTCATAGCCGCGGCGCTTGGCAAGCTCGATCACCGTGCGACGGGTGATGCCGTCGAGGAAGCAATCCGGCACCGGCGTGTGGATGACGCCGTCCTTGACGAAGAAGATGTTGGCACCGGTCGCTTCGGCCACGCGGCCGCGGTAATCCAGCATCATCGCGTCCGCATAGCCCTTGGCCTCGGCCGCATGCTTGGAGATGGTGCAGATCATGTAGAGGCCGGCGGCCTTCGACTTCGAAGGTGCCGTCTGCGGATCCGGGCGGCGATATTCTGCGATATCGAGCCGGATGCCCTTGAGCTTTTCGGCCGGGTTGAAATAGCTGCCCCACTGCCAGATGGCGATGGCGACGTTGATGCGGTTGTTCTGCGCCGAAACGCCCATGCTCTCGCTGCCGCGCCAGGCGATCGGCCGCACATAGGCCTCGGAGAAGCCCTGACGCTTCAGAAGCTCGACGCTGGCTGCGTCCAGTTCCTCCACCGAATAAGGGATCTTGAAGCCGAGGATTTCGGCGGACTGATGCAGGCGCTGGTTGTGCTCGGTCAGCTTGAAGATGCGCCCGCCATAGGCGCGCTCGCCCTCAAAGACCGCGCTGGCATAGTGCAGGCCGTGGGTCAGCACGTGAATCTTGGCATCCTTCCACGCGACGAACTCGCCGTTGAACCAGATCTGTCCGTCCAACTGATCAAAAGGAACCGCTGCCATGGTGTCATCCTCCGGCGCATGCGCGCCATTCTTAGTTGATTATCGCCCTGCTTTCAGTCTATCGGCAAACTGATTGAGGGAAAATTCAATTTCGTGATTTTGGATTTGCGATCGGAACGGCACGGCATATCCTTTCAGATGTTGCCAACGCCAAATGTCTCGCTTACCGAGCATGGACGCTAATGCTATGGTAAAAATATGTCAACAAAGCTGACATATTTTTTCGAATGTTTCGCAAGTTGCAATCAGGCTGAAAGGAAATGACCGCGTGGCCGGCCAATCCAAAGAGAACACCCGGTATCTGAACGATGCCGCCGCCGATGACGATACGATCGATTTCGAGATCATCGAGCTGCTCTTCTTCGCCTATCGCGACTTCACCTCCGACCCGGATGCGATCCTGGAAAAGAGCGGCTTCGGACGGGCGCACCACCGCGTCGTGCACTTTGTCGACCGCGAGCCGGGCATGACGGTCGCCGACCTCCTGGACACGCTGAAGATTACCAAGCAGAGCCTTGCCCGGGTGCTGAAGCAACTGATCGACTCCGGGTATATTCGCCAGGAAACCGGCCCTGAAGACCGGCGCCAGCGTATGCTCTACACGACGGAAGAAGGCCAGGCACTGGCGCGTGCGCTTGCCGAGCCACAGTCCCGCCGCATAGCCGATGCATTGGCAAGAACCGGTCCGGGCGCGCGCGAAACGGTCAAGCGCTTTCTCGCCGGGATGAAGAACAACGCCGCAGACTGACGCCCGCCGTAGCGCGGGTCTGGCCTGCAACTTGGGAAGCGTGGAATGACGACAAAAGCGACTGTCTCGGACGATGCGGCTCACCTTCTGGTCGTTGACGACGACCGGCGCATCCGCGATCTGCTCAACCGCTACCTGGTCGAACAGGGTTTTCGCGTGACGACCGCGTCCGATGCGGACGAAGCCCGCCGCAAGCTCGTCGGCCTCGACTTCGACCTTCTGATCGTCGACGTGATGATGCCCGGCGAAAGCGGCATTTCGCTCACCCAGAGCCTCAGGCAAATCAAGACCGTGCCGATTCTGATGTTGACGGCCCTGGCGGAATCCAACTCCCGCATCGAGGGTCTCGAGGCCGGCGCCGACGATTATCTGTCGAAGCCCTTCGACCCGCGCGAACTGGTGCTGCGCATCAACAACATCCTGCGCCGCAACCAGCCGGCCCAGGCCCCCAAGGTCGACCAGGTGATCTTCGGTCCCTACACCTTCTCGGTGGTGCGCAAGGAGCTGCGTCGTGGCGCCGATCACATCCGCCTGACGGACCGCGAGCAGGAGATCATGACACTCTTTTCGCAACGTGCCGGCGAAACGATCCCACGCCACGAGTTGATCGGCGACGATGCCGAGGTCGGCGAGCGCACGATCGACGTGCAGATCAACCGCCTGCGCCGCAAGATCGAGGACGACCCATCCAACCCCGTCTGGCTGCAGACGGTGCGCGGCATCGGCTACCGGCTGAGCGTGGACTGAAATGGCAGCCCTTCCCATGAGCGCGGCAAACCATGGCAAGCTTTGACGGCATAGAGCACGGCGCATCCGGGGCGAACGACAATGCCTGGAGGCGGTTCACCCGCTGGCTGCGCCGTCGCCTGCCCATGGGGCTTTACGCCCGCTCGCTGCTGATCGTCATCATTCCCATGGTGCTTCTGCAGTCGGTGGTCGCCTTCATCTTCATGGAGCGCCACTGGCAGCTGGTGACGCAGCGCCTGTCGGCCGCCGTCACCGGGGACATTGCCGCGATCGTCGATCTTATCGACACGTTCCCTGCCGACCGCGACATCTCCGAGATCATCCGCATCGCGCGCGATCAGCTCGATCTCAGTATCTCCGTGGACCCGCCCGGCGAACTGCCGCCGCCGCGCCCCAGCCCCTTCTTCGAAATCCTCGACCAGATCCTCGGCGAAGAGATTTCCAACCAGGTCCGCCGCCCCTTCTGGATCGATACGGTCGGCAACTCCAAGCTCGTCGAGATCCGCATCAAGCTCGATGACGGCCGCATCCTGCGCGTCTATGCCCGGCGCAACCAGGCCTACGCTTCCAACACCCACATCTTCCTCGTCTGGATGGTGGCGGCCTCGCTGGTGCTGCTGACGATCGCGGTGCTCTTCCTGCGCGGCCAGATCCGCCCGATCCTGGCCTTGACCAAGGCGGCCGAAAGCTTCGGCAAGGGCCAGAAGATCGACGACTTCGCGCCGCGCGGCGCCGATGAAATCCGCCGCGCCGGCCTCGCCTTCATCCAGATGCGCGAGCGCATCGAACGCCAGATCGAGCAGCGCACCGCGATGCTGACTGGCGTCAGCCACGATCTTCGAACCATCCTCACCCGCTTCAAGCTGCAGCTGGCGCTTGCCGGCAACAACCCCGATCTCGAAGGCCTGAACCAGGACGTCGATGACATGCAGAACATGCTGGAAGGCTATCTGGCCTTCGCCCGCAGCGAAGCGGAGGAGGACGTCGGCCAGCTGAAACTCAGCGACCTGATGACCCGGCTCGCCGCTGAAGCCGAACTGCTCGGCAAGACCCTGACCACATCCATCGAGGGGGAAGACGATATCCGCGTGCGGCCAAACGCCTTCACCCGTCTCGTCGCCAACATCGCCTCGAACGCCTACCGCTACGCCAACACTGTCAAGATCGATGCGCGCCACAGTGCCAAGTGGCTCACCATCACCGTCGACGATGACGGCCCAGGTATTCCCGAACGTTCGCGCGAGGATGTGTTCAAGCCGTTCTTCCGCCTCGACGAAGCCCGCAATCTCGACAGTTCCGGCACCGGCCTCGGGCTGGCGATCGCCCGCGATATCGCCCGCAGCCACGGGGGCAACGTCACGCTTGGCGACAGCCCGCTCGGCGGCCTCAGGGCAACGGTGCGCGTCCCGGCTTGACGTTCCCGCGCGGGCGGGCCACTTCTGGCCACGAATGGGCTAAGGGGAACGGGCCATGGTAGACGCCATCGATTGGGCTGACTGGGAGCGACGGCTGGCCGAACTCTGGGCAACCTTCGACCCGACAGATAGCGACGCCTTTATCGCCCGCATCGATGCCCTTGCCGCCGAACTGCCGGCAGGACATGCCATCGGATTGTTCGAAAGAGCCTCGGCGCAGGATTCGACCGGCCATGAGATGAAGGCGGAGCCGCTCTACCGGCAGGCGCTGGAAAACGGTCTTCAGGGAATTCGCCGCCGACGGGCCACCATCCAGCTCGCCAGCACCCTGCGCAATCTCGGCCGCGCCAAAGAAGGTGTCGCCCTGCTTACCGCCGAGCGGGACAAGCCATCGGACGAACTCGACGATGCGGTCGTCGCCTTCCTGGCGCTCTGCCTCGTCGATACCGGCCAGGCGCAACAGGCGGCCGCACTCGCGCTCGGCAGCCTGTCACGGCACCTCCCCCGCTACAACCGCTCACTCAAGCGCTACGCCGAGATGCTGTTGCCGGAGAGTTGAGCCCGTCAGCGCTGGTAGATCGAGGTCAGGCCGCGTCGTTCGTTGAAACGGTGCCAGGCGTCGATACGGCGCGGATGACGGGCGCGCATGACATCGAGCGGCGCGAGCAGCCGGCCGCCGCGGCCAAGGGCGGCATCGAGGATTTCGATGATGCGACGGTTCGGCCAGGGCTTGCGGGTGATCGCCAAGAGCGCCCGGAAGGCTTCGTCCTCTCGTCCCGCGCCAAGCTGATGCGCAATCAGACCATAGGCAAAGGCCGTCGAGCGGCTGACGCCGGCATGGCAATGCACGAGAATGCGGCTCTCAGCATGCTCGGCCGCCGGGCGCATCGCCTCGAAAACTTCGAGCACCAGATCCGGGAAATGCTGGGTGGCGGTCGGGTTTTCCTGGTCGCGCATGCGCACGACCCGGTGGCTGGCGTCCGCAATCACGGGCACGTTGGCATCCGGCAATTCGGGATCGAGCAGCGACAGCACATGACTTGCGCGCCAGTCGCGCGCGGCATCGGCGGCGCGCCAAAGGCAGGACACCTTGACGCGCTCGGGGATCACTTCGAAAGCAATGTTCATGGGGATCACATCAATTTCTTGCCGTTGGGGACCGGCCGTTCGGTGGCAGCCAGCACGATCGCACCGGCCTCGTCTGCAAAGCCCAGCGTCAGCACTTCAGAGCGCACAGGTCCGATCTGGCGCGGCGGAAAATTGACAACGCCCAGCACCTGCCGCCCGACGAGATCCTCCGGACGATAATGCACCGTGATTTGCGCTGATGACTTTTTTATGCCGATTTCCGGGCCGAAATCGATTTTCAGCTTGATGGCCGGCTTGCGCGCTTCCGGAAACGGTTCGGCCTCGACGATGGTGCCCACGCGAATGTCCACGCGCTCGAAATCAGCAAATTCAATAGTTTCAGCCATCGTCATTCCCTATGTGAAATCTTATCCGAGGAGGTGGATTAAAGCATCGGGCGAGATTTCGGAAGCACGGCGGCCTCGGCGGGCTCCCCGCGAAATCTGGCCTCCTCCCATGGGCGACGCGCGAACTGCTCGGCAAGGAAATCGATGAAAACACGCACGCGTGGCGGCAAGAATCGCCGGTGCGGATAGACGACCGTGATCGGCTCTGCCTCGGCATAGTTGCTGCCGGTCAGAAGCGGCACCAGCAATCCCGCCTTGATATCCCCGCCCACGAGCAGTTCGGAAAGGCGCACGATGCCGATGCCTGCGAGCGCAAGCCGTCGGAGCGCTTCGGTGCTGTTGGCTTCGACTGAGCCACGAACACGGATCGCACGCCGGCCGTTGCCATCCTGAAATTCCCAAACGTTGAGACGGCCGCGGGCGGTGATGGCAAGGCAGACATGCCGCTGCAGGTCGTCAGGCGTTTGCGGCGCGCCGTGCCGCTCGAGATAGGCGGGTGCAGCGCAGATGACGCGACGGTTTGGTGCGAGCCGCCGCGTCACAAGCGTGCTGTCGCTTTGCTCCGCGACCCGCAGCGCAACATCCGCCTCACCGTTCATGAGGTCGACGACCGCGTCGCTGAAATCGAGTTCCAGGTCGATCTCCGGAAACCGTTCGATGAAATCAGGCAGCATGGGCACGATCAGGCGATGACCGAAGGCGCTGGGCAGGCTCACCCGCAACCGCCCGCGCGGCACCGCCCCCGGTTGGATCGCAACCTCCGCATCTTCCATGTCGCCGAGGATGCGGCGGCTCGATTCCGCATAGGCACTGCCTTCGCTCGTCAGGCTGATGCTGCGCGTCGATCGCTGCAGCAGGCGCACGCCAAGGCGCGCCTCCAGCCGGCCGACGATCTTGCTGACCGCCGATGGCGTCATGCGCAACCGCCGCGCCGCCGCCGAGAAATCTCCCTCCTCGACGACAGCGAGAAACACCGCCATGGCTTCCTGTCGATCCATCCATCTATTCCATTTCGTCACAGATAAACGGAATTTAACATGGATTATCGCCGCGAGCGACAGGCTGTAGCTTGGACCGGAACTCAGACAGCGAAGCTTGAGGGGTAACGGAAATGGGCAAGCAGCCGAGCAGCAGTCTACCGATGAGTTATGAGCTGCATTCCTGGGCTCGGAGTCAACGCAGCATCGCGATCGGCGACCTCTGCCGCCGCGCGATCGGCGCATTCTGGAGAAGTCTCGTCAATCGCCAGCCAAGCCGCGATCACGGGGCCTGCGCCGGCGCTTCCCCGGCGCGAAACCCTTAGGCCAGGCGCCATGCCGGCCCAACATGGGGCCAGCCGAATTCAATATTCAGCCTGCGAGTTCTTCCGCGCGCTCGCGCGCCGCAGCGATCGCCTTGTCAAACAGCGGCTGCATGCCGTCGTCGGCCATCAGCACGGACAGTGCCGCAGCCGTCGTGCCGCCGGGCGAGGTCACTTTCTGGCGCAGCCGCGCGGCTTCGTCAGGCGACTGGTGCAAAAGTTCGCCAGCCCCAGCGACGGTTTCCCGCGCGAGCCGCATGGCGAGGTCCGCCTCAAGGCCGGCCTTGCGGCCCGCCTCCGCCATGCATTCGACGAGGTAGAAGACATAGGCCGGACCGCTGCCCGAAACGGCGGTGACCGCATCGATCTCGGCTTCGGTGCGGACCCATTCGACCGGACCGCTGACCTTCAGGAGATCATGAACCTGAGCGCGCTGCTGATCGCTGACGCGGGCATTGGCAAAGGCGCCGGTGACACCGCGGCCGATCATGGCCGGGGTATTCGGCATGGCGCGCACGGTCGCCGCGGCACCGAGATGGGCTTCGATGAAGGAAAGCGTCTTGCCGGCAGCAACGGAAACGATGACGGTATCCGGGCCGACGAGAGATTTCAGCGGCGGCAAGACGGCGTCCATCACCTGCGGCTTGACCGCAAGGAAGATCACACCCGCCTGGACACCCAACGGTACCGAGGTCGCATGCGTCACGCCGTTGTCGGAGATCAGCTGCGCCATGGCCGGCGGCGGGCCGGGATCGACGACGAGAACGTTCGCGCCTTTAACGCCGCTCTTCAGCCAGCCCGAAAGCATAGCGCCGCCCATATTGCCGGCGCCGACGAGCACGATGGGACCGGAAGCGGCGTTCGTCATGATCAGGCTTCTCCAACCGTTTCGAACAGGACGGCATCGACGGCGCGCTGCGCGTCCATGCCGGACCAGACGACGAATTGAAACGCCTGATAATAGGATTCGCAAGCGTCGAGTGCGCTCGAAAGCAGAACTTCGACCTGCTGGTTGGTGGGCTCGGCGCCGCCGGCAAGCAGCAGCGACTGGCGGAAGATCACCACTTCCTCCTGGCGCCACAAATCGAAATGGCCCATCAGCACCTGCCCATTGATATGGGAGAGCAGACGGATGACTTCGTTGACCCGGCTTTCCGACACCTTGATGTCGAAGGCACAGGCCAGGTGCAGCGCCTCGAATTCCTCCATCCAGGAGAAGGAAACGTGGTAGTCCGCCCACTTGCCTTCGACCGTCATGGCGATTTCGTCTTCGCCGGATCGTTCGAACGACCAGTCGTTATTGGCAGCCACGAACTCGATCATATCGACCGGGTTGGATTGGCGCTCGACTTCCATTTCCAAAAGGCTCATGCATCACCCTGCATAGGTGTGGCACGGGCATGCGTCATCACGCTCACAAGACGCAACGCCGCAAACCCAACACCGATTACAAACACGTATGATTGCTGAACTCACATCCATCCTGGCTGACTTACCCTGCCCGGAGCTTACGTGGTTCGTTTCGAATCATCATTTAAAATCAGTGTATAATGGCGGAGTCAGGCTGCCAGCCCCTCGGCCCAAAAATAGCCGTGAACAATCGCGTCCACGTTGTCATGTGAATGAAGCGGTTGAGCTTAACTGACTCTGCCATAAGGGTTTTTTGGCAGTGTCCACAGGTGGAAAACTTTTCAGGTTTTATTAACCACCCATCATGCCGTTTCAGACCTATGCGGCTGAACCACAGCAAAACGCCCGCAGATGAGGTCCGCGGGCGAAGTAAAAACGCTGAAATGCCGTTATTTCAAGGGAATCGCGTTACTTGCCCGTATCGACGAGACGCGCTTCGAGAGCCTCAATACGGGCCAGAAGCGCATCGTTTTCCTCGCGCGCCTTGATGGCCATTTCCTTGACCATTTCGAACTCTTCGCGCTTGACGACGTCGAGCGAATTCAGCGCCCGCTCCGCCTGCGCCCGGAAGGCCGTTTCAACCTCGCGGCGCACGCCTTGAGCGGCGCCGGCAGCATCGGTCATCAGCTTGGCAAAGTCATCCAGGATGCGGTTGGTGCCTGTGCTCATCGTCGCGATCTCCATATCAGCCATCGCCTCTAAAGGCGCGATGCGGTCCATGGGTTTCAGGTAGGGTCACCGGCCGCGCGATGCAAGAAAAATCACGCGCGCCATCACGGCTCCCTTCACGACCCTGTGTCCGGGGCGCGCATTGCCGCCCTTGACCGAGGTGAAATCGCTCGCCATGGTCCGCCGAAACAACCGGCCCGGCACGAGAACAATAAATTGGAAACATTAGCGACCCGCCTCGCCATCCTCCCCTTCCCCGAAATCGACCCCGTTATCGTCCAGATCGGCCCGCTGGCCATCCACTGGTACGGGCTCGCCTATGTGGCGGGCATTCTCCTCGGCTGGTTCTACGCCCGGCGCCTGGCGATGAACGCCTCGCTCTGGCGGGACGACAAGCCGGCCATCACGCTGCAGCAGCTCGACGACTTCCTGCTGTGGGCCGCCGGCGGCATCGTGCTCGGCGGCCGCATCGGCTACATTCTCTTCTACGATCTCGGCTCAGTGCTCGCCAATCCGATCCGCGCGCTGGAAATCTGGAACGGCGGCATGTCGTTCCACGGCGGCTTCCTCGGCACGACCCTCGCCATGATCCTGTTTGCGCGCAAGAACAAGATCGCTATCTGGAGCCTGTTCGACATCGTCGCCGCCGTCGTCCCGATCGGCCTGTTCTTCGGTCGTATCGCCAACTTCATCAACGGCGAACTCTGGGGCCGCCTCTCGTCGATGCCCTGGGCGATCGTATTCCCGACCGGCGGTCCGTTCGCCCGCCACCCGAGCCAGCTCTACGAGGCCGCCCTTGAAGGTATCGTCCTGCTCTCCGTCCTCGCCTGGTTCATCTATCGTCGTCACGCGTTGAAATCCCCGGGGCTCGTCACCGGCATCTTCGTGCTCGGCTATGCCCTGAGCCGCATTTTCGTCGAATTCTTCCGCGAACCGGACGCGCAGATCGGCTATCTTGTCGGTGGCTGGCTGACCATGGGCATGCTTTTGTCGCTGCCAATGGCGCTCGCCGGCATCTGGGCCATTGCCCGGGCGCGGCGCGCAGCCACCTGAGAGCGGATGGGGCAAGGGCGCGCGGCTATTCCGGCCGCCGCCCCGCGAATTGGACGAAGGCATGACGACACCACTTGCGGACAAGATCAAGGCGCTGATCAAGACCCACGGGCCGATCAGCGTCACCGATTATTTCTCGCTTTGCCTGGCGGATCCGGAGCACGGCTACTACCGTGTGCACGAGCCCTTCGGCAAGGAAGGCGACTTCACCACGGCGCCGGAGATCAGCCAGCTCTTCGGCGAGATGATCGGCATCTTCCTCGTCCATGCCTGGCAGCAGCACGGCAAGCCTGAGGGCGCCGTGATTGCTGAAATCGGCCCCGGCCGCGGCACGATGATGGCCGACATGCTGCGCGTCGTGCGCCGCCTGGCACCTGATCTCTATGCTTCCGCCGGCGTGCATCTCGTCGAAACCAGCGAACGGCTGCGTAAGGTGCAGTCGGAAACGCTCGCCGCCCATGGTCACAAGGTCGAATGGCACACGAGCTTCGAGACCCTGCCGGAAGGCTTCCTGCTGCTTGCCGCCAACGAGCTTTTCGACGCCATTCCGATCCGGCAGTTCGTGCGCACGGCGCAAGGCTTCCGCGAGCGCATGGTCGGGCTTGATGCCACGGACGAACTGACCTTTGCCGCCGGCGTTGCCGGCATCGATCCCGAGCTTCTTCCGACGCCGGCGCAGGGTGTTGCCGAAGGCACGATCTTCGAGATTGCTCCCGCCCGCGACGCTGTCATGTCGGCCCTCTGCGAACGGTTGAAGATCAGCGGCGGCACCGCCGTGATCATCGACTATGGCCATATGGCTACCGGCTATGGCGATACGCTGCAGGCCGTGCGCGATCACGAATACGATCCGCCGTTCGCCAGCCCCGGCCGCGCCGATCTCACCAGCCACGTCGATTTCGAGCAACTCGCCCGCCGCGCCAAGACGGACGATGTGCAGATCAACGGTCTTGCCCACCAGGGCGATTTTTTGGTCGGCCTCGGTCTTCTGGAACGCGCCGCGGCCCTTGGCCGCGACAAGGATGCGCTGACGCAGGAAACCATCCGCCAGGACGTCGAGAGGCTTGCCGGCGCAGGCGCCGGAAAGATGGGCGAACTGTTCAAGGTCCTGGCCGTCAGCAGCCCGCCGGTGCCGCTCTCGCCGTTCCGCAAACCGAAGGCTTGAACCTCCACCCGACGGCACCCCTGCCGTTCGGGAATTGACAGCCCTGCCGTCGCGGGTCAACATCGCGCCGGCAAATCAAGAGCCAGTCGCCGGGCCGGAGCGCGCGCCCAAACCCATTGATTTTCCTGATAAAGCAAAGGCGAATATACCAATGCAGCATGACGCCGCGCTCTCTCCTGTGCAAAGCTCGCTTTTCAGCGAGAAGGCCGGACCGGCAATCGCCCATGGCTATTTCACCCGAACAGGCGGCGTTTCCGAAGGGATCTATCGCGGCCTCAATGTCGGGCTTGGCTCCAAGGACGAGCGTACCCATGTCAACGAGAACCGCGCCCGCGTCGCCCGCTGGTTCGGCGCCTCGCCAGAGCGCCTGGCGACCGTGCACCAGGTCCATTCCCCAGACGCCGTGGTGGTCGACGAAAGCTACGACGGCGCCCGCCCCGAGGCCGATGCGCTGGTGACGGCAACGCCGGGCATCGTGCTCGGCGTGCTCTCGGCCGATTGCGGCCCCATCCTCTTTGCCGATGCCGAAGCCAACGTCATCGGTGCCGCGCATGCCGGCTGGAAGGGCGCGCTCGGTGGCGTGCTCGAAAGCACCATCGACACGATGGTTTCGCTCGGCGCGCAGCGCGAGCGCATCGTCGCCTGCCTCGGCCCGTCGATCAGCCGTCGGAACTATGAGGTCGGCTCCGAGTTCGTAGAACGCTTCGTCGCGGCGAACGAAAGCTACGCCACTTTCTTCCGGCCTTCGGAGCGCGACGGCCATGCCATGTTCGACCTGCCAGGGCTGACGATCAAACGGCTGGTCGAAGCGGGCGTTGCCGCCGAGAATCTCGACATCTGCACCTATGCCGACGAGGAGCGTTTCTTCTCCTATCGGCGCACGACCCACAGGCAGGAACCGGACTACGGCCGACAGATTTCCGCCATTTGCATACGAGGGACCTGACATGGCGCTTCACTTTGCCCAGGAAGAATATGCAAGCCGTCTCGAGCGGCTGACGGAGAAGATGCGCGAGGAGAAGCTGGACGCGGTGCTGCTTTTCGCCCAGGAGAGCATGTACTGGCTGACCGGCTACGACACCTTCGGCTACTGCTTCTTCCAGACGCTGGTCGTCAAGAAGGACGGCTCGATGGTGCTTTTGACGCGCTCGGCCGACCTGCGCCAGGCCCGTCATACATCGAATATCGAGCGTATCGAGATCTGGGTCGACCGGGCCAATGCCGACCCGACCATGGATCTCAAGAACCTCTTGAGCGAACTCGACCTGCTCGGCTGCCGCATCGGCATCGAATACGACACCCACGGCATGACCGGCCGCGCCGCGCGGCTGATCGACCGGCAGCTACAGACCTTTGGCGAGCTGATCGACGCCTCGCATCTGGTCGGCCGCCTGCGCCTGATCAAGAGCGAGGCGGAAATCGCCCATGTCGAAAAGGCCGCAAGCCTTGCCGACGACGCGCTCGATGCCGCCCTGCCCCTCATTCGTCCTGGCGGCAACGAGGCCGACATTCTGGCCGCGATGCAGGGAACGATCCTTGCCGGCGGCGGCGACTATCCGGCCAACGAGTTCATCATCGGCTCCGGCGCCGATGCGCTGCTCTGCCGCTACAAGTCCGGACGGCGCCTGCTGGACAGCCAGGACCAGCTTACGCTGGAATGGGCCGGCGTCAGTGCTCACTATCATGCGGCGATGATGCGCACCGTCGTCATCGGCGAGCCGACCAATCGCCATCGCGAACTCTACAGCGCCTGCCGCGAAACCATCCAGGCGATCGAGATGGTGCTTCGCCCCGGCAACACCTTCGGCACCGTCTTCGACGTGCACGCCAGGATCATGGACGAACGCGGCCTTGCCCGCCACCGGCTGAACGCCTGCGGCTATTCGCTCGGCGCCCGCTTCTCCCCCTCCTGGATGGAGCAGCAGATGTTCCACCTCGGCAATCCCCAGGAGATCGAGCCGAACATGTCGCTGTTCGTGCACATGATCATTATGGATTCCGACAGCGGCACCGCCATGACGCTTGGCCAGACCTACCTCACCACGACAGACACGCCGCGCGCGCTGTCGCGTTACGGCCTGGACTTCATTTCTGCTTAGGGAAATCCGCCTAGACTTGCGTTCGTAATGGCAGACGACAGGAGACGTTTCAGGAAACTGCCGCGAAGAAACGGACGGACGGTTTGAACATGCGAAAGCTCACCACGCCCATCGTAGCTCTTGGCCTCGCCATTGCGCTCGCCGCCTGCAACAGCACCGAGATGCTGACGCCACAGGTTGACGTCGGCGGGGGAACCTTCCGCTCGCCGCCAGTGACGCAATCCGACCTCGACGCCATGTCGACGCAGACGGCGATGGCGCCGGTACAGCGCGAACCCGTCAGCCAGACCACCGCCTATTCGCCTCAGCCGGCTCCGTCGAACACACCGACGGCCTATGCCACCGGCGACGCGACCTATACCGATCCGGCCGGCACCTTCGAGGGACAGGCAAGCCGGCTTGCCGCCGGTTCCGAGCCCGTCCAGAACACGATCGAGAGCCGCCAGGCACCGGTGGAACAGGCGCCAATACAGCACACGCCCGTTCAGCAGGCGGCGGCCGCGGCCGAAGAAATCCAGAGCCAGCCGACCGTCGCCGCCCTGCCGAAGGCAAGTGCTGCCGCGAGCGGCACGATCCGCTTCCTGCCGATCATCGGCGCACCGGTCCAGGCGGTGACACCGCTTTCCAAACAGCTCGGTGCCGACGCTCGCGCCCGCGGCCTGACGATCAAGGGCTCGGCGGACGCCAGCAGCGAGCATATCCTCAAAGGCTATTTCTCGGCGCTGAAGGACGGCGACAAGACGACGGTCGTTTATGTTTGGGACGTGCTCGACGGCAGCGGCAACCGCCTGCACCGCATCCAAGGACAGGATCAGGTTCCCGGCGGCGGCACGGATTTGTGGAGTGGCGTTCCGGACACAACCATGCAGGGAATTGCGACGAAAACCATCGACGCCTATCTCGAATGGCGGCAATCTCAAGCCGGTTGACACAAAGTTTTTAGGATATTGGCCTTCGCGGCGCAGCATTCCCCTTGCATTCAAGTTCAGTCTCGCTAAAAAGCGGCCGATCAGCTCTGAACGGCGGCCATCCGCAAAGAATGACCGCGATTGGAATGGCTCTCGGAATCTGCGCGGAAAACACCGCTGCCGGAAAAGTACCGGACGGTGACCGCGCCAGCTCAAGGCGGTCCGTCAATGAAGGTTTTCGCAGGTAATTCGAACCGGCTCCTGGCCGAAGCGATCTGCAACTATCTCAACCTGCCTCTCGGCAAAGCGACGGTACGCCGTTTCGCCGATCAGGAAATCTTCGTCGAGATCGGCGAAAACGTACGCGGCGAGGATGTCTTCATCATCCAGTCGACCTCGTTTCCCACCAACGATCACCTGATGGAACTGCTCATCATGATCGACGCGGTGCGCCGCTCCTCCGCTCGCCGCATCACTGCCGTGCTTCCCTATTTCGGCTATGCCCGCCAGGACCGCAAACCCGGTCCGCGCACGCCGATCTCAGCCAAGCTGGTCTCCAACCTGATCACCGAAGCCGGCGCCGACCGCGTGCTGACCCTCGATCTTCATGCCGGCCAGATCCAGGGCTTCTTCGACATCCCGACCGACAACCTCTATGCGATCCCGATCCTGGCGCGCGACGTCAAGGAAAACTACGACCTGAAGAACGTCATGGTCGTTTCGCCGGACGTCGGCGGCGTGGTACGCGCCCGTGCGCTTGCCAAGCGTCTCGACTGTCTGCTGGCGATCGTCGACAAGCGCCGCGATCGTCCGGGTGAATCCGAAGTCATGAACGTCATCGGCGACGTGAAGGGCAAGGACTGCCTGCTGATCGACGACATCGTCGATTCCGGCGGCACGCTCTGCAACGCGGCCGAGGCGCTTTTGAAGAACGGCGCGACCAGCGTCACCGCCTACATCACCCACGGCGTTCTCTCCGGCGGCGCGGTTGCCCGCGTTACCTCGTCGATGCTGAAGGAACTGGTCATCACCGACTCGATCCAGCCGACGACCGCCGTCCAGTCAGCCCACAACATCCGCGTCATCTCGACCGCGGGCCTGCTCGGCGAAGCCATCAGCCGCACGAGCCAGGAAGAGTCGGTATCGAGCCTCTTCGACTGAGGTCGTCCGGAACGCCCGAATTTCCAAATCGCCGGCGCCACACGCGCCGGCGTTTTTCGTTGCGGGACGCGGTTACTCCCCGAACGCCTGGGCCAGCGGCTGGTCGACGAGATTGTCGATGAACCAGTTGGGATAGACAGGCGCCGGCACGGTCTCGGCATCGAGCGCCGAGATCTCCGCCGCCGTCAGAGCGAGATCGGCGGCGCCAAGATTGTCCTTCAACTGGTGGGGCTTGGAAGCGCCGAGCAGCACACTGGTCACCGCCCTCTTCGAAAGCAGCCAGGCGATCGCCACCTGGGCGACACTCGCCCCATGTTCGCCGGCGATGCCGCGCATGCGCTCCACCAGCTTGAAGCCCTGCTCCTTGTCGAAGGGCAAAATGTCGAAGCCGGAATAGCGGTTGTCCGGATCGCCGAGATTGTCGCGGGTGTACTTGCCCGAAAGGAAGCCCGAAGCCAGCGGGCTCCAGACCGTCAGCCCCAGCCCATAGCGCTGCATCATCGGAATGACGTCACGCTCGACGTCGCGGCCGAGCAGCGAATAGTGCATCTGGCCGTGGGTGAAGGGCGCCAGCCCGTTGGCCTTCTGGATTTCGAGGGCCGCTGCCACCTTCCAGGCCGACCAGTTGGAAAAGCCGATATAGCGTACCTTGCCGGAGCGCACGACCGCGTCGAGCGCTGCGAGCGTTTCCTCAAGCGGCGTATGCGGGTCTTCCTTGTGGACGATATAGGTGTCGATCCAGTCGGTGCCGAGGCGCTTCAGGCTCTGGTCGACCGACCGGAGAATGTGACGGCGCGACAGACCGGCCTGGTTGAGCGACGTGCCGGTGCGGAAACCGACCTTGGTGGCGATCACCACCTCGTCGCGACGGGACTTGAGCGCCGCACCCAGGATCCGCTCCGATTGGCCGGAGGCATAGGCGTCGGCCGTGTCGAAGAAAGTGATGCCGGCATCGAGCGCCTGCCCGACAAGGGCGTCGGCAGCCTCGGCATCGGTCTTGTAGACCGCGCCGAGGCTGCGGTCGCCG
This sequence comes from Ensifer sp. Root954, assembly GCF_001429005.1. NCBI lineage: Bacteria > Pseudomonadati > Pseudomonadota > Alphaproteobacteria > Hyphomicrobiales > Rhizobiaceae > Ensifer > Ensifer sp. Root954. The sequence goes on from NZ_LMJM01000024.1 coordinate 39,240, forward strand.
GCAGTAAACGTCATCGCCCCGAAGGCGAGGCGCGAAACCACCAGACCGGTATTTCCAAGCGTCGTATATTGCATGTCGATCTCCATCCTCTGAAAGTCAGGTTGCCGTTGGACAGATCATGCCGGAGTGGATTGCTATGAAAAACCACCGCTCTCTTGATAGGCTTGGAAGAATTGCTTCATAATCGACGGATGGCGAACGACCCTTTCAACGGACTGAGAGAGTTTCTGGCTGTGGCAGAGGCAAAGAGCTTCACCGCAGCAGCGGCGACGCTCGGCGTCACGCCCAATGCCGTCAGCCAGACGATCAGGGCACTCGAAGCCCGTCTCGGCCTCCAGCTTTTCGTGCGCACCACCCGGCGCGTTGCTCTGACCGAGGCGGGCCTCGCCTTCCTGAAGCGCGTACGTCCCGCCGCCACCGAGATCGCCGACGCCTATGAGTTGCTCGGCGATTTTCGCGACCGGCCCATGGGCAATCTCCGGCTGACCGTGCCGCGCATGGCCATCCCGCTGGTGCTGACGCCGCTCCTGCCGCGGTTTCGCCAGGCCTATCCGGACGTTTCCGTCGAAGTCTCCATCGACGATGCGGCCGTCGACATCACTGAACACGGCTTCGATGCCGGTATGCGCATCGGCGAAGCGGTCGAGCGCGACATGATTGCCGTGCGGCTGACGCCTGACATCACGTGGGCCGTGGTCGGTTCGCCCTCCTATTTCGTCAAGCACGGGCGGCCGTCGACACCCGAGGACGTGACGCGCCACGAAGCCGTCCGCTATCGTTATCCGGGATCCGGCACGATCTACCGCTGGGAGTTCGAGCGCGAGGGGCGCGACGTCTCGGTCGATGCTCCGGGCGCCCTCACCGTCAATGATTTTCAGATGCTCATGGAGATGGCGGAGGCCGGCACCGGGCTTGCCTATCTGCCGGATCTTTCGGTGCGCGACGCCGTTGCGAGCGGCCGCCTCGAACGGGTGCTCGAAGCCTATCTGCCGACGTCGCCAGGTCTTTTCATCTATTTCCCCGCCAAGGCCCAGACACAGCCAAAACTGCGGGCCTTTCTGGACCTGGCGGCAAAAGTCATGCGGGAGCGGACATAGTTCCGCAGCTCACCGTCCACGGAAAACCACGGCACAGGCCTCGCCGCCGCCAAAGAGCCGGGAGCGCGTCAGGAAACGTCTCTCCCGTCCGTTGTCGAGCGAAAACATGCCGCCCCTGCCCGGCACCACGTCGATGATCAGTTGCGTGTGTTTCCACACTTCGAACTGGCTGGCGCTGATATAGACAGGCACGCCGCCGATCTCGCCGAGCTTCACGTCATTGTCGCCGACGATGTAGTCATCGGCCGGATAACACATGGGCGACGAGCCGTCGCAGCAGCCACCGGACTGGTGAAACAGGATATCGGGGTGATCCCGCCGGATTTCGGCGATGAAGCCGAGCGCCGCATCGGTTGCAAGCACGCGGGGTTCGCCGATTCCGCTGGATCCTATGAGTTCAGTGAACATTCGCGAGCCTCACTGTTCGAGAGCATTCTGCAAAAAGCCGGCTGAGGCGCGGGTGGAGAGCACGCCTCAGCCGTTGATCGAGCGAGAGGGAAAGGAGGAGAACACCCTCCCTCCCGCTCCTGTCGCCTTCCCCAGGCGGCGGGGAAGGCAGATCCGATCAGAAGAAGCCGAGCGCCTTGGGGCTGTAGCTCACCAGCATGTTCTTGGTCTGCTGGTAGTGATCGAGCATCATCTTGTGCGTCTCGCGGCCGATGCCGGACTGCTTGTAGCCGCCGAAGGCCGCATGCGCCGGATAGGCGTGATAGCAATTGGTCCACACACGCCCGGCCTGGATCTCGCGGCCGAAGCGGTAGCAGCGGTTGGCATCGCGGCTCCACACACCGGCTCCGAGGCCATAGAGCGTGTCGTTGGCGATCTCCAGCGCTTCGGCCTCGGTCTTGAAGGTGGTGACCGAAACGACAGGCCCGAAGATTTCCTCCTGGAACACGCGCATCTTGTTGTGCCCGCGGAAAACGGTCGGCTTGACGTAGAAACCTTCCGACAGCTCGCCTTCGAGCACGTTGCGGCCGCCGCCGGTCAGCACCTCGGCGCCTTCCTGTTTGCCGATATCGATGTAGGATAGGATCTTTTCGAGCTGTTCGCTCGACGCCTGCGCGCCGATCATCGTGGCGCTGTCGAGCGGATTGCCCTGGCGGATCGCCTCGACGCGCTTTACCGCCCGTTCCATGAAGCGGTCATAGATGCTCTCCTGCACCAGTGCGCGGCTCGGGCAGGTGCAGACCTCACCCTGGTTCAGCGCGAACATGGCAAAGCCTTCGAGCGCCTTGTCGAAGTAGTCGTCGTCTTCGGCGAGCACATCGGCGAAGAAGATGTTCGGCGACTTGCCGCCGAGCTCCAGCGTCACCGGAATAAGGTTCTGGCTGGCATATTGCATGATCAGCCGCCCGGTCGTCGTCTCGCCGGTAAAGGCGATCTTGGCGATGCGTGGGCTGGTGGCGAGCGGCTTGCCGGCTTCGAGACCGAAACCATTGACGATGTTGAGCACGCCGGCCGGAAGGAGATCGCCGATCAGCTCCGCCCAGACGAGGATCGACGCCGGTGTCTGCTCGGCCGGTTTCAGCACGACGCAGTTGCCGGCCGCAAGTGCCGGCGCCAGCTTCCAGGCGGCCATCAGGATCGGGAAGTTCCAGGGGATGATCTGACCGACGACGCCGAGCGGCTCGTGGAAGTGATAGGCGACCGTGTCATGGTCAATCTCGCCGATCGAACCTTCCTGGGCGCGGATGCAGGCGGCGAAGTAGCGGAAATGGTCGATGGCAAGCGGAATGTCGGCGGCCATGGTCTCGCGGATCGGTTTGCCGTTGTCGAAGGTCTCGGCCCGCGCCAGCAGTTCGAGATTGTCCTCCATCCGGCCGGCGATCTTCATCAGGATGTTGGAACGCTCAGCGGCCGAGGTGCGGCCCCATTTCTCGCGGACGGCATGGGCAGCATCGAGCGCCAGCTCGATATCGGCGGCATCCGAGCGCGCCACCTGGCAAAGCACACCGCCGGTCACCGGCGTCGTATTGTCGAAGTAGCGGCCGGCCACCGGCTCGCGCCATTCGCCACCGATGAAGTTGCCGTATTTCTGTTTGAACGGGCTTTCGACGATCTTCTGATGCAACATGGTCATTCCTCCCTGAGACCCAGCAATGGAGCTGTGAGGAGGAGCGTGGAGCGGTTCGGTTGTCTTCGATAGTGAGGCGTGATCGCCCGCGACGGGATCTGTTTCAGAATTGAGACAGCCAGGCGCCAGCTACTGTGCTGCAACGCAGCAAACGGGAACGGACACGATCAGAAGCTGCACCTCATCCCCCTGCCGGGACCTTCTCCCCGCGAGCGGGGAGAAGGGGCAAGCGGCAGCCCCCACGTCCCAATCAACGTAGTCACCCAAGCACGAAGACCGCCGTAAGGCACGTCCCCTCTCCCCGTATGCGGGGAGAGGGCTATGGTGAGGAGCAGATCGAGAATGTTGTGCGGTCAGTTGACCTGAAGCCGCTTCATCTTGCGGTAAAGCGTGGCGCGGCTGATGCCGAGCAGATCGGCCGCCATGGAGACATTGCCGTTGGCGCGCGAGAGCACCCGTCGAAGCGCAGCACGCTCCGCATCGGGAAGCTCGCCGGCATCACCCGACGTATCTTCCCGCAGAAGGTCAGAGGCCGGAACTCCGGCGGCAATGCGTTTGTCGTCGAGATCGAGCCATTGCCGGGCTGCACGCGTTGCGCCTAGCACGAGGTCGTCGCGGTCGACGGCGAGAAGCGCCGGCCCGGCGCGATCGACCGGGACCAGCACGATGCGCGCGCTGGCAAAGGCGCGACGGAAAAGGCCTGCCTCGATGCGCGCAGCCGCGTCGCGCACCGCCTGCGACAAGAGCGACATGGTCATTTCGGAGGCGTCCGAGCGGCAGGTGGAGATATCGATGGCCGCGGCCAACCGGCCGAGATGGTCGCGGATCGGCGCCGTGGTGCAACTGAGGCCGATATTGCTGCTGAGGAAATGCTGGTCGCGCTGGATGACGACGGCGCGCTCGTCGGCGATCGCGGTGCCGATGCCGTTGGTGCCGACGCTTGCCTCGCTCCAGACCGTACCCGACCAGAGCCCGACATCGCGAAAATCGGCATCGTCGCCGACGGCGCCGCGGCGTTCCAGCGCCACGCCCTTGTCGTCGGTCAAAAGCAGGCAGCAGCCGGCCCGGCCGACGGTGGCGAACAGCCGGTCGAGTTCACCGCCCGCTTCCAGGATCAGCTCGGCCGACCTCTGCCGGGCAAGCTCGAACTCCATGCCGGACAGTCTGAGCGGCTGACGCCCCTCCTCAGGTGCCAGCCCATGCAGCGTCATGCACCGGCGCCACGAAGCGGCGATCGGCGAACTGGCAGCCGCCGACGGCTGGTGCGCAACCTTGTAGACATAGTCCGAATGTTCCCTGACGGCAGCCATCGGCTTCCTCCCTGAAAGCGTCGTCCGGCGAAATGTCGACACGGCCGATCTCCCAAGCGAGCCGCATCCACGGGCGCCACTATAGCCGTCGTTTTCCGCGAAGGTCCAGCCAGACGAAGGTTCGAGAGCCGGCGTCCGTCAACGAGTTTGATCGGTGGATCACGCCGCCGATATCGACAGAGCGCCCGAATGTGCTACGCGAAAGGATCAAATTGCCGCGACTCAACCTCACAACAGCCGGTTGCCGCCATGCTTCGTGCCTTTTCGCTCCAGAGCCTGTTCATGGGCCTGCTGATCGCCTTCGTCGGCTTCGCCAGTTCCTTTGCCGTCGTGCTGCACGGGCTCATCGGCGTCGGCGCCAGCGAAGCGCAGGCAGCCTCCGGGCTGATGGCGCTGTCGATCTCCATGGGCCTTTGCGCCATCGTCATCAGCGCCGTGACGCGGCTGCCGGTCAGCATTGCTTGGTCGACGCCGGGCGCCGCCTTGCTTGCGAGCGCCGGCATCGTCGAAGGTGGCTTTAATGCCGCTGTCGGCGCCTTTCTCGTCTGCGGCCTGCTCGTCGTCGTCGCCGGCCTCTGGAAACCGCTCGGCCGCCTGGTCTCCTCCATCCCGGCGCCGCTCGCCAATGCGATGCTGGCCGGCGTGCTGCTCAGCCTCTGCTTTGCCCCTGTCAAGGCGATCGCCTTCAATCCGCTTTTCGGCCTGCCGATTCTCATCGCCTGGGCACTCGTCGGCAGCATCAACAAGCTCTATGCAGTGCCCGCCGCGCTGATCGCCTTCGTGCTGGTCATCACCTTCGGCGTCGAAATCCCGGCCGGCGCCTTTTCCGCCCTCTCCTCGGCGCTGGTACCGACCGTGGAATTCGTGATGCCGCAGTTCAACGTCGCGGCCATGATCAGCATCGCCCTGCCGCTCTTCATCGTCACCATGGCCTCGCAGAACATTCCCGGCATCGCCGTGCTGAAGGTCAACGACTATCACCCGGAGCCGGGACCGCTGTTTGCGACGACCGGCGTCTTTTCGATGTTGAGCGCCCCCTTCGGCGGCCATGCGGTCAATCTGGCTGCAATCACGGCCGCCATGTGCGCCGGCGGCGATTCCCATCCGGATCGCAACCGGCGCTACTGGTCGGCGATCAATGCCGGCGCCTTCTACATTCTCTTCGGCCTGCTTGCCGGCGTCGTCACCACCTTCGTCAGCCTTGCGCCGTCGATTCTGATCGAGGCTGTGGCGGGCCTTGCCCTCGTCGGTGCCTTCGCCGGCTCCGCCATGGCCGCCTTTACGGACCCGAAGACCCGTGAGCCGGCCGCAATCACCTTCCTGGTGACCGCGTCCGGCGTCAGCTTCGGCGGTGTTTCTGGCGCCTTCTGGGGGCTGATTGCAGGCGGTGCCATGCTGGCGCTCGCACGTTTCACCGGTAAAAAGAGCTGAAACCGCGGCAAAGCTTGCATTTGCGGGGGATCTCGTCTATGGAGCGCCCGTCCGCGTAGACACCCTTGGAGGCAACGCGGATGAAGTCCTTGCGGCTTCAGTTCTTCCGCATGGCGGTCGAACTCTCCAGCATTAGACACAGAAAGGTCTATCCATGAGCCACGCATCCTACGAGCTCAAGGCCGAGACGCGCGAACGGGTTGGTAAGGGGTCCTCCCGTGAACTTCGTCGCAACGGTCTTATCCCGGCTGTCATCTACGGTGACAAGCAGGCCCCCCTTTCCATCGCGCTCTCCACCAAGGAAGTGACGATGAAGATCCACGCCGGCGGTTTCATGACCACCGTCGCAACCATCGACGTCAACGGCGAAAAGATCCGCGTCCTGCCGAAGGACTACCAGCTGGATCCGGTCCGTGACTTCACGATGCATGTCGACTTCCTGCGCGTCTCCAAGGACAGCCAGGTTACCGTTGCAGTTCCGGTTCACTTCGAAAACGAAGAGAAGTCCCCGGGCCTCAAGGCTGGCGGCGTTCTCAACATCGTTCGTCACGACGTCGAACTCAACGTTTCGGCTAACGACATTCCGGAATTCCTGACCGTTGACCTCTCCGGTCTCAAGGTCGGCGACGCCATCCACATCTCCAACATCAAGCTGCCGAAGGGCGCGACCCCGGTTATCACCGATCGCGACTTCACCATTGCAACGATCGTTGCACCGGCCGGTGGCGTGAAGGAAGAAGCCGAAGGCGAAGCAGAAGCCTGATTGGCCTCTGGGCGACCGGCGAAAGCCGGTCCCGCCGCACTTCATCGAAAGCCCGTCCCATTCGTTTGGGGCGGGCTTTTTGCATTGGCGGCTGCCCGCCGGCACTCGGCCGCATCGATGCCGCGCCCCACGAATTATCATGAAGCGATTTCAGCAACATTTAAGATTTTGATGATGTTCTTCTGACGGGGAAAATGGGCTTGTCTGAAGAGAATTCTGATATGAGATGGGTGGCAGCTGCTTCTGAGGCGTGCATGCGATGATGCACTCCGTGGAGAACCGGTTTATTGCGATTGTCTGCGGCGCGATGCTCGTCTTCATTGCCCCGCTGCTTGCACTCTTTCTCAGCATCTCCAGCGATCGCATTGCACGCGAGCGCCTGCACAACATCGAACTGTTGATGGCCGCGAGCGCCGAGGCGCTCGGCAAGCCCATCTGGGACTTTGACAGTGACGCCATCAAGCACATCGCCCGTTCGCTGATAAACGGCACCGACATCCTCTCCGTCACCATCCGCGACCAGTCCGGATCGATCCTCGCGCAGATGCCGCTGGGCGGCGTGTTGCCGAGCACCAAGGACCGGGTCCTCATCCTGCCCATTTCCTATCAGTCGGTCGATGGCATGAAAGAGGTCGGACGCATCGAAGTCAGGGTCCCGACGCCGGGTCTGCTGTCGCAATTCAGCAAGGACGAACTGGCGATTCTCGCCATCCTGCTTTTTGCGGTCGCGATCGTCTTTGCCGCTGCGCTCGTCGGCAATCGCTTTACGGTGATGCGCCCGCTGATGCGCCTGACCGCCGCGATCGAGGCTACGCGCCGGCTCGGGTCTCGCCACCGCGTCGACTGGACCTCCGACGATGAAATGGGCGCACTCGCCGCCAACTTCAACGAGATGCAGGACCGCCTCGAGCGCGAAGAGACCGAGCTGAAGAACGCCCATGAGCGCGTCACCGACATCTACAACCTGACGCCGGCGATGCTGTTTTCGCTGGATGTCGACGGGCGCCTGCTCGCCGTCAGCGACTATTGGCTGCTGGCGACCGGCTACAGCCGCGACGACGTCGTCGGGCGCGACTTCATCGATTTCGTCGATCCGCACTGGCACGAAACCTATCGCAGCCACGCCAAGACGATCGCCGTTGCCGATCACGCCATCCGCGAAGTGACCGTTCCCTTCCGCAAGGCGGATGGCGAAGCGATGACCGTGCTGATCCAGGAGACGAAGGCGACCGGCGAGAGCAGCCTGTCGCTCTCGGTCATGACCGACGTGACCGCGCTGAAGCAGGCGGAAAGCCGCAACCACACCCAGGCGATCACCGATCACCTGACCGGCCTGTTGAACCGCCAGGGTTTCGAGGCCGCGCTCGACGAGGCGATCACCGAGGCCGATCAATGCGGCATGCAGCTCGGCTGCCTGTTCATCGACCTCGACCGCTTCAAGTGGATCAACGACAATTTCGGCCATGCCGCCGGCGACGAAGTGCTGCGCCAGACGGTCGAGCTCATACAGGCCGCCCTGCCGCCCGGCGACATCATGGCCCGGCTCGGTGGCGACGAATTCGCCATCCTGCTTTCCGATCCGAACGCCGGGAACCTTGCGGCCGAGATCGGCGAGCGCATCGTCACGGCGCTGCACGAACCGATGGCGATCGCCGGCAACGAGCTTTTCGTCAGCGCCAGCGTCGGCATCGCCGTCTACCCGACTCATGCCGAAAACGCCTCCGACCTGCTGCTGAAGGCGGACATGGCGATGTATGCGCGCAAGCACGACGGCAAGAATGGCCTGCAGGTGTTCGACGCCGGCATGCTCGACGCCTCGCGCGAGCGCCACGAGATCGAGCAGTGCATCGAAGCCGGCCTGAAGGACGATCACTTCGAAGCCTGGCTGCAACCGATCGTCAGCCTCGCCGATGGGCAGATCGCCGGCTTCGAGGCGCTGATGCGCCTCAACCACCCGGAAAAGGGCCTGATGGCGCCCGGCAAGATCATCGGCATCGCCGAAGAAACCGGCATGATCACCCGCATCGGCGACCAGATCCTTGAAAAGGCAATCCGCCATCTGGCAGCGATCTCCGAGCTCGACGGCACCCAGAACACCTATCTCGCTGTCAACTTCTCACCGCTGCAGTTCGAACTGACGCTGCCGCACAAGCTCGCGGCCCTGCTTCTGAAGCATCATATCTCGCCGAGCCGGATCGTCGTCGAGATCACCGAAGCGGTGCTGATGCTCGACAATCCGGAAGTTCACTCGGTGCTGAAGCAGCTCAACGAATTCGGCTGCCGCATCGCGCTCGACGATTTCGGCACCGGCTATTCGTCGCTGAGCTATCTCAACCGTTTCCCGGTCGATATCGTCAAGGTCGACCAGTCCTTCACCCGGTCGCTGAGCTCCGGCACCGCCGATATCCGCCGCAAGAGCCGCATGCTGATCAAGGGCATCCGCACGATCTCGCACCAGATGGGCTGCACCGTCGTTGCCGAGGGCATCGAGACGAAGGAACAGTGGCAGCTGCTGCGCAAGCTCGGCGTCGATTGCGGCCAGGGCTATCTCTTCAGCCGGCCGATGCCGGTCGACCGGATGCTGGCCATGCTCGAAAGCGACTCCGAGGCAAAAGCGGCTTCCGCACCCAGCATGCGGGCATGAGTTCACCCACCTGGTTCCCTGGGGCGCGGGAGAGCTTTAGGGCCTAAGGTCGGGCACAGGCCGGGGATAGAAAAGATCCGTCGCAAGGCGGACGCAGAAGAGGAGGAAAGGATGTGAAGGCGCTGATCGCAGCATTATTCCTTGGTCTTGCAACGACGGCCGAGGCTCAGACGATCAAGTTCGTCACCGAGGAGTATCCGCCTTACAACTTTTCGACCGGGGCCGGCCCGAGCGGTGCGGCCGTCGACCAGGTCAAGCTCATCATGGAGCGCCTGAAGCTGCCCTATACGATCGAGGTTCTACCCTGGGCGCGGGCTTTCATGCTGGCCGAGACCGATCCCGCCTATTGTGTTTTCACCACCGGCCACGACGCCGAGCGCGACCGAAACTTCCAGTGGGTCGAGCCGCTGCTGATCGACCACATGGTCATGGTCCGGCAGGCCGGATCCGCCATCGCGCCGGCATCGCTGGAGGACGCGCACCAATATACCGTGGGCACGCAGCGCGAGGATTTTTCGGCGTCCTATCTCAAGGAGCACCGCTTCCCCAAGATCGACTATGCGGCCAATCTCGACTCCAGCCTGAAAAAGCTGCTCGCCGGCCGGGTCGATCTTTTGATGACGTCCGAAAAGACCTTCGAAAGCATGCGCAGCGAAGGCAAACCGGTGGAGGCCGCGCTGGTGCTGGAAGGCAAGCTTTACGGCATCGCCTGCCATCGCGACTTTCCCCGCGATATCGTCGCCGCCATGCAATACGAACTCGACCGGCTGATCGGCAACGGCACCCAGGATGTGATCTTCAAGCAATATGGGCTCAAGCCCAATGCCAGCCTGCAGGCGGAGAAATAGGCGTTGACTTCCGGGGGGTGCGGTGTTTTTGGATGGCATCACCCCGAAATCATGAATGCGCAGCACCATGTTGATCATCGTAGGGCTTGGCAATCCAGGTTCGAAATACGCCGCCAACCGGCACAATATCGGCTTTATGGCGGTTGATGTCATTCACCGCCGGCACAGCTTTTCCTCCTGGTCGAAGAAGTTCAAGGCCGAGATCGCCGAGGGCGACATCGGCGGCGAGCGCGTTCTGTTGATGAAACCGCAGACCTACATGAACCTGTCCGGCGAAGCGGTCGGCGAGGCCATGCGCTTCTACAAGCTGCAGCCGAAGGACATCACCGTCATCTATGATGAACTCGACCTGCCGTCTGCCAAGGCGCGCATCAAGGTCGGCGGCGGCCATGGTGGGCATAACGGCATCAAGTCGATCGACGCCCATTGCGGCAAGGACTATCGCCGCATGCGGCTTGGCATCGGCCATCCCGGCGTCAAGGATCTGGTGCATGCCCATGTGCTCGGCGATTTCGCCAAAGCCGACCAGGCCTGGCTGGTGCCCCTGCTCGACGCCATCGCCGACAATGCCGACATGCTGGTGCGCGGCGAGGATTCCCAGCTTCTGAACAAGATCGCGCTCGCGACCGGCGGCAAGCCGGAGGCGGAAAAGGCTGAAGGCCCGAAGAAGCAGGGCGCGCAATCACATATCCGCCAGGCGCGCAATTCCGCCCAGCCGAAGAAGCTTCCGGCAACCGGCCCAATGGCCGACATGCTGAAGAAGATGTTCGGCTCGAAGAACGACTAGCTTCCCCAATCCGGAACGCGCCCTAGCTTGTGCAATCGAAACGGGTCAGATCGACCCGATGGCACAAGCCTGGAGCACGCCCGTGACCGACCCGGTGATTGACTGGCTTCTCGCATCGGATCCCGCAATTCGCTGGCAGGTGATGCGCGACCTGCTGGACGCCCCAGAGTCTCTATGGAAAGCCGAACGGGCCAAGGTGGAGACCGAAGGCTGGGGCGCCAGGCTTCTCTCGCATCAGGATGACGATGGGCAATGGGCGGCAGGCGCCTTCATTCCCGCCGGTTTCGACGCGCACGAGTGGACCGAGCACGGCCAGCCCTGGACGGCAACGTGCTTTTCGCTGTCGCAGCTGCGGGAGTTCGGTCTCGACCCTTCGTCCGATCGGGCCCGACGAACCGTCGACCTGATCGGCGCCAATTCGCGCTGGGACGAAGGCGGCCAGCCCTATTGGCAAGGCGAAGTCGAGGAGTGCATCAACGGCCGCACCGTTGCCGACGGCGCCTATTTCGGCGTCGACGTTTCGCGGATCGTCGACAGGCTCGTCGGCGAGGCCCAGGCCGATGGCGGCTGGAACTGCGAACGGGCAAACGGTTCGCTCCGGTCCTCCTTTGCCACCACCATCAACGTGCTCGAAGGCTTGCTTGCGTTCGAAAGGGCGACCGGTGGCACGCCACAGTCCAAGGTGGCGCGCCGGGCCGGCGAGGACTATCTGCTCAAGCGCCATCTCTTCCGCCGCCTGAGCACGGGCGAAGCCGCCGACAAGCGCTTCCTGTGCCTCTGCCACCCGAGCCGCTGGCGATACGACATCCTGCGGGCGCTCGATTACTTTCGCGCCGCGACGCTCCTTTGCGGTGCGGCACCTGATCCACGGCTCAGCGAAGCGATCGGCCATCTGCGTTCGAGGCGGCTCGAAAACGGCGCATGGCCGCTCGACTGGCGCCCCGCCGGACGCGTGTGGTTCGACGTCGATGACGGGGTCGACGCCCCTTCGCGATGGGTGACGCTCAAGGCGATGCGCGTGCTCAAATGGTGGGACGCCCACTTGCCGTGAAGGCGGCGCGGCTGAGCACAGTCCGTATCCATCCATCACCCGGGCCTATGGGCCGCCAGAAAGATCCGCACCGCCTCCGACGCATGGGCTCGGAGAACCTCCGGCGTCGGAATGGCGCTATCTCCGAGCAGCATGGCGTCATTTACCGGCCCGCCCATGACCAGCCAGTTGAAGAACCCGCCGGCGACCTCGGCGTCCTTCACCCGAATGTCGCCCTTCTCGCCATAGCGCCTGAAGGCGACCGCCAGCCGCCGGATCGAGCGCATCGGCCCGCGCTCGTGCAGCGCTTCGCCAAGCTGCGGAAACCGCTCCACCTCGGCGATGACGAGACGGCGAACCTGCATCAGCCGCGGCGTCATCACGATCGTCAGCAACTGCGTGGCATAGTCGAGCAGGAAGTCCTCGATCCGCTCGTCGCCATCGGGATCGGCCACCTGCTCCTGGAATTCGTCGCCTGCTCCCCCCGTCATGCTGCGCACGACTTCGAGAAACAGCGCCTCCTTGTTCTGGAAATGGGAATAAACCGTCTGCTTCGAGACCTCCGCCGTCGCGGCGATCTCGTCCATGTTGGTGCCGAGAAAGCCGTGCTTGAGAAAGAGATCACTGGCTGCAGCCACGATCAGTTTGCGGGTGCGCTCCATGCGCGTCTTTGCGCCATTGCTCAAACCTGCCCCCCCCTGCCGTATCTCACCAAATCACTTGGCTTACAGAATAGGCCAGTCGGATTGACAAATCAAACTGGACGGTCCAGTCTAGTTCGCGAAGTCGGATCAGGAGATGGCCATGGCCAAACCACAGGAAAGACATCGCATTGCCACCTGCCGCTGCGGGTTAGTTGCCTTTGAAGCCGCCGGCGAGCCGATCGTCGGCGCCGCCTGCTACTGCACCAGTTGCCGCACCGCCGGCGAGCGTTTCGAGGCCTTGCCGGAGGCGTCGCCGGTCATGGAAGCCGACGGCTCGACGCGGTTTGCGCTCTACCGCAAGGACCGGATCCGCTGCGTCAGGGGCAGCGACCTTCTGCGCGAACACCGGCTGACGCCGGAAGCGCCGACGCGCCGGGTCATCGCCAGCTGCTGCAACTCGGCCATGTTCCTGGAATTCAAGGGCGGTCACTGGCTGAGCGTCTACAATCAGCGTTTTGCCCGGGACGAACAGCCGCCGCTCGAAATGCGCACGATGACGAAGGATCGCAAGGCCGGCGTCGAGTTTGCCGACACGCTGCCGAGCTACAAGACACATTCGGGCCGCTTCATGTGGCGGCTTTTGACCGCCTGGGCGGCGATGGGATTCAAGGCGCCGAAGATCGACTATGTGAAAGGCGAGGCCAATGGCATCCCAGGCTGAGAAGATCGAGATCGAAAACATCGTCTCGCCCGGCCACAAGTACCGCGTCGACCGGATGAAATACGAGGCGATGCGTGAAGCCCTGCTCGCGGTGCTGCCGCCCTCAGCACCGGGCCTGACCGTGGCGGACGCGAAGGAGCAGCTCCTGCCCTTGCTGCCGCAGGACCTTTTCCCCGGCGGAGCGAAGGCGGGCTGGTGGCTAAAGGCTGTACAGCTCGATCTCGAAGCCAAGGGCACGATCGAGCGCGAAGCGAGCAAGCCGCTTCGCCTGCACAGGAAGCCATGAGGCAGGCCGATGGCCGCCGGGCATTTCCCCGGCCGCCGCCAACTATTCATGAGGCCTGCTAGTCCTCTGGTTCGGTGGTGAAAAGCAGCGGGAAACCCGCTTCCTTGGCGAGATCGGTTGCTTCCTTGGCCTTGGTTTCGGCGATGTCGCGGGCGCAGACGACCACCACGCAGCTCCCCATCTTGTGGGCCGTCATCATCACCCGGTAGCCCGCCTCCTCGCTCATATGGAACACGGCCTTGAGCACGCCGACGACGAACTCGCGCGGCGTGTAATCGTCATTGAGCAGCATGACCCTGTAAAGCTTCGGCCGATCGAGCTTCGGCTTCACCCTCACTTTGACTTTTCTGGCAACCTCGTTGTCACTCATGGGAACCACCCCGTTGATGACAGATTGGCCGGCACCACCGCGGGGCAGAACCGCCTCGGCGCACCGTCAGACGCACCGGCGCCGAAGGCGCACTATCCTACGGGCGCAGGTGCCGATCAAGCAAAAGCAAGCGCACGGACGCAGGCGGAGATCAGCGCCTCCCCCAATGGCCGACGAACATCGCTGCTGCTTCGTCATAGGAGCGGGCTTTTTCCAGCGCCGCCCTTGCCTCTTGCTTGCGCGCCAGCAGCGCATGGAAGAAGCAATGCACGAAAAGCGGCGCGTCCGCTCCTTCCGGCGAGCCGTCAGGCGCAACGTAGAGGGCCGCCCCTCCCTTTTTGACAAAGGCATCGCCGTAGCGCTTGCCACCGGTCTCGCAGCAGGTGCTGAGCACGATCTTGCCGTCAAGCCTGGCATGTTCGGCGATAACGGCGGGCGGCAGGCTGCCCTCGATGAGCATCGAGGTGTCGATTTCCTCGATGTATTCGCCAAAGACGAAGCCGTTCTCGTCGCCGTGGCCGGAAATGATCAGGTGCTGGTGAACGAGCTCGCCGCCAGCGAGCAAGGTCAGGAAATCGCCTGGTGTCCCCGGCAGATGCAGCGTGACGACGGCGCCCATGCTTTCGAGCGTCGCGCGGATCAACAGCGCCTCGAGTGTGTCGCCAATATCGACGACGGCAACCGGCACGCGCGGAAACAAGAACTTCTGGTCGATCAATGCGGGGCTCCTCAATTTCTTGGCCGCCGAACAGGGCCGGCGAAAATCCGAGCGCATATGCGGCCCGAAGAGCACGCGTTCAACGGCCTCGACCCCTTATTTACCGTGAACAGGGCCTGCGCCCTTGACCGGGGAGCGCCCTTCCCGCATAGCCACGCCAACTGAATTTTAAGATACGGACGAGACCCCATGGGCTTCAAATGCGGTATTGTCGGACTGCCGAACGTCGGCAAGTCCACGCTCTTCAACGCACTCACCAAGACGGCAGCGGCGCAAGCGGCCAACTATCCCTTCTGCACCATCGAGCCGAACACCGGCGAAGTGGCGGTGCCGGATCCGCGCATGCGCAAGCTTGCCGACATCGCGAAGTCGAAGGAAATCATCCCGACGCGCATCTCCTTCGTCGACATCGCCGGCCTGGTGCGCGGCGCATCGAAGGGCGAAGGCCTCGGCAACCAGTTCCTCGCCAACATCCGCGAAGTGGACGCCGTGGTTCACGTGCTGCGCTGCTTCGAGGATGACGACATCACCCACGTCGAAGGCCGCATCAATCCGGTCGCCGATGCCGAGACGATCGAGACCGAGCTGATGCTCGCCGACCTCGACAGCCTCGAGCGCCGCACCGAGCAGACCCGCAAGCGCGCCGGCGGCAAGGACAAGGATTCGATGGCACAGCTTCCGATCATGGAAGCCTCGCTGAAGCTTCTGCAGGACGGCAAGCCGGTCCGCACGCTGCTTTCGACGCTCGATGCCGAAGAACTGCGCATCCTGCAGGGCCTCAACCTCCTGACCGCGCATCCGGTTCTCTACGTCTGCAACGTCGCGGAAAGCGATGCCGTCGACGGCAACGAACACACGCGCGCGGTTGCCGAAATGGCCAAGGCGCAAGGGGCGGAAAGCGTCGTGATCTCCGCTGCCATCGAGTCGGAAGTGGCGCAGCTGCCGGAAGAAGAAGCCAAGGAGTTCCTGAGCGCGCTCGGTCTCGAAGAAGCCGGTCTCGACCGACTGATCCGTGCCGGCTACAAGCTGCTCGACCTCATCACCTATTTCACCGTCGGCCCCAAGGAAACGCGCGCCTGGACAATCCAGCGCGGCACCAAGGCTCCGCAGGCTGCCGGCGTCATCCACACCGACTTCGAGCGCGGCTTCATCCGCGCCAACACCATTGCCTTTGAAGACTACATCGCACTTGGCGGCGAAGTGGGCGCCAAGGAAGCCGGCAAGGCCCGCGACGAAGGCAAGGAATACGTCGTCCAGGACGGCGACGTCATCCACTTCCGCTTCAACACGTAAGACCTGTCGCTCTGATCCCGCACTCAAGGCGCGGGATCGGAGCGCATCAGAACTTGATACTACGGCGCGGCATGCAACCGCGCCGTTATCGTTTCCGGCAAGAGGTCGATGACCATGCGGCGCAGCCGCTGCCAGAAAATCCCGATGAACAAGACCGTTACCCCGACGACCGCCAAGGCGATGAAGACGTAACTGTCGAGCGATGCATTGGTCTTGCTCAGCACGGTCCAGATCGCGCCGCCCAGCGACAACAGCCCCGATGTGACGAAGGCGCGGCGGTCGATGACGAGCCCGACCAGCATGAACACGGCGACGATCACAATGGCGGAAGTGGCCTGATTGAAGCTCGCCTGTCCGTCCCACCACGTTGCACCGCCATTGACCAGGAACACCAGTCCCATCAGCGAGTAAAGCAGAGCCGGCGCGGCTGCGAGATGCAGCCAGAAGGCGATGTCCGAACGGGTGGTGAGCCGCTGCGGGTCCGAAACGTCGTAGCGCATGGCGATCGCGAAGACAGCCAGTGCCCCGACGAGCAGGGTCAATGGAAGCAGCAGGACGTAATCGGGGTTGGCCACGTCGATACCGAGGGCCCTCTCGAATGCGAGCAGGACCGCCACCACGCAGGTGAGCGCGATCGACAGCACCAGACCGGCCAGCGCAAGCGGAACGCGATAGCGCCAGTAGAACAGCGCCAGCGGGATCGGGAAGGTAGCAACGTAGACCAGGGTGAAGGTAAGCGGGTGCCAGGTGTCCTCATGATCGTCCACCAGCCACATCGACGTCATTGCGACCCAATGGACGAGCGCGAGCGTCAGCACCACCGAAGGCAGCGCCAGACGCTGGCGCCGCACGAGAATTTCCGCAAGCACGAGAATGACCGGCAGCGTTGCAAGCGGACCGGTCAGGCCCCACAGGCCGATGAGCACGACCACGATGCCGATGGTGATCAGGATGTCGTGAAAGCCTCTGATGAAGCGCGGCTGTTCGCTGTCTTCCGCCGCCCGCGCATCGAGCGCGGCGTCGGCCCTGTCGGCCGCGGCATCCGATGCCGCCGGTCCGAAACGGAAGCCGCGATCAGCCAGATAGACTTCGAGATCGCGCACCTGATGCGCGGATATGATGCCTTTTTCGGCTGCGCCCGCGAGCGCTCTGTTCAGTTCGGTCACGCGCTTTCCTCAGTCAAGACACGAGCGGATGGGACGGAATATCAGCTGGTTGCATGGACAAGAGCCAAGCGCAACCGCGAAACGTCGCGAGCGACCTGCGATGTTGCGCATCTCCGCTCAAATCGATTCCGCTTCCGGAAATTATGCAGTAGGTAATGCGGCAACAAATCAGACGGGACAAGGCAAGCATGCTCTACTTCGAGGATTTTTCCGAAGGCCGGCGGTTCGACTACAAGCCGGTCGAGATGAAGCCACCGGAGATGATCGCGTTTGCCCAGGAATTCGATCAGCAGCCGATGCACCTCGACGAGGAAGCGGGAAAACGCAGCATTCTTGGTGGTCTCGCCGCCTCCGGCTGGCACACCAGCGCCATCGGCATGCGCATGATGCTCGATGCCTTCATGGGAAATTCCACGTCCCAGGGCTCGCCCGGCATCGATTTCATGGATTGGAGGAAGCCGGTCATTGCCGGTGACGTGCTCTCGGGCTTCAGCCTCGTGCTGGAGGCGCGCCGTTCGAAGTCGAAACCCGATCTCGGCATCGTCAAATTCCGAAACGAAATCAATAACCAGGCCGGTGAACCCGTGGCGGTTTCCGAATGCTCGGTTCTCTTTCGCTGCCGCGACAAGGGCAAAGCCTGATGATGACGATGGAAGAATTCTACGCGGCCAAGAGCCGGACCGTGATCGGCAGCCTGACCTTTACGGCCGAGGACATCATCCGGTTTGCCACCGACTTCGACCCCCAACCCTTCCATCTCGATGCGGAAGCGGCGCGGCATGCGCTGTTTGGCGGCCTTTGTGCCTCGGGCTGGCATACCTGCGCCGGGTGGATGCAGTGCTTCGTCAAGTTCTGGCGAAACGAGCAGCGGCGGCTTGCCGCGGAAGGCCTGAAGGCGCCGAACCTCGGCCCCTCACCCGGATTTCGTGACCTGAAATGGCTGAAGCCCGTCTATGCCGACGACACGGTCACCTACTTCGTCACGTTTCTTGAAAGCCGGTCGCTTGCTTCAAAGCCCGGCTGGCGGGTCAACACGATCCTGTGCGAAGGCGAAAACCAGCACGGCGAAGCGGTGATCCGTTTCGAGAGCAAGGTCATCGAGTTCGTCTGACCGGACGAAACCGGCCAAACACCATCATTTCTTAAAATCGCCTTTCGCCGGGTGTACACTCTCGGGATAAAGGTTGCGCGCCCTTGGCCGCGCCCAAGCGGCTTGCGGGCAGCGACCATTGCTAGCGGAGGAGCGGCTATGGAAAAAACCCACGCCCGCGAACTGGCGGACGAGTATCTGCGTCTTGGCGGTCACCGTCGCGTCGTCATCGATGATAACGAAACATCGGTCAGAAGCTGGGAAGACGAGCCGCCGGAAGCCGAAAAATTCTGGCTCACCGAAGTGGAGACATTGTCGCCGGCAGCCCAGCGCGAAGTGCAATTGATGCTGCGGACGATCAACCGCATGTAGGCCAAAGGAAGGGCGCGGTTCCCGCACCCATCCCGCAACGACCGATCAGTGGCCCTCGAACTCGATCAGCGTGCGGACATTGACGCCGAGCGCTTCGAGTTTCTTGCGCCCCCCGAGTTCAGGCAGGTCGATGACGAAACAGGCGGCGACGATCTCGGCGCCCATCTGCTTCAGGAGCTTGGTGGCCGCTTCCGCCGTACCGCCGGTCGCGATCAGGTCGTCGACCAGGATCACCTTTTCGCCTGGCTGGATCGCATCCTTGTGCATCTCCATCTCGTCGACGCCATACTCCAGGCTGTAGGCGATGCGCACGGTGTCGTGCGGCAGCTTGCCCTTCTTGCGGATCGGCACGAAGCCCGACGAGAGCTGATGCGCGATCGCACCACCGAGGATGAAGCCACGCGCCTCGATGCCGGCGATCTTGTCGATCTTGGTGCCGGCATAGGGATGCACCAGTTCGTCGATCGCGCGGCGGAAGGCGCGCGGATTGCCGAGCAACGTGGTGATATCGCGAAACATCACGCCCGGCTTCGGATAGTCAGGAATGTTCCGGATGGCGGCCATCAGTTCCGATTGAACGGTGGAGGTCATGGGCAAAAGGGCCTTTGCGTCTCTTGTTACCGCAAACCCATAACACCATCGGCCCGCTTGTCTATAACGGTTTCTTGTCGCGCGTTCGGCGGGAACAATTGGCCGTGCCGGGGGTTGATGCTACTCTGACCGTGCGGTCGCCCGACCGGCGCGCCGCGCTCTCGCATCAAACTTACACAGGGAAGGAAGCAACCATGCGCCTGTTTGAATGCGGTTCCCTCGTCCCGGGTTGCGAATGGCACACCCGCGCCGACAACGATGCCGAAATCGTGCGCCGCGTCGTCGACCACATGCGTGAAACGCATGGCGAGACCGTCATCCGCGAAAACATGATCGACAACATCAAGGCCCGGATCACCGACGAGTCCAAGGCGGCCTAGCCGTCCGGCCAAGGCGGCTTAAGCCGTCCGGCCAAGGCGGCCTGATCAGGACGGCTGCACCATGGCTTCGAGCCGGGCGACAAGGTTTGCCCGGTCGAGATTGAAGTTGCGCTCGATCCAGAGATTTTCGAGTTCGCCGAGGATTTCCCCCACACGCGGGCCGGCCGGCACGCCGGCCTTCAGGACGTCACCGCCATTCAGCGGGAAGCTTGGCCGCTTGAAGGCCTCGGCCCGCGCCAGGAGCCGCCGCAGCGAAGCGGTCTCGGACAAAAACGCCGGGTCGCCTTCCGACTTGCGCCGCGCTGTTGAGAGCGCCAGTCGCAGTCTTACGACGATCCCTTCCACGCCATGACGATAGAGCAGCCGATCGAATGCCGTGTCGACGGTCGTCGCCGGGACCGCAGGCGCCTTCGCCCAGCGGCTGAAATAGGCAGCCTCCGCCTTCGAGACACGCAGACGCTCTGCCATCGCCTCCAGACGCTCCTCATCCGGCGGCACGATCGCGGAAAGGCGCAGAAGCGGGTCCGGCTTCCAGCCGAAGGCTCGCTCGGCGGCAACGAGTTCCGGGATTGCGTCGATGCCCCATTTCTCGGTTTCCGGCAGGATTTCGGTGAGCACGCCGGCCTGGCGCATCCAGAGCAGCGCGCGGCCGGGATCATCGGCCGAAAGCAGCTTCTTCGTTTCCGCCCAGACCCGCTCGGCCGAAAGCGTTGCAAGCTTCGAGCGCGCACGGGCACAGGCACGCAAGCCGTCGGCATCCGGCCGGCCGCGGCCGTAATGGGCGAAGAAGCGGAAGAAGCGCAGGATGCGCAGATAGTCCTCGGCGACACGCTCGCTGGCATCGCCGATGAAGCGCAGCGTCCGCGTTTCGATGTCGGCGAGCCCCCCGACATCGTCGAAGACCTCGCCGCGGTCGTTGGCGTAGAGTGCGTTGATGGTGAAGTCCCGCCGCTCGGCATCGGCCTTCCAGTCGGTGCCGAAGGCCACTTCCGCACGGCGGCCATCGGTCGCAACGTCACGGCGAAGCGTCGTGACCTCATAGGGCGTGCCGTCGATGACGAGCGTCACCGTGCCATGGTCGATGCCGGTCGGCACCACCTTGATGCCGGCTGCCTTCGCCCGCTCGGCGACTTCGTCGGGGCGCCAGGTGGTCGCCATGTCGATATCGCCGGCCGGCAAGCCCATCAAGCTGTTGCGCACTGCGCCGCCGACGACCCGGACTTCGCCGCCGTCGACATTGAGCACATCGAAAACGCGACGCAGAGAAGGCGTCGAGAACCAGCCTTCGCCAGCAACCGAGGTCATGCATAAAGCCTTTCATAGAGCATGCGCAGAATTCCGGCGGTGATACCCCAGATGTTGCGGTCGCCATAGGGCATCCGGTAGAAATGCCGTTCCTCGCCCTGCCAGTGCCCGCTGCCGCGATCGTGATTGCCGGGGTTCATCAGGAACGACAGCGGCACCTCGAAGACGCTTTCGACCTCTTCCGGGTTGGGAACCAGTTCGAAACCCGGCTTGACCACCGCCAGCACCGGGGTGATGCGGAAACCGGACATGGCCATGTAATGCGGAAGCCGGCCAATGGTTTCGACGAAGCGCGGATCGAGCCCGATCTCTTCCTGCGCCTCGCGCAACGCCGCCACTTCGACCGACCGGTCTTCGGGGTCCACGGCACCGCCCGGAAAGGCGACCTGGCCGGAATGCTTGCGCAGGCTGGTGGTGCGCTGCGTCAAGATAACCGTAGCATCGTCGCCATCATCAACAACAGGCACCAGGACCGCGGCATCCTTGAGCTTCAGCGTCTCCAGATAGGGCACGATGCCCGGATTGAGCAGGAAGTCGCCGTGCTCGCGCCAGGAGGTCTCGATCGGCCCACCCATCTGGGTCAGCGCCCGACGACGAAACTCGTCGGCTGAGAAGGGATGTGCATTCATCGGGAAAGCGCTTCCAGCTCGGCTGCCGGCATGATCGGGAAGACCGCACCGCCCGAGCGCACGCAGAACATCTCGGTGCCGTCGATCGCAACCGTCTCGCCGAGCTCGACGATGTCATACATGACCGGCCGCGACACCAGGGCTTCCAGCCGCCCTCGAACATGCAGGTAAGGCTTCAGCTCGCGGTTCTCGCCATGGATGACGAAGCGCAGCGGATGCTCCGGCCCGGCTTCGACCACGTCGCCGACATTGGTGCGGAAGGTCAGGACCTGCCCCTCCTCCCCCTCGGTCACGCTCATCTCGACGGCGACAAAGGGCGCATCGACGATGCGGATGCCGACCTTTTCCACAGGCGTGACGAGATAGGTGCGCCCATCCTCGTCCTTGCGCAAAACGGTGGAAAACAGCCGCACCAAGGGCTGCCGGCCAATCGGCGTGCCCAGATAGAACCAGGTTCCGTCGGCGCGGATCTCCATGTCGATGTCACCGCAAAACGGCGGATTCCAGCGGTCCACCGGTGGCAGGCCGCGCGCTTTTTCGCCGGTCTGCCCGGCGGCACGCGCAATCAGGGCCGCCAGTCCGGCCGCATCGCCGGTTTGCTGAATTTCGGCTTCTGCCATTGTTCCGTCCCGTTTGACCTCGATTTTGCATCGAGACCTTTGATATCTCACGAGATAGTGCGTCGGCGCCGACTTGTCAGCCGTCCGGCAGGGTCTAAATTGGATTTTGGCGACTGAAATCCAGGCTACCGCATGATTCCTTGAATCGGGATCGATCTAAGGACAGGCGTCATGCGGCGGCTCAATATTACAGCGAGCCTGGCGCGCTCTATAAGGACGCGCGGCGCTGTAGGGGCGATTCGGTTTAACAACGGGCGACCGGGGAGTATGACCATGAGTGTGATGAAGGGCGCGGCTGACGCGATCGACGAGAAGGCGATTGTCGCTGCGGCCGAAAGCGCGCTGGGCGAAATCGCCCGGGTGCGTGCGGAAGTCGGCAAAGTCATCTTCGGCCAGGAAAGCGTCGTCGAGCAGACCCTGCTCGCGGTCCTCTCCGGCGGTCACGCGCTGCTCGTCGGCGTTCCCGGCCTTGCCAAGACGAAGCTCGTCGCCACGCTCGGCACCGTGCTGGGGCTCGATTCCAGCCGCGTACAGTTCACGCCCGACCTGATGCCGTCGGATATTCTCGGTTCCGAAGTGATGGACCAGGACGGGGCCGGCCATCGCTCGTTCCGCTTCATTCCCGGCCCCATCTTCACGCAGTTGCTGATGGCCGACGAAATCAACCGCGCCTCGCCGCGCACCCAATCGGCACTGTTGCAGGCCATGCAGGAGTACCACATCACGGTTGCCGGCGCCCGCAAGGACCTGCCGGCGCCCTTCCATGTGCTCGCGACCCAGAACCCCCTGGAGCAGGAAGGCACCTATCCCCTGCCCGAGGCGCAGCTCGACCGCTTCCTGATGCAGGTCGACGTCGGCTATCCGGACCTCACGGCCGAGCGGCAGATCCTGCTCGAAACCACAGGTGTCGGCGAAGCGACCGCCCATCCGGTCATCGATGCCGCCCGGCTGCTGCAGATCCAGAGCCTCATCCGCCAGATGCCGGTCGGCGAGAAGGTGGTCGACGCGATCCTTTCGCTGGTGCGCTCCGCCCGTCCGGGCAACGGTAATGCTGCGACCGACAAGAACGTCGCCTGGGGTCCAGGCCCGCGCGCCGGCCAGGCGCTGATGCTTTGCGCCCGTGCCCGCGCGCTCTACGACGGCCGTCTGGCGCCTTCGATCGACGATATCCTGGCGCTGGCCGAACCGGTGCTTCAGCACCGCATGGCGCTGACCTTCGCCGCCCGCGCCGAAGGCATGACCGTGCGCGACGTCGTCGCCGATCTGGTGAAGCAGGCCAGAGGCTGACGCATGGCCACCGTCGGGCACATAGTCTCGCGTACTCCCGCCAGTGAAGTGCTTTCACGAGCGCAGCAGCGCGCCATGCTCGTACCCGATTGCCTGGTCGAGGCGCGACGGATCGCCAACACCGTAATTTCCGGCTGGCATGGCCGGCGCAAGCGCGGCATCGGCGAGAATTTCTGGCAGTTCCGGCCCTATTCGGACGGCGAGAGCATGTCGCGCATCGACTGGCGGCGTTCTGCCCGTGACGACCATACCTACGTGCGCGACCGCGAATGGGAAGCCGCCCACACCATCTGGCTGTGGGCCGATCTTTCGCCGTCGATGATGTACAAGTCGAAGCTCGGCACCGTGTCCAAGGAGAGCCGTGCGCTGGTGCTGATGCTGGCGCTCGCCGAAATCCTCGCGCGCTCGGGCGAGCGCATCGGCTGCCCGGGCATCATGGAGCCGGTCTCGGCGCGCAACGCCGCCGAACGGCTGGCGACCGCCATCATGCTGAGCCCACTTGCCGAGGGCCTGCCGGAAACCGGAATGATCCGCAGCGCCAGCGACCTCGTGCTGATCGGCGATTTTCTCGATCCTGCCGAAAAGATCATGGACCGCCTTGGCCCGCTGGCCAGACGCGGCCTGCGCGGCCATGTGGTCGAGATCGCCGACCCGGCCGAAGAAGTGTTTCCCTATTCCGGCCGGACCGAATTCACCGACCCGGAGACCGGCGAGAAGCTGACCGCCGGCCGCGCTGAAGTGCTGCGTGAAGACTATCAGCGCGCCTATATTGGCCGCCGCGACACGCTGGGCGTGACGCTGCGCCATCTCGGCTGGACCTTCACCCCGCACAAGACCGACCGGCCCGCCTCCGAGGCGCTCGTCGCCGTGCACACCTATCTCTCCGGCATGCCGGGACGCGCGACCCACGGAGGCCAGCTATGAGCGGCCTCGCCTTCCTCTTCACCAATCCCGCCATCCTTGCCGCCCTGGTTGCCCTGCCGGTCATCTGGTGGCTGCTGCGGATGACGCCGCCAAGGCCGTCGGCCGAAGTCTTCCCGCCGCTGCGCATCCTCGCGTCGGTGATGAAGCGTGAGGAGACCCCGGCGCAAAGCCCGTGGTGGCTGACGCTGTTGCGCATGCTGATGGCCGCCGCCCTTATCCTTGCGATTGCCGATCCGGTGATCAACCCGCGGCAGAACACGCTTTCGTCAGCCGGTCCGCTTGCCCTCGTCATCGACAACAGCTGGGCGACAGTCTCCGACTGGAACCAGCGGGTCGAAGCCGCCGGTGCGCTGATCGACGACGCGGAAGCCAAGGAGCTTCCCGTTTCGATCGTCTTTACCACCGACCGCCAGCACGACGCGACGCCCGCTTCCGCCGCCGCGGCGCGCGACCGCCTGGCCGCCGCCCAGCCGCAACCGCTGCCGGCCGACCGTGAGCGGGCACTCGCTGCCATGAAGGCCGCGCTTGCCGGCTCTCCGCCCGGCACCCTCGCCTTCCTCAGCGACGGCATCGAAGCGTCGAATGGCGGGACGATGCAGCAGATCGCAGAGCTCGGCGCTACGAATGTCCGCCGGGTCGAGGGCAATGCGGAAAGCGCCATCGCGCTGACGGCAGCGACCAACGAAAACGACGGAATGCGGGTTACCGCCTCGCGCCTGCCGTTCGGCGAGCCACGCGCCTATTACGTGCTTGCCCGTGACATTCGCGGCACGGCGATCGCCGAGGGCGAGCTTCGCTTCGCGACGGGCGCCACCACGGCGGATGCTTTGCTGAAGGCGCCCTTCGAGCTGCGCAACGACTTCGCGCGCCTGACGATCGAAGGCCAGGCGACGGCCGGTGGCCTGCACTTGCTCGATGACGGCAACCGCCGCCGCCGGGTCGCCCTGCTCAGCGGCGAGGTCCATCAGTCGCAACCGCTGCTTTCGCCGCTCTACTACATCAAGCGCGCGCTCGAGCCGCATGCCGACCTGATCGAACCCCGCGAAGAGGCGGTCGGGAAGGCAATCGCCGAGCTTCTGGCGCAAAATCCGTCGATCCTCGTCATGGCCGACGTCGGCCGTTTGCCGGACGAAAGCTACCCGCTGGTCACGCGCTGGCTGGAAAATGGCGGCATGCTGGTGCGCTTCGCCGGCCCGAGGCTCGCCGGCGCGCCCGCCGACGACCCGCTCGTACCGGTCGTGCTCCGGCAGGGCGAGCGTACGCTCGACGGCGCGCTTTCCTGGTCGGAACCGCAGCCGCTTGCCGATTATCCGTCCTCGAGCCCCTTTGCCGGACTGGAACGCCCGCGTGACGTCCTGGTAAAGCGCCAGGTGCTGGCGCAACCGACACCCGATCTCACGGAGCGGACCTGGGCCAACCTCGCCGACGGCACACCGCTGGTGACGACCGCCGAGCGCGGCCGCGGCCGCATCGTGCTCTTCCACGTGAGCGCCGATCCGAACTGGTCGAACCTGCCGATCTCCGGCTCGTTCGTCGACATGCTTCGCCGGTCCATCCAGCTTTCGCGCGCCGGCGGCGTTGCCGGCGATCAGCCAAGCATGGCGCAGACGTTGCCCCCCTATCGCCTGGTGAGCGCCCGCGGCGAACTGACCGGCGACACCGGCAGCGCTCGACCGCTCGAAATCGCACCCGGCATCGCGCCCACCGTTTCCGCCGACACGCCCCCCGGCCTCTACGGCTCGGAGGAAGGTTTCGTCGCCAACAATCTGCTGCCTGACGGCGGCAAGCTCACCCCGATTACAGGCAATCTCGTCGGAGCGCGGGCCGAAGGACTGGAGGGCGCCCGGCCCTTCTCGATCCGACCCTACCTCTTCGGGCTGGCGCTGGCGCTCTTCGTCCTCGATACGCTGATCGTTCTCTATATGGCCGGCGGTCTCGCCGGGCTTCGCCGGCGCGCAGGGCGCGGCGCCGCGGCCGCGGCACTGGTCGCAACCCTTGGCCTTGCGACGCTCGGCCTTGTAGCCGCTCTCGCCCCGGCGATCGCACATGCGCAGGACAGCCAGCCGAGCGACGAGCAGACGTTGCAGCGGCTGGACACGACCCATCTCGCCTATGTCATCACCGGCGAGCAGGAGGTCGACCGCCTCTCCGAACAGGGCCTCATCGGCCTCAGCAACTATCTGACCTACCGGACGGCGCTCGAACCCGGAGCGCCCGTCGGCGTCGACCTCGAACAGGACGAGCTGGCCTTCTACCCGATCATCTACTGGCCGGTTTCGGCCACCGCTCCGATGCCAAGCAGCCGGGTCATGAGCCGGATCGACGCCTATATGCGCAACGGCGGCACCGTTCTCTTCGACACGCGCGACCAGTTTTCCTCGCTGACACCGTCGGACGCCGGCGACAGTCCCAACGTGCAGCGCCTGCAGGCGATGCTGAGCGGGCTCGACATTCCGCCGCTGGAGCCGGTGCCCTCCGATCACGTGCTGACGAAGGCCTTCTATCTGCTTTCGAACTTCCCCGGGCGCTATGCGGAAAGCCAGCTCTGGGTCGAGGCCGCCCCCAATGGCGACGAAGACCGCAGCAATCGCCCCGTGCGCGGCGGCGACGGCGTCACGCCGATCATGATCACAGGCAACGATTTTGCCGGTGCCTGGGCCGTTGACGTCAACGGCGCGCCGCTCTTGCCGACAGTGCCGCCGGACGAGATGCAGCGCGAATATGCCTACCGCGCCGGCGTCAACATCATGATGTATATGCTGACGGGCAACTACAAGGCCGATCAGGTTCACGTGCCGGACCTTCTGCAAAGGCTTGGACAGTGAGGGCCGATCGATGACCTATGGCTTTGCCCCGCTGATCCCGTGGATCTACTTCGTCCCGCTGCTCGCAATCGCGGCGCTGTTCATCGCCTTTGGCCTCTGGCAGAAGGTGCGCGGCGTCTGGCTGCGCCTGGCCGCACTCGCAGCGCTCGGACTGGCGATCGCCAACCCCTCCATTTTCGTGGAGTTGCGCGATCCGCTCTCGACCATCGTCGCCGTCGTCGTCGACCGCAGCCAGAGCCAGCAGAACGGCGACCGCACCGCGCAGACCGATCGCGCCGTCGAGGGCCTGAAGGAACGGCTGGCGGCCATACCGCTGATCGAGCCGCGTATCATCGAGGCAAACACCGATCCGGCAGATGTCTCGCCGTCGACCAATCTCTTTGGCGCGCTTGCCTCCTCGCTGTCTGACGTTCCCCCGGCGCGCATCGGCGGCGCCATTTTCGTCACCGATGGCCAGATCCACGATGTGCCCGATGTCGCTCGCGCGCTCGGTTTCGACGCGCCCGTGCACGGGCTGATCACCGGCAAGCCCGATGAATTCGACCGGCGTGTCGAACTGATCAACCCGCCGCGCTTCGGCATCGTCGGCGAGGAACAGAAGCTCTCGTTCCGGGTGGTCGACGACGGGGCGGCACCCGGCGGCAGCGCCGAAGTCACGATCCGCCTCAACGGCAACGAGATCGCCCGCGAGCGGGCCGAGCCCGGCACGGACGTGCCGTTCGCCTTCAACGTTCCGCGCGGCGGCAACAACGTGCTCGAATTCGCCGTCGATGCCGTTCCGGGCGAAGTGACGACGGCCAACAACCGCGCGGTCCACGTGCTCGACGGCATTCGCGAGAACCTGCGCGTGCTCTTGGTCTCCGGCGAGCCGCATGCCGGCGAACGCGCCTGGCGCAACCTCTTGAAATCCGATGCGGCCGTCGATCTCGTACATTTCACCATTCTGCGTCCGCAGGAAAAGCAGGACGGCACGCCGATCAACGAGCTATCGCTGATCGCCTTCCCGACGCGCGAACTCTTCGTCGACAAGATCAACGAGTTCGATCTGATCATCCTCGACCGCTACCAGCACCGCGGTCTGTTGCCGATCCTCTACTACGACAACATCGCGCAATATGTGGAGAACGGCGGCGCGCTGCTAATCGCGGCAGGTCCCGAACATGCCGGCGACGATTCGATTGCAGCGACACCGCTTGAGGCAGTGCTGCCGGCCGCGCCGACGGGCGTCATGAACGAAAAGGCCTTCTTCCCGCGCCTGTCGGAGGAAGGAAAGAAGCATCCGGTGACCCGCGGTCTGGAAGGCTCCGACAGCGAGCCGCCGCATTGGGGCCGCTGGTTCCGCACCGTCGACGTCAACCGACCGCAGGGCCATACGGTCATGGAAGCGGCCGACGGCAAACCGCTGCTGGTGCTCAACCGTGTCGGCAAGGGCCGCGTCGCCATGCTGCTCTCCGATCAGGGCTGGCTCTGGGCTCGCGGCTTCGAAGGCGGCGGACCCCACGTTTCGCTCTATCGGCGCACCGCCCATTGGCTGATGCAAGAGCCCTCGCTCGAAGAAGAGGCGCTGACGGCACGCGCACGCGGCCGGACACTCGAAATCACCCGCCAGACGATCGATGGCGATCCGGGTCCGGTGACGCTGGTCGCTCCCTCCGGCGGGAAGCGGGACGTCAAGCTGACCGAACGCCAGCCGGGCCTCTACTCGGCCGAAGTCGCCACCACGGAAACCGGGCTCTTCGAGATGTCGAACGGCGAGCTCACGGCTCTTGCCCATGTCGGCGACCCCAACGCTCCGGAATTCAAGGCCGCGATCTCGACCGAGGACAAGCTGCGTCCCTGGGCGGAAAAGACCAAGGGCATCGTGCGGCGCCTCGCAAGTGCCGATGGACCGCTCGACCTGCCCACGGTTCTGCCGGTCAGGGGCTCGATCCGAGCGGCAGACGACCAGCGGCTCTCGATCCGCATGACCGACGAAACCGTGCTGAAGGGCGTCAATTCAGTGCCGCTGTTTACCGGCTTCCTTGGTCTTGCGGCGCTGCTGCTGCTGATTTCCGCCACCTGGTATCGCGAGGGACGATGAGCGACAGCACCATGGTCGTCAGCGACCTTCGCGACGCACCGCATTTCTTCGATGCCGTGGCCGACCGCGTCTGGCGCGCCCGGTGGGAACCGCATGGCTTTCCGCTGGAACACATTACCGGCCTGCTTCAGGCGAGCCTTGCCGACGATGCCGAGCCGCTGTGTCTGGTGGCGCATGCCGGCGACCGTTTCGTCGGCACCGCCTCGGTCATCGCCTCCGATCTTGAGGAGCGACCGGATCTCACGCCGTGGGTTGCTGCCGTCTGGGTCGATCCGCCGTTCCGCGGGGCAGGTATCGGCGGCGACATCGTGCTGAAGGCAGCGCAGGCGGCGCTCGATACCGGCGCCGAAGCCGTGCATCTTTGCGCCCTCTCGGGCAAGCGCGCCTTCTACGAGCGTCTCGGCTGGCAGCTCGACGAGACGGATGTCGGCGAAGACCGCCTGGATGTCTTCAGCATGCGCCGTGTCGAAAGGTAAAGGCCGATGTTCGTCGTCACCGACACCCCACCGCCAGAGGCGATCGAAGCAATCGGCAACGGTCTTGCCGCCTTCAACGCCGCCGACGTCGGCCCGTCGGAGCGACGCCCCCTCGCCGTCCTTGTCGGCGGCCTCGAGGCACAGGGAGCCCGCGGCGGCCTGAACGGCTACACCGGCTGGGGCTGGCTATTCGTGCAATGGCTGTGGTTACCGGAAGATCTTCGCGGACAGGGGCTTGCCGGCAAGTTGCTCCAGGCGGCCGAGGACGAAGCGCGCAATCGCGGCTGCCACAGCGCCTGGATCGACACCTTCAACCCGCAGGCCCTGCGCGCCTACGAGCGTCAGGGCTATGCGGCCTTCGGTGAACTGCCGGATTTCCCTGTTGGCCGAACCCGGGTGTTTCTGAAGAAATCGCTCGTCGCGCGATAAGGTCCGGGATCAGACGGCCAGCGGCAACGCAATCGGCTCCGCCTGCATCAGCCTATCATCCCGCCAGGCGATAACGCCGGCAAGTCCGGCATGCACACCCTCTGCCATCGGCACGACGAGCACCCGCGCCGGGTCGACCGGCCCAGGGAACTCGAGTGCCGCGTAACGCACCTTCTCGAAGCCGAGCGGCTGGTAATAGGGCGGATCGCCGACAAGGATCACCGCGTGTGAGCCCTTGCGCCGCGCCGCCTCGACCGCGATACGCACCAGTTCCCGGCCGATGCCCTGGTTCTTGTGCGACGGCCTGACGGCGAGCGGTCCGAGCAGGTGGCCCTTGATCGAGCCCGCCATGACCGGCGTCATCCGGACCGATGCGATCGTCTCGCCATTGTCGGCGCAGATGAAGGACAGCGACCGGTCATGCGGCCCCTGCTCGCGGATGCGCGCGGCCGCCCGGGCAAACCGGCCGGGGCCGAAAGCTTCTTCGTTGATGATTTCGATGGCTGCGTCATGGGACGCGTCTTCGGTCAGATAGACGAGATCGTGCTTTTTCATGAGATCGAGAAACCAGGCATGCGAACAGACATAGGGATGGCTTCGCCCGATGAGGGCGTTGGCAGCATCAGCGTCGTCGCAGGTTTCCCGAGAACATCATCTGTGTGGATTCTTCCAGACACGAAAAAAGTTGTGAAATCGCCGATAGCAGAAATTTGCCCTCTGTCAAAGCCTAAAACGCACTGTTCCGATTTCGCCACCTATCGAATGTCGCTGGAAGCGTTATCTATTGACGCAACGATCACGAAGGAGTTTGTCCGATGGGCAGGTTGGTAGATGGCGTCTGGCAGGACGTCTGGTACGACACGGTGGCAACGAACGGCCACTTCAAGCGCAGCGCTTCGCAGTTCCGCAACTGGGTGACGGCGGACGGGTCGGCCGGCCCGAGCGGCGACGCCGGCTTCAAGGCCGAAGCCGATCGCTATCACCTCTATGTTTCGCTCGCCTGTCCATGGGCCCATCGTACGCTGATCTTCCGCAAGCTGAAAAAGCTCGAGGACCTGATCTCCGTTTCCGTGGTCGATCCGCTGATGCTCACCCAGGGCTGGGAATTCAAGGACGGCGGCATCGGCACCGGCGATCATCTCTTCGGCTCGAAGGCGCTGTGGCAGGTCTATACCCGCGCCGATGCCAACTATTCCGGCCGCGTGACCGTGCCCGTCCTCTGGGACAAGAAGCAGAACACCATCGTTTCGAATGAATCCTCCGAGATCATCCGGATGTTCAACTCCGCCTTCGATGGCCTGACCGGCTCGACGCTCGATTTCTATCCGGAAGAGCTGCGCGGCGAGATCGATGCGATGAACACCGACGTCTACAATGACGTCAACAACGGCGTCTACAAGGCAGGCTTTGCCACCACGCAATCCGCCTACGAGGAAAGTATGACGGCACTCTTTGCCCGGCTGGACAAGCTGGAAGAGCGCCTCGGCTCGCACCGTTACCTCACCGGCAGCCGCCTCACCGAGGCCGACTGGCGGCTATTCACGACGCTGGTGCGCTTCGATCCTGTCTATGTCGGCCACTTCAAGTGCAACATCCGCCGGATCGCCGACTATCCGAACCTCCAAGGGTATCTGCGGGAACTCTATCAGGTGCCGGGCGTGGCCGAGACGGTCGATATGCGCCACATCAAGGAGCACTACTACCGCAGCCACACGACCATCAACCCCACCGGCGTCGTGCCGGTGGGCCCGGTGCTCGACCTCACCGCCCCGCACGGACGCGAGGCGCTGTAAGCCCGCAATGAAACGGGCAATCGATCGCGGCTACCAGTAGCGATCGATTGCGATGCCGCCGGCAAGTTCCGCAAGCCGGCGGCGTGTTGCCGGCGTGGTGTCGTCAGGCAGCGCGTCCAGTGCGAAGAAGCCACTTTCGGAAATCTCGAGATCGGGCGTTTTCGGCGCGCTCTGGCTGACACCGTCACAGCGGTAGAAGACGACGTGGTCGCGGCGGCTCGTGCGCCTGTTGTAGTAGACCTGGATGAGCACCGGCGGCGCCGAAACTTCGAGGTTCCCCTCCTCGCGCAACTCCCGCAGCAAGCCGTCGATCGAGGCCTCGTCGCGGTCGAGCCCCCCGCCCGGCAGGTGCCAGCCCGGCAGGTAGGAGTGGCGGACGAGGAAAACGCGGCCCTCGCCATCGAAACAGGCCGCCCGCACACCCATCGTCATGCCGCGCGCAACAGCGTAGTAGCCATGCGCAAGCCACATCAGCAGCCGGAGATACCAGCGCCGCATCTCCGGTGGCCGATCCTGTTCCAGGCGTTTTTTCCTTCCTCGTCCCGGCCACACGCGATTCATCGGGCGACCTGATTCCCCTCGGCCGGAATATGCGCTAGACGGGGTCGATGTTCAAACTCGCCCATATTTCCGACGTCCACCTCGGGCCCTTGCCCGAGCTATCCCTCAGGGAACTCGCTTCCAAGCGCATCACCGGTTTCGTCAACTGGCACCGCAACCGCAGCCGCCATCTCTTCACCGGTACGCTCGACACCCTGCTGGCCGACATCGAGAAGAAGGATCCGGACCATCTGGCGATGACGGGCGATCTCGTCAATCTCGCCTCCTCGCTCGAGATCAAGGCGGTGACAGAATGGCTGGAGGATGCGGGCAAGCCGGAGAACATCTCCGTCGTTCCGGGCAACCACGACGCCTATGTTCCGGGCGCCTACGAGAAGACCACCCGTGCCTGGTATCCCTATATGCGCGGCGACGATGCGCCGGCGCATTGGCATGACCGGCACCGCTGCTTTCCCTATATGCGCGTGCGCGGCCCGGTGGCACTGATCGGCTGCTCAACCGCCGTTGCGACCCCGCCCTTTGCCGCCAGCGGCTATTTCGGCCAACGCCAGGCCCGCGCCACCGTCAACCTGCTCAGACAAGCCGGCGAAGCCGGGCTCTTCCGCATCGTCATGATCCACCATCCGCCGATCCGCGGCGCAACCTCGATGCACAAGCGCATGATCGGCATTCGCCGCTTTGCTGCGACGATCTCGTCCGGCGGCGCGGAACTCGTGATCCACGGCCACACGCACCTCAACACTGTCTATTGGCTGAAGGGCCAGCATGCCCCTGTCCCGGTTGTCGGCATCGCCTCGGCCTCGCAAGGTCCTGGCGGCCACAAGCCGCCGGCAGCCTACAACCTGTTCACCGTCGCCGGTGAAGCCGGGAACTGGCACCTGACGCGCGAGCGCTACGCCCTGAACGACGATGCCACCACGGTGTCGCTCGCCGAAACCACACGCTTCTAGGCGAACGCAGCCTCCCTCCGCAGAAAATTCATCGCCCGGCGAATAAACCCCGGCCCTGCTGCGTCATACTCCGGTCCGCCGCCGCATGGCAGCGCGCCCGCCTCTGCGCGAATGCAGGACACGCAGTCGTTTGAAACAGCGCGAGGCTTTCGCGGTCATGCGCCAGCAATGGGAGATGGCATGATGAACCACAAGAACCTCGTTTTCGCCCTGTTTGCCGCCGGGGCAACCAGCTTCATGGCGCATGCGGTGATGGCCGCCGGCGAGGATACGAGCGAACCGCCGAAGAAAACCAAGACGACCAGCGAATGCACCGACGGCAAGGTGTGGGACGCCAAGAAAAAGGCCTGCGTTGACGCCAAGAAGAGCGACCTTGGCGACGATATCCTGTTCCAGGCTGCCCGCGAACTCGCCTATGCCGGCCAGTATGAAAATTCGATCAGGGTGCTCGGCGCCGTCAAGGACCAGCAGAGCGCCCGGGTGCTCAACTACCTCGGCTATGCCAACCGCAAGGCGGGGCGCATGGAACTCGGCATGCAGTACTACAAACGCGCGCTCCAGGCCGACGAGAACTACATCCTCGCCCGCTCCTACATGGGCCAGGCGCTGATCGAACAGGGCCGCGTCGAGGAAGCGCGTGTGCAGCTCGTCGAGATCCGCGACCGCGGCGGCGAAAACACCTGGGCTTACCGCGCCCTGCTGCAGTCGCTCGGCGGCGTCCGCCAGTACTGACCGGGCGGTAACATGGACGGGCGGCGCCAGGCGCCGCCCTCGATCCGACGTGCCACAGACACGGACTGGGACGCTAGGTTTTCTTCGACCCGCTTGCCGCCGGCCCGTTCTTTTTGGGCTCGCTTGCCTTGGCTGCATTTCCCTTCGCCCCGCCTGCTGAGGGACCGCCTCCCATCGTGCCGTCAGCAATCGACTTTGCCTCGTTCTTCTTCTCCGACCATTCCGGCGGCAGGCCGAGCGCGCCGCCAGCGATGCCGCCGAGACCGGATCCCTTGCCGAACACGGCGCAATCCGGATCGGTGGGTTTGCCGGTGACGGCATAGGCGACGCTGTTCTTGACGTTCTTCATCGACGGCAGCTCAAAATCGGACTTCATCGGGTCACCCGATTTTTCGAGCAGCGCACTGAAGTCGCTTGAGAAGTCGCCTGCAAGCTCGAAGGCGTCGGCGGCCGTCGAGGCGCGGGACCCGTTGGTGAGGATGTTGGCGCCACGCGCCCATGCCAGCCCGGCGATCTGCTTGCCCATCGGGTCGAATGCCTCCGCCTCGACCGCGAGACTTCCAAGGCCGATGGGAATGCGCGGAACCGGGATCGGAGCGACGGCCGAGGTGACGGTCGACACGCCGGCGACGACTGCATTGGTCGATTTGACCTTGCTGATCACGGAGCGCACCGCCATGTCGGCGGGCTTGGAGATCGGCACGACGTCGAATTGCTCGCTCAGGGCTTCGCAGAGCGACCGGTCGATCGCCGTGGCCACCAGCTTCTTTTGCAGATCCCCGAGCTTGTCGAGATCCGCGGTGGCGGCAAAGGTCGTCGGGATCACATGCACCGTCTTGACGTTCTTGGTGGCAGCAGAATCCACCCGGTACTTCGTCTTGGTCACCATCCCGTCGCTGGCAACGAAATCCTTGTAGGAGGATAGAGACCCCGTTTCCATGACCTGGGCGCTCTGGCAGGCGGCGAGCCCCGCAAACAAAGGCACCAGCGCAGCCGTGCGAATGACGGCCGCACCTCCCCGAATGCGGCGTCCGCCACAATGTCTCCCGACAAACCTGACAATACTCATGCCATTGCGATGCTGTGCGTTCATTGGCGTATCCCCGACGTCGACCTGCAGTTGTGCATGAGGTCCGGCCAGATTCGGGCCGAACTTTGACGCGATCTCCGGCCACCATTGCAGTTAACGGTAACGAAGCGCGTGATTAACGGCCGCGGGCAAGCGAAAGCTTTTTGGGAAAAGGCGCCATGAAGCAGCAGAATTTGCTTTCCGTTCCGGGACTTCCCTTGCAGACTAAGGAGCAAATGTTTCATATCATCCGCTCGTGCGCAGCACGGCGAATAAATGCATGATCCGGCACGTTTCATTGGAAGAGAAATGCGTCCAGCGGCAGAAACGAAGGACTTCAGACGCGACTTGGTCAGCCTGCTGCCCAAATTGCGCCGTTTCGCGATGACGCTGACGCGCAATGCCAATGACGCCGACGACCTCGTCCAGGAAGCCTGCGAGCGCGCGATCACCCGCAGCCACCTCTGGAACGGAGAGGGCCGGCTGGAAAGCTGGGTCTACGCGATGACGCGCAATCTCTGGGTCGACGAAATCCGCAAGCGCAAGGTTCGCACCGGCAGCGGCACCGTCGATGCGCTCGGACATGACGAACTCAGCATCGAGCCGTCGGCCGAAAAAGCCGTCTACGCCAATCAGTTGCAGAAGATGATCCTGTCGATGCCCGAGGGGCTGGCGAGCGTATTCCTGCTGGTCAATGTCGAAGGCCACAGCTATCGCGAGACCGCCGATATCCTGGGCATTCCGATCGGCACCGTCATGAGCAGACTGTCGACCGCGCGCCTCAGGCTCGCGGCGATGATCTCAGAGAATACCGAAAGGAGGGCCTGACCGTTGCAACAGACAAGGGGTCAAGCGCTCGAAGTGCGCCTTTCTGCCTATATCGACGGCGAGATCGGCGAAGCTGAACGAACCGAACTCGACGCGATTCTCGCCCGCGACGAGGACGCCAAGGCGTTGTTCGAGAGGCTGAAGGCCGGCAGCAGCTTCGGCGATACCGCCTTCGAAGATTTCCTGCACGATCCCGTGCCGCTCGCTCTTGTCCGGCAAATCAAGCAGGGTCCGGGGGTCAATCCGAAGACCGAGCGGATTGCGGCAACGACGACCACTGTCCGGCACGCGCGGGTCTGGCCGCGCATGCTTGCCGCATCGGTGGCCCTGCTGCTGCTCGGCGGCGGCGCCGGCTTCATCGTCGGGACGGCGAACAGCGGGAGCGAGCCGACCAAGCTCGCCGCAGCGCGTGGCTGGCTCGACGACATCGCCGACTATCACCGCATCTATTCGCGGCAGAAGGAGCATCTAGTCGAGGTCCCGGCGACAGAGGGACCGAAGATCGAGACCTGGCTTGCCGCAAGCGTCGGCGTTCCCTTCAAGGTCCCGCAGCTTTCCGGCAAGGGCCTGACCTTCGAGGGCGCGCGGCTGCTCGTCGCCAACGGCAAGCCCGTGGCGCAGCTCGTCTACCGAAGCACCGAAGGCGAAATCTTCGCGATCTGTTTCCTCAAGAACACCACCGGCCCGCAGGCGGAGCAGTTCGACGAGAGCATCCGCGACGATCTCGGCATGGTCTCCTGGCAGCGAGGCGGCGCCTCTTTCGTGCTCGTCGGCCCGTCTTCCCATGTCGGCATCCAGGACATCGCCGAAGCCGTCGCCGCGACGATCTGAGATCGACGGCATTCCCCTACCCCTGAAACGAAAAGGCCGCGCCGGGTTTCCCCGACGCGGCTTCATTCGTAACGCTGAAGTGTATCAGCCGCGCTTCATCTCGAGTACGCGGTTTGCCGCCGAAACGATCGCTTCGAGCGAGGCGGCAACGATGTTGGTGTTGATACCGGCGCCGAACAGCTTGCCACCCGGGTGCTCCATCTCGACATAGGCGATCGCGGCTGCGTTCGAGCCGTGCTGCAGCGAGTGCTCGGAGTAATCCGCAACCGAGAGGTCGATGCCGAGATAGATCGACAGCGCATTGATGAAGCCGTCGATCGGGCCGGTGCCCTTGCCTTCGATGCGCTTGACCTCGCCATTGTCGGTGATCTCGGCCGCCACCACGCGCACGCCCTTGTGCTCGCCCACCGGATAAGTGTGATGGTCGACGAACTTGATGCGCGCGCCCGGCTGCTCGACGTAGCGCTCGATGAAGCGCTCGTAGATGCGCTTGGACGGCAGCTCCTTGCCTTCCTCGTCGGTGATGCGCTGGATGTCCTCGCGGAACTCGACCTGGAGGTTGCGCGGCAGGTTGATGCCGTAGTCTTCCTGCAGGATGTAGGCGATGCCGCCCTTGCCCGACTGCGAGTTGATGCGGATGATCGCCTCGTAGGAGCGGCCGACGTCACGCGGATCGATCGGCAGGTACGGCACTTCCCAGAGCGGCTTGTTGGCGGTCTTGATCGCCTTCATGCCCTTGTTGATCGCATCCTGGTGCGAGCCGGAGAAGGCCGTGTAGACCAGTTCGCCGACATAAGGATGGCGCTCGGGAATGACCATCTGGTTGGAGTATTCGTAGACTTCCTTGATCCGCTCGATATCGGAGCAGTCGAGCTGCGGATCGACGCCCTGCGTGAACATGTTCAGCGCCAGCGTCACGACATCGACGTTGCCGGTGCGCTCGCCATTGCCGAACAGCGTGCCTTCGACGCGGTCGGCGCCAGCCATCAGGCCCAATTCGGTGGCGGCGATGCCGGTGCCGCGGTCGTTGTGCGGGTGCAGCGAGATGATCAGGCTTTCGCGGTTGTCGAGGTTGCGGCACATCCATTCGATCTGGTCGGCATAGATGTTCGGCGTCGCCATCTCGACGGTCGAGGGCAGGTTCAGGATCAGCTTGTTGTCTGGCGTCGGCTTGACGATCTCGGTGACCGCGTTGCAGATCTCCAAGGCCACTTCGAGCTCGGTGCCGGTAAAGCTTTCCGGCGAATACTCGAAGCGGTAGCCGCCGCCGGCCTTGGCCGCCATGTCGGTGATCATCTTGGCGGCGTCGGTCGCAATCTGCTTGATGCCGCGCACGTCCTTGGCAAACACCACGCGGCGCTGCAGTTCACTCGTCGAATTGTAGAAATGCACGATCGGTTGGTGCGCGCCTTCCAGCGCTTCGAAGGTGCGGGTGATCAACTCGGGCCGGCACTGCACCAGCACCTGCAGCGACACATCCTTGGCGACATTGCCTTCCTCGATGCACCAGCGGGCAAAATCGAAATCGGTCTGCGAGGCCGAGGGGAAACCGATTTCGATTTCCTTGAAGCCCATGTCGAGCAGCAGCTGGAACATGCGGGCCTTGCGATCGTGCCCCATCGGGTCGACCAGCGACTGGTTGCCGTCACGCAGGTCGACCGAGCACCAGATCGGCGCCTTGGTGATCGTCTTCGACGGCCAGGTGCGGTCGGTGAGCGCGATCTGCGGATAGGCCTGGTACTTCACCGCCGCTTCCGGCATGCCAATCTTAACGGGATGGGATTTCTGGATCATTGCAGCTTCTCTTCATCACTGGACGTCCTGGCCGCCTTGCCATACCCGATCGGGGATCGGATTGCGATGGCTAATGCCGCGCCGAACGCGCCTTTATCCTAAAACACTTGATGGGGTCGAGGAGCATCCGCCGGCGTGGCTTTTCGGCCGCCGGGCGCTCCTCAGCGAACCCGGCAACCGCGAGTAAGGCCGAGAAGAAGAAGCGAGGCAAAGGCGCGCGACGGCGCACGATTGGTATCGTGTCCGGCGGGGATCGAGGCGATCCGATATGCGTCAGCCTTGGTCATGCTCAAAGCCTATACACGGCCTGCCAGAGTGGAGCAAGCCACGCGATGGCGAGGATCACCGCAAAAAGAAAAGGGCACCGGCGAAATGCCGATGCCCTCCAAATCCTTGACTTGCTTGCGAACTCAGATGTCCGCAGCAGACGAGATGATCCGCGAAACGAGGCCGTAGGACTTCGCTTCCTCAGCGGAAAGCCAGTAATCGCGGTCCGTGTCCTTGGCGATCTTCTCGACCGGCTGGCCGGTTGCGTCGGCGAAGATCTTGTTCAGGCGATCGTTCATCTTGATGATTTCGCGTGCCTGGATCTCAATGTCCGACGCCATGCCGCGGGTACCGCCCGACGGTTGGTGAAGCAGGAAGCGGGTGTTCGGCAGGCAAATGCGACGCTCCTTGGGAGCGCCGACAAAGATCAGCGCGCCGGCGGAAGCGACCCAGCCGGTGCCGATGGTCCAGACCTTCGGCTTCACGAACTTGATCATGTCGTGGATGCTGTCGCCCGATTCGACATGGCCGCCCGGCGAATTGACGAAGATGCGGATGTCTTCGTCGCTGGCGGCGGCAAGCGCCACGAGCTGCGAGCAGACCTTCTGCGCCAGTTCCTGATTGATCGACCCGTAGATGAAAATCGAACGCGACTTGAAAAGGTTCGCCTCCGTTTCCTTGCCGAGCGGCAATTCGGTCTTCTTGTCGTCCTCGTCGTCGTTCATCATCCGTTTTTCTCCGGCGTCTCATGAAGTCTTCAGTCAAAGTCAGATAATGCGACTCGACCCCGAAGACAATGCAACAAACCGAAGCGGCGACAAAGCAGCAAGGTCGACTATGCTTATGGTAAAAACACCTACCGCCAAATGCCGTATAGACAGGGGGACGGAGGCCAATAAGATCGGTCGCGTCAAACACTCAAGAGTGGGGCCAGCCTCCCAGGTCCCGCCGATCCATGGGGACACGCATGAACAGACGCATCCTGATCGCCACTGCGGCGCTGATCGCCTCCGCCGCACCCGCCTTCGCCCATCTCAATCCGGCAGAGCACGGCTCGTTTGCCGCCGGCTTCTCGCATCCGCTGTTCGGACTTGACCATATCCTCGTCATGGTCGCCGTCGGCCTCTGGGCGGCGCAGATCGGCGGTCGGGCGCTCGTTGTCGTGCCGGCGGCCTTCGTCGCAATGATGGCAGCGGGCTTCGCGCTGGCGGTTGCCGGTGTCGGCCTGCCCTTCGTCGAGCCGGCGATCCTCGCCTCGGTGGTGGCACTCGGCCTGCTTGTTGCCATGGCGGTGCGGCTCGACACGGCAGCATCCGCTGCGATCGTCGGCGTCTTCGCCCTCTTCCACGGCCATGCCCATGGCGGCGAACTCGGCAGCGCCGGGGCGCTTGCCTTCTCGGTCGGCTTCATCCTCGCCACCGCCGCGCTGCACGTGGCCGGCATCGGCCTCGGCATCGCCCTTCAGCGCCTCTCCGGCGGCGGCCTGCTTGCCCGCCTCCTCGGCGGCCTCACGGCTCTGGCCGGCGCTGCCTTGATCTTCGGCTGAAATCAAACGGGCATGCAGCACGGACGAATTATCTTTCTGAACGGCACGTCGAGTGCCGGAAAGTCAACGCTGGCAAAGGCGCTCCGGGAAATCCTCCCGGAGCCCTTTTGTTACTATGCCTCCGACCAGCTTGCCGACGCCGGATTTCGGGTCCTTAGGCGCGGCATGCATCATGGAATGCGCGGCGAGCGCGCGAGGTTCTTCGACGGATTTCATCGCTCGATCGCAGCCTTCGCCGAGGCCGGCAACGACCTGATCGTCGAGCATATCGTCGAGGAGAAAAGCTGGTCCGACGATATCAGAAGGCAAACCGCGCATCTGGACATCTTCTGGGTCGGAGTGCACGCGCCCATCGAAGACCTGGAGCGTCGCGAGCGCGAGCGTGGCGACCGCACGATCGGCGAAGCCCGCTTTCACTTGAAGACGCACGATTACTGCGCCTACGACCTAGAAGTGGACACGCGCGACCCGACCGATCAGGTTGCCGCGCGCATCGTTGACGCCTGGCTCAAACGCCCGTCACTCAGGCCGTAGCGGGGGATCTCCCGCTTTAGCCGCGACCGCGATAGGTCGGCACGCCCTGGTCGGGCAGCCACAGGCCCTCGGGCGGCTTGCCGGTCTGCCAGAAGACGTCGATCGGGATGCCGCCGCGCGGATACCAATAGGCGCCGATGCGAAGCCAGCGTGGCTGAAGCAACGACACCAGCCGTTGGGCGATCTCGATGGTGCAGTCTTCGTGGAATGCGCCGTGGTTGCGGAAGGAATGCAGGAACAGCTTCAGCGACTTCGATTCCACCAGCCATTCGTCCGGCACATAATCGATGACGATATGGGCGAAATCCGGCTGGCCGGTCATCGGGCAGAGCGAGGTGAATTCCGGCGCGGTGAAGCGCACCAGATAGTCCTTGCCCTTGTTGCCGCTCGGGACCCGCTCCAGCACCGCGTCTTCCGGGCTCTGTGGCAGGTCGACCTTTGCGCCCAGTTGCGAAAGGCCGGATACGTCAGTCTTGCTCATTTGCCTGTTGCTCCATGAGAACATCCGCACGTGGGTGCGGTCGACTGGCCTTTGCCCTCGTCGGCCCGCTCCGTTTGCGGCCCTTAAATCAGAACTGCCTCAAGAAGAAAACCTCGTCACGGTTGAAGTGCCGTCGACCTTGAATCAGTGGCGCCCGACCGTCGTCTTGACGCGCACACCGTGCGCCTTCTCACCTTCGGGCTCCACATGGATCGCGATCTTGGCACCGGGATGCACGTCCCGGATCGCATCCTCGATCCGGTCGCAGATGTCATGCGCCTCGCCGACCGGCATCAATTCCGGCACGACCATGTGGAAATCGACGAAGATCGCCGGACCGGCCTGACGGGTCTTCAGATCGTGCACGCCGAGCGAACCCGCGGCGTTGGCGGCGATCGCCTGTTTGATCGCTTCTTCTTCCTCACCCGAGACGGCCCGGTCCATCAGCCCGTCGATCGAGCGCGAGATCACCATCCAGCCCTGGTAAAGAATGTTGCAGGCGACAATGACGGCCAGCAGCGGATCAAGGATCGCGTAGCCGGTGGCGATCGCAAGCACGAGGCCGACGAGAACGCCGATCGAGGTGACGACGTCCGACAGGATGTGGTGGCCGTCGGCGCTGAGTGCCGGCGAGCGGTGCTTGCGGCCGGCGGTGATCAGCACATAGGCCCAGATGGCGTTGATGACGCCGGCGACGAAGTTGATCGCCAGGCCCAGAGCCGGTGCTTCCATCAACACTGGCGCCATCATTGCCGGCACCGCCTCCCAGACGATGAGCAGTGCCGCAACGACGATCAGAACGCCTTCGATAACGGCCGAGAAATACTCCGCCTTGTGGTGACCGAAGGGGTGGCCGGCGTCGGCCGGCTTGGAAGCATAGCCGATCATCAGATAGGCGATGACCGCCGCGATCACGTTGACGGTCGACTCCAGCCCGTCGGAGAGAAGCGCGATCGAGCCTGTCAGCCACCAGGCAAGCAGCTTCAGGCCGAGCACAGCGAGCGAGAGCGGTATGCCCCAGAAAGCAAGGCGGAGCACGGTGCGGTTTTCGGTTCCAGTCGTCATTGTCATTCCTCGTGCAGATGCAAACGAGTTGCAAACGCAAGCCCATTCAAACGCAAAACCGCCCGCGCGAATTTTCGCGCAGGCGGTCGATGGACAAGCATATGCTGGATTAAGCGGCGCTTGTCAAAGATTGGATCGGCCGGTTCCGGTTTCTCCGCAGGCAATCGCCTCGAAAGGCAGAGCACCGGCTTCGATCTCCGCATCACCGGCGGCCCTATCGCCCCGGCCGATGAAGAAGAATACCACGGCCGCAGTTGCGACAGTGATGCCGGTCAAAACCAGAAGCAGGACGCTGAACGCGTCGCCATAGGCCTGCAGCAGCGCGGCGTGCGATGTCTCAGGGGCAAGCTGCATCGCCGCGGGCAGATTGCCGGTGACGATACGCTGCGCCATGGGAGCCGCAGTGGCGCCGGCTTCCGATCCGAGGTTCCAGGCCGTAAGCGCGGAGAGGATGGCGGTCACGATCGCCAGCGCAATGCCCTCCCCGGCCACGCGCGTGGTGCTGAAGATGCCCGTCGCCATGCCGGCGCGCTCCTTCGGCACGACACTGACCGCAAGCCCGTCCATCAGCCCCCAAGGCAAGCTGATGCCGAGACCGATCATCATCAGTGGTGCAAGCAGCGTGGCCGGCCCGGACCCCGCCGGAAACAGACTGAGCCAGAGGAGCCCGGCCGCCGATATCAGCAAGCCCACACCGCAGATAACCGCCGGCGTGAACCAGCGCGTCAGAAGGCCCGCCGCGATCGGCAGGATCAGAAGCGGCGCGGACATGGCGATCATCATCTGCCCGCCCGCGACGGCGCTCATGCCTTCGATACCGATGAAGCGGACCGGAAGCAGGATGAGCAGCACCACGAAGCCGTAGGCGGGGGCTGCCGCCAGCAATTGCACGCCGACAAAACGCGGATATCGAAACAGCGTCAGATCCAGCATCGGCCGCGCGACCGAACGCTCGATCCGCCAGAAGGCCAGGAAGAAGAACACCGATGCCGCGAGCATCGCGAGCACGAGCGGATGGCTCCAGCCGCTTTCCGGACCCTGCAGAATGCCGAAGGTGAGTGCGGTGAGCGCCGCCGTGAAACTTGCCGCTCCCTTCCAGTCGAGGCCAGCAGCGTCCGGATCGCGCGTTTCCCGCATGAAGACCGCACCGAGTGCCAGAGACAGGCCGGCGAGCGCCACGACCAGGACGAAGATCGTCCGCCAGCCGAAGGCCTCGACCATCAGGCCGGAGGCGATCGGCCCGAAGGCAAGGCCGACACCGAAGCTGGCGCCGACCAGGCTGAAGGCCCGGAGCCGCTCGTTCTCGTCGAACTCCTGTGCGAGCGAAGCCATGCCGCCGGAAAAGGCGGCGGCTGCCCCAATACCCTGAAGCGCTCTCAGGGCATCGAACCATAGGATATCCCGAGCGAAGGCGAGCCCGGCCGAAAACAGCAGGAAGGCCGCAAGACCACCCAGGAACACGCGTTTGCGACCGAAACTGTCGGCAAGCGCACCGGCCGCCATCAGCGAACTGCCGAAGGTCAGCATGAAGGCGTTGGTGACCCAGTTGAGGGCAACTGGATCGGCGCCGAGGCTGTGACTGATCGACGGCAGCGCCACCGCCGGTCCGGTGAAGGTGAGCGGCATTGCCGCCGCGGCGCAACAGACCGCAAGAAGGACGAGCCGGCGCCCGCGTGGTTCTCGAATTTCGGTTCTCATTCCCCGTTCCATCCGTTCGAGCAAAGGGGATACCCGCGCAGGCCCGGTAGGACCTTGCGTCTTGAGGTCGACACTTGCCGGGTATCGATTGACGAATGCAGGATAGTTTCGACATAATTCGATGAGAACGGCATCAAGGCTCCGATCATACCGGAACAAAACGCTCGAATGGAGGTAGCAT
This sequence comes from Ensifer sp. Root954, assembly GCF_001429005.1. Lineage (NCBI taxonomy): Bacteria > Pseudomonadati > Pseudomonadota > Alphaproteobacteria > Hyphomicrobiales > Rhizobiaceae > Ensifer > Ensifer sp. Root954. The sequence goes on from NZ_LMJM01000024.1 coordinate 83,760, forward strand.
GGATCGCTTGAGCGGCTTGACCGCCTTCGTCCGCACCGCCGACCTCGGCAGTTTCGTCGCGGCCGGTCGCGTGCTCGGCCTGTCCGCTTCCGCGGTCGGAAAGGCTGTTACCACTCTCGAACGAGAACTCGGCGTCCGCCTGCTGCAGCGCTCGACCCGTAGTATCCGCTTGACCGAGGAGGGACGCCTCTTTCACGATCGCTGCCGCCGCATCCTCGATGATCTCGATGACGCCGAGGCGTCGTTGGCGGACGCCGTGGCGACGCCGCGCGGTCGGCTGCGCGTCAGCGTGCCGATCGTCAGCTACCACCTGCTGTTGCCGGTGCTGCCGGAGTTCGTACGGCGTTATCCCGAAATCGAACTCGACCTCGACTTCAACGACCGCATCGTCGACCTGATCGACGAGGAAGTGGATGTCGCGATCCGCAGCGGCGTGCTGCCGGATTCACGACTGATGACGCGCGCGCTCAGGCCGTTCCAGCTTCTGCTCTGCGCTGCTCCGTCATACCTTCGAGAGCATGGCAGGCCCGAATGCCCCCGCGACCTCGAAGGACACCATGCGGTTCGCTTCCGCTTTCCCAACAGCCGCAAGCTGCAGGAATGGCCGATCACGCTGCCGCCTGAGGGAAAGGAGCCGCGCCTCAAGACCGTGCTCAACTGCAACAACATGGAAGCGCTCGGCGGCGCCGTGCTTAGCGGCCTCGGCATCGGCTGCCTGCCGGACTTTCTCGCCCGCCACCATCTTCGCGACGGCAGACTGCACACAGTGCTCGACGCCCATCTCGACGCGCCCGGACAGTTCCACCTGCTGTGGCCGTCGAACCGTCACCTCTCCCCCAAGGTCCGCGTCTTCGTCGATTTTCTGAGCGAGCGACTGTTTGCCGATCGCTGCGAGAATGTGCCGGCCATTCAGGCGGTACAGTAGGAACAGAAAGTGCCGCCTCCACGGTGGAAGCGGCACCTTGTCTTCGCCAACATCTGCTCCATCCCGGAATAGGGATTGCCGGGCTAATCAGGCGGCCTTGATCTTGGCGCGCTTGGCGAGGTGCGCCACGACGTTCTCGATCATCCGCATGCCGGCGTCGCCGCCGAGCGTCATGATCGATTCCGGATGGAACTGCACCGCCGCCACCGGCTCCTTCGTGTGCTCGATGCCCATAATCGTGCCATCTTCGCTTTCGGCGGTGATCATGAACTCCGCGGGCAGGCTCGCCGGATCGGCAAAGATCGAATGGTAACGACCGACGGTCACTTCCTTGCCGAGGCCGGAGAAGACGATGCCCGGCTCCAGCACGCGGATGCGCGACGGCTTGCCGTGCATCGGGATCGCGAGTTGGCGGAGATCCCCGCCGTAGGCTTCGGCAAGCGCCTGCAGCCCGAGGCAGACACCGAAGATCGGCAGGTCGCGCGCCCGCGCCTTCTTGATCGTCGCCTTGCAATCGAAATCCTTGGGATTGCCAGGTCCGGGCGAAAGCACGACGAGATCCGGCTTCACCCGATCGAAGATCTCTTCGGCCACCGGCGAGCGCACCGTCGTAACGGTCGCCCCCGTCTGGCGGAAATAGTTCGCAAGCGTATGGACGAAGCTGTCCTCGTGATCGACCAAGAGGATGTTGACGCCGGCGCCAACAGCGGCAACGTCGCGACCGGCCTTGCCGGCATTGGCGGATCTCGCATCGCGAATGGCAGCGATCATGGCGGAGGCCTTCAGTTCGGTTTCGGCTTCTTCTTCTTCCGGATTTGAATCGTAGAGCAGCGTCGCCCCTGCCCTCACCTCGGCGATACCGTCCTTGATGCGGATCGTGCGCAGCGTCAGGCCCGTGTTCATGTCGCCATTGAAGCCGACCATGCCGATCGCGCCACCATACCATGCGCGCGGGCTCTTCTCATGGCTTTCGATGAAGCGCATGGCCCAGAGCTTCGGCGCACCCGTGACGGTCACCGCCCAGGCGTGGCTGAGGAAGCCGTCGAAGGCATCCATGTCATCGCGCAGGCGTCCCTCAATATGGTCGACCGTATGGATCAGGCGCGAATACATCTCGATCTGGCGGCGACCGATGACCTTGACCGAGCCCGGCACGCAGACCCGGCTCTTGTCGTTGCGGTCGACGTCCGAGCACATGGTGAGTTCGGATTCGTCCTTCTTGGAGTTCAACAGCTTCAGGATCTGCTCGCTGTCGGCGATCGGATCGTCGCCGCGCTTGATCGTGCCCGAGATCGGGCAGGTCTCGATGCGGCGGCCGGAAACACGCACGAACATTTCCGGCGATGCGCCGACGAGATATTCCTGATTTCCGAGGTTGATGAAGAAGGAATAGGGCGACGGATTGATCGCCTTCAGCCGGTTGGAAATCTCCGACGGCTTGCTCTCGCAGCGCTCGAAGAATTTCTGGCCGGGCACCACTTCGAAAAGGTCGCCGCGGCGAAAGCTCTCCTTCGCCTTGACGACGAGTTCGGCATATTCGCCCGGGTGATGGTCGCCATGCGGCGGAATGCTGTCGACGGTCTTAAAGGGTTCGCTGGCGATCTCTTCCGCCTTGCCTTCGGTCGTCTTGCCGTCCTTGGCGAAATCGTAGCGGTCGATCCAGGCCTTGGCTGCGTAGTGGTCGACGACGAGGATTTCATCCGGCAGGAACAGCACCATGTCGCGCTGGTCGTCGGGACGCTTCAGCTTCAGGTCGATCGCATCGAACTGGAAGGCGAGATCGTAGCCGAAGGCACCGTAGAGCCCGAGGCTCGCATCCTCGGCCGAATGGAAAAGATTGGTGACGGCGCGCAGCACGCTGAACACCGTCGGCATCTTCGAGCGCTCTTCTTCCGTGAAGACGCGATCCGGCGCGTTGATCGTCAGGTCGAGGCGACGGCTGGTCGAAGCGCCGAGCGTGATGTCGGCGACGGTCTTCAGATGCTCGGCGATGATCGCAAGCAGCACTTCGCCGCGGCCGTTATAGGCTTCAATCCAGAGCGAGCGGCCGAAGGAGGAGATGCCGAGCGGCGGATCGACGACAGCCGTGTCCCAACGAGTGTAGCGGCCGGGATATTCGTAGTTGGAGGAGAACACTGCGCCGCGGCGTTCGTCGAGCTTGTCCACATAGCTCGCGATCGCCTGGCCATAGGAAGCTTCCCGCCGCCGGCGCGTCACCGTAATGCCGCCCTTGGTGGTGTAGCTCTCCGAGCCGTCCTCGAGAATTACCGTTGCCATTCGCCTCGCTCCGTAAAAGCCCGGTCCTTGAGCGGCCTGGATACAAAAAAGCCGCCTCGAAATCTCCGGGCGGCTTCATCTCTCAATCACGCATGACTGGTCAAGGCCGCTTCAGCGAGCCCACCACCAGATCGAAATGTTGCGTGCGTTTTCCATGGGCGAAAGTGTTAGCTTGGGTTGCGAACTTGCGCAAGCGGGAAAGCGGCGCGCATCGTCACGGTTGCGCCAAAAAAAGAGGCGGCCCCGAAGAGCCGCCCCGACTGGAATTGATCTGATCCTATCAGAACTTCGCCTTCGCCGTCACCAGGAAGGTGCGGCCGCGGCCGGTATCGATCGTGCTTCCGGCAATGGTGCTCGAAGACGGCGTATAGGTCTTGTCGAACAGGTTCGTGACCTGGGCCGTGACTTCAAAGCCGTTTTCGAACTTGTAGTTGGCGAAGAGATCGACGAGACCGTAGCCCGGAACGTTCGGCGGCGTACGATTGATTTCGCCGACAAACGCGTTCGAAACGGCGTAGAGGCGCGTACCGACCGTCAGGCGCTGGTCTTCGAGGAAGCGGGCGCCAAGCGTTGCGCTGACAATGTTTTCAGGCAGGTAGCTCTGCACGCCGAAACCATTGATCTGCGACGGCAGATCGCTCTCGGTGTAGGTGTAGGCAAGGTCGCCGAAGACGTATCCGGCGTCATACGCCGCCTGCAGCTCGAAACCCTGGACCGTCGAGATCCCGGGATTGTTGACGAAGAAGATCTGACGACCGCCGTTGAGCATCGCTGCGGTGATGTAGTTGTCGACTCGGTTATGGAAGTAGTTGGCCTTGACCCGCAGGCTGTCGCTGGGATCGAGCAGCCCGTCGAAGGCGAAGTTCGCACCGATTTCCCAGCCCTTGGAGGTTTCCGGCTCAAGAAACGGATTGGGGAAGAACGACTGGCCCGACGGTCCCGGATGTGTGCCGCCGGCGAAGGTCTCGTTGACCGTCGGCGAACGCGAGGTTTCCGCGTATGTAACGTATGGCTGGAACCACTCCGTCGGGTTGAGCGCGACCGTGATGCTCGGGTTGAGGCGACCTTCGGACTTATCGACGGTATAAGGGCCGGCCGGCAGACCGATCGGGTTGCCGGCAACGACAGCGCCGGAGCCATCGAGGCTGAAGTGATCCCATCTCAGGCCTGCCGTCAGATCCAGCATGCCATAGGTGAAGGTCGTATTGCTGAAGACGCCGGTGGTGGCATTGGTGCCGCTGCCGTTGACGCCGGCGCCCGGCCGGGCCGTGCTGTTGATGACATCGTAGTCGTCGCGGAAATACTCGACGCCGTAGTTCGCCTTGACGGCAACGTCGCCAAGGTCGAACAGAGAGGTGTTCGAGATGTCAAAGCCCTTACCCGTGTCGGTGATGCGCCGACCGGCCGCCGTGCCGCCACCGCGAATGTCGGTGTCGTACTTCATCTTTAGCCGGTTCCAGTAGGCGTTCGCACGGAAATCGATGAGTTCGTTGTCCGGCGTGTAGGAATAGCTTGCAGAAACCGTCTGGTTCTTCACGTTCTGGAAGTAGGAGTTCGCGAAGAAGTCGTTGTCATAGGTGAGGCCGGTGAGCTTGAAGGTGTGATCCTTGTCCGGCGTCACTTCGAACTTCAACAGGCCCGACAGAAGGTCTTCCTCGGTGAAGGGTACCTCGACCCCTTTGCCGTTGTCATAGTTGCCGGGATCAGCCTTGCTGATGCCGCCGAGCACGGAGAAGACGTCATTGAAACGGTAAGCGCCGATCAGTGATTCCGACCAGCCGGCACCGTTTGTGCCGTACGTAGCCGAAGCAATGCCACCGTAGTTCTTGCCGTCCTGGATCAGGTCTTCGACATCATAGGTCCGGAAGTTGACCGAACCGGCCAGTGCACCGCCGCCAACCCCGGTCACGGCGCCGCGGGTCACATCGATTTCGGAAAGGAATGCCGGGTCGAAATAGGCAAAACCCTGGGCTTCGTGGCCGGTGAAGCGGAAGTTCTGGCGCACGCCGTCGATCATCATGTTGACGCGGCCGGAACCCTCGAAACCGCGGATGTTGACCGCGACGCCCGGGTTTTGCGGGTTGTTCGCGGTCGAGGTGCCGGGAACGCTGCGCAACAGGTCGTCAGTCTCCTGCCCCGATTGCAGATCGATCTGGTCCGTCGTGACGACGCTGACGGGGCCGGGCTTGGCATAGGGGTCAGCGGTGCGCCCGCCCTTGGCAACGATCGGCGAGAGGTAAGTTTCGCCCTTCTTTGTCTCCTCGGCCTTCTCTTCCGACTTAGCCTGGGTTGTTGCGCTTTGCGCGAATGCGACGGTAGCGACTGAAATTGCAAGAGTTGTCGTGCAAGCCAAAAGAGCCAGGCGACGATGCCGGGTGAGCATGGACCAATCCTTTGATTTTCGGAGGCCGGGCTTGCTGTTGAGCGGCAAACTCAAGGGGCTGGCTGGGCGGTAGATTCTAGAGCGGCGCGACATGTCGTCGCCTCATTTAAGCCGCATAAAAAACATGAGTGTTCTTGTCAACATACAAAGGCAGTCCCCACAATTTATGGGGTCGTACCAATTCGAGGCGTTGCTAAACTGCAACGCTTTTGCCGAAGGCCGGATGAAACCAGATCCGGTTCCGTGCGTTCCCTCCCTTCCAGGCCCCGCTGCGGGGGCAATGCGAAAGGACCCGGATGCGTCGCTCTTTTCCCTTGATCCTGCTGTCACTCCTGATCCTCACCGGCGCCAGCCTGCCGAAATCCGGACCGATCCCGCTAAAAAAGCCGCCGATCGAAGCGGGAGAGAAAGAGGCTGCTCCCACACCCGAAGAGAAACCGGCGACGCTTACGGACGGTGGCAAGGCCGATCAGCCAGAGGTGCCGACTGGCGACGAACAGCCCGTGCCGCAGCCAAAGCCCAAGGACGGGAGTGAAGGAGCGGCGAAGGATCAAAAGCCGGCCACAGGCGAAAAGGACCAGCCCGCCGACGACAAGAAAGAGGAAAAGCCGGCACCGATCGTCTATCCGCCGGTCGAAGCAGAGGACGCCGCCGACTACGCAAAGTGTGTCGCCGACCTGAAGGCGATCGGAGCGACGTTTGTCGAAGCCAAACGCATCGACGACGGCAAGGGCTGCGGCATCGACAAGCCACTGGAGGTCACGAGCATCCTGCCCGCCGTCACACTCGCGCCCAAGGGGCTTATGCGGTGCGAAACGGCGCTGGCGCTTGCACGCTGGACCAAGGAGACCGCACAGCCGGCCGCCGAAGTCGCCTTCGACAAGACCATCAAGATCGAGGCGCTGAACCAGGCATCGACCTATATCTGCCGCCTGCGCAACAATGCGACGACGGGCAAAATCTCCGAGCACGCCCACGGCAACGCCGTCGACATCGCGTCCTTCACGTTAAGCAACGGCGCGACGATCGCCATCCAGCCGCGCGACGAGGATGGCACCATGGACGGTGCCTTCCAGCGCGCGGTCACTGCTTCCGCCTGCCTCTACTTCAAGACTGTGCTCGACCCCGGCAGCGACGCCGCCCACGAAACCCACCTGCATCTCGACGTCATCGAGCGCCGCAACGACTACCGCTACTGCCGCTAGGAATGAGCCTCCTTGCGCTGGCGCTCGTCAGGCGTTGTCGTAGCCAAGGGCGACAAACTCGCCCTCGAAGCGACCGGCCAAGGTGTCGCCGTCGAGGAGGTCGGCAACGACCACGGCGCGCGCCCTGCCCCAACGTTCGAGCAATCGCAGAAAGCCCGGCCATTGCCCGGCATCCACCAGCGACGAGCGTGCGGCGAAAGCGCCGGCGACCGGCTTCAGATAATCCATCCGGTTGCTCTGGATCACCAGGCGCGCCGCAACGCCGCTTTTGCGCATGCGCACATTCAGCAGCGACCAGGCCGACAGGATCGCGAGCGCCGAGGCGCTGCCGCCGAACACCGTGTCACGGTAGTTGATGTTGGGTGCAAGCGGCGCCGAGAGCAGCACATGATCGTCGCTCACCGCATCCACGCGGACCTGCATCGCCGCTGACAGCGGGATGTGGTTATGAAGATAGGACTGGAGTTCCTCTGGCGTCATCGTGGCATCCCTGATGCGTTCCTGCGCGGATCAGTGCACGAGACCACATGTCCTGACCAGAGCAAGGCGCCTGCGTCCTGTCGTCTCCCGCAAGCCCCTCGTAGCCCAAAAGATACCGGGCTGCGCGCCTTGCAGGAGCCCGCCCCGGCTCCCAAATACGGCGCGAGGAAAATCCACCCGTTTTGCGCCTAATCTCAAGGAAATCTGTCATGGCATTGACGATGTACCAGCTCTCCATTCCCGCACTCGTTCGCGGCCTCGGTGTCCTCACCAAGCTGCTCGACAAGGCAGAGGCTTTCGCTGAGGAAAAGGGCATCCCCACGGATGATCTCTTCCACGCCCGGCTGGCGCCCGATATGCTGACGCTTGCCGGCCAGGTGCAGCGTGTCAGCGACACCAGCAAGGGCCTGGTCGGCCGGCTGACGTCGATCGAAGTGCCCCGGTTCCCGGACGAGGAAAAGACGTTTGACGAACTGCGCCAGCGCATCGCCAAGTCCGTCGCCTTCCTTGAAACGGTGCGCCCTGTCGATCTCGAAGACAGCGACAGTCGCGAAGTCGTGCTGAATTTCCCGAACGTGAAGGTAACGCTCACGGGTGAGGAATACCTGCAGAAATTCGTGCTGCCGAACTTCTACTTCCACCTAACGACCGCCTACGACATCCTGCGCCACAAGGGCGTGCCGCTCGGCAAGGCAGACTTCCTCAGCCTCACTGCCTGATTTCCGCGGCGGAAGACCCCGGACACAGCAATGCCGCGCATCCACCCGGATGCGCGGCATTGTTTTTCAGGCAGGCAGGAAGCGCCTAGAACAGGCCCTCGATGTAGCCCTGATCATTGAGGAAGATCTTTTCCGACGAAGGCACCTTCGGCAGGCCGGGCATCGTCATGATCTCGCCGGTGATCACCACGATGAAGCCGGCGCCGGCGGCCAGCCGCACTTCACGGATCGGCACAGCATGGCCTGTCGGCGCACCGCGCAGGTTCGGATCGGTCGAGAAGGAATACTGCGTCTTTGCCATGCAGATCGGCAGATGGCCGTAACCCTGATCTTCCCAGCTGCGCAGCTGGTCGCGCACCGACTTGTCGGCAATCACCTCGCTCGCATGGTAGATGTCCTTGGCGATCGTCTCGATCTTGTGGAAGAGCGACATGTCGTCGGGGTAAAGCGGCGAGAACTGCGAGTGTCCGCCCTCGGCAAGTGCCGCCACCTTCATCGCCAGCTCCTCGATGCCGGCGGAGCCCTCGGCCCAATGGCGGCAGAGCACCGCTTCGGCGCCAAGCGTCGCCACATAATCCTTGATAGCCTGCACTTCGGCCTCGGTATCGGAGGTGAAGTGGTTGATCGCGACGATGACGGGTACGCCGAACTTCTTGACGTTCTGCACATGCCGGCCAAGGTTGGCGCAGCCCTTGCGCAGCGCTTCCAGATTTTCCTTCCCGAGGTCGTCCTTCTTGACGCCGCCGTTCATCTTGATCGCGCGGACGGTCGCGACCAGCACCGCGGCATCCGGCTTCAGCCCGGCCTTGCGGCACTTGATGTCGAAGAATTTTTCCGCGCCGAGATCGGCGCCGAAGCCGGCTTCGGTCACCACATAGTCGGCAAGCTTCAGTGCCGTCGTCGTCGCAATCACCGAGTTGCAGCCATGGGCGATATTGGCAAAGGGGCCGCCATGGACGAAGGCGGGGTTGTTTTCGAGGGTCTGCACCAGGTTCGGCTGAATAGCATCCTTGAGCAGCACCGCCATCGCCCCATCGGCCTTGATGTCGCGCGCAAAGACCGGGCTCTTGTCACGGCGGTAGCCGATGATGATGTTGCCAAGCCGCTGCTCGAGATCCCTAAGATCCGCCGAAAGGCAGAGGATCGCCATGACTTCGGAGGCAACGGTGATGTCGAAGCCGGTCTCGCGTGGATAACCGTTGGCGATCCCGCCGAGCGAGCCGACGATGTTGCGCAGTGCGCGGTCGTTCATGTCCATCACCCGCCGCCACGAAATACGACGGACGTCGATGTTCTGCTCGTTGCCCCAGTAGATGTGGTTGTCCAGCAGTGCTGCGAGCAGATTGTGCGCCGAGGTGATCGCGTGGAAATCGCCGGTGAAGTGGAGGTTCATGTCCTCCATCGGCACAACCTGCGCATAACCGCCGCCGGCAGCACCGCCCTTGACGCCGAAGCAGGGCCCGAGGGACGCCTCGCGGATGCAGATGATCGCCTTCTTGCCGATGCGGTTCAGCCCATCGCCGAGGCCCACGGTCGTTGTCGTCTTGCCTTCGCCTGCCGGCGTCGGGTTGATCGCCGTCACCAGGATCAGATGGCCGTTCTTCTTCCCGCGCTGGCGGGCGATGAAATCGGCGCTGATCTTCGCCTTGTCATGGCCGTAGGGCAGCAGGTCCTCCGGCGGTATGCCGAGTGCGGCCCCGATCTCCAGGATCGGCTTTTTCTTCGCCGCGCGCGCAATCTCGATATCGGACTTGACCTCCGCCATGACAGTCCCCTCCCCAGGGTCTCGTTTTTACCCGCGCCTTTCAAGGCGCAGTTCATGATACCGGAGCGGGATGAGGAAACGCGTCTGCGGTTTTCGACCCGCGTCCCGCTTGAACTCAAGTAATCGGCAGCGCCCGGATACTCGGGCGCCACCTTACCGTTCGGTCTTAGCGCGCGAGGATGTCGCGCATCTCGACGATGTTGGAGCGGACGCGCAGCGTATAGAAGCCCATCGTCGCCAGATGCGTCGGCATGATCCAGCCGGCTTCCTCGCCATTGGAGATGATCCATGGCTGGATGCGGAGTGCTGCCCGCAGTTGCTTGATCGTTTCCGTCCAGATCGGCAACAGGCCGCGCTGAGCGACGACGTTGTCGAAGTCGGCACCGGCAGCCGAAAGGATGCCGTAGTAGCCGTAGAGCTGGCCATAGGCGAACCAGAAGCGGTCATCCGCACGCGTGTCGAACCAGCCGCCATTGTGGTTTTCCGAGCGCTCGCGCAGGATCGCCGAGGTGTTGCCGAGGTCGTTGGCGACACGGTCGAGGAACTCGACGAGGTTATCGGAGCGGCCGTCGAAAATCGCCTCACACTTGCTGAGCGAGGTGTTGAAAGACCTCAGATCCTTCATCGCCGCGCGATAGAAGCTCGGCGTCGGAGTTTTCGGACCGAACGGGTTGATCCCGAAGTACCAGGTCTCTTCATCGAACTGCATGTTGCCGCGCGCGCTCTGCAGGGCGTTGTTGATGCCCGAGGTGCCGCGCATGCGACCGAGCGAGTCGACGAGCTCCACGGAAGTACGGCGGATCGCCTGGTTGACCCCGCGCTGGAACGACGCCTTGTTGTCGAGCCAGGGCGTGTCGTCCCAGTCGAGCCCGAAGAGGCCGACCTTGTAGAGCAGCATCGACGAGATCCAGGCATTCTCGTTGACATTGAAATCGATGAGGTCGGCGGTGACATCGACGATCGCCGACGTCTGGCACACGGTGCCGGCCGGCAGTTGAACGGCCGCGAGCGCCTCCGGCGTCGATTCCATCGGCTGCGTTGCGACACCCGCAAGGTTGTTGGCAGTGCCGCCGGTCGTCGATTGTCCCGTCGACGTCGCACCGGGGCCGCTCATCGGCGAGCCGGCGGGCACCTTGCGCTCTGCCAGCTTGTACTGGTCGATGTAGTCTTCGTTGAAGTTCGTCCAGGCCTGGGCCTGCCAGATGAAGTAGCCGTAGAACAGGACCAGACCGATGAGGATGAGGCCGATCGGCCCCTTGAGCAGCCAGCTGCGCTGCCGGTACCAGTTGCCCGCCGCCACGAAGGGCCAAAGCAGCCAGGCAACGACGAGCCCGATGCCGCGCCCGATCGCGGTGAAGACACGCTGGAAAAACGCAACGATCGGATCGAACATGTCCTATTCCTCTCTGAGCCCATAGAGCTTGTGGCGGAAGGCCGCCTTGTCTTTCAGATATGTGCCGGTCAGCGTCGCCACAACGTACTCCTTGAAGCTTTCGCTATAACGCTCGTAGGCGTCGTAGAAACCTTGCTTGTCGAAGACGAAGCGCGAGACGAAATCGCGGGGCACGAGCTGGGATATCAGCCGGTTGACCAGCCATTGGTCCGGATGGGTGGGTGCTGCGCGCACCAACATGAAGCGATTTGCCGGCGCCACGTCCTGCATCCTGATCGTGCCGGTGGCAGCGACCGTGCGGATCATCTCCTGCAGGAACGGATAGGCGCCGTCTTTTGCGACCGCGGCGGCATATCGGTGCATCCAGGTCTGCAGCCAGATCCGGTCGGCATTGGCAAGATCGGCCGTCGGGTCGCTCTCGTTGATCAGCCCGCGCACCACCATGTCTGCGCGGTGCTGATAGAGCCCGGAATCCTCGACCCAGGAGGCCTGCGGCAGTTGCAGCCGCTTGGTCGAGGCGAGGAAATCGTAGATCCGGGCGTGATCGTTTATGGCGATATAGCTCACCTGCCAGGGCCGCGAGCGGCGGAAGCCTGGCACCGAGGGGTCGCAGATGACTGTCGTCGTCTTGTCGTCGAGAAAGACATAGACGCCGCCGAAATGATTGGCCCAGAAGGCTTCGTGATGGAAGACGAGCTGATCCGGCACCAGTGCGTTCTGGCGGATATCGCCGGTCTGCTTGGCAAGCTCGACCATGCGCGTCAGCATCTCGTCGTCGGCCCAGGCCGTCGGCACCTTCTTCAAGCGGTCGACGAGACCACGCAGCTCGGCCGCCTTGCCGAGCATGTCCTCGGCCGAAAGCACCCGGAACCGCACCTCGTTGATCGACAAGAGATCGTCGATGTCGTTTACGACCGAGACCGAATCCTCGATCTCGCCATAGAGCGCATCCTTGATGGTAATCGCGTTGATCGCACGGCTGTTGGCGTTGAAGAACTCGTGCATCAGCGCGGCCGTGTTGGAAAAGCTCGTATGCACGACCGGCAGCTCCGCCTGCTCCGGCGTCATGATGATGAAGCGGCGGTTGACCCGGTTCGGATCGAGGTAGTCACGATCCCCCAGTTCGTCGGCGATCTCAGGCGAAAAGCCGGTCATGTCGATGCTGAACTGGGTCAGCGCCGTCGGTCGCAGGCCAAACCCTTCGAGCGCCTTGTTGTAGCGCGCGATCAGATGCGGCTCGGAGATATCGAGCAGCCGTCCATAGATGAGTTCCGCTTCAAGCAGGCGTTTCATCGGTCAGTTTTTCCTAGCATCACCCCTGCCACCGGCCGTCGCGTTTCATCGCCTCGATCTCGCGGATCGCCTTTTCGCGCTGGCGCTCGCGGCGGATGATGTCGGTGACGGCGGCATCGTCCGACTTGTCGGTGTAGCGGAATTCGCTGTCGGCGTAGCGGTTGATCTCCTGCAGCACCATGTCGATGGTGATCGGACCCCGCAGCGCCTCGATCATCGCTTTCTTCTCGTCATAGCCCTTGTGCATGAAGGAGCCGGCGTCCTTGAACCAGTCATCCGGCAGTTCCACGTCCATTGCTCTCAGCTTGATCGCGTCGGTGATGTTCTTGATCGCCCGACCGGTAAAGCGCGGCTCGGCCTCCTTGATCATGTGCAGATAGGCGCCGACATCGGCAAGCGAGGCGATCGCGCCCTTCTCCTTCTCGTAACGCTCCCAGACAGCGGCGAGGCCATCTTCCTTCGGCCGCGCGTGCTCAGCATAGGACTGAGCAACCGCGCGTTTGATCTCCTGCCCCTCGAAAAGCTGGTGCTCGCCAAGCGGGATCTTGTGGTTCTTGCCGACGAGCAGCGCGAAGATGTCGATGTAGTCGTCTTCGGTCTGCGGACCGTCGACCAGCCAGCGGGCGCCAGCGCGCTGGCGCAGCGCGTCGTCGACATTCTCCGGGTAGTTGGAGAACATGCCGAAGGTGCAGTTGCCGCGCACCACGGTAGAGGCGCCGGCAAAGCTCTCCATCAACACCGCCGTCACCTCGTGCTGGCCGGCAGAGGCTCGATCGTCGGAGCGCTTCGCCGCCACCTGGTCGACATCATCGATCGTGCCGAAACCGATCGCCCGCGGATTGATGACGTTGTTGACGAACTCCTTGCAGTTCTGCCCGGACTTGCCCTGATAGGAGGAGATCTGGTCGACGCCGAAGTTCTCGTAGTGGAAGGCGTAGCCGGCGATCTCGCAATAGTCGTTGAGCATGCCGGCCAGCATCTGGATCAGGATCGTCTTGCCGGTGCCCGGCATGCCGTCGCCGATGAAGGTGAAGAGGAAGCCGCCGAGCTCGACGAACGGGTTCATCTGCCGGTCGAAGTCGTAGGCCATCAGCATCTTGGCAAGCTTCAGCGCCTGATACTTGGCGATGTGGTTGCCGATGATCTCCTCGGGCTTCTTGAAGGTCATGACCAGTGGCTTGCGCTTCTGGCCGGGTGCGACGTCCAAACCGTTCAGCGTAAAATCGTCCTGGTCGAGCCGGATATGCACGGTCTCGAAGCTCTGCAGCCCGGTAAAGCGCGCCTTGCGGGCAATCAGCCCTTCGATCGCCACACGCGAGAAGGCCCGCGCCCGGGCGGTCAGCGCCAGATCATCGGGGGCCCCGGCAAGACCGCGATCGAGCGCCGAAATCAGGCTCTTCAGCGCGTCCTGCGGCGTGTCGAACAGGAAGTCGGGCTCGACAGCATCGTCGACCGGCTCGCCCTCGCCCGCCAGGGTCGCGCCGAGATAGGCAGCGAGTGTGAAGGCCGCGACGTAAGCCGAAGCCGACAGCAGCGCCCTGAACTGGTTCGCCTCCTCTCCGCCAAGCGGCGAGGTGGCGTTCTTCGCCTGCAGCTGTTCGAGGCTCGTCTGGCGGGCAAAGACATCGGCGACGGCCAGCGCCACCTGGATGCCGCGCCGCGTCCGGTAGAGCACGGCGTGCTGGGCCGGAGAGAACATCGGGTCGCCCTGGCGCACCGCCTGAATCGTCTTCGTCAGCTCCACCTCGCGCGTGCGCCGCTGGCCGCCAGTCGAAACTGTCGACACGAAGCGCCGGCCGGTGCCGGCAAGCGACGTTCCGGCGGCGGCATCTTCCCGCTCCAGGATGATGAGCTTCGTCACCAACCCTTGCGCCACCGCCTGGTGCTTGGCGATGTCGTCCTCGTGCAGCGTCGTCAGCCCCGTATTGAGTGTCATCGTCAAACCTCGCTCACGACCTGGTTGCCGGAAATGACGTGGACCTTGTAGTCGCCGAACACCTGTTCCGCCTCGCCGGCGGCATAGAGCGCCTGATAGGCGTCGTGCGGCACCAGCGCGTGCTTCTCGTAGGAAGAAACCCCCATGCGCGTCGCTTCCAGATTGGCGGTGTCGATGTGGAATTCTTCCTGCGCCGGGGTCGACGACCAGAAGCCGCGCTTGGCCGGCCGCTCCGATTTCGAGAAGACCTCCTGCACCGTCCAGGTCAGGAGCCAGGCGTTCTCGGTCTTGCGTACCTTCGAGAGGATGTCGTTGATGCGCGCATTGTTCTCGGTGATCCCGGCGGAGTAGAACGGCCCGAGCACGATGCGGCGCAACTGCTTCGGATGCAGCTCGTCAAAATCCTTGTCGAGATTGGTGGCGATCGTCACCGGTGTCAGCGAATAGCTGCTGTTCTTGGACGCAAAATCGTCAAAGCGGCTGGCAAGCTCCGGATTGAGCAGGCCGCCGACCGGCAGTGGAATTTCCACCTGCGGGTTGAGCTTGCCATCAGCGGTCACCAGCATGTCGACGATCTTTTCCGAGGAATCCTCGATCGTCGCCATGTAGACCATCGGCAGAGTATTGGCCCCGTCGAAGGCGCCCCAGCTCACGATGTAATAGGGCCGCATCGTCTTGGAATTGACGGCGACACGGATGGTCTCCGGCAGGATGAAGGGCGAAAAGATCTCGCCCTTGCCGATCTGCTCCAGATAGAGCCGCTCGGCCATGCGCGTCTGCAGCGCTTCTGGAAACGCCTTCTGGCGCAGGATGAAGTCGACCATCTCGTCGCGCAGCGCATCGGCCGATGGAATATCGGCCAGGCGCTTCGTCGCCGTCTGGCGATCGTTCTCCAGTTCCAGCACGTTCTGAAAGACCGGAAAGCCGCTTTCGGCGCGCGAAATCCGGAACTGGTCGACGAAGCCGATCCTGTTCTCCCAGCAGTCGATCGAGGCCTTCAGCCGGCCAAGATAGGGAACGATCACTTCGCCGACGACGGTGTTGCGATAGAGCGGCGAGTTGCGGTCGCCGAGAAAGAGCTCAAGCCCGGCGAGTGCCGCGTGGATCGACGCGAAATACTGTGCGACAGCGGATGAAGCCGCGACCTTCATGCAAATCCCCGTGGCGCGTGCCGAAAGGCAAACTCGGTTCGGATCATGCGCCGCCCGTTCACTGCTTCACGTAATTGGCAGTGTTGTGCTTGTCCATGACAGCCTGGAAGCGGCGGGCAAAGGCATCGTCTGCCAGCTTCTTGCGGCGCTGGATATCCTGCGTTGAAAGCATGTTCTTTTCATGCATTTCCAGGAGATCGCCGATGTGGCGTTGCGCGGCGGCACCGATGCCGGCCATCGTCTCCTCGGCGGCCGTGTCGACCTGGCTGCCGAGCGTGTTGATCTTGTGCGCGACGTCCTGCTGGGCGGCGGTCTTCAGCGAATCTTCCAGCGCCTTGTAGAGCACGATGCGCTGCTCGGTATCGATCGTCAGCTTGTTGATCAGCGTGTTCTGCGCGGCGATCTGGTTGTTGAGCGAATCGACGAAGGTCTGGAACATCGAGGTATAGCGCTCGAGCGTCTGGCTCTCGGCCAGCAGTTCCTGTTCCTTGGCCTGCTTCTCGTTATATTCGGTCGCAAGCGCGGAGCGCTCGCCTTCGAGCTCGGTGCGCACCTTCTGCTCGGTCGAGGCGGCGATGCGGTTTTCGATGTCGAGCAGCAGCGGGTTCAGTTCCTCGATGCGCTTCTGCACCGCTTCGAGGTTCGCCATCGTGCCCTTGCGGCGCTCGATCACCTGGATCAGGCTCTGCTCCGAAGTCTTGTAGCGCTGGTCTAGGATCGACTTCTGTTCCTTGAGGATGCCGACGATCATGTCGGACTTGGAAAGCAGTTCCTGCAGGTTGCCGGCAAGCGACATGTTGCGCACGCGGTCGGTGCGCATGCGCTGCATCTTCTGCTTGGAGAAGATGCCGATGAACTTCTCGTAGCCCGTATAGTTCTTCATGCTCTCGAATTCGGAGCCGAAGACATTGGTCGCGTCTTCGAGGCCGATGATCAGGTCGGCGATGTTGGCTTCCATCACCTTTTGCTGGTTGATCACGTCCTGGATGCGGGCATTCTCGATGTCGAAATTGACGTCGCCGAGCTTGGTTTCGGCCTTGGCGAACTGTTCGAGCACGACACCTGATTGTTGGAGCTTGCCGCGCATCTGCTCGACCACGCCCTTCGTCTTTTCGATCTCCGCGTCAAAATTCTGAAGAGTCGCCATGCCCTGCCCCTCGGTCCACCGTGGCGATATCCGCCAGCCCGGCTGAATTATTCAGCCTTCGATTGCAGTTATATAAAGGGTGTTTACCGAAAGAGAACAAGCCTTTCCCGGCAGCTTTTTGATCAGCCACCACAGCGAAGTGCTTGAGATATCGACGGCATTGCCGCGCGCAGGTCCAGGAAAGATGGGAAACGGTTCTCCGTCCGGGGTTTGCGTCGTCCCTATTTGGCAGCCGGCGACGCCTTCAAATAGGCAATCACGTCGGCGATGTCCTGCGGCTTCTTCAGACCGGCAAAAGCCATTTTGGTGGCACCGACCATTGCCTTGGGGCTCAGCAGGTATTCGCTCAACGTCGCCTCGTCCCAGACGCGACCCTCAGCGCCAAAGGCCTTCATTGCATCGGAGTAGTTATAGTCGGCGACGGACGCGGCCGGGCGTCCGACGACACCCATGAGGCTTGGGCCGACGCGGTTTGTCGGCTCGCTTGCCGTGTGACAGGCCGCGCATTTGCGAAAGACGGCAGCGCCAGCCGTAGCGTCGCCGCCGGCATGGGCGACCGTTGCGCCAAGACAGAGCGTGCCAAGACAGAGCGTGATGGAAAGGCTGGTGACGAGACGCAACATCGAAGACCCCTGGCGTGCGATAGAGGCGAAGAATGGCATCGCGCGCGTGGCGGTTTCAAGCCGCCACGACGCCGCACTCACTCGCAGCGCATCAGGTCGTCCCAATGGCGCCGGCAATAGGAGACATATTTCTCGTTGCCGCCAACCTCGACCTGGGCGCCCTCGCGCGCGACCTTGCCCTCACCGTCCAGGCGCACGACCATCGTCGCCTTGCGGCCGCAATGGCAGATGGTGCGCACCTCGCGCAGCTCGTCGGCAATCGCCAGCAGCGCCATCGAGCCCGGAAACAGCTTGCCCTGGAAATCCGTACGCAGACCATAGGCCATGACCGGAATACCGATGCGGTCGGCGACGCGGGCGAGCTGCCAGACCTGCCCCTCATTGAGGAACTGCGCCTCGTCGACGAAGATGCAGGCGATCTCGCCTTCGCCATCCGAGTGCAACCGATCGATCAGCCCATAGAGATCGTCGTCGCCGTGAAAGGGAATGGCGTCCGCACCAAGACCAATGCGCGAGGAAATGCGGCCGACGCCGCCCCGGTCGTCATGGGCGGCGATCAGCATCACCACGCGCATGCCGCGCTCCTGGTAGTTGTAGGAGGCTTGCAGGAGCATCGTGCTCTTGCCCGCATTCATCGTCGCATAGCTGAAATAGAGTTTGGCCATAGTCACCGCGTCCGGTTTTTCCGTTTTTTGGGTAATGACGAGGCTTGGCCGGGAAGGCCAGAGCCCGTTTGCAGCACCCACAGTTTTTCGGCGGACTAGACTATTTCGTGGACATTGCGACATCGAGCGTCGCATCGTGCACCCCGCCAGCATATTGACGCAATACACTTCCTCCGACATCAAAGCGCTTGAATTCGCTATCCAATGGTGTTTGGCTAAAACAATAATCGAGGCAGGGGAACGACAACGATGAAAAAACGACTCTCTCTCAAACTGATACTGGCAGGCGCCGTTTCGGTCGTCGCCATCACCGCTCAGCAGGCTGCAGCTGCCGAGCCGGAAAGCTGTGGCACCGTCCGTTTCTCCGACGTCGGATGGACGGATATCACCGCGACCACTGCCACCGTTTCCACCGTTCTAAAGGGCCTCGGCTACCAGACCGACATCAAGGTTCTCTCGGTTCCGGTCACCTACACCTCGCTCAAGAACAAGGACATCGACGTCTTCCTCGGCAACTGGATGCCGACCCAGGAAAACGATGTTCGTCCCTTCCTCGACGACAAGTCGGTCGAATCCTTCGGGCCGAACCTGGTCGGTGCCAAGTACACGCTGGCGACCAACGCCAAGGGCGCCGAGCTCGGCATCAAGGACTTCAAGGATATCGCCACCAAGAAGACCGAACTCGACGGCAAGATCTACGGCATCGAGCCGGGTAATGACGGCAACCGCCTGATCATCGACATGGTCGACAAGGATACCTTCGGCCTCAAGGGCTTCGAAGTGGTCGAATCCTCCGAGCAGGGCATGCTGGCGCAGGTCGCCCGTGCCGAAAAGGACGGCGCGCCGGTTGTCTTCCTCGGCTGGGAACCGCATCCGATGAACGCCAACTTCAAGCTGACCTATCTTTCGGGTGGCGACGACATCTTCGGCGCCAATTTCGGCGGCGCGGAAGTCTTCACCAATGTGCGCGCCGGCTACACCACCGAGTGCCCCAACGTCGGCAAGCTTTTGACCAACCTCAAGTTCTCGCTCCAGATGGAAAACGAGATCATGGGCAAGATCCTGAACGACGGCCAGGAGCCGGACAAGGCGGCCGAGGAATGGCTGAAGGCCAACCCGACTGCCGTCGATCCGTGGCTCGCCGGCGTGACCGCCAAGGATGGCGGCGACGGCTTGGCCGCAGTCAAGGCCGCGCTCGGCCTCTGATCGGCATCAAGGCGGGGAATGACCCCGCCTTTTTTCACCGCGTCATGCGCTCCTTTTTGACCTGACGAGACGGATTACCTTCGTGGAATATCTGACCGATAACCGCATCCCCATCGGCGGCTGGGCCAAGGCATTCGTCGACTGGCTGACGACGAATTTCGATTTCTTCTTCGACCAGCTCGCCCGCTTCCTTCAGGCCGTCGCCGACTCGCTGCTCTGGGTGCTCTATGCCCCGCACCCGCTGATCGTCGTCGCCGTCATCACCGGGCTCGCCTGGTGGTTCCGCCGTTCGATCGGCATAACGCTGTTCACCGGCCTGGGCCTGCTCCTGATTATCAACCAGGGCTACTGGAAGGAAACGACGGAAACCCTGGCGCTTGTGCTCGCTGCCACCGCCGTGAGCATGGCCGTCGGCGTGCCGCTCGGCATCGCAGCCGCCCGTCGCCCATGGGTCTACGCCGTCATGCGGCCGATCCTCGACCTGATGCAGACGATCCCGACCTTCGTCTATCTGATCCCGGCGCTGATCCTCTTCGGCCTCGGCATGGTTCCGGGTCTGATCGCGACCGTGATCTTCGCCATTCCCGCACCGATCCGGCTGACGCGCCTCGGCATCATCTCGACGCCGCCGTCGCTGGTGGAAGCCGCACAGGCCTTCGGCGCGACGCCCGGCCAGGTATTGCGCAAGGTGGAGCTGCCCTTTGCCATGCCGCAGATCATGGCTGGCCTCACCCAGACCATCATGCTGTCGCTGTCGATGGTGGTTATCGCCGCGCTCGTCGGCGCCAGCGGCCTCGGCGTTCCGGTCGTGAGAGCCTTGAACACGGTCAACATCGCCAAGGGCTTCGAAGCCGGCCTTTGCATCGTCATCCTAGCGATCATTCTCGACCGCCTTTTCCGCTCGTCCGACGAAGGAGAAGGCGCATGACCAACGCCGTCGTTTTCAAGAATGTCGACATCATCTTCGGCAACAACCCTCAAGTCGCGCTGCAGATGGTCGACCAGGGCAAGACCCGCGACGAGATCGGCGCCGAAACCGGCCTCGTGCTCGGCGTCGCCGGCGCCTCGCTCGAAATCACCGAGGGCGAGATCCTCGTGCTGATGGGGCTTTCGGGCTCCGGCAAGTCGACGCTGCTTCGCGCGGTCAACGGCCTTGCCCCGGTCGTGCGGGGCGACGTCGAGGTGAAGACCGCAAATGGTGCGCTCAATCCCTATCGAACCAGTCCGAAGTCGCTGCGCGACTTCCGCATGCACACGGTCTCGATGGTGTTTCAGCAGTTCGCGCTGCTGCCCTGGCGCACCGTCGCCGACAATGTCGGCTTCGGGCTTGAGCTTGCCGGCATGCCGGACGCCGAACGCAAGGCGCGCGTCGGCGAACAGCTCGAACTCGTCAATCTCTCGAAATGGGCGGGTCGCAAGGTCAACGAGCTTTCGGGCGGCATGCAGCAGCGCGTCGGGCTTGCCCGCGCCTTTGCGACCGGTGCACCGATCCTGTTGATGGACGAGCCGTTCTCGGCCCTCGACCCCTTGATCCGCACCCGCCTGCAGGACGAGTTGCTGGAGTTCCAGCGGCGGCTGAAGAAGACCATCATCTTCGTCAGCCACGATCTCGACGAGGCCTTCCGCATCGGCAACCGCATCGCCATCATGGAGGGCGGGCGCATCATCCAGTGCGGCACGCCGCAAGATATCGTCAAGAACCCGGCCAACCAGTATGTCGCCGATTTCGTCCAGCACATGAACCCGATCACCATGCTGACGGCGAAAGACGTGATGCAGACCGGCGTCCAGCGCGGAGTGACTGTTGCCGGCGTGACCGCGACGGCCAAGCCCACGACACCGCTCGTCGACATCCTCGACGCAATGTCCCGCCAGCCGGGCAGCATCGGGGTCGTCGACAACGGTTCCGTGGTCGGCACCATCGACGCCCAGGATATCGTCCAGGGACTGACGCGCCACCGCAACAAAAGTTGACGAAGCCGCTCAACAAGCCAATAAAAGCCCGGAGCGTCGTTCCGGGCTTTTTTCGTCCCGGCAACGACCGCATGGCAGGAAAGGGAAAGACCATGAGCGACAAGCCGAACGTTCTGCGCGACACCGATAACGAAGCCCGCACGCTGGCCCGCACGCTTCTGCGGGGCGCGCGCAGCGCATCGCTTGCGGCGATTGAGCCGGAGAGCGGCGGCTTCCCCTTCGTCAGCCGCGTGCTCGTCGGCATGGATGTCGACGGGGTGCCTGTCATCCTGATCTCGAAACTGTCGACACACACGCAGGCGCTGCTGGCCGACGCCAGGGCCTCGCTCCTGACCGGCGAGCCTGGCAAGGGCGACCCCCTCGCCCATCCTCGCCTGACCGTGCAATGCACCGCCGAACAGGTTGCGCGCGACAGCGAAGCACATATCCGCATCCGCGAGCGATTCGTCCGCCGCCACCCCAAGTCGAAACTTTACGTCGATTTTCCCGATTTCGGCTTCTTCCGGCTGTCGCCGCTGCGTGCCAGTCTCAACGGCGGCTTCGGCCGCGCCTATGTCTTGACCGCCGAAGACCTTCTGATCGACACGCCTGCCATCGCCTCGCTCGCCGCGATGGAGGCGAACGCGATCGATCACATGAATACGGATCATTCTGACGCAGTTCAGCGCTATGCGGTGAAGCTCTGCAAGGCACCGGAAGGCAACTGGAAAGTCGTGGGTATCGACGCCGCGGGGCTCGATCTTGCAGATGGCGATCAGCTAAAACGCCTTGAGTTCCCGACACCTATCGAAGATAGTTCCAATTTACGGGCAATTTTGCGTGAACTTAACGGTTAATCGCTGGAGAGCTACCCCCATTTCTTGCAGTAGGTGGTTGCCCTTTTATGCATCACGACTAATTATCTTGCTTCGTCAACCATAACTACGTGTGATGTAATTTTCGCATGGAGCACGCAATGCAGCCACTTTCGCCTGAAAAACACGATGAAGCCGAGGTAGCAGCCGGTTTCCTCTCGGCCATGGCAAATCCTAAGCGCCTCCTCATCCTCGATTCCCTCGTGAAGGAAGAGATGGCAGTCGGCGCATTGGCCAACAAGGTTGGGCTGAGCCAGTCGGCTCTCTCCCAGCATCTTTCTAAGCTCCGTGCTCAGAATCTCGTCAGCACCCGTCGCGATGCGCAGACGATTTACTATTCGAGCTCATCCGACGCGGTCATGCGGATTCTAGGCACGCTCAATCAAATCTACGGTGACGACCAGAGCGCCACTGCAGAAAAGACTCCGGTCCGTAAATCGGCCTGATATTCGGTCCGCACCTGCGGACCCGTTCGAACAGCCCCACACGAGAAATCGCGCGGGGCTTATTCTTTGGCGGATAGTCTTCCCAGTTTGCACGCGAAAGGTGCCGGCGCTTGCTGGCATTTACCGAGCCTTGAGACTTCCGGGGCACGATGCACCGCGACAGAATCAGCCGGAAAGCGGACATCGGGATATGCGTGACAAGGTCCGCTGGGGCATCGCCGGAACCGGCACGATCGCAAACAGTCTTGCCTCGGACTTCCGCTTCGCAACCCATGCGAGCCTCGTCGCCGTCTCGTCCCGCAGCGCGCAGAAGGCCGAGAGCTTCGCTGGGCGTTTCGGCGGCATCCGCGGCTATCAGGGCATCGAGGCACTGGCGGCCTCTCCCGATATCGACGCGATCTACGTCGCCTCACCCAATGCTGAGCACTTTCAACAGGCCACCCTCGCCTTGGCCGCCGGCAAAGCCGTGCTCGTCGAAAAGCCGCTGACGACGTCGTCGGCCGACGCGCGCACGCTTGCAAACGCCGCTGCCGCCGGCAGCACTTTCGCCATGGAAGCGTTGTGGACCTGTTTCCTTCCGGCGATTTCCAGGGTTCGCGAACTGCTCGCGGCCGGAACGCTCGGCGCGATCCGCCATGTCCGGGCGGACCTCGCCTACGAGAAACCGTTCGACGCCGGCAGCCGGTTCTTCGATCCGGCGCTCGGCGGCGGGTCGATGCTCGACCTCGGCATTTATCCGATCGCCCTTTGCCTCAATCTGTTCGGGCACCCCGGGTCCGTCGATGGCACATGGAAGCGCGCGCCGACCGGCGTCGACAGTTCAGCCAAGATCAAGCTGGCCTATGACGGCTTTGACGCTGAACTCGGCTGCGGCTTCGATCGAAACGGGCACAATCGCTTCGTTATCGAGGGCGAGCGCGGCACGCTGGTTATCGACACACCGTTTCTGAAGGCAAGCCGCCTCTTCGTTTCCACCGGCGGCGCGGCGCGCAAGCTACTGGCTTTCAACGGAAAAACGGCCTACCGGCTGGCCCGGCATATCCCGCTGCCCGGCCTTACCCGCCACGATCATCACTTCCCCGGGAGCGGCCTGCAATTCGAGATCGAGGCAGCAAGCGCGGCGATTCTCGAGGGCCGCAGCGAACATCCGTTGATGCCGCTATCGGCCAGCATAAAGGCCCTGGAAATCATCGAGACGGTCCGCTCAAGGACACCTGAGGCAGGCTAGTTCTACCTCGAAACGGAACGCAAAACGTGGCCGACGCTGCGCCTCTAGAGGTCGAGCGGACGGTAGTCCCGCCAGCCGCCGTTGAGTGCCAACACCACCTCCGTCAGATGTCGCGCGGTCGCGCCGGAGAAGAACGGTGTTTCACCGCCTTTGAGCGCCTGCGCCTGCACGGCAATGCCGCGCACGAAATCGATCTGCGACGGAAAGGCCGGAAGCGCACTTGCCGATGGCGCCGTCGGATAGCGCATCTTGGTTCCGGGATAGAGCCGAAGCGGAAGCTTGCGGCCGAGTTTCCACTCCAGCCAGTCGAGCCCGCGATGCAGGAGCGGCCGCTTCGCCCCGAAGATCTCCAGATGGATCGGCGAGCGATTGTCCCAGAGATCGCGAACGGCGATCATGCCCTTTTCGCCGATGATCGTCAGCGAGCGGTCGCGCGGCGCCGCCAGGCCGCAGGTGACCCGCGCCGTCAGGCCGGAGCGGAACGTCAGGCAACCCACGGAAAAATCGGGCCCGAGCGCCAGCGTCTCGGTTCCCGGCCCCTTGTCCGGAAAGGTCAGCGCCGAGACGGCACTGACTTCGGCGACCGGGCCGAAGAGCGAGACAAGCCAGCTTGCTGCATAACCCGCATGTTCGAGCGTGCAGCCGACCTCGAATTCATGCACGCCCGGCCAGCGGGCGCCCGAGCGGCTGCGCCAGGCGCGCCAGTTGGCCTTGAACACCGGGCCATCTTCCATCTCGGCATAGACAAGCCGCGGCGTGCCAATGGCACCGTCCGCAAGCAGACGGGCGCAGAGCGCCTGCGCGTCGCTGAGCCCATTGGCCGGTGCACCGGCCAGAACAAGCCCCTTGGCCCTTGCCAGGTCGACGAGTTCGCTCGCCTGCTCCACCGTCATCGCCAGGGGCTTTTCGCAATAGACGTGCTTTCCGGCCGAAAGCGCCCGGAAATTTACGGTATAGTGGCTCTCCGGCGTCGTCAGATTGACGACGATCGACACCGCGGGATCGGCAAGCACGGCGTCGAGCGAGGCGTAGGGCGAAACCTTCCAGTAGCGTGCGAACGCGTCGAGGCGCTCGGCATCGCGGTCCCAGACGCCGGTGAGCCGCAGCTCCGGATGGTTGGCAAGCGTCGTCATGTAATAGTCGGCGACGAAGCCGGTTCCGACAAAGGCAATCCCGGTCACGCTTTCAGTCTCCTATCGCGCGTCGGCCAGGAACGACGCGACGTAAACGAGCGGCGCATTCCAGTTGATGGCGATTTCGTTGGACCCATAGGCTTCGATATCGTCGACATAGCAGGTTTGCGGCGCGCAACCGCGCAGCCGCTCCCTGGCGATGTCGTCGACAAAGGTCGAGTTCGGACCGCCGGCAAGCGAACCGACGGGCGGATTTGGCAGCTGCGGATCGCGCTGACGGGCATACCAGCGGCTGTGCTGGTTCTGCGGCGAGCGGCTGCCATAGCCGGTTATGTAGGAAAGCCCCATCGCATTGCGCCCGAGGATGTAGTCCATGCCCTCGCGCGCGCCGTCAAGAAAGACCCTGTCGCCGGAGAGATCGTAGGCGGCCGACAGCACGACGATGTTCTGCAGCATCAACTGGTTCGATCCCCAGTCGTAGCGGCGCTCGTTCGGCCGGTAGACGATACCGAATGGCTCCGCCTGTTGCAGCGACAGCAGGTGCTGAGCGCTCGTGAGCACCGAATTGCGGATCGTTTCCTGATCGACCGCCGGCAACGCCCTGCCATAAAGGGCGAGTTGCAGCCGCGCGAAGCCGGCAACGTCGCGCCAGTTGAAAGCGCCGCCGGGCGAAAACATATCCGCTTCCCAGAGCGGCGAGGCCCGCAGGGTCTTGAGATATTCGCCGTTGCCGGTCGTCAGATAAAGCTCGGTCGCCGCCCAGAAAAGCTCGTCGGAAATGCTGTCGTCGTCGTAGTCGCCGCCGCCGCCGAACCCATCGGACTTGGGGGCAAGGAGCGCCGGATTGGCATTCGCCGCCACCCACGCCTTGCGCGCCGCCGAAAGCAGCCGCGCGGAAAATGTCGGGTTATGCTCGGCAAAGAGCCTCGCGCCCTGGGCAGCCACCGCCGCAACATCGAGCGTCGCCGCGGTCGAGGGGCGGTAAAGCGCGCGCGGCTGCGGGTCGTCGCCCGGCAGCATCGGTGCGGCGGTCCAGGCCGTATCGTGGATCTTGTGGTGCACCATGCCGGCGAGCGGCTCGCCGTCCGGGACCATCATCCGCAGCAGGAACTCCAGCTCCCAGCGCGCCTCGTCGAGAATATCCGGAAGGCCATTGCCGTTTTCCGGAATACGCGACAGCCCATCGCGCGTCACCGCCGATTTGGGCGCAAACGTCAGGCCGCGTTCGTAGGCGGCAAGCAGTTGCGCAGCAGCCAGCGCTCCGGTCACCGCATATTTGCCGTGGTCGCCCGCGTCATACCAGCCGCCGGTGACGTCCAGTTGGTAGGAACAGGACCAGCCGCCGTAGTGCGCCTCGGCCTGCGCGCCGCCAAGGCACGGAACCGCCTTGTCGCCCTGGTTCGGCGCGACGCCGACATGGCCGGCCGATCGGGCATAGGCCTTGCCGGCGATCGCCCCCCTGATCTCGATCCCGCTTCTTTGCGGGTAGAACCAGGATAGCGCATCGACCCGCAACCGCGTGTAGAGATCCTCGCCGATCGAAAAGCGGTCGCTTGCCCAGTCGCCGGACACCAGTCGATAGCCGTCGCCCGGCGTCTTGAACGCTGAGAAGTCCGCAACCTGCGTCTCGACCCCGGCCGTCGGATCGAAACCGTGGGGCTGCGTCTTGCCCTTGCCGACGATCCTGTCCGCAGAATCCAACAGTTGAAAATCGATGGGTTGTTTCGCATCGGCGACGAAGGTCGCCCGCTTCGGGCCATCCGTCAGGTAGCCGAGCTGGTTGACGCGAATGGCCGGCCCTTCGGCCGCCCGCCGCGCCGCCGGCGAGGAAGCCCCGGTCGCCACCAGCGAGACGTCGTCGAGGCAGACACGGCCGCCCTCGCCGCCGCCAAGCGGAAAAACGAGCTGCGCTTCGTCCGGCTCCTGCCCCGCGAACTCCGCCGAAAAAAGGCTGCCCTCCGGCGTGCCTTCCATCGTGAATTCGTCCACCATGGTCCAGGGATCGGCGGCGCGCTGCACCCTTGCCTGGACGCTGCGCGCCGGCTCGGCGATCACCCTCATCGACAAACGGTAGATGCGACCGGGCTCGAGCTTCAAGCCATTGGTGCCGATGAGTTGGCTCCAGGCTTCACCGCCCCGTGCAGCCTCGACGCAAAGCCGGCCGTTCTCGCGCGCGAACGCCAGCCCGTCGCTCGCCCAGAACGTGTCCTGTCTTTTGTCAAAGTGGCCGTCAGCAATCAGTTCGGCGCCCCTTGCCAGGCCCGGCAGGAAGAGCGCGGCAATCGCCGCGTGTGCTATCCCGAACCTCGACACGTTTCCAACTCCGAACTCGCCGGCCACCCAAAAGGCGCCACGGAGCCGACAAGCCATGGCAGCAGAGCGTTGCCGCAAACAAGTTAAGCTTGAGAAAAGATCCGGCGGCGCGGCGAAATTTCGCTGTCGCCAAGACCCGTCGCGACCTGTCTGGCGGACCGGTGCGAGGCTTGACGCGCCTCGGCGCCCTGATAGTTTGACCAAAGGGTAAAAATTTGGGCGGCAGCACCGCCCGGACGACAAGAGAGACCGAGGAGAACTGGAATGTCGAACCGCCTTAACACGCCGAACGACCTGCGTGCTTTCTGGATGCCGTTCACTGCGAACCGGCAGTTCAAGAAGGAACCGCGCCTCTTCGTCGGCGCCAAGGACATGCACTACACGACCCATGACGGCCGCACGGTACTGGACGGCACGGCGGGTCTGTGGTGCGTCAACGCCGGCCATTGTCGCCCGAAGATCACCGAGGCGATCCGTGAGCAGGCGGGCGAGCTCGACTATGCGCCGGCCTTCCAGCTCGGCCACCCCAAGGCCTTCGAACTGGCAAACCGCCTGGTCGACATCGCGCCCGAGGGCATGAACCACGTTCTCTACACCAACTCTGGCTCGGAATCGGTAGACACCGCGCTGAAGGTGGCACTCGCCTATCACCGCGCCAAGGGCGACGGCTCGCGCTTCCGCCTGATTGGTCGCGAGCGCGGCTATCACGGCGTCAACTTCGGCGGCATTTCGGTCGGCGGCATCGTCTCCAACCGCAAGATGTTCGGCACGCTTCTGACCGGCGTCGACCATATGCCGCACACCCACTTGCCGGCCCAGAATGGCTTCACCCGCGGCGAGCCCGAGCATGGCGGCGATATCGCGACCGAACTCGAGCGTATCGTTACGCTGCATGACGCCTCGACCATCGCAGCCGTCATCGTCGAACCGGTGGCCGGCTCCACCGGCGTGCTGATCCCGCCGAAGGGCTACCTGCAGAAACTGCGCGAGATCTGCACCAAGCACGGCATCCTGCTGATTTTCGATGAAGTGATCACCGGATTCGGCCGCCTCGGCACGCCGTTTGCCGCGCAGTATTTCGACGTGAAGCCGGATATCATCACGACCGCAAAGGGTCTCACGAACGGCGTCATCCCGATGGGTGCGGTCTTCGTCACCTCCGAGATCCATGATGCCTTCATGAATGGCCCGGAGCACATGATCGAGTTCTTCCACGGCTACACCTATTCGGGCAACCCGATCGCCTCGGCCGCCGCCCTCGGCACGCTCGATACCTACAAGGAAGAGGGCCTCTTGACCCGCGCCGCCGAGTTGGCGCCCTATTGGGAAGAGGGCCTGCACTCGCTGAAGGACTGCCCGCATGTCATCGACATCCGCAATCTCGGCCTGATCGGCGCGATCGAGCTGCAGCCGATCGCCGGCGAGCCGACAAAGCGCGCTTTCTCCGCCTTCCTCAAGGCCTATGAGAGCGGCCTCTTGATCCGCACCACCGGCGACATCATTGCGCTGTCACCGCCGCTGATCATCAGCAAGGCAGAAATCGACGAGCTGTTCGGCAAGCTGCGCGCCGTTCTCAACAGCAATATCTAAGCAGGCCTCGTCGAGACTGTCAGAACCCTTTCCCCGGCAACGGGGGAAGGGTTACTCTTATCCGCAACAATGAAGCCAAGCGTCGTCCCGCCGAGACATCCGGGGCGCGTATAAGAAGGAGTTGCCTCATGTCCGAAGCGCTGGAACGCTATATCGATCAGGGCGTCGGACGCGAGCCGGCTGACATCGTCTTGAAGGGCGGGCAGTTCTTCGATCTCGTCACCGGCGAACTGGTCGCCTCCGACATCGCGATCTCCGGCGACCGCATCGTCGGCACCTTCGGCAGCTACGAGGGGCGCGAGGAAATCGACATCACGGGCCGCATCGTCGTGCCCGGTTTCATCGACACCCATCTGCACATCGAATCCTCGCTGGTCACGCCGCACGAATTCGACCGCTGCGTCCTGCCGCTCGGCATCACCACCGTCGTCTGCGACCCGCACGAGATCGCCAACGTGCTCGGCACCGAGGGCATCGAGTATTTCCTGGATTCGGCGCTCGAAACGATCATGGACATCCGCGTCCAGCTCTCCTCCTGTGTGCCGGCGACGCATCTAGAAACGTCGGGCGCCGACCTGCCGATCGAACGTCTCCTGCCCTTCCGCCACCATCCGAAAGTCATTGGCCTTGCCGAGTTCATGAACTTTCCGGGTGTTGTGCACAAGGACCCGGTCTGCCTCGCCAAGCTCGATGCCTTCCAGGGCGCCCATATCGACGGCCACGCACCGCTGCTTTCAGGCAAGGACCTGAACGGCTATCTCGCAGCCGGTATCCGCACCGATCATGAATGCACCAGCGCTGAAGAAGCCATGGAGAAGATCCGCAAGGGCATGCACATCCTCGTGCGAGAGGGCTCGGTCTCCAAGGACCTGCATGCGCTGATGCCCATCATCACCGAGCGGCTGTCGCCGCACCTGGCGCTCTGCACCGACGACCGCAACCCGCTCGACATCGCCGAACAGGGTCACCTCGACCACATGATCCGCACGGCGATATCCGCCGGCGTCGAGCCGCTGGCGATCTACCGCGCCGCCTCGATCTCGGCCGCCCGCGCCTTCGGTCTGCGCGACCGCGGCCTGGTCGCGCCCGGCTGGCGCGCCGATCTCGTGGTCATCGACAGCCTGGAAAACTGCAAGGCCGAAACGGTGTTCTCCGGTGGTCGCCGCGTCACCGACGCGCTCTTTGCCACCCGCAATCCGGTCGCGCCCGTCGGGCTCGACAGCGTCAAGGCCGGCCAAGTCCATGCCAGCGCCTTCGGCATTCCGGTCGCAGACGGCGACACCTCGGTCATCGGCGTTCTGCCCGGCAAGATCATCACCGAGCACCGCCGCTACCGCCTGCCGGCGGTCGGCAACCAGACCGGCGTCGATCTCGGCCGCGACATCATCAAGGTCGCCGTCATCGAACGCCACGGCGTCAACGGCAACCATGCCAATGGCTTCGTGCAGGGGTTCGGGCTGAAGAAGGGCGCGATCGCCTCGACCGTCGGCCATGACAGCCACAACATCTGCGTCGTCGGCGTCAACGACGAGGACATGGCGATCGCCGCCAACCGGCTCGGCGAGATCAAGGGCGGTTTCGTCGTCGTCGAGGACGGCAAGGTGACCGGCGAGATCGCGCTTCCGGTCGCAGGCCTGATGAGCCTCGAGCCCTATGAGAGCGTCCGTGACACGCTGCACGACCTGCGCCACGCCGCCTTCGCGCTCGGCGCAACGCTGGAGGAGCCGTTCCTGCAGCTCGCCTTCCTGCCGCTGCCGGTCATCCCGCATCTGAAGATCTCGGATCGCGGGCTGGTCGATGTCGACAAGTTCATGCTGATCGGGTGATTGGCGGCGGCACTCAGTTGTCGGCCACGGCGGGCGCCAGTTCCTTGCGGAAATAGACGACGCGCTCCGTCTCCTCGAAGCCAAGCGCCATGTGCAGGCTTTGGCTCCTCAGATTGTCGGTCGCCGAGTCGGAGGCGAGTTCCTGGCAGCCCCGGCTTGTCGCCCAGCGTTCGACCGCGGTGATCAGGGCGCGCGCCACGCCGCGACGGCGGTAGGCGGGCAAGACGTAAATGCCTTCGAGGAAGCCGACGGGCGAGGTCTCGCAGCCGTTAACGTAATCGTGGCGGATCGACGCTTCAGCGAAACCGGCAGCGACGCCGGCTTCGTCCTCGCAAAGGAACGAAGCGTAGCGGTCGCCCTCCGCGAGACTGGATTCGACTTCGGCGCGATGATCCGCCGCCGGTGTATCCGGCCAGAGCGCCAGACGCATCTCGACCCAGCGGCCGATGGTTTCGCCATCCATCAACAATACGCGCATCAGAACTTCCCTGAGAAGGCCGACAGTCCGGCAACCCTGATGCTACCGGCTTCAAGCCGTGCCGGATATCCGGGCAATTCCAGGGGCTCAACCGCCGACGGCGCCAGAAACTCCAGCGGTTCCCGGGTGAGATTGAAGACGAAGAGCAGCCGCTCGCCGTCTTTCTCGCGAACAAAGGCCAGGAGATCGCTGTTCGTGTCGAGGAACCGCATCGTGCCATCGCTGAGCGCAGGCTGCGATCGGCGGAAGGCGAGCGTCGCGCGATAGTGATCGAGCACCGTGTCCCCGGTCTGCTGGGCGTCGACCGAAAGCCGCCGATGGTCCTCGGGCACCGGCAGCCACGGCTTGCCGGCGGTAAAGCCGGCATTGGCCGCCGCGTGCTCCCAAACCATCGGTGTGCGGCATCCGTCGCGGCCCTTATAGGAGGGCCAGAAACGGATGCCATATGGATCGCGCAGATCCTCGAAAGCAAGCTCCGCCTCCGGCAACCCCAATTCCTCGCCGTGATAAAGGCAGATCGAGCCGCGCAGGCTGGAAAGCAGTGTGATCGCCAGCCGCGCCACCCTCTCCCGCTCCGCTTCATTGCGGGCAAAGCGGCTGACATGGCGCGTCACGTCGTGGTTGGAAAAGGCCCAGCAGACCCAGCCATCGGTCACCGCCTCCTGGAAGTTCCCGACACAGCGGCGGATATGGGTCGCGGTAAAGTCCGGCCCCAGGAGGTCAAAGGTATAGCACATGTTGAGCTTGTCGCCGCCGCTGGTATAGGCGGCCACGGTCTTCAGCGAGCGGGCGCCGTCGCCCACCTCGCCGACGGTCATGCGGCCTTCGTAGCGATCGAGCAACGCCCGGAACCGCGCGAGGAAGGCGATGTTTTCCGGCTGGCTCTTGTCGTGGAGATGGTCCTGCATGCCGTAGGGGTTCACGTCGGGCGCATCGTTGCTGGTGGCATCCGGATCCGGCACGAGCGGTGGGTTGTCCCGCAGGTGCTTGTCGTGGAAGTAGAAGTTGACCGTGTCGAGACGGAAGCCGTCGACCCCGCGGTCGAGCCAGAAGCGGGCAGCATCGAGCACCGCGTCCTGAACTTCGGGATTGTGAAAGTTGAGGTCCGGCTGCGAGCCTAAGAAATTGTGCATGTAATATTGCTTGCGCACCCCGTCCCATTCCCAGGCCGGTCCGCCGAAGATCGACAGCCAGTTGTTGGGCGCCGTGCCGTCCGGCTTAGGATCGGCCCAGACATACCAGTCCGCCTTCCCGTTCGTTCGGCTGGAGCGGCTCTCGACAAACCAGGGATGGCGATCGGCGGTGTGGGAGATCACCTGGTCGATGATCACTTTCAGGCCAAGACGATGGGCCTCGCCAAGCATCTCGTCGAAATCGGCGAGTGTTCCGAACATCGGATCGACGTCGCAGTAATCCGAGACGTCGTAGCCCATGTCGGCCTGCGGCGAGGTGAAGAACGGCGACAGCCAGATCGCATCGACGCCGAGCGAGGCGATGTGCGGCAGCCTGCGGGTGACACCCTTGAGATCGCCGATGCCGTCGTCGTCGGTATCCTGGAACGAGCGCGGATAGACCTGATAGATCACCGCACCGCGCCACCAATCGTCACCCGATACCTGCCGAGACGCCATGTAAGCCCCCTGAAGACGGTCTGTCGCGCAAAGGTGTAGCGTTGCCCGGCGCCGGAGTAAACGCCATTCACCGCCACGCACGGATCGCCACCAAACAGCCGGAAACTATCTCTTGCCGAGAACGATGGAGACCCTTATCCCGTCTCAGGCGAAATCTTGTGAGGAGGAAAGTCGTTGGCCGGAAAGATGCTTGCGATCGGAGAGTGCATGGTCGAGCTCATGCAGGCGGAAGGCGGGCTCTTGCGCAAAGGTTATGCCGGCGACACGTTCAACGCCGCCTATTATGCGCGGCTCTTCATGCCTGCTGATTGGACCGTCGCCTATTGCTCCGCCGTCGGCACCGACACGGTTTCCGACGAGATGCTGGCCTTCATGGCGGAAAAAGCGATCGACACCTCGGCCGTCCGCCGCATCGAGAACCGCTCGGCAGGCCTCTATATGATCCATCTGAAGGACGGCGAGCGCAGCTTCTCCTACTGGCGCTCGCACTCGGCTGCCAAGCTGCTTGCCGACGACGCCGAGCACCTCCGACGCGCGATCGAAAGCTCCGACCTCATCCTCTTCTCCGGCATCACGCTGGCGATCCTTGCGCCCGATGCCGTAGAAACGCTGCTGTCGGAGCTGCGCCGCGCCAAGGCTGCCGGCAAGACGGTGGTCTTCGACCCGAATATTCGCCCGCGTCTCTGGGACGATGCCGAGCGCATGCGCCGCACGCTGACCGACGGTGCCCGCGCCGCGACCCTGGTGATGCCGAGCTTCGACGACGAGATGACCCATTTCGGCGATGCATCGATCGACGCGACGATTGCCCGTTACAAGAGCCTGGGCGCCACCAACCTTGTCGTCAAGGATGGCGAGAAGGGTGTGACGCTCGCCTTCGGCGATGCCCCGGTTGAGCATGTGCCGGCGACCCCGGTCGAGCGCGTGGTCGATACGACCAGCGCCGGCGACAGCTTCAACGGCGCCTTCGTCTCCCGCTTGGTGGCAGGCGACAAGCCGGCTCAGGCCGCCGCCTTTGCGGCAAGCGTCGCTGCCGGCGTCATCGGCCATCACGGCGCGCTCGTGGCGCGGGAGAAGCTGCCTGCCGCGTGAGCGGCGGGGTCACTTTTCAGGAACTTTAGGAAGGATGCAGACGGAAAGCCTGTTTGGTTTTCCGCTCCCTCTTTAGCGGCGCTTCTTCGCCTTGGACTCGTACGGGTTGTCGCCCGAACGGAAGTGCATGCGGATCGGCACGCCCGGCAGATCGAAATCGTTACGCAGGCCGTTGATCAGGTAGCGCACGTAGGATTCCGGCAGCGCGTCCGGCCGCGTGCAGGAGATCATGAAGCCCGGCGGGCGCGCCTTCACCTGGGTCATGTACTTGAGCTTGAGCCGGCGACCGGAAACGGCCGGCGGCGGATGCTGAACCGTCTGCGATTCCAGCCAGCGGTTGAGCCGTGCGGTGGAGATGCGGCGGTTCCAGGTCTTGTCGGTCTCGATGATCGCCTGCATCAGCCGGTCGAGGCCGTAGCCGGTGTGACCGGAAATCGGCACGGCACGGATGCCGCGGGCCTGCGGCAGCAGCCGCTCGGTCTTTTCGCGAAGATCGGCAAGCACCGCCTGCCAATCCTCGACCAGGTCCCACTTGTTGAACGCGAGAACGGCCGCCCGGCCTTCGCGCAGCACGAGGTCGACGATCTGCAGATCCTGCTTCTCGAAGGGAATGGTTGCATCAAAGACGATGACCACCGTTTCGGCAAAGCGGATGGCGCGCAGCGCGTCTGCGACCGAGAGCTTCTCGAGCTTCTCCTGAACCTTGGCCTTGCGGCGCATGCCGGCAGTGTCGAACATCTTGATGGTGCGACCGCGCCAGTCCCATTCGACCGAGATGGAATCGCGGGTGATACCGGCTTCCGGACCGGTCAGCAGCCGGTCTTCGCCGAGGAAGCGGTTGATCAGGGTCGACTTGCCGGCGTTCGGCCGGCCGACGATCGCCACCCGCAGCGGCTTGGTCTCATCATAGGCGGTCTCCACCTCTTCGTCTTCACCGTCGTCCTTGAACGTGGGGCGCAGATCGATATCGGTTTCGGCCACGTCGTCTTCCGGCGGGTAGGCCCGTTCTTCGCCGATCGCAGCGACGATCGCGTCGCGCAGATCGAGCATGCCCTGGCCGTGTTCGGCCGAGATCGGGCACGGCTCGCCAAGGCCGAGCGTGAAGGCATCGTAGAAGCCACCGTCGGAACCGCGTGCTTCCGACTTGTTGGCGACCAGCACCACCGGCTTGCCGCGGCGGCGCAGCATTTCGGCAAGCGTCTCGTCGGCCGGCGTCAGTCCGCCCTTGGCGTCAACCAGGAACAGCGAAAGATCGGCTTCGTCGATCGCGGCCTCGGTCTGCGCCCACATTCGCCCCTGCAGCGTGTCGGGTCCCGATTGCTCGAGACCGGCCGTGTCGATGATGCGGAAGCGCAGATCGATCAACTTGGCGTCCCCCGGGCGACGGTCGCGGGTGACACCCGGCGTATCGTCGACGAGCGCCAGCTTCTTGCCGACCAGGCGGTTGAACAAGGTGGACTTGCCGACATTGGGACGCCCGACGATGGCGACGGTGAAGCTCATGGATCTATCCGTTTCCGCTTGGAGCGCTGCTGCCAACAAGGCGGCTGCGCTCATAAATTCGTTTTCTGCCGCATCGGGCAGCGACAGTTCCAGCAGGAACTGTTGCGATTGTACTCGGCAATCCCGAACGCAAAACCGCTTAAGCACTTTTGCTGGAACTGCTTGCCTTGTCTCTCACAGTTCCGGGCGCAAAACCGCTGAGCACTTTTGCTGGAACTGCTTTAAACGCTTTAGCGCACAATCCCAAGGTCGAGACCGACATTGGGATCATGCGCTGATTCGATAGGGTCTTTCACCCTGTGCCCTTCCGGTGGGATGGGCTGTCGTCTTAGGCCTTGCCGCTCGCGGCGATCACGTCGAGCAGCATCTGGGCGCGACCGGTGACGTTGCGCGGGCTCTGCGCATCGTCGACGATCTGCTGGAACCAGGTCTTCGCCTTGGCGTAGTCGCCGGACTTGTAGGCAGCGAGACCAAGGGCTTCACGCGCCGAGTGGCGCATGTTGTTCTGCGGCGTAGCAAGCTGCTCGACCTCGGCCGAAACCTGGTCGTAACCGCCGGTATCGACGAGCAGGTAGGCTGCACGCAGACGCGCTGCCTCCTGGATAGCTGCCGGGACGCTGCTGTCCTTGCCGATGGCGGAGAAGGCCTTGGCAGCCGCCTCTGTCTCGCCCTTCTGCGCCTGCAGCGTGGCAGCGCGCAGACGCGCCAGCACCGGATAGGCGCCGTAGCCGTCCTTCTCCAGCGTGTTCAAGGCGGCGAGCGCCTCGTCCGTCTTGTTTTCCTTGGCGAGGTTGAGCGCCTGCAGGAACGCATCCCCCGACTTCGAGGAGGCGCCATCCTGCCAGTAGTCGAAGCCGACCTTGCCGATGGTGCCGAGTACGATAAGCACGGCGATGGCCACGATGACGCCGCCGAAGCGGGCCCAGATGCTCTTCATCTGGTCGGAACGCAGTTCCTCATTGACCTCGCGGATAAAGCTGTCGTCTTGGTTCGCCATCTATTGCCCCGGCCTTGCCTGCACACTGGCCCGTCGCGCCAACGGTCACATGACCATCGGCGAAACGGACACTCTCAAACTGTTCGAGCATGCACGAGGGGTCCTTGCCGCACCCGCCGCACTCTCATGGATTTTGCGCCTTCTACCCGATTTTGCGGCGCTTGTAAGGGGGCCGACGCGATTTAGAGCGCCTATGGCCGACACGAGGCCGACTCCGTCGCTCTAAATTTTCTGTTACTGCAATTCCGGACGCAAAACCGCGGTGCACTTTTGCATCAGCCCATGACGACCGGTGCAACGCCGATCAACCATTCGTGCAGCTTCCAGACGAAGAGCACGTAGGCGACGAGGCCGATGATGATGGCGAGCACATCGTTGGAGGCCGATTTGAACACCGGTAGTACGCGTTCGCCTGCCCGCTCGCGGCGTTTCAGCGAGATACGCAGGATCACCGCCCAGGCGAGAAACGAGCCGAACAGCAGGACGGAGGACGTCTCGCCGTTGGCGAGCAGATGCGCCAGCGCCCAGACCTTGATCGAAAGCACCTGCGGATGCTTGACCGCAACCGCGATGCGCCCGGCCGGGAGGAAGCCGGCGGCAAGGAAGATGAAGGCAAAAAGCATCAGAAGCAGCGCGATATGGCGCATGAATACGGGCGGATCGTAGAGCATGCCCGTTTCGCTGCGGGCCTGGCCGAAGCCATAGATGATCAGACAGAGGCCGATGAGGCTGAGGATTGCATAGATCCCCATCCAGGTGCCCTTGCCGCGGCGCTCGATGACGCCGGCGCGGAAACCGGGCGCGACGACGCGGATGAGATGCAGGCCGAGAAAAAGAATGATGCCGAGAACGAGTATCGCCATGGGGCCACCGCTTTGTTCGAGTATCGGGCAAACTCAGCGCCGCGCGTCGGAAAAGACGGGAGCTGGCCGCTGATGCGTGTTGATTTCCAGTGTATTCGGTTCCCGGACCGATTCCGCCCAGGTTGCTATGGAGTAGCCTTGATAGCGCGTTTTTTCCAGACCGATCAAAGGATTGCCGCATTTTCGAACCATTTGCGACAAAACCAAAACAATGCAGTTGATCATGATCCGTATTCCGCTTGCCCTCTCGCTCGCCCTTCTTCCCGCTCTTGCCAGGGCCGAGCCGGCTTCGCCGGCCACCGCGCCCGCCGGTGACAGGCAGTTGGTGATCGTCTCGTTC
>NZ_LMJM01000024.1:121210-164683 GCF_001429005.1 Ensifer sp. Root954
GGCGCGCATGACAACGCGCTTTGGGAAAAAAGCCTGGCGATGGCCAAGCGCACCGGTGCGCATTTCACCTATTTCCTCTCCTGCACCTTTCTGATGACCCGGGCGGACGGCAAGACGCTCTACAAGCCGCCAGGCCAGAAGGCAGGCCGCTCGAATGTCGGATTCGCGCAGAGCCGTGAAGAGATCGCGGCCCGCGCCGGCCACATCTGGCAGGCCCATCTCGACGGCCACGACATCGCCAGCCACGCCTGCGGCCACTTCGACGGCAAGGGCTGGAGCAAAGCCGACTGGCAAAGCGAGTTTTCGACCTTCAACGCGGCGCTCAAGGACGCCTGGAAGAAGGCGGACAAGCCCGAGGCCGAGCCGGCAGGCTGGGCCGAATTCGCCGCGACCGGGATCAAGGGATTCCGCGCCCCCTATCTGTCCTTGAGCGACGGCCTGCTGCCGGCACTCAAGGCGGACAACTTCACCTATGACGCAAGCCTGGTGACCAAGGGCCCGGGCTGGCCGACGGAAAAGGACGGGATGCCCCGCTTCGGCCTGCCGCTGATCCCCGAAGGACCATCGCAGCGCCCCGTCATCGGCATGGACTACAATCTCTTCGTCCGCCATTCGATGGGCGTCGAGAACAAGAAGGACAGCGCCCGTTTCGAGGAGCGCACGTACGAGGCCTACAAAAAAGCCTTCGACCGCGAATATGCGGGCGACCGCATCCCCCTGCAGCTCGGCTTCCATTTCGTCGAAATGAACGGCGGCGCCTATTGGCGCGCGCTTGACCGCCTGCTGAGCGAAGTCTGCGGCAAGGCGGACGTCGCCTGCGTCAGCTACGCCCAGGCGCTGCCGCTGATCGAGCAGGCAAAAAAGAAGGCGGGTCGAACCGCCTTCTGATTGCTATGCGTTCGGCCAAGCTCAGGCCAGTTCCTCTTCACCACCGACCTCGATGAACTTCTGATCGATATGCGGCAGCGGCTCTTCGTCGATCGTCGCCTCGAACGCGCGCAGGCGCTTGTAGATCGACAGGAGCTCGACGATCGTCGGCCAGGAAGAAACCAGATACTGGAACGACGAGGTGACCTGGCCGAAGGCGCCGGAGATTTGGTTCAGCGCGCCAAGCGTGATCTTACCGGCGATAATCGACGGCGCCAGGATCAGCAGCGAAAAGATGTTGTTGATCTGCAGGTAGAAGATGCGGGCGATGTTGAAATAGAGATAGTGGAAGTACAGCCGGAAATAGTTGCGGCGCACGTTCTCGAAAAGGTCGGCAACGGTCGGCGGCTGGGCGCGATCGGCGTGATCTTCGCCATAGACCAGTTCCTTGCGGTAGGCCGCCTCGACGCGCTGGTTGCGGAACTCAAGCCCCGGCAATTTGATACCGACGACAGCCAGGAACACGGTGCCGAACAGCGACCAGAGCACCGCGGCGGTGACCAGCGGATAGGGAATGGCGCCGACGATCGGCAGTTCGGTGACGTTTGCGGACAGCCGGATCAACACCGGCGTAAACGCGATCAGCGTCATCACGCTGTCAATCAGGCTGACGCCGAGACCTTCCACGGTCGTGGAAAAGCGCATCGTGTCTTCCTGCACACGCTGCGAGGCGCCTTCGATATGGCGCAGCTTGCCCCAATGGGCCATGTAGTACTCGTTCATCGCGGTGCGCCACCGGAAGATATAGTGGCTAACGAAGAAGCGCGTCATGACGGCCACGGCCACGGCGACGAGCGCGATCGCGAGGAAGGTGGCGATTTCGCCGTAGAACTCTTCCGCTGTGACGACCTTTGACTTGGAAACCGCCGCCTGGATCAGGTCCCAGAACGGCCCATACCAGTTGTTGATGGCGACGCTGACCTGCACCTGAAAATAGGTGACGAACAGAATGAGGGCGGATCCGAGGATCGACCAATTCTGCCAGCGATGCGGTGAGTAGACGTACCAGAACGCCGCAAATATCCCCGTGACCAGCGCGAAATAGATGTAGAACCAGAGGAAGGCCGGAGACCAGAAGGCGGAAATGCCGACGATCGGCGGCGCGTCGGACGGCAAAGGCGGCATGCCGAAGACTGCGCCCAGTTGCTCGCCTTCCCCATACCAGAAGGCGATGGCAACCAGCGACCAGACGACAAAGGAAATGAAGAAGAGCTTCGGCTTCGGAAAGAAGGATAGGAACAAGTGCGGCACTCTCGTTTCGGTGGAGACGAACAACTCGCCTCCCGAAGCGCCGAAACTAGGGCAAAGCGCCGTCGTCAACAATCGGGTAATGTAAACGTTACTGTTATTTCATCCAGGCGAGCGCCGGTGCCGGAGGGTCTTTTTTCGCCGCCGCTCAGGTCCTCAAAGCCTGTGAAATCCGCTTCAACTCGACGACAATGACCCCACCGCACAGGAAAAGTACGGCAGCCGCGATCAAGGTTGGTGCGGCGAAGCTGCCGGTGTGCTCCGCAAGCCAGCCGGCGACCAGCGGACCGACGATTTGCCCAATACCGAAAGCAGCCGTCATCAAAGCAAGCGCCTTGCGCGGGCTCTCGGGCGCCAGCTTCCGGCCGATCTGCAGGCCATAGGCAGTGATCATCATGAAGGTTGCGCCGAGCATCAGGCCGCCGGCAAGCGGCGCGTAGGGCAAAGGCAGGCTGACCGTCAGCACCAGCCCGACCGCCTCGACCAGAAGGCCGATCGCGTAGACACCGGCAAGACCGAAGCGCGGCACGGCAAAGCGCCAGAGATAGACGGAGAGCGCTGCGGCAAGCCCCGTCAGCAGCCAGGCGAGAAATTCGATGCTGTGGCCGCCGCTCGGATCACGCGCCATGGTGACGAGGAAGGTTGCGGTGATCACGTAGCCGAACCCGAAGAGCGCATAGGTGAACGTCACTACGGTCAGCGGCCGCGTCCAGCGCAGCGGCCTTTCGCGCACCGGACCAGAACCGGACGAAGGAACGCCGGGAAGAAGTGCGGCAACCACGATCGTCCCGACCAATCCGACCAGCGCGCCGGTAAACCAGTCGCCCATGGAGGTCGTCAGGCCGGCGTGACCCGCGATCGGGTTCGCCCAGACGCAAAGCGATGAAAACGCGATGCCGAGGCCGACGCCGCCAAAGTGGACGGCCGGCACGTGTTCCGAGCGCGCAAGCACGCCATGGCCGAGCACGATGCCGGAGATGAAGATCATCGCAAAGGCGCTGGCAAGGCCGGCGAGGAAACGGATCAGCGCCAGCACGACGACGGAGGACGAGAGGCCCATGGCCGCCAGCAGAGCCGTCGTGGCGACGAGCGAGAAAAGCCCGATCCGCCGCTCGTGCCCATGGGCCCAGCCATAGGCCGCAAGAATGGCGCCGGCGAGATAGCCGACGAAATTGGCCGAGGCGATGAGCCCGGCATCACCCGGCGACAGGCCGAGATCCACCATCATCGCCGGCAGGATCGGCGTATAGGAGAAGCGTCCGAAGCCCATGGCAACAGCCATGGCGATGGCACCGGCGGTTGCCGTGGCGGAGATGTTGGTCTGCAGCGGTCGGTCGAGCGTGGTCATATCATTTTATTGCGCCGCAACACGACGCACGACAAACGACAATAATTGAAGGATCTATTGAAGAAATCGAACGATCGCCGATTTCAATGGCTTAGACCAATCACCGGAAAGGTGAGATGCACCACATCACGGCGGCAGATCATGCATCGCGGCGATGGAGCAAAAAATCGTCTGGAGGACGACGGAGGCTGCAGGCCGCCGCCGTATTCCCGGTTCAGCCCGGTAGTGTCACCACCAGCGGCCCGCCGCGGGTGACGACAACTGTGTGCTCATACTGCACCGTCGGCGCGCGCGGGTCGCTGTAGAGCGTCCAGTCGTCGTTGCCGCCCTCGGCCCATTGCGCGCCCATCGACAGGAAGGGTTCGACGGTGAAGACCATGCCGTCGGTCATCCGGCGACGTTCGCGCGGATCCGGCCAGGTGGCGATCTCGGTCGGCTCCTCGTGCAGCGAGCGGCCGATGCCGTGGCTGGCGAGATTGGTGACAAGCGAATAGCGGTTCTTGCGGGCGAAGTCGCCGATCGCATTGCCGATGGCAGCCAGCGGCTGGTCCGGACGCACCTGCTTCAGACCGACCCACATCGCCCGCTTGCCATCGCGGCAAAGCCGGTCGATCGCGGCGGTGACCGGCGGTACCGGGAACGAGGCGCCGGTATCGGCAAAGATGCCGTCCTTTTCGGCCGAGACGTCGATGTTGACGAGATCGCCGGCCTTGATCACGCGGTTGCCGGGAATGCCGTGGGCGATTTCCTCGTTGACGCTGATGCATGTGGCACCAGGAAACTGGTAGCAAAGCTCCGGCGCCGAGCGTGCGCCGGCCTCTTCCAGTACCTTGCGGCCGATCGCATCGAGTTCCGCAGTGGTAATGCCGGGCTCGAGCGCCTCGCCCATCGTCTGCAGGGCATTGGCGCAGATGCGGCCGATTTCCTTCAGCCGCAGCAGATCTTCTTCGTTGTTGAGGGTCATCCGTGTCTCGCTTTCGCGCTCACATGTAGCGTGTCGCAACGCGTTATGCCAGCGTAGAGCGGGACGACCGGAGCCGGGCCCCAGCCCCGGTCGTCGAATGGTCAGACGGAGGCCGCCGCTGCTGCCCTTTCCTCGGCCAACGCCTGGCGCACGAGCGGCGCCACCCTGGTGCCGTAGAGTTCGATG
Organism: Ensifer sp. Root954; assembly: GCF_001429005.1. Lineage (NCBI taxonomy): Bacteria > Pseudomonadati > Pseudomonadota > Alphaproteobacteria > Hyphomicrobiales > Rhizobiaceae > Ensifer > Ensifer sp. Root954. Next base: position 125,884 of record NZ_LMJM01000024.1, read on the forward strand.
CCGCGCATGATCTGGTCGTGCGGCATCGGACCGATCGCCATCTGCAGCAGGAAGCGATCGTTACGGAACAGCTTCCAGTTCTCGACGATCTTCTCGGCCACCGTTTCCGGATCACCGAGGAAGAGGTTGCCGGAGGGGCTGCGCGCCTGGTCGAAATGCGCCCGGTTCGTCGGTCCCCAGCCGCGCTCGCGGCCGATGCGGTTCATCACTTCCGCCTGCGGCCCGTAGAACTGGTCGGCGGCAAGATCGGTCGTATCGGCGATGAAACCGTGCACGTTGATGCTGGTTTTCAGCTTTGCCGGATCCTGACCGGCGCGGCGCGCGGCCTCGCGGTAGAGGTCGAAGAGCGGCGCAAACCGGCGCGGCTCGCCGCCGATGATCGCAAGCGCCACCGGCAGGCCGAGCGCGCCGGCGCGCGCTACCGATTGCGGCGTGCCGCCAACGGCGATCCAGAGCGGCAGCACCTCCTGCAGCGGCCGCGGATAGACGCCGCGATCATGGATCGCCGGCCGCATCTCGCCGGCCCACGAGACCTTTTCGCTTTCGCGCAGCGCCATCAGGAGGTCGAGCTTTTCGGCAAAGAGCTGGTCGTAGTCATCGAGCGACTGGCCGAAGAGCGGGAAGGATTCGATGAACGACCCGCGACCGGCCATGATCTCGGCGCGGCCGCCCGAGATCAGATCAAGGGTCGAGAATTGCTGGAAGACGCGTACGGGATCGTCCGAGCTCAACACCGTGACGGCACTGGTCAGCCGGATATTCTTCGTTTTTGCCGCTGCGGCCGCGAGGATGACCGCCGGCGCGGAGGCCGCGTAGTCAGGCCGATGGTGTTCGCCGAGCCCGAAAACATCGAGGCCAACCTGATCTGCAAGCTCGATTTCCTCGAGAAGGTTCTTGAGGCGACGCTGGCCCTCCCTGCCCTTGTGATCCGCGTTCGGATCGACATCCGCAAATGTGTAAAGCCCGAGTTCCATGAGGTCTGTCCTTTTTCTGTTTGCACAACAGATAGTTGGCGCACACATGAGCAGCAAATGCGCATCCGGGAAACGCTGTGTTTCCCGGATGCATACGAACGAGACCTTACCCTCTGGGTAGACCGTCAAGCAGGACATCGAGGCCCTTCCGGAACGTGCCATCCCAATCGCTGTCCAGGAGCAGGCGCGTGCGCTCGATCGTCGGATAGCGTTCGCTGAGCGCCGAGAGGCGCTTCTGTCCGGCAGCCTGGTCGGCGTGCGAAAGCGCGAAGCTCGCCCGGGTGACGGTGGCGCCGAGCACGTAGTTCCAGAGCGACCAGATCGCGACATTCATGTCCGCGTCGGCAACGCCGGCTCTCGACAGCACCTCGCTCATGGTTTCCAGACGGCCGAGTACATTCGCGCCGAGCGCCCGGCGCGGCAGCAGCGACGCCGACCAGGGATGGCGCAGCATGATTGCGCGCCAGTCTTCGAGCATGTGAACCACATCCCTGCGCCAGTCCTCGGGCTCGATCCTTTGCGGGGGGGCGCGATAGGCAAACACCGCATCGAGCGCCAGGTCGAAGACCTCCTCCTTGTTGGCGACATGCCAATAGAGGCTCATGACGCCCGCACCGAGACGGTCGGCGAGACGGCGCATCTTCAAGCCGTCGATACCCTCGGCGTCCAGCAATTCGACCGCGGTCGCCACGATGCGCTCCAGAGACAGGGACGGCTCGCCGCCCGGCTTCTTCCCGGCCTGGGCTGCCGACTCTACCCGCTGGGAGCGTTTGCCCTGCCCGCCGTTCACTTTCGCCGCCATGCGTCTTCCTTGCTGATTGGAGTGTCGATTTACGCCGACAACGCGCCGCATGTCGATCCTGAACGATTGACTCGTACGGCGTACGATGTAAATGAATCGTACGCCGTACGAGTCAATAGCAAGAGCGACGGCGAAAGGTCAAACCTGCAGGCCTGCAAGCGGCATCGCGCGCAGACCTCGGAGACGAGAGAACACCATGTCACGCGCAATCAGACATCTCATGATCGGAGGACTCATCATCATGACTACGGGCGTTTCCACGGCGGCCACAGCGAGCGAGCAGGCGGCCAAGCTGACGGTCGTCAACCCCAAGAACCTCTACGACCCGACGCCGCATGGCTACAGCACCGCGGTGATCGTGCCTGCCGGGGCACGGGTGGCCTACATTTCAGGACAGGGCGGCCAGGATAGCACCGGCGGCCTGTCTCCCGACTTCGCGGTTCAGGTCAAGCAGGCCTATGCCAATCTGGGCGCAGCGCTCAAGGGGCTCGGCGCAAGGCCGGACCAGGTCGCCAAGCTCACCATCTTCGTGGTCGACCACGACATGTCCAAGCTCGAGGTCCTGACCGGCAGCGTCAAGGAAATGTTCGGCGCGACGCTGCCGGCGCAGACACTGGTACCCGTGCCCAAGCTGGCGGTCGACGGCATGCTGTTCGAGGTGGAAGCGGTCGCTGTCATCGACTGACGGCGGCCCGGAAGGCAGAGTATGGTCGGGAGAAACGGACGCGCGGCGAAAATCGCTGCTCGCCCGGCTCTTAGCTCAGCGTCCTTTTGACCGCGTTGCGCCAACCCTTGAACTTGGCCTTACGCGTCTTTTCGTCCATGGCGGGCTCGAAGCGGCGGTCGCGTGCCCAGGACTTGGCAAAGTCTTCCTGCTTCGGCCAGACGCCGGCGCGGCTGCCGGCAAGCCAGGCGACGCCGAGCGCGGTCGTTTCCAGGATGACGGGCCGATCGACCGGCGCGTCGAGCAGGTCGGAAAGCCGCTGCATCGTCCAGTCGGAGGCAACCATGCCGCCGTCGACGCGCAGAACCGTCTCCTTGCCGTTGTTGCGCCAGTCCTTGTGCATCGCCTCAAGCAAGTCGCGCGTCTGGTAACAGACGGCTTCGAGTGCCGCGCGGGCAAACTCCGCCGGACCGGTGTTGCGGGTCATGCCGAAGATCGCGCCGCGCGCGTCCGGATCCCAATGCGGCGCGCCGAGCCCGGTGAAGGCCGGCACGAGATAGACGTCCTGCGTCGGATCGGCGCTTGCGGCAAGCGTCCCGGTATCGGGCGCAGCCTTGATCACCTTCAGCCCGTCGCGCAGCCATTGCACCGCAGCACCCGCGACGAAGATTGAGCCTTCGAGCGCATAGGTGGTTTCGCCATCAAGCTTGTAGGCAATGGTGGTGAGCAACCGGTTCTTCGAACGCACCATGTCCTTGCCGGTGTTGAGCAGTGCGAAGCAGCCGGTGCCATAGGTGGATTTCAACATGCCCGGCTTGAAGCAGGCCTGGCCGATGGTCGCCGCCTGCTGGTCGCCGGCAACGCCGAGGATCGGGATCGCCGCACCGAAAAGTGCGGTATCGGTAACGCCGAAATCGGCGGCGCAATCCTTGACCTCGGGCAGCATGGCGCGCGGCACCTTGAGGATCTTCAGAAGCTCATCGTCCCAGGCATTTTCGGCGATGTTATAGAGCAGCGTGCGCGAGGCGTTGGTCGCGTCGGTCACGAAGGATTTGCCGCCGGTCAGCCGCCAGATGAGGAAGGTATCGATGGTGCCGAAGCAGAGTTCGCCCTTGGCGGCGCGGGCCTGCGCCCTGTCGATGTTGGTCAGCAGCCAGTTGAGCTTGGTGCCGGAGAAATAGGGATCGAGCAGCAGGCCCGTCTTCCGGGTGAAGGTCTTTTCCAGCCCCTGCTTCTTCAGCCGATCACAATAGGAGGCGGTGCGACGGTCCTGCCAGACGATGGCGTTGTGAATGGGATTGCCGGTCTCGCGATCCCAGACGACGACTGTCTCGCGCTGGTTGGTGATGCCGATCGCCGAAAGGTCGCCGGCCTTGATGCCGGCCTTGGCGATAGCGTCCTCAACCGTCGAAAGCACCGTCTGCCAGATTTCCTCGGGATCGTGTTCGACCCACCCGGATTTCGGAAAATACTGCTTGAATTCCTTGTGGCTGGCCCCGGCGATCTGCTGCTGACCGTCGAAGATGATCGCCCGGCTCGAGGTCGTACCCTGATCGATCGCGAGAATATATCCGCCCATATGCCCCTCCCCGGCCACACGCATGTTTGTTCACCCGGCCTTGAAGGCGGGATCTCATTTCGAAAACTTCAATACGATGGCAAAACGAATGTCAAACGAAAACAAAACGCAACCGTCGACTTCGCCATTCCCCTCCTCAACTCTGCGGTCCGCAACCCAAAAACACAATTGTCAGCGCCGGCGTTTTCCGCGTAGGCTGGCGCTGTTGCGCCGCAACAAAGCAGTGCGCGGCGCCACAAAGGGAGAGAGCAGCAATGACGAAAACAGCGGTCATCACCGGTTCGACGAGCGGCATCGGGCTTGCGATCGCCAAGGCCTTCGCCAAGGGTGGCGCCAATATCGTGCTGAACGGCTTCGGTAGCCCGGACGAAATCAAGAAGGCGACGGACGAGGTCAGCGCGCTGACGACAGGAACGGTCGTCTATCATGCTGCCGACATGACGAAGCCAGCCGAGATCGCCGATCTGATCGCCACGGCGACGACCCGCTTCGGCGGCGTCGATATCCTCGTCAACAATGCCGGTATCCAATATGTCGAGAAGGTCGAGGATTTCCCGATCGAGCAATGGGACCGCATCATCGCGATCAACCTCTCCTCCTCCTTCCACACGATCCGCGCCGCTATTCCCGGCATGAAGGCGAAAGGCTGGGGCCGCATCATCAACATCGCCTCGGCCCATGGCCTCGTCGCCTCGCCCTTTAAGGCGGCCTATGTGGCGGCGAAGCACGGCGTGCTCGGCCTGACGAAGACCGTGGCGCTCGAAGTGGCCGAAAGCGGAATCACCGCGAACTCGATCTGCCCGGGCTACGTGCTGACGCCACTCGTCGAAAAGCAGATCCCCGATCAAGCCCGCACCCGCGGCATCACCGAGCAGCAGGTGATCAACGACGTGATGCTGAAGGGGCAGCCGACGAAGAAGTTCATCACCGTCGAACAGGTCGCAGCCCTTGCCGTCTATCTCGCCGGCGACGACGCGGCACAGATCACCGGCACCCATGTGTCGATGGACGGCGGTTGGACGGCGCAGTAACGGCCGACATCCGTCAAGTGGTCGGCAGCGCGGACCGGATGCCCCCGCGCTGCCCGCATGGCGTGCAAAAGTCCGCCCAGCCCTTTGCTTTTCTGCATAACCACCTAAGATCAAAGTGATTTCAGGACGTATGCAGCAGCAGGGAATGAATGGCATGCCCCAACCGACCGGTTCAATCAGCTTCATCCTCAACGACCGCGAGGTCGCTCTTTCCGACATCGCACCGACAACGACGCTGCTCGACTATCTGCGGCTGGAACGCCGGCTGACCGGCACCAAGGAAGGTTGTGCGGAGGGCGACTGCGGCGCCTGCACCGTGCTGGTCGGGCGGCTGGTCAGCGACCGGCTCGTCTATGAAAGCGTCAACGCCTGCATCCGTTTCCTCGGCTCGCTGCAGGCAACCCATGTCGTCACCGTCGAGCATCTCGCCGGTCAGGATGGCACGCTGCATCCGGTGCAGCAGGCGATGGTCGATTTTCACGGCTCGCAATGCGGCTTCTGCACGCCCGGCTTCGTCATGTCGCTCTATGGCCTGTGGCTTGGCAACGACAGCCCCAGCCGCGCCGATATCGAAAAGGCGCTGCAGGGCAATCTCTGTCGCTGCACCGGTTATGAGACGATCGTGCGCGCGGCCGAAGCGGCGGCAGAGGCGCGCCCCTCCAACATCTTCGATCCGATCACCAGGGAGCGGGAAACGATCACCATCAGGCTGAAGGCGCTGGCACCGACGGAAACGATCACACTCCGCCAGGGCGAAAATTGTCTGATCGTGCCGGCCGACGGCAGTGGCCTGGCGGAAGCGCTCGCCGACCATCCCGGGGGGACGGTCGTTGCCGGCTCCACCGATGTCGGCCTCTGGGTGACGAAGCAGATGCGGACGATCAACCCGGTGATCTTCATCAACGGAATCACCGAATTGCAGCAGATCGAGGAAACCGCGGACGGTCTGATTATCGGCGCCGGCGTCAGCTACACCATGGCCTATGCCGCCCTCGCCAAGACGTTTCTCGGGCTCGGTCCGCTGATCAACCGCATCGGCGGCGAACAGGTGCGCAACATGGGCACGATCGGCGGCAATATCGCTAACGGCTCACCGATCGGCGACAGTCCGCCGCCCCTGATCGTGCTTGGCGCGACGGTGACCCTGCGCTCGACCGCCGGTCGGCGGACGTTGCCGCTCGAATCCTTCTTCATCGCTTATGGCAAGCAGGATCGCCAACCCGGCGAATTCGTCGAAAGCATCTTCGTGCCGCGCCTGCCGGCGGGCGATCTCTTTGCCGCCTACAAGATCTCCAAGCGCCGCGACGAAGATATCTCCGCGCTGCTTGGCGCGTTCCGTCTATCGGTGGATGGCGGCATCGTCCGCTCCGCCCGCATCGCCTTCGGCGGCATGGCCGCGACGCCCAAGCGCGCCAGCAACGTCGAGGCGGCGCTGATCGGCAAGCCATGGACCGAGGAAACGGTCCGCGCCGCGCAAGCCGCCTTCGAGACCGACTACCAGCCGCTCACCGACTGGCGGGCAACGAGCGACTACCGCATGCTTGCGGCGAAGAACCTTCTGATGCGTTTCTTCCTGGAAAGCGGCGGCGAGCCGGCGCAACTGGTTCGCTTTGCTGCGGGAGGCCGATAATCATGGACAAATCCACCTTCGAGGAACGCAAGACGATCCGCGGCGAGATGCATGTTTCCCAGCGTCACGACAGCGCCCACAAGCATGTCTCCGGCACCGCCGACTACATCGACGACATGCCCGAGCCGGCGGGCACGCTGCATGGCGCGCTTGGCATGACCGACCGGGCGCATGCGGATATCACCGCCATGGACCTTTCGGCCGTCGCCGCCGTGCCCGGTGTCATGCTGGTGCTGACCGCCAAGGACATGCCGCATTCCAACGACATCAGCCCGAGCCACCTGCATGACGAGCCGGTGCTTGCCGATGGCCTCGTGCAGTTTCATGGCCAGCCGGCCTTCGCCGTGATTGCAGAAACCCGTGACATCGCCCGTCGGGCGGCAAGGTTCGCCAAGATCACCTATCGCGACCTGCCGCATTTCACCGACATTCTCGATGCCGTCGCCCATGGCGGGCAGTTGGTCACCCAGCCGCTCACCCTGCAGCGCGGCGATGCCGAGGCGGAGCTGGAAAAGGCGCCACGGCGGCTCAAAGGCAGCATGCGCATCGGCGGACAGGAGCATTTCTACCTCGAAGGCCATATCGCCCTTGCCGTTCCCGGCGAGGACGACGAGGTCACCGTCTGGTCCTCGACCCAGCATCCGAGCGAGATCCAGCACATGGTCTCGCACGTGCTCGGCGTGCCCTCCAATGCGGTGACCGTGAACGTGCGCCGCATGGGTGGTGGCTTCGGCGGCAAGGAAACGCAAGGAAACCAGTTCGCAGCCCTTGCCGCGGTCGCGGCGAAGAAGCTCAACCGCGCCGTCAAGTTCCGCCCGGATCGCGACGAGGACATGACGGCAACCGGCAAGCGCCACGACTTCCTGGTCGATTACGACGTCGGCTTCGACGACGAGGGTCGCATCCATGCGGTCCATGCCAACTACGCGGCGCGCTGCGGCTACTCGTCGGACCTCTCCGGCCCGGTCACAGACCGCGCGCTGTTCCATGCGGACAGCTCCTATTTCTATCCGCATGTGAAGCTCACCTCACAGCCGCTGAAGACCAACACCGTCTCCAACACCGCTTATCGTGGCTTCGGCGGCCCGCAAGGCATGGTCGGCGGCGAGCGCATCATCGAGGAAATCGCCTACCAGCTCGGCAAGGATCCGCTCGAAATCCGCAAGCTGAATTTCTATGGCGACAAGGGCTCCGGCCGCGATGTCACGCCCTACCATCAGCAGGTCGAAGACAACATCATCGCGCAGATCGTCGCGGAGCTGGAAGAAAGCGCCGACTATCAGGCGCGCCGTCAGGCGATCCTCGCGTTCAATCGGGAAAGCCGCGTCATCCGCAAGGGCATCGCGCTGACGCCGGTGAAGTTCGGCATCTCCTTCACCATGACCGCCTTCAACCAGGCGGGCGCGCTTGTGCATATTTACCAGGACGGCTCGATCCACCTCAACCACGGTGGCACCGAGATGGGCCAGGGCCTCTACATCAAGGTCGCGCAGGTGATCGCCGACAGCTTCCAGGTCGACCTCGACCGCGTTCGCATCACGGCGACGACGACCGGCAAGGTGCCGAACACGTCGGCGACCGCCGCCTCTTCGGGCTCTGACTTGAACGGCATGGCCGCCTTCGACGCCGCGCGCCAGATCAAGGACCGTCTCGTCGGTTTCGCCTGCGAGCGCTGGCAGACGACGCCCGAGAATGTCAGCTTCGTCGCCAACCACGTGAAGATCGGCGAGGAGCTGATCCCCTTCCCTGAATTCATCAAGCAGGCCTATATGGGCCGTATCCAGCTTTCGGCCGCCGGCTACTACAAGACGCCGAAGATCCACTGGGATCGCGCCAGCGGCCGCGGCACACCCTTCTATTACTTCGCCTATGGCGCTGCGGTTTCGGAGGTTTCGATCGACACGCTGACCGGCGAATACATGGTCGACCGGGTCGACGTGCTGCACGACGTCGGCCGTTCGCTCAATCCGGCGATCGACCTCGGTCAGATCGAGGGCGGCTTCGTGCAAGGGATGGGCTGGCTGACGACGGAAGAGCTCTGGTGGGACGACAAGGGACGGCTTCGCACGCACGCCCCCTCCACCTACAAGATCCCGCTTGCCTCCGACCGGCCGAAGATCTTCAACGTCAAGCTTGCCGAATGGTCGAGCAACGCCGAGAAGACCATTGGCCGCTCCAAGGCGGTGGGAGAGCCGCCCTTCATGCTGCCGATCTCGGTTCTGGAAGCCCTGTCGATGGCGGTGGCGAGTGTCGCCGACTACCGCGAGTGCCCGCGGCTCGATGCTCCGGCAACACCGGAGCGTGTGCTGATGGCCGTCGAGCGTCTGCGCAATCGCTGACGGCCATCACGATTTGCCTCAGATCCGCGGCAGTTCATTGATGCTGAACAGGCGGCGAGCGTTGGCCATCGCCTCCTCGTCGTCGCGGTGTGGGCTATGGACATCCATGAAACCCATGTCTCTCTTGATATGATCGGAGAGCGCGTTGACATCGAGCATCGGCTTGGGGGCAACAAGGCCGCCGAACAGGGCGGCTGTGAGCCGGGCGACCGGCTCGAATGAAAGAAATGCTTTTCTTTCAGTACGTTCGTAAGTGTCGCAAGTCATTTCAGCACCTGTTTCGTCTTGGGAAGTTGACTTGAAGGATGCCGTGGAGGAGGATCGAAATCCAATCGAACATCCGTCTGGATGCATCAAGAGAACTTATCCATGAAGATGTCGAAGCAGTTTCCGCTGAATGCGCTGCGGGTCTTCGAGGCGGTCGCAAGGCTCGGCAGCTTCACCAAGGCCGGTGAAGAGTTGGGCATGACCCAGACGGCCGTCAGCTACCAGGTCAAGTTGATCGAGGAGAATGTCGGCGAGCCGCTGTTCCTGCGGCGCCCGCGCCAGATCTCGCTGACGGAAGTCGGCCAGCGCATGGCGCCGCGCGTCACCGAAGCCTTCGAGATGCTGCAGGAAGCGGTTTCGAATGCCCGTGGCGATATCGACAGCGCGCTCCTGATCAGCTCGACGCCGACCTTCGCCTCGCAATGGCTTGCCCGCAACATCGGCAGCTTCCAGCTCGCCCATCCGAACATCGCCGTTCGGCTGACCACCAGCGACTCGCTCACCGATTTTACCCGCGAGCCGGCCGACCTTGCCATCCGCTCGGGTGCCGGCGTCTGGCCCGGCCTCGACACGCATCCGCTGATGCGGGTGGAATTCAGCCCGATGCTGAGCCCGGCGCTTGCCGAGACCATTGGCGGCGTGCACGAGCCGCGCGACCTGCTGAAGCTACGCATCATCGATCCCGGTGACCCCTGGTGGCCGATGTGGTTCAAGGCCGCTGGCGTCAAGGATCCCGATCTCGAAGGACGGCCGCACAGCCGCCTCGGCGCGCAATCCTTCGAGGCGCGCGCCGCCATCGCCGGCCAGGGCGTGGCGATCCTGACGCCGGAATTCTACCCCGATGACGTGGCGCTCGGTCGGCTCTACCAGCCCTTCGAGCTGCGCTGCAGCGACGGCTGCGATTATTGGCTCGCCTATCCGCACGCCCGCCGCAACACACCCAAGATCAGGATTTTCCGCGACTGGATCCTCGGCGAACTTTGCGCGCCGAACTTCCTGCAAGCAAATAGCGCTTGAGGAGCGCGCAAGCCCCTTTTCCCCTCCGCGGTTTATGCGCAAAGTGAGGCAACGGAGACAAAGGGGATCTGAATGTACGAGTTCGCCATCGCCTGGGAATGGCTGGCCTTTGCCGTGCGCTGGTTGCACGTCATCACCGCCATCGCCTGGATCGGCTCATCCTTCTATTTCATCGCGCTCGACCTGGGTCTCGTGAAGCGCGATCACCTGCCCGTCGGCGCCTATGGCGAAGAATGGCAGGTGCATGGCGGCGGTTTCTATCACATCCAGAAATACCTGGTCGCACCGGCCTCGATGCCCGAGCATCTCACCTGGTTCAAATGGGAATCCTACGTGACGTGGCTTTCTGGCTTCGCCATGCTCTGTGTCGTCTACTATGGCGGCGCCGATCTGTTCCTGATCGACCGCCACGTGCTCGACATCTCGGCGACCACGGCGATCCTGATTTCGCTCGCCTCGCTCGGCATCGGCTGGTTGTTTTACGATCTGCTCTGCAAGTCGCCGATCGGCAGGAACACCTGGGGGCTGATGGCACTGCTCTATGTGGCGCTGGTCGTCATGGCCTGGGGCTATACGCAGGCCTTCACCGGCCGCGCCGCCTTCCTGCATCTCGGCGCTTTCACCGCGACGATCATGTCGGCCAATGTGTTCTTCATCATCATCCCCAACCAGAAGGTCGTCGTCGCCGACCTGATCGCCGGCCGCACGCCGGATCCGAAACTCGGCGCGCAGGCCAAACAGCGCTCGCTGCACAACAACTACCTGACGCTGCCCGTCATCTTCTTCATGCTGTCGAACCACTATCCGCTTGCGTTTGCCACCGCGTTCAACTGGATCATCGCCGCACTCGTTTTCCTGATGGGCGTCACCATCCGCCACTGGTTCAATACCACCCACGCCCGCAAGGGCCGACCGACCTGGACCTGGCTCGTCACCGCCCTCCTCTTCATCCTGATCATGTGGCTTTCGACCGTGCCGAAGGTGCTGACCGGCGGCGAAAAGGCCGAGGTTGCGCCCGCCTTCAGCCGCTTCGCCGCCAATGCCCACTTCCCTGCAGTCAAGGACACGGTCGCGACACGCTGTTCCATGTGCCATGCGGCAGAACCGGTTTATGAGGGTATCACCCAGGCGCCGAAGGGCGTGATGCTCGAAAGCGACGCGGAGATTGCCGCCCATGCCCGCGAAATCTATATCCAGGCCGGGCGCAGCCATGCGATGCCGCCCGGCAACGTGACAGACATGACGACGGACGAGCGCCAGCTTCTGACAGCCTGGTTCGAAAGCGCCGTCGAGGAAGGCAAGACACAATGACGACCACCCTCATCCGCGGCCGATTGCTGAGCTTCAACCGCGCGCCAACGTCGATCGACGACAGCGCCGCCTACAGCTACGAGAGCGACGGTGCGCTTCTGATTGAGGGTGGACAGATCACCGCGAGCGGCTCCTATGCTGCGGTCAAGGCAAGCGCGCCTGACGGCGTCGCGGAAGTGGACCATCGCCCGCACCTGATCGTGCCCGGCTTCATCGACACGCATCTGCATTTCCCGCAGATGCAGGTCATGGCCTCCTATGCCGCCAACTTGCTTGAATGGCTGAACACCTACACCTTCCCCGAGGAGTGCCGCTTCGTCGAGACCGCCCATGCGGAGCGCATCGCGACGCGCTTCTTCGATGAGATGGTGCGCTATGGCACGACAACAGCAACCGCCTATTGCTCGGTTCACAAGGCGTCGGCCGATGCCTTCTTCGCCGAGGCGCTGCGCCGCGACATGCGCATGGTCGCCGGCAAGGTGATGATGGACCGCAACGCCCCGCAAGGCCTGCTCGACACGCCGCAGATGGGCTACGACGAAACCCGCGCGGTCATCCGCGAATGGCACGGCAAGGGCCGCAATCATGTGGCGATCACCCCGCGCTTCGCCATCACCTCAACGCCGGAGCAGATGGACGTCGCGAAGTCGCTGGTGCACGAATTCCCCGACCTGCACGTCCAGACGCACCTTTCGGAAAACCGCGACGAGATCGCCTTTACCTGCGAACTCTATCCGGAAGCCAAGGACTACACAGACGTCTACGCCCGCTACGGCCTGCTCGGACCCAAGAGCCTGTTCGGCCACTGCATCCATCTGTCTGAGCGCGAGGCGGATGTCATGAGCGAGACCGGCTCGGTCGCCGTTTTCTGCCCGACCTCCAATCTCTTTCTCGGTTCTGGCCTCTTCCCGCTGCGCGCGCTCAGCCGCCGCGAAAAGCCGGTGCGCACGTCGATCGCCTCCGACATCGGCGGCGGTACCAGCTACTCCATGCTGAAGACGCTCGACGAGGCCTACAAGATCCTGCAGCTGCAGGGCGAGCGGCTGAACCCGTTCGACAGCTTCTTCATGACGACCCGCGGCAATGCCGAGGCGCTATCGCTGGTCGACAAGATCGGAACCTTGGAAGCCGGCACCGACGCCGACTTCATCGTGCTCGACATGGCGGCGACGCCGGCGATGGCGCTTCGGGCCGAAGTGGTCAACTCTCTGGCAGACGAACTCTTCCTGCTGCAGACCATGGGCGACGACCGGTCGATCGTCGAAACTTATGTCGCCGGCAAGCCGGCAAAATCGGCGCTTGCCGCCGCATGACCGACCAAAACCAGAGAGGTCAAGAAAATTGACCTCTCTGCGTTCTGGCTATTAACAAGCCTCTGCCAAACATGGTAATGGCTCGTTCAATCTCCGTTGGACGAAGGCCTTATCCATGACGCAAATCCTCGAAATCAGCGATCTCAAGGCGCTCGCCAAGCGCCGGGTGCCGAAACTCTTCTTCGATTACGCCGACAGCGGCGCCTGGACCGAAGGCACCTATCGCGCCAACGAGGAGGATTTCGCCAAGGTGAAGCTGCGCCAGCGCGTGCTGGTGGATATGACCGACCGGTCGCTGGAAACGACGATGATCGGCCAGAAGGTGTCGATGCCGGTGGCACTCGCCCCGACCGGCCTCACCGGCATGCAGCACGCCGACGGCGAAATGCTGGCAGCCCAGGCGGCGGAAGCCTTCGGCGTGCCCTTCACGCTCTCGACGATGAGCATCTGCTCGATCGAGGACGTCGCCTCGGTCACCACCAAGCCCTTCTGGTTCCAGCTCTACGTCATGCGCGAACGCGAATTCGTGCTGAACCTGATCGACCGGGCCAAGGCGGCGAAGTGCTCGGCGCTGGTGCTGACGCTCGACCTGCAGATCCTCGGCCAGCGTCACAAGGATCTTCGCAACGGCCTCTCGGCACCGCCGAAGATGACGCCGAAGCACCTCTGGCAGATGGCGACGCGCCCCGGCTGGTGCATGAAGATGCTCGGCACTAAGCGCCGCACCTTCCGCAACATCGTCGGCCACGCGAAAAGCGTCACCGACCTCTCGTCGCTCGGCGCCTGGACGGCGGAACAGTTCGACCCGCAGCTCTCGTGGAAGGATGTCGCCTGGATCAAGGAACGCTGGGGCGGACCGCTGATCCTCAAGGGCATTCTCGACCCCGAGGACGCCAAGATGGCAGCGGCGACCGGTGCCGACGCGATCATCGTCTCCAACCACGGCGGCCGCCAGCTCGACGGCGCCCATTCCTCGATCAGCATGCTGCCGCGCATCGTCGATGCGGTCGGCCACCAGATCGAGGTGCATATCGATGGCGGTATCCGCTCCGGCCAGGACGTGCTGAAGGCCGTCGCCATGGGCGCCAAGGGCACCTATATCGGCCGCCCCTTCCTCTACGGCCTCGGCGCCATGGGCAAGGAGGGCGTCACCAAGACGCTGGAAATCATCCGCAAGGAGATGGATATCACCATGGCCCTCTGCGGCAAGCGCGATATCAACGACGTGGATCGTAGCATTCTGGCGGAATAGGCCGCGGCACCAGCCACTCCCGCCCTCATTCCTGTGCTTGTCACAGGAATCTCTAGCAGTTCCGTTGGAACTGCGGGACCAGCACAAGTCCTTGGGCTGAAAGGTCTTTTGACCCGACGGACGTCGGGCCGCTGGATCCCCGCCACAAGGGCGAGGATGAGGGAGCTTGGAGTGACCCTTCCGGCAAAACGCGAAGCGAGCGCAAGCCTCCTAAGCCTCAACTACCCCGGTAGGTCGAATAGCCGTAGGGCGAGAGAAGCAGCGGCACGTGATAATGGCTGGCCGGATCGGCGATGCCGAAGCGCAAGGGGATGCGGTCGAGGAAGGCCGGCTCCGGCAGTGTAACGCCGGACCGGCGCAGATAGTCGCCGGCATGGAACACCAGCTCGTAGTTGCCGGCCATGAAGCCGATGCCTTCGACCATCGGACCGTCTACGCGGCCGTCGCTGTTGGTATGTACGGTGCGGATCAGCTGCCGCTCTTCCCCCTCCAGCCAGTAGAGGTCGATGCGCAGACCCTCGGCCGGTTTGCCGAGAGCGGTATCGAGAACATGGGTGGTCAGGCGGCCGGTACTGCTCATGGCTTCTCTCTTCTCACACATTGGCGCGGGATGCTGTCAGAAGCCGCGCGCACGTCCTGCTAGATAGCGCTGTCTATGACGAAAGGCTCGTCATAGAAGAACTCCTCGAGATTGTTGCCCGGCCCTTCGCGGTCGACGATGAGGAAATCGCTGACGGCGCCGACGGACATCAGCGGGTGGTGCCAGATATTGCGGCCGTAGTTGACGCCCTGCCGGCCGTTCGCCTGGAAAACGCGCGGCGTGCCCGGGCGCCCGTCCTCGTCGTCCGCCACCACGACGAGCCATGGGCGGTCGTCGAGCGGCGAAAAGCTCTGGCTGCCGAGCGGGTGGCGCTCCATCATCGTCACCGAATAGGGGAAAGACCGCGGCTGGCCGCGGAAGATGTTGATGATGACATTGGCGCCGTCGCCGACGACATCGGCACGCGCAAGACCGTGGAAACGTTCCGTGTTGCCGCCGTTGATGTGGCGCATCGTTGCCGGATCGGCTTCGATGATGGTGCCGAAGGGAGCGAAGGCCTCGCGTGTCAGCGGTTCGATTTTGAGCAGGCGCGACATTATGCGGAGACCTCGCAAGACGATTTTGCGCTTGCGGATGTCCGATCCAGTTCGAGGGCCCTCCTCATGAGCGGGGACAGGCATCGAACGGTTTTGTCAGGCATTTTCGTCTCCAGGAATCATCGACTGCAGGCGCAGGCGGGCGATTTTCTCGACCTGTGCGCAAGCGGTTTCAAATTCCTCTTCGGGCGAATTGTCAATGCGGCTTTGGAAGGAGGCAAGAATTTGCCCCTTGGTCAGCCCCTTCACCGCGATGATGAAGGGGAAGCCGAATTTTTTCGTGTAGGCGTCGTTGAGCGCGGTGAAGCGCTCATGCTCCTCTGGTGTCAGCCGGTCGAGGCCGGCAGACGCCTGCTCCGCCGTCGAGTCCGCCGTCAGCTTACCGGCGATCGCCAGCTTGCCGGCAAGATCGGGGTGCGCGCGCAGCACCTGCATCTTCTCGCGCGGCAGCGCCGTGCGAAAGGCCTGGCAGAGCGCCGAATGCACCGTGCCCGCCGTCAGCCCGGTCGCCGCGGCTCGGTCGTAGGCGCGTTCGGCAACCCAGGGCGAGTGCTCGAACACGCCACCGAAACGGGCAACGAAGGCATCACGGTCGGTCATCAGAGCGCCCCTTCCGGCTTGTGGTGCTGGTACCAATGGTTGGCGATGTCGATGCGACGCGGCACCCAGACCTTGTCGTGCGACATGACGTAGTCGATGAAGCGAGCGAGCGCAGCAGCGCGGCCCGGGCGGCCGACGAGACGGCAGTGAAGGCCGATATTCATCATCTTGGCGTCGCCCTGGCGACCTTCCTCGTAGAGCACGTCAAATGTGTCCTTGAGGTAGCTGAAGAACTGGTCGCCGCTGTTGAAGCCCTGCGGCGTCGCAAAGCGCATATCGTTGGCATCAAGCGTATAGGGAATGATCAGGTGCGGCTTGTCGGCCGAAAGACCCGGCACCCAGTAGGGCAGTTCGTCGGCGTAGCTGTCGCAGGAGTAAAGGAACCCGCCCTCCTCCAGCACCAGCTTCAGCGTATTGGCCGAAGGCTTGCCCTGGTAGATGCCGAGCGGCCGCTCGCCGGTGAGCTCCGTGTGCAGGCGGACGACTTCGCGGATATGCTCGCGTTCGACCTCTTCCGGCACGTCCTTGTATTCCAGCCAGCGCAGACCGTGGCTGGCGATTTCCCAGCCGGCTTCCTTCATGGCAGCGACCGCTTCCGGATTGCGCGCCATGGCCTGCGTCACGCCATAGACGGTCAGCGGGACGTTGCGGCTGGTGAACATGCGCCACAGCCGCCAGAAGCCGGAACGGGCACCGTATTCGTAGATCGATTCCATGTTGAGGTTACGCTGGCCAGCCCAGGGCTGCGCGCCGACAATTTCCGACAGCAGGCACTCGGACGCTGGGTCGCCATCGAGAATGCAGCTTTCGCCGCCCTCTTCGTAGTTCAGCACGAACTGCACGGCGATGCGCGCATCGCCCGGCCAGTTTGCCTTCGGCGGATTGCGGCCGTAGCCAACGAGGTCGCGCGGATACTTAGTCTCAGACATCAAATCACCCTTCGAATTTTTAGGAACGGTATCACCGCCGACCGGATTGTCGATACCGAAATGACGTGAGGCAGGGCAGCGGCAGCGCCACGGCCCTGACGGAAATTACCAGAAAAATTCGGCTGAGCCCGAGGTTGAGAGATTTTTCGAAACAGCGTTGAATGGATCGGCAAGGACAACGGCCCTCATCGAGATGAAATCCTACATTCAAGCGCTCCGCGAAAAAGTCGGTTCCGGCCTGCTTCTCTGCCCGTCAGTGGCGGCCGTCATTGTCGATTCCGATGGCCGGGTCCTCTTGCAGGAGAAAGCAAGTGGCGAAGGCTGGAGCCTGCCTGCCGGCGCGATCGAGCCGGGCGAGACGCCTGTCGATGCGGTCATCCGCGAGGTCATGGAGGAAACCGGCTATCCGGTCTCGGTCGAGCGGATACTGGGCGTCTTCGGCGGAGAAGCGTTTCGCTACACCTACCCGAACGGCGACCACGTCGAATATGTGGTTACCCTCTATCGATGCCGGATCGTCGGTTCCAGCAGCCGATCACCGATGGCGAAACGAAGTCGCTGTGCTACTTCGCGCCGGCGGACATGCCGGACCTCGGCCTGCCCTATCCGAAAGCGCTGCTCTTTGCAGCTTCGCCCGCGTCCGTTTCCGATTAGCGCTGCGCCATCAGCGCAGCGACGATCAGCGGCAGCGGCTGGACCGCGCCTTGCGGCGCCAGCGACGGGTCGGCGGCGGCCCGCTTCGCCCGCTCTGCGCGCGTGTTCGTCGAGATCTTGCCGAGCGGGTGCTGCGAATGCACCCGCATGGGTGCGCCCGTCTCCTGCTCGACAAACAGCGCAAGGCTGCCGATCGAAAGCGGTTTTGATAGGCAGGACTCGAACAGGTCACGGAGCGGCGCCTCGACCCGCCGCATCGCGTCTGGCGCAAGCGGACCGGTCAGCATCATGTGGAAACGGTATTCGTCCATCACATGCGGATCGCCCCAACGGTGCAAGTTGGAGAACTGTGGGGCGGTCAGCCTGTCCGGATCGGAGCGCTCGATCTCGTCTTCGCTGAGCGGCGCGCGGAAGGCGTCGAACTCCTGGACGACGTTGGCGGCAAGCAGATGCATGGCCGTGCTCGGCACCTGCGGCATCAGCCCGAAGCATCGGCCGATGCGGGCGACCTCCAGGCGATCGATTTCGAACGGAGTCTGGGCGCCGGCAAAATGCATCAGCGCCTTCAGAAGCTTCGGTTCCGTCATGTCCGGATGCAGGCGGAACGGCGACATCATCACTGCATGAAAGCCGAAGCGTCGCGGAACCGCCGTGTGATAGGCGACATCCGCGGCGCTCAAGCCCGCGACCGACGGCAACTCGGCAGGGTCCCCGGAATAGACATTGCGCCCCAGCCAGCTTGCAGCGGTCGCGGAAAGCGGGTCGGCCATCGGCGGCGTAAAACAAATGGCATAGCGCATCGGCTGGCTCCGGGTATCCGTCAGCGCAGGATGAGCAATAGCTGCGGTTTTCCGCCCTCACCCCGACTTGTCCAATGGCCGCGTCTTAGGTGATTTGCGTGACAGATTGACGAAGTCGGCCGGGGATGAGCGCGGCAGCGGTGCGAACGTCACCCCTCGTTTTTCGGAACCATCCGGCCCATCGCCCGTTCCTAAAAGGTAGGAAAACAAGGATGGAGAAGAAGCGTGACCTATCACAATGCGAACCTTCAGGACGCCCGGATCAAGGAGACCCACGACCTGATCGCAAGCGACAAGGTTGAAGGCACGAGGGTCTATGGCCCCGACGACAAACACATCGGCTCGATCGAGCGCGTGATCATCGAGAAGCGCAGCGGGCGCGTCGCCTATGCGGTGCTCGGCTTCGGCGGTTTTCTCGGCCTCGGCGAAGACCACTATCCATTGCCTTGGGCAAAGCTGACCTATGACGAGAAGCTCGGCGGCTATCGCACTGATGTGACTCGCGATCAGGTCGAAAACGCGCCGAAATATCACGGCACCGAAGAATACGACTGGAACGCGGAAAACGGACGCCGTGTCTACGACTACTACGGCGTGCCGCCCTACTGGATGTAATGCCTGACTTTCGATCTTTCGGGTCCCGCCGCGGGCGGGGCCCTTCGCATGTCCGGCCCTAAAGATGTTTCTCGCGAAGTGCGGCTATGTGATTCCGGCAGAAGAAAGAATCGGGAATATCGATCGCCGGAGAACCGGCGATCTCTTCGACGACGAAACGCGCCAGGCGGTGTGCGATGCCGAAGCTCACCTTGAACCCGCCGGTCAGGACCGAGACGTTCGGATGGTCCGGATGCCGGCCTGCCATCGGCTCGCGCCCCGTCGCTTTCGGGCGCAACCCTGCCCATCGCTCCACCACCTCGGCACCCGCCAGGCGCGGCGCGAGCGCTACGGCGCGCCGAAGCAGCTCATCCAGCTGCTGGTCCGTCGACAGGGGATCGGCAAAACTGTTTTCGCTGGTGCTGCCGACCGCCACATGGCCGTCGTCATGGGCAATAATGTAGACGCCGTCGGCAAAGATCACCGGAAGCGCCGGATCGATCTCCGCCCGCAGCAGTGCCGCCTGCCCCTTGACAGCCGTGCCGCTCGTTTCCGCCAGCGGCACCGACACGTCGTCGATCAGTTGAAAACTGCCGACGCCGGCCGCGATGATGCAATGCTCGAAATCGATCCGGGTGCCATCGTCGAGTTCGGCCCGGCCGCGTTCCGGCTCGATCCGGCGCACGCCCCTGCCCTCGTCTAAATAGGCGTTCGGTGCCTGCAGGAGCGCTGTGCGGAGCGCAGCAAGCATGCGACGCGGCGAAACCCGTGCGGCGAGCGTGTCG
Source organism: Ensifer sp. Root954 (assembly GCF_001429005.1). Taxonomy (NCBI): domain Bacteria; kingdom Pseudomonadati; phylum Pseudomonadota; class Alphaproteobacteria; order Hyphomicrobiales; family Rhizobiaceae; genus Ensifer; species Ensifer sp. Root954. The sequence goes on from NZ_LMJM01000024.1 coordinate 145,562, forward strand.
AAGACCATGCCATGCGCCGCCGCGGCAGCACCCGGCCAGCCCTCAGGCCCGTCGTCCTTCACGTGCCAGTGGAACTGCCTGTCGGCCGCGCGCCAATGGCTCCGTGCATCCTGCTCGTGCCGGAGGGCGATATCGCGCAGGTGAGGCTTGGCAAGCGGGATCAAACGACCCGTCCGCCGATAGCCGGTCGAAAGCCCTGTCTCCGCCTCGAGCGCCGCTATCTCTTCCTCGAGCGTCACAAGCGCGTCGAATTGGAACTGTTTCTTATCGTTCCAGCGATCCGGCATATGCGGCATGAGCGCGCCCAAAAGGCCACCGCTGGCGCCTGCGCCGATCGCTTGTTGCTCGACGACCCGTACGGTCATGCCCCTGCGCGTGGCGCAAATGGCGGCCCACAGCCCCATGATGCCGCCGCCGACGACCAAAAGCTCGCTCATCGATTGACCTTCTCCGGCCGGCGGATTATCGCCTTGGCCATGACAGGATCCGCAGACCCGATCGAGCCCCCGGCGCACCAGAACCTTGATTGGCACGAGGGCGATATGCCCTATTCCCGGGAGTTTGGCGATCACTTTTATTGCCGCACCGACGGGCGGCTGGAGTGCGGCCACGTCTTCCTGTCGGGCAACGGCCTGCCCGATCGTTGGGTCGGTGCGGGCACCTTCCGCATCGGCGAACTCGGCTTCGGTACCGGGCTCAATTTCTGCGAGACGTGGCGCCAGTGGAAGATGACCGCGGCCGCTGGCGACCAGCTGCAGTTCGTGTCCTTCGAACGCTTTCCGATGGCGGCCGACGAGATTTCGCGCGCCCTCAGCCATTGGCCGGAGATCGACACGGAGCGCCAGGCGCTGGCCTCGCGCTGGCCGGCCGAGCCTGATGGTGATGTCCAGATCGACTTTGGTGACGGCGTCAGCCTCACGGTCGTCTGCGGCGCGGCACTCGGCGGCGTCGCCCGCGCGGAAGACCCGTTCGAAGCCTGGTATCTCGACGGCTTCGCGCCGTCGCGCAATCCAGACATGTGGTCGGAGGACCTGATGCGGCTGGTCTTCGAAAAGACCACGCCCGGCGGCAGCTTCGCCACCTATGCCGCCGCCGGCTTCGTCCGACGCAATTTGCAGGCCGCAGGCTTTGCCGTCGAGAAGCGCAAGGGTTTTGCCGGCAAACGCGAGATGTTGCGGGGCGACCGAGCCTAGCGCTCGTCGCGATTGCGGCCTGTCTTGAACGGTTGCGCCACCCGACTGCAGAAATGCGTCAGCGCAAGCGTTTTACTCCACAAGAGAACTGAACTGTCGCAAATGGCGGGCCATCGCCGTCTCGAATCTGCGACACACTCCCATCGGCAACACGGTGGGTCTTTCATGAACGACGATCAGTTTCCCGATGCAGCAACCGGCGACGCAACCTCGACGCCGCTGGAGCGCCGACGCCGCCCGGGCGGGCGCAGCGCCGAGCGTGTGCGCAAGTCTCCCGGCGGGAAATATCTCAATCTTGTCAATATGCTGGCGAAATCCACCGTACTTTCGGATGATGCGCTTGAATCGGTGCATGAGGCATCGCTGACGATCCTCGAAGAGATCGGCATGGACGTTATCCTGCCGGAGGCGCGCGAGCGGATGAAGGCGGCTGGCGCCGACGTGACGCCCGGCACCGACCGGGTGCGCTTCGACCGCGGCCTGATCATGGACATGATCGCCTCTGTTCCTCCGGCCTTCACCATGCACGCCCGCAACCCGGCCCGCAATGTCGCGATCGGCGGCAACAATCTCGTCTTCGCCCAGATCGCCAGCGCGCCGTTCGTCGCAGACCGGGACGGCGGCCGCCGCACCGGCAACCAGGAAGACTACCGAAAGCTGGTGAAGCTCGCGCAGTCCTATGACATCGTCCACACGACCGGCGGCTATCCGGTCGAGCCGGTCGACATCCATGCCTCGGTGCGCCACCTCGATTGCCTCTCCGACATGGTGAAGCTTACCGACAAGGTGTTCCACGTCTATTCGCTGGGCAAGCAGCGCAACACCGACGGCATCGAGATCGCCCGCATCGGCCGTGGCATCACGATGGAGCAGATGGAGCGCGAGCCGTCGCTCTTCACCATCATCAACACCTCTTCGCCTCTCCGGCTCGACGGGCCGATGCTGCAGGGCATCATCGAGATGTCCTCGCGCAACCAGGTGGTGGTGGTCACGCCCTTCACGCTCGCCGGCGCCATGGCGCCGGTGACGATCGCCGGTGCGCTCGTCCAGCAGAACGCCGAAGCGCTCTGCGGCATCGCCTTCACCCAGATGGTCAGGCGCGGCGCACCTGTGATGTATGGCGGCTTCACCTCCAACGTCGACATGAAGACCGGAGCGCCCGCCTTCGGCACGCCGGAATACATGAAGGCGGTGGTCGCCGGGGGCCAGCTCGCCCGCCGCTACAACATCCCCTACCGCACCTCAAACACCAACGCCGCCAATACGCTGGACGCTCAAGCGGCCTACGAATCCGCCATGTCGCTCTGGGCGCTGACGCAAGGGGGCGGCAATTTCGTCATGCATGCCGCCGGCTGGACCGAAGGTGGGCTTACGGCCTCCTTCGAGAAGTTCATTCTCGACGTCGACATGTTGCAGATGGTGGCGGAATACCTGACCCCGCTTGATGTCAGCGAAGATGCGCTGGGCCTCGATGCCGTGCGCGACGTCGGCCCAGGCGGCCATTACTTCGGCACGCTGCACACGCTGCAGCGCTACGAGACCGCCTTCTATTCACCGATCCTGTCGGACTGGCGCAACTTCGAGACCTGGACCGAAGCCGGGCGGCCGACGACATACGATCACGCCAACCGGATCTTCAAACAGAAGCTGAACGAATACGAGCGCCCGCCCCTCGATCCGGCGATCGAGGAGGAACTCGATGCCTTTGTCGCCAAGCGCAAGGCCGAGGGCGGCGTCCCCACCGACTTCTGACGGGACGCCTTGGGTAAACCGGAAAGCGTTACGAAGTCCGGCTGCGGCCGAGCCTTAAGGGAACACCGCGGCCCGTGCCGTTGCGATCAGTTGCTCGGTGGTTGCAGCCACGCAGTTGCGGTCGATCTCGGCGACTGTCCGCTCGCGGACATGGGCGGAAAGCTGCTTGCGGAGATCGCCAAGCGTCCGGGGTGCTGCGCAAATCACCAGGCTGTCGAAGGCATGGTTGGCGGCGTAGCTCTCCAGCCTTCCGGCCACGTCCGCAACAAAGCGCTGCTGCTCCTCGCGAACGGGATCGCTCTTGTATTCCATGGCCGAGCGGCCGTGTCCGACGGACGAATGCGACCGGCCCGGCTTGTCGGCCATGATGTCCTGAACGCGCTTCGGTTCGGTGTGAAAGGTCTCCTCCTCCGGCCGCTGGCGCTCTTCCTTCAACAGGTTCACGCCCTTGACGATGCGCGCGGTGTTGCCATCCGCGGCCAGTATCCAAGTCCGGTTCTGCACGATTGTCTCCCAGTGAAAGGTGTGGATCGCGAAGGGTCATGAAGACCCTGTAAAGGAAACGAGCGAGCGGCGATCCGGTTCCATCGGAAGGTGGCGATGATGCTGATTATTTGGCCGGATGCGCCGGTCACATCCGCGCGATATAGGCTTCGAAGCTGCGTTCCGGCGTCACCTCGTAACGCTCGCGCTGGACATGAAGCGTGCTGATCCTGTCGACCCGGAAATCGCGGAAATCCGACCTCAGTTCGCACCAGCCCGTCAGCAGCCAGAAGTGGCCGAAGACGCTGAGGCCGAGCGGCCAGATGGTGCGCTCGGAATGTTCGTCCTTGAGGCTGTCATAGGCCAGGCGAAGCTTGCGGCGACCGGCGATCGCCAGGCGGATCTCGCCGAGCAGCGCCGGCGGTTCCGGCTGGAGCGAAGAGCGGAAGGCGCGAAGCGGCGCGGCTGTCAGCCGCTGCCGATGGTCGGGCGGCAGACCATGGGCGATCTTCTCCATAGCCTCGCGCGCCGCCTGGGCGAGCCTGCCGTCGCCGAGCATCTGCACGGCGCGGGCGCCGAAAGCGAGCGCTTCGAGCTGCTCGAAGGTAAAGGCAAGCGGCGGCGCATCGAACGCACCGCGCAGGAGATAGCCGACACCGCGTTCGCCGTCGATCGGCGCGCCGGAGGCGATCAGGTGCTCCATGTCGCGATAGATGGTGCGCTGGGCGACCTCCATCTTCTCGGCGATCTCGCGCGCCGTCATCACCCGGCCGCTCGCGCGCAGGAGCTGGATGATGCGAAACAGCCGGTCGGCGGGTCTCATGCCTGGCCTCCCGCGGCAAGACTTCGTTCAAAAGGGCTACCGCGCGCCTCGCGTGTCCACAAGCACGGCACCGTCGATAATGGCCATAAGGCTGTCAGTTGCCCTGTGTTAAATCAAGCGACAACTCACAGGGAGCCTCATCATGACCAGCGATCACATCCTTGAACTTGCCGTCTGCATCGTCACCGACAGGCCGGCGGCCACAGCCACGCGCCAGCGAGCGATGCAGGCCGTTTCCCGCTATCCGGGCTTCGTCTCCTGGCGCGCGGTCGATTCCTGCGAGACCTCGGGCATGTTCGCAGACCTGGTCGAATGGGAGACACTGGAGGCTGCGCAATCGGCCGGAGAGCGCGTCCGGGTCGATCCGGAGTTCGCACCTTACGCAGCGACGATCAGCGCGGTAATGCTCGTGCAGCATTTTAGCGGCGGCCAGAGGATCTGACCGACCCGGAATTGTACGAGCAAAGGACTGCCTGAGCGATGGCCGAACCACTGAAGAATCTGCTGCACCCCGGTATCGTCATCGCCATCGCCGATGCGCTCGAACGCAACGCCGCCGGTTTCGACCGCAAGAGGTTCGTGGCGCTTGCGGGTGAGGGGCTGGAGGCGCTGGAGCTGATGCAGCGCTCGCTGCAGATCCGCGACGCGCTGGTCGAGACGCTGCCGCAGGCGTTTCCGGAGGCGGCCGCCAACCTCCACGCCTGCCTTCCTCGCGACGGCGCGGACGGTATCAGCGGCTGGTCGCTGCTGCCCTTCAGCCAGTACGTCGCCTTGCGCGGCCTCGACGACTTCGACCTTTCGCTGTCGCTGTTGCGGGCGCTGACGCCGCATTTCACAGCCGAGTTCGGCATCCGCGTCTTCATCGATCGCGACCAGGAGCGCGCCCTCGCGACGATCCGGGACTGGACGAAGGATCCCAACCATCACGTCCGGCGACTGGCGAGCGAAGGCACCCGCCCGCGCCTGCCCTGGGCGATGCGACTGCCGCAGCTCATCCGCGATCCGCAGCCGATCCTGCCGATCCTGACCGCGCTTCTCGACGACCCCGAGGAGTATGTGCGCCGCTCGGTTGCCAACAGCCTCAACGACATCGCCAAGGACCATTCGGATCTGGTGGCTGCTTTCGTCGCCGAACAGATCGGCGACGCATCGCCGGAGCGCCGCCAGCTTCTGCGCCACGCCTCGCGCACGCTGCTGAAGCAGGGGCACGCGGACGCGCTCGGCAATTTCGGTTTCGCTCCCCCGGCCGGCATCAATGCGCGCCTTTCGCTCGATCGTTCGGACATCGTGCTTGGCGAAAGCCTCGGCCTGCGCCTCGCCGTAAGCCATGACGCCGAGACGAGCCAGAAGGTGATGATCGACTACGCCGTGCACCATCGCAAGGCAAACGGTGCGACCTCGCCGAAAGTCTTCAAGTGGACATCCGCGACGCTTGTCCCCGGCGCCTCGATCGAGATCGAGAAACGCCATGCGATCCGGCCCATTACGACCCGTCGCTATTATCCGGGCGCGCATCGCATCGTCATCCTGGTCAACGGCCAGGAAGCGGCAGAAGCGGGCTTCGATCTCGCGCTTGAGTAGATCTCATTTCGCACCTGCGAAAAGATGGACCTTGACTTTTTCGTCCAAACCAACGACATGGTGCCCAGCGTCACCTTCCGGCCGCCGCGTGAGCGCGCCCTCGGCAGACATCGAAAGCCGTGAAGAAGGATAGCGCACATATCACCGCGATAGGCGGTACAGCACAGGCGCTTGACGACTTAATTCAACCCACAAGTTCCCAATTCACGCGGGGTTCTTGACGCCGAACGACACCGGAACAGCAACAATGCGGTTCCGGCGAATGGGTTTGGCGCCCCCAAAAGGTATATGCATTTGTCCACCTTTAAAGATCTCGGCCTCTCCGAGCACATTCTGGAAACCCTGACTGCCAACGGCTTCGAAAAGCCGACCCCGATCCAGGCTCAGGCGATCCCGCTGGTGCTGAAGGGCAACGATCTCATCGGTCTCGCCCAGACCGGCACCGGCAAGACGGCCGCCTTCGGCCTGCCGATGATCGAGAAGCTCGTTGCCGAAGGCAAGCGCCCCGATCCGCGCAACATTCGCGCCCTGGTTCTGGCGCCGACCCGCGAACTGGTCAACCAGATCGCCGCCAACCTCAAGCTGTTCGTCAAGAAGTCACCGCTGAAGATCGGCGTTGTCGTCGGCGGCGTCTCGATCAACAAGCAGACCGAACAGCTCGCCCGCGGTGTCGACATCCTGGTCGCAACCCCCGGCCGCCTGCTCGACCTCGTCGCCCGCAAGGCGGTGACGCTGACGCAGGGCCGCTACCTGGTGCTCGACGAAGCCGACCAGATGCTCGACCTCGGCTTCATCCACGACCTGCGCAAGATCTCCAAGCTGGTGCCGAAGAACCGCCAGACGCTGCTCTTCTCGGCCACCATGCCGAAGCAGATCGCCGAGCTTGCTGGCGAGTACCTGACCAACCCGGTCAAGGTCGAAGTCACGCCTCCGGGCAAGGCTGCCGACAAGGTCGAACAGTATGTTCACTTCGTTCCCGGCAAGGACCTGAAGACGACCATCCTGAAGAAGACGCTGACAGAGAACCCGGACGGCCTGTCGCTGATCTTCAGCCGCACCAAGCATGGCGCCGAGAAGCTGATGAAGCATCTCGACCACGTCGGCTTCAAGGCCGCCTCGATCCACGGCAACAAGAGCCAGGGCCAGCGCGAGCGCGCGCTCAAGGCCTTCCGTGACGGCGAGATCCGCGTGCTGGTCGCGACCGACGTCGCCGCCCGCGGCATCGACATCCCCGGCGTTACTCACGTCTACAACTACGACCTGCCGGAAGTGCCGGATGCCTATGTTCACCGCATCGGCCGCACCGCGCGCGCCGGCCGCGACGGCATCGCCATCGCCTTCTGCGCGCCGGACGAAATCCGCCTGCTGCGCGACATCGAGAAGCTGATGGGCATCAACATTGCCGTTGCCAGCGGCGAGGCTCCCGCCGACCAGGCGCGTCCGGCCAAGGGCCGCGGCGGCCGTGGCAACAACGGCGCCGGCCACCGCAAGGGCAATGGCGGCGGTCACCACCAGAACGGCGGCCGTCCGCCGCGCCGTGAGCGTCCGGCCGGCGAACCGGTTGCTGCGACCAGCGGCTTCACCGGTGACGACCTATTGCGCGACGAGCGTCGCCCGCAGCGCCAGGAGCGCCGTGATCACGGCCATCCGCAGACCGACGGCCGTGGCGAAGGCAACCGCAACCACGAAGGCAAGAAGCACCACGGACGTCCCGGCCAGAAGCAAGGCGACCGTCGTGACCGCAACCATGGCGGCCGCAACGAAAACCGCGGCGGTGGCGAGCGTCGCGAAGGCGGCCAGGGCCAGCGTCGGGGCAATGGCGGCAATCGCGGCCACCAGGGCTGACCGAGGCGCTGCGCGTCAACCGGGCGCGCAAAAGCCAGCGTAGAACTTTGAAATGTGAACGGCGGGTCGCTTCGGCCCGCCGTTTTAGTTTTGGGCCAAGCGCATGCCGCTATTGCAAAACCGCTTCACACTCTCGCGCGTCGTGCTTCACGCCTGCTTGCGGTTGGTGAGATAGACGCCAGCAACGGCAATGATGGTGCCGATGACCATCGGCAGCGTCAGCGCTTCGCCGAAGAAGAGCCACGCCTGCACGGCGGCAAGCGGCGGCACGAGATAGATCAGCGACGCTGCGCGCGACACCTGCCCTCGACGGATCAGATAAAGCAGCAGCGCGATCGCGCCCATCGAGAGCCCGAGAACCGACCAGGCAAGTGCCAGAACCACCTGGAGGTTCCAGGTGACGTGCAGGTCTTCGAGCATCAGCGCCAGCGGGATCGTCACGATCAGCGCGCCGAGATATTGCAGCGCTGCGATGGTGCGGATGTCACCGCTCTGCAGATGGCGCTTCTGGTAGAGCGTGCCATAGGTGACGGCGCCCATGCCGAGCACGTTGATGATCACAGGCAGAAAGTGGATCGGCGTCGCCCCCGTGTCGATCGCCAGCACCTTCGGCAGGACGGCAAGCGCAATGCCGAAGAAGCCGAGCACCAGCCCGAGCTTCTGCTGCGTGCTCAGCCTCTCGTCGATGACGAAGGCCGCGGCAACCGCGGTCATCAGCGGCTGCAGGCCGGCGATGATGCCGGAAATGCCGGCCGGCACGCCCTCGCCGATCGCCCACCAGACCGACCCGAGATAGAGCCCGTGCAGGAACATGCCGGACACGATCGCATGACCGGCCATTTTCCAGGACTTCGGCCATCGTGCGCCGGTGACGACGCAGAACAGGATGAAGAGCGCGATCGCCAGCGTGTAGCGCAACACGAGAAAGGTCAGCGGATCTGCGTAGACCGCAGCATATTTCGCCACCACCCAGCCGGTGGACCAGAGCAGAACGAAGATGGCGGGAGCCAGACGGGCGAGCATGGTGAGCCTATCGGAATGACGGCGGCAGGTGGAAGCAATGAACCGCCTTCGCTGAAGCGCGTCGGGCCGTTGTAACGCTTTGATCTGCCGCTGATTTCGCGCTCAAATCCCTCCGATTTAAGCACTCATGCAAGTATCCGCGCCGGTATTGATCGTCAAAGCAATTTTTCTGATGGGAAGCATCAGCCAATCGGAACCATCAGCCTGAGCGAGGATAGCGACAGCGAGACGAAACCGGGATCGTACTCCTCGCGATAGTGCAGCAAGGCGGTATCGACCGCGTGGCCTTCGGCCGCGATCCAGTCGAACATTCTCTGGTAATGGGCAAAGACGTCGCCACTATCAGGGTGATGCAGGGCCGTGACAAAGCGCATGGCCGGCAGGTCGACAAAGCCTGGGTGCACGGTCGTCTCTGCCTTGTCGGAAACATAGCCGACGAGATAGCGGAATCCATCCGGGCGATCGTTCCACGAGATGCCGACCAATGCTGCATGATCGCCTGGATGCAGATGCTGGTGATGCCCCTGCATTTCGGCGATCAGCCGGCGAACGGCACCATCGGCCGCCTCGCCGAAGGTGCCCTCCCAGAACGATCCGGAAATGCGCTGTGCGGGTCTCTCGACGATTTCGAACACCATGGTCACCTCTTAAAAAAGAGATCCTGCAGCGATTGCCAGGGGTCTCCCGCATGGCAAGCCCTGGAGCAAAACGGAATTTGCCTCAAAGCAGTTCCACGAAGGCCCGCGCCGCGTGGCTGAACTGCCTCTCGCGGTGGGTCAAAAGCTCGAAGCTGCGCTCAGCCAGTTCGAACGGCAGTTCCACCAGCCGGCCGCTATCGACGAAAGGTTGTGCTGCGAGCCGGGAAACGGCCGTGACGAAAGGACCACTTTCGACCGCCGTCAGCACCGCCTCGTTCGAGGGCAGCTCAAGCTCGATCCTGAGCCGATCGACGTCTGCTCCATGATCATTCATCGATTGCAGGAACATTGCCCGCGTGCCGGAGCCTTCCTCGCGCAGCACCCAGCGCGCAGAAAGCAGCATTTCCGGATTGACGGCAGCCCCAACGAACGCGTGCGAGGGCGCGGCATAGACGGCGATGCGATCGACGGCGACGCGGCGATGGTCGAGCTTGGCGCCATCCACGCGCCCCTCGACGAAGCCGAGCTGCGCCGTGCCCTCTTCCACCGCCTCGGCGACGACGGCCGTGTTGCGCACGGTGAGCTTCACATCGACCTGGGGATAGTCGTGGGTGAAGCGGGCAAGGCGCGACGGCAGCCAATAGCTCGCGACCGTCTGGCTGGCGGCGATCGACAGTTCGCCGCGGCGAAGCTCCGAGAGATCGCGCAGGCAGGCAGTGGCGGCGAGCGCCCGGGCGAGCACCGCCTTTGCCTCCGGCAGGAAGATCTTGCCGGCATCGGTCAGCGTCAGGCCGCGGCCGACGCGATCGAACAATCTGATGTCGTGCTGGGTTTCGAGCGCCGCGATGGCCGCACTTGCGGCCGACTGCGTGACGTTCATCGCCTCGGCGGCTTTGGTCATGTGCAGCCGCTCGGCGACCGCGACGAAGATTTTAAGCTGATCGAGTGTCATGGAAGATCAATCGCAAAAATCGATCAGAATGACAAGAATAATCCGTTAGACTGATTCATGGATGAGCGTAGCTTGCGCCCATGTCCAGATCGCATTCCCCATTTCGCTCCCAATTTTCCTCAGTCGCCTCCCGCCTGACGTGCATTCTTCCGGGCCTTTTTCTCTGCTGTCTCGTCGCACTTGCGGCCATCGGTCTGGAATGGATCGAGCGGCGCTGGACCGGCCGCGCCTGGCTGGAAGCGCTCGTTCTCGCGATCCTTCTCGGCGCTATCGTCCGCAGCCTCTGGACACCCGGCCCCCGCTTCCTCTCCGGCATCCACTTCTCGGCGAAAGTCCTGCTGGAGACAGCGATCGTGCTGATCGGCGCGATGCTGAGCTTCGACGCGATCGCAGCGAGCGGGCCGACCCTGCTCGTCACCATCGTCGCCATGGTTCTTCTGTCGATTTCCACCGGCTACCTGATTGCGCGCATGCTCGGGCTGCCGAAACGCCTGGCGACCTTGATTGCCTGCGGCAACGCCATCTGCGGCAACTCGGCGATCGCCGCCGTCGCACCGGCCATCGGTGCCCGCGGCGAGGAGGTCGCAGCTGCAATTTCTTTTACCGCCATCCTCGGCATCGCCGTCGTCCTGTCGCTGCCCTTCGTCGGCGGTTGGCTCGGCATGACGCCCCAGGGCTACGGCGTCTTTGCCGGCATGACCGTCTATGCCGTACCCCAGGTCCTGGCCGCGGCCAGCCCCTTCAGCCCGCTCTCGGTCCAGGTGGGCACGCTGGTCAAGCTCGTGCGCGTGCTGATGCTCGGCCCCGTCGTCTTCTGCTTCTCGCTAATTGGCAGCCGCGATACCGAGCCGGAATGCAAAGCGCCCGGACAACGGAAGTCGCGCCTCGCCACGATCCTCCATTTCGTTCCCTGGTTCATTCTGGGTTTCCTCGCCGTTGCGATCGCCCGCAACAGCGGCGCAATCTCCGACACACTCGCGACCGACGCCGTGACGGTCTCCACCTGGCTGACGGTCATCGCGATGGCCGCCCTCGGCCTTGAGGTCGACATCCGCGCGCTCGCCCATTGCGGGCCGCGTGCAAGTGCTGCCGCCACATTGTCGCTGCTGGTGCTCTGTCTCCTCGCGGTCCTCGCGATCGTCTGCCTGGGTCTCGGCTAGCTTCGGCGCCCGCGTCCAAATTTAGAGCAAGTGCATATTTCTTGCCCACCCGGTCGCAACCACTTTCTGCGACCGGATGCGGCTGCCCTGTCGTTGGGCAGATTTCCCCGCGAACGGGCGCTTCTGGCGTGGCCAACTTTCTTTTCAGGCGACTGAGCACGCTTCTTGCATTGCAACCAGCCTTGTACTCAAATGGTCAAAAATAAGGGGACCACGCCTTTGGCATTTGACGAAATGATGAATGCGGACAGCAGTCCGCGCCAGCCATATTCGACCTATCATGATTGGTATGCCAGCCAGGACAGAAATCGGCTCATAGCGAAATCCAAGGACGCCGAGAACATCTTCCGGAAAACCGGCATCACCTTCGCGGTCTACGGACACGCAGACAGTTCCGAAAAGCTCATCCCCTTCGATCTCATCCCCCGCATCATCTCCGGCCGCGAATGGCGCAAGCTCGCCCAGGGCATCGAACAGCGGGTCATCGCTCTCAACGCCTTTCTCGACGACATCTACCACAAGCAGGAAATCATCCGCGCCGGCCGCATCCCGCGCGAACTGATCGAGAAGAACGAAGCCTTCCTGCCGCAGATGATCGGTTTCCGCCCGCCGGGCGGCGTCTATACCCACATCGTCGGCACCGACATCGTCAGAACCGGCGAAGACCAGTTCTACGTTCTCGAAGATAACGCGCGTACCCCATCCGGCGTCAGCTACATGCTGGAAAACCGCGAAACGATGATGCAGATGTTCCCGGAACTCTTCCATCAAAACCGCGTGCGCCCGGTCGAGAACTACCCCTACCTGCTAAGGCAGAGCCTTTCGTCGCTCGCACCTCCCGGCTGCAGCGGCAAGCCGCGCGTCGCGGTGCTGACGCCCGGCATCTACAATTCGGCCTACTACGAACACGCGTTCCTCGCCGACCAGATGGGCGTCGAGCTCGTCGAAGGATCGGACCTGCGGGTGATCGACGGCAAGGTGAAGATGCGCACCACCCGCGGCTACGAGGCGATCGACGTGCTCTACCGCCGCGTCGATGACGACTTCCTCGACCCACTCACCTTCCGACCGGATTCCGCCCTCGGTATTCCCGGCATCATGGACGTGTACCGCGCCGGCAACATCACGATTGCCAACGCGCCCGGCACCGGAATTTCCGACGACAAGGCGATCTATTCCTACATGCCCGAGATCGTCGAGTTCTATACCGGCCGCAAGCCGCTCTTGGAAAACGTCCCGACCTGGCGCTGTTCCGAGCCGCAGAGCCTCAAATACGTGCTCGAGCATCTGGAAGAGCTGGTGGTCAAGGAGGTCCACGGCTCCGGCGGCTACGGCATGCTGGTAGGCCCGACGGCGACCAGGAAGGAACGCGCCGTCTTCGCCGAGAAGCTGAAAGCCCGCCCGACCAATTACATCGCCCAGCCGACGCTTTCCCTTTCCACCGTGCCGATCCTCGTCAACAAGGGCATCGCGCCCCGGCACGTCGACCTTCGCCCCTATGTCCTCGTCTCCGACAAGGTCCAGATCATCCCCGGCGGCCTGACGCGCGTGGCGCTGAAAGCCGGTTCGCTCGTCGTGAACTCCAGCCAGGGTGGCGGGACCAAGGACACCTGGGTGCTGGAGGACTGAGAGATGCTGGGAAGAACTGCAAACGGCCTCTACTGGATGTTCCGCTATATCGAACGCGCCGAAAACAGCGCCCGGCTGATCGATGCCGGCCTGCGCATGGCGCTGACCCGCAGCGAGGCAACGGAGGGCGACTGGGACGGTGTGCTGCAAAGTGCGGGCGTGCGCGAACTTTATGACGAGGTGCACGAAACGCTGACGAGCATCGACGCGATCGACTTCCTGCTGCGCGACCGGGCCAATCCCTCAAGCGTGATGTCCTGCATCGAGGCGGGGCGCCACAATGCCCGCATGGTGCGCACGGCGCTGACGCGCGAAACCTGGGAAGCCACCAACGAGTGCTATCTCGAGATGAGGGCAATGCTGTCGAAGAAGGCGCGCCCGACGGACATGCCGGAGATCATCGACATGATCAAGCGCCGCGCCGGCCTCATCCGTGGCGCCTTCCACGGCACCATGCTTCGAAACGAGATCTTCAATTTCTCGCGCATCGGCACCTTCATCGAACGGGCCGACAACACCGCCCGCATCCTTGACGTGAAGTACTACGTGCTTCTGCCGGCGGTCGCCGCCGTCGGCTCGTCGATGGACAATGTGCAGTGGGAATCGATTCTGCGCTCGGTCTCGGCGCATCGCGCCTATGGCTGGGTCTATGACGCCGAACTTCGCCCCGCCAACATCGCCGACTTCCTGATTTCCAACGGCCGCATGCCGCGCTCGCTTGCCTATTGCTACGAGAAGATCGCCAGCAACCTCGGCTATCTCGAGCGGGAGTATGGCGAACGCCATGCCGCCCACGAGACGGCCGACCGGACGCTTGCGTCGCTGCGCAGCCAGTCGATCAAGGACATCATGGATCAGGGGCTGCATGAGTATCTCGAAGAGTTCATCAGCCACAACAACCGCCTGGGACAGGAAATCTCCGACGGCTACCGATTCTACTAGAGCAGTTCCAGCGAAAGTGTGACGCCGTTTCGCGTTTGGAATGCGTAAAAACAAGGAGATAGAGCGCTTTCACAACTCCGTTGACCGGAAGCGTTCTAGATCGGAGGATGGCATGCACCTGAAGATCAGCCACACGACCGAATATCACTATGACGAGCCCGTGCAGTATGCCCTTCAGCGCTTGCGGCTGACGCCGCTCACCCAGGTGGGCCAGACCGTGCTCGGCTGGGAGACCCTCGTCGATGGCGCTGCGATCGAAGTGAACTACGACGACCACTTCGGCAACCGTGTTCACCTCGTCAGCATCGACGGCGACCGCGAAACGATCCATATCACGGCCTCCGGCGAGGTCCACACGGAGGACCGCGCCGGCGTCTTCGGCCCGCACCAGTCTTATGTGCCGCTGTGGCTCTTTGCACGCGAAACACCGCTTACCAAGGCCGGAAAGCTCATCCGCGAGCTCGCAAAATCCGCCGAAGGTGACACCGCCCTCGCCCGCATGCATGCGCTGATGGAGACGATCCACGAGGCGGTGACGTACAAACCCGGCGAGACTCATGCGGAAACGACGGCCGAGGATGCGCTGGAAAGCGGCCAAGGCGTCTGCCAGGACCATGCCCATATCCTGATCGCAGCGGCCCGCTCGCTCGATCTACCGGCGCGCTACATCTCGGGCTACCTGATGATGGAGGGGCACCCCGAACAGACGGCCAGCCATGCCTGGGCCGAGGTGCATCTCAACGGGCTCGGCTGGGTCGGCTTCGATGCAGCCAACAAGATCTGCCCAGATGATCGCTATGTCCGCATCGCCTCCGGCCTCTGCTACCGCGACGCCGCCCCCATCTCCGGGCTGATCCACGGCGAGGCGAAGGAGACGCTGAAGGTGTCGGTCACGGTCGAACAGCAGCAGCAAAGCCAAAGCCAAAGCCAGAATCAAAGCCAGGCCCGGGGCCAGAGCCAAAATCAGAGTCAGTAGGTCGGAGACGGGGCGGCGGCGACGCCCCGTCGAAGCTACCGGATGTTCCGACTACCGCGAGGCGCTCGCCTGCAGGATGCGGCAGAGCGAAACCAGCCCGCTGTCATAACCGCCGCCAACGACATCGCGACAGCGTTTGATCAGCTTGACCCGCTCGCCGGCGGGCAGTGCATTGAACGCGGCCATCGAAGCGCCTGGTGAAACCGAGCCTCCCGAACCGCCTCCGGTGCCACCGCCAACGCTGCCGCCACCCCCGGAGCTCCCGCCGCCGGATCCCGTTCCAACTCCCACGCCGAGCCCAAGCCCGACGCCGTTGCCGCCGCCTGCATTGGCCTTGAGACCAGCAGTCAGGCCATTCCGTCCACCGACCGTGGCATTGACCGAAGTGTTGAGCCCTTTTCCGCCGCCAAGGCCGACATCGGCATCCGCGTTGATGCCATTGGCGCCGCCGGCGCTCGCCTGCACATCGGCGTTGACGCCTTGCGCACCGCCGATCGAGGCGTTTGCGTTGGCATTGACGCCGTTTGCGCCGCCGAGCGATGCGTCGACATCGGCCTTAAGGCCGTTCGAGCCACCAAGTCCGACATTGGCGTTCAGCCCGCTCGGGCCACCGACGGACACGCCGACGCCAAGACCGTTCGCACTCTGTGAAAATGCCGGCTGGGACAGCGCCACCGTCGCAAGAAGACCGAGCGACAACGCAAATACATTCCTCCGCATGATCGTCCTCCTAACAAGGTCAGGGTCGGAATGGCCCCGACAATGGGGATACGTCGCAGGGTTGCTGCCGGTTGCAGCGGATCAGCCGAAAAGCGAGGGTTTTGCCCGGTGTGGATAACACAGGGCGAAGATGCGGCCGAAGGCGTGTCTTTTCGAAACGATGGCCTTGGCACCCAAACAGGATCGCCGCACCGAAAGTGGTGCGGTGATCGCTCTGAGGCTCTTAGCCGATCAAAGGACGTCTGATGACGCTGGAAGGCTGGCCAATGGCCCGAAAAAACCGATGATGCGCGTAATGCGCGTCGCGTTGGGATCGAGGAATGCGATGTCCAGACCCTCGGGGAAAGATGATCCGTCGGGCATCACAAATCGCCAGGCGAAGCGTGCGATCCCATGATGAACGTCCACCTCGCTTGTCCGAGTAATACGCGCGCCCGGGTGCCCAGCCTGAATACCTGCAATGTGCGCGAGCAGTTCTTCTGCACCGGCGGCATGAACCGTCGGGTCCGTGTACGTTGCGCCATCGGCCCAGATCGGCACCAGCAACGCCCGCCTATGCTCGGCGTCCTCCGACGACCAGGCAGCGCAATACGAATCGATAAGATCTGTTAACGGCACGCTTCTTCACTCCCGTAGATCATAGGTTCCGACACGCTCCGACGGCCAAGCCGAGGCGCATGCTCCTTCTCGCCGCAAGATAGCTGACGGCTGTTCGGCTGCTGCATTTATCCTTCGATCGTCTCCGATCAATGGAGCACTGCCGCGGCCGCCCACCTGCAGGCACGCAACGTCGCGGGGGAAAAGTATGACGTCGACGCTGCGACGCCAATACGCACCGCGCGGTCAGTGGTTACCCAGAGGTAAGGGAAGATGAACAGGCCCGCCGACTAGGGCTGATTGCAGCGATGAAGACGGTCGCGGGTCAGTGCGAGCATAAAAGTTACAGGTCCCGTCCCGCGACGATGCTTGCGGGTGCGCCAAGCCTGCTCAGCTCGCAGCGGCCTCCTCGACGCTGGCACCTGGGACCGTCGCACCGCAATTACGGTGCGACGGCGGCCTTTGCGCGTCTGTTACGACGCAAGCTGCGTTGAGCGCCAAAGACAAGAGCGAACTGTCCGCTCTCGCGCCGACAGCGTCAGTGGCTGTCGCGGTTCATCGGAATTTCCGCGCCGCGCGGACCGACGAGGAAGTCGAGATCCGCGCCCGTGTCGGCCTGCATCACGCTCTTGACGTAGAGGCCGGCATAACCACCCTTGAGCGGCATCACCGGCGACACCCAGGCAGCGCGACGACGGGCCAGTTCTTCGTCGGAGACATCGAGATGGATGGTGCGGGCCGGCACGTCGACGGCGATCATGTCGCCGTTTTGAACCAGTGCCAGCGGGCCGCCATCGGCCGCTTCCGGCGCCGTGTGCAGGATGACCGTACCGTAGGCCGTGCCGGACATGCGCGCATCGGAGATGCGGATCATGTCGGTAATGCCCTTTTTCAGCACCTTCGGGGGCAGGCCCATGTTGCCGACCTCGGCCATGCCCGGGTAACCCTTCGGGCCGCAATATTTCAGCACCATCACGCAGGTCTCGTCGATGTCGAGATCATCGCGATTGATGCGGGCGTGGTAGTCCTCGATGCTCTCGAACACGACCGCCCGGCCCTTGTGCTGCATCAGGTGCGGCGATGCGGCGGACGGCTTCAGCACGCAGCCCTTGGGCGCAAGATTGCCGCGCAGCACCGCGATGCCGCCGGACTTGGTCAGCGCTTTGTCGCGCGGCACGATGACGTCGTCATTGTAGTTAACGACATCCTTGACGTCGTTCCAGATCGTGTCACCGGTGACGGTCACAGCATCCTTGTGAAGGAGGCCCATTTCGCCCACGGCCTTGATCACGACCGGCAGGCCGCCGGCATAATAGAACTCCTCCATCAGGTACTTGCCCGACGGCTGCAGATTGACGATCGTCGGCACGTCGCGGCCGAGGCGATCCCAATCGTCGAGACTGAGGTCGACACCGACACGGCCGGCAAGCGCCAAGAGGTGCAGCACGGCGTTGGTCGAGCCGCCGACAGCGCCGTTGACGCGAATGGCGTTCTCGAAGGCCTGCTTCGTCAGGATATCCGAAGGCTTCAGATCCTCCTTGACCATGTCGACGATGCGGCGGCCGGAGAGCTGGGAGATCACCCGTCGGCGGGCATCGACGGCAGGGATCGCCGCATTGCCGGGCAGGGTCATGCCGAGCGCTTCGGCCATCGAGGCCATGGTCGAGGCCGTGCCCATGGTCATGCAGCTGCCGGCCGAGCGGGCCATGCCCTGCTCCGCATCCATGAATTCGGCGAGCGACATCTCGCCGGACTTCACCATTTCCGAAAACTGCCAGATCGCCGTGCCCGAGCCGACATCCTTGCCGCGCCACTTGCCGTTCAGCATCGGGCCGCCAGAAACGAGGATGACCGGGATGTCAACGCTGGCAGCCCCCATCAGCAGGCTCGGCGTGGTCTTGTCGCAACCGCCGAGCAGCACGACGCCATCGACCGGATTGCCGCGGATCGCCTCTTCGACGTCCATGGCCGCGAGATTGCGGAACATCATCGCCGTGGGCCGCAGCGTGCTTTCGCCAACGGAAAACACCGGGAATTCGACCGGAAAGCCACCGGCCTCGTAGACGCCGCGCTTCACCCGCTCTGCGAGATCACGCAGATGCGCGTTGCACGGCGTCAGCTCCGACCAGGTGTTACAGATGCCGATGATCGGCCGGCCATCGAAGGTGTCGGCGGGCAGGCCCTGGTTCTTCATCCAGGAGCGGTGCATGATGGCATTCTTGCCGGTACCGCCGAACCAATCCTGCGAACGCAGCTTGCGCGGCCATTCAGCTTTCTTCTTCATCTCTTCCTTCCTTATGCGGCCCGCACCGTTCACGCGGGCCCGATGACGGCGTGCTTCAGGCGAGCGTGTAGGCCGTCTTGACGGTGGTGTAGAACTCGGCGGCGTAGCGCCCCTGCTCGCGCGAGCCGTGGGACGAGCCCTTGCGGCCGCCGAAGGGCACGTGGAAATCGACGCCCGCCGTCGGCAGGTTGACCATCACCATGCCGGCCTCGGCATTGCGCTTGAAATGGGTCGCGTGCTTCAGGCTGGTGGTGGCGATGCCCGAGGACAGACCGAAGGGCGTGTCGTTGGCGACCGTGAGCGCCTCATCGTAGTCCTTGACCCGGATGACGGATGCGACCGGCCCGAAGATCTCTTCCCGAGAAATGCGCATCGCGTTCGTCGCTTCGGTAAACAGCGCCGGCTGCAGGTAGAAGCCGGGCGTGTCGCGCTTCAGAAGCTCGCCGCCGAAGGCAAGCTTGGCGCCTTCCTGGCGGCCGATGGCGATATAGTCGGTGTCCTGGTTGAGCTGGCTCTCATCGACC
>NZ_LMJM01000024.1:164743-165176 GCF_001429005.1 Ensifer sp. Root954
CCGGGAAGATGCGGTGCAACGCTGGCCGGTCGAGAAGAAGGCGGAGTTGACCGCCGCCTCGACCGCGACCGCAAGATCGGCGTCGTCAAGCACGACGAACGGGTTCTTGCCGCCCATCTCCAGCTGGTATTTGCGATTGTGTTCGACCGAGGCGAGCGCCACGCGTTTTCCCGTGCCGGTCGAGCCGGTGAAGGTGATGGCGTGAATGTCCGGGCTGTCGAGCATCGCCTGGCCGACGACCGAGCCCTTGCCCATCACGAGGTTCAAGACGCCCTTCGGCAGGCCGGCGCGGTTAAGAATGTCGACGATCGCCCAGGAACTGCCGGGCACCAGTTCGGCCGGCTTGAAGACGACGGTGTTGCCGTAGCAAAGCGCCGGCGCGATCTTCCAGGCGGGAATGGCGATCGGGAAGTTCCAGGGCGTGATGATGCCG
>NZ_LMJM01000024.1:165256-169591 GCF_001429005.1 Ensifer sp. Root954
GGTCTTGCCTTCCTCACGCGACAAGAGCTTTCCGAGTTCGTCCTTGCGGGCAAGGATCTCGTCGGCGGTCTTCCTCAGGATCGCGTGGCGCTCGAGAATACCGGAGCGCGACCAGGCCGGAAACGCCGCCTTGGCGGCCGCGATCGCTGCGCGCGCATCCTCGGCTGACGCGCGGGCATATTCGCCGACCACGTCGTTGGTATCGGACGGGTTGATATTGGCGACCCCGTCACCGCCGACCCATTCGCCGGCTATCAGGTTCTGGTGCAAAGTCATGGCCTCAGGCCTCCTTCATAGATGCGCATGACCGTCCCTCGCGAACGGTCGCGCTTAGGAGATGTGTCAGAGCTGGCGGATCGCGACCTCTTCGTCAGCTGCGATCGCAAGAGCGTTGCGGAGCGGAAGGCCGAAACCATCGGCCTCGATCTCAAACACGTCACCTTCCTCGGTGCGGATGCCATCACCGAAGGACAGCGTCGCCGTGCCGAACATGTGCACGTGGATGTCGCCCGGCTGGCGGAACAAGCCATACTTGAAATGGTGATGCTCGAGATTGGCGAAGCTGTGCGACATGTTGGCTTCGCCCGACAGGAACGGCTTTTCCCACAGCACCTTGCCGCCACGCAGGATACGCGACATGCCGCGAATGTCCTCCGGTGCGACACCAATGCGGATCTCCGGACCGAAGCTCGCCTGGCGCAGCTTCGAATGCGCGAGCCAGAGATAGTTGACCCTCTCGGTCTTGTGGTCGGAGAATTCGTTGGCAACGGCAAAACCGATGCGGAACGGAACGCCCTCGTCGGAGATCACATAGATGCCGGCCATTTCCGGCTCTTCGCCACCATCCTCGGCAAAGGCGGGCGAGACGAGCGCATTCCCCGGCGCCACGGCGGAGGTGCCGTTGCCCTTGTAGAACCATTCCGGCTGCACGCCTGTTTCGCCGGCCCTCGGCTTGCCGCCTTCGAGCCCCATGCGGAACATCTTCATCGAGTCGGTCAGGGTTTCCTCGGCCGCCTCGCTCGTCTTCTTGTGCATGGCGTCGCGGGTCGCAGCCGAGCCGAGATGGGTGAGACCCGTGCCGGTCAGGTGCAGGTGTGCCGGATCCGGATGAGTGATCGGCGGCAGGAAGCGCCCCTCCGCATAGGCCTTTTCGAGGTCGACGGCGGCGCCGAGCCCCTTGGCCTCGATCGTCTGCTTCAGGCTCCGTCCGGCATTGGCCGCTACCATCGCCAGCGCATAGACGCTTGTCGCGCCGTTCACCGCATGCGCCGCCTCACCCGGCAGCCGTACCGCCACCGTGATCGACCCGTCTTCGTTCCTGATCTGCGAAATCAGCACGATGCTATCCTTCCTATCGTCTTGGGTCGCTGTGTTCGCCTCTTCAAGGCAAAAGCGTCCCCGTGGGTGGCTTTCGCCACCCAATTCCGGCGGACCAATCCGCCGATCCTGGCAGCTGTGGCTGCCGGTGAATGTTACTGGTTCGCGTCGGGTCTTATGGCTTTCCGCTCAACCCTTGTTCTTGTTGTAGACATCGAAGAACACGGCAGCGAGCAGCACGAGGCCCTTGATCAACTGCTGGTAATCGATGCCGATGCCCATGATCGACATGCCGTTGTTCATCACGCCCATGATGAAGGCGCCGATGACGGCCCCGATGATCTTGCCTACACCGCCCGACGCCGAGGCACCGCCGATAAAGCAGGCCGCAATGACGTCGAGCTCGAAACCGACGCCGGCCTTCGGCGTTGCCGAATTGAGGCGAGCGGTGATGATCATGCCGGCGAGTGCCGCAAGCACGCCCATGTTGACGAAGGTGTAGAAGGTCAGCCGCTCGGTGTTGATGCCCGAAAGCTTGGTCGCCTTGACGTTGCCGCCCATGGCATAGATGCGGCGACCGATCGTCGAGCGCGTGGTGACGAAGGTATAGAGCGCAATCAGCACGGCCATGGCGATCAGCACGTTCGGCAGGCCGCGATAGGTCGCAAGCTGGAAGCCTATGAACAGCGCCACGGCAGCGATGACAGCCATCTGCACGGCGAAGAAAATGAACGGCTCGTTCTCCGTGCCGTGCTGCTCGTTGATCTTGCGGTCACGAATGCCCGCGTAGATCGCGTAGCCGACGAGCGCGATGACGGCGACGAGCGCCACCATGTTCTGAATGGTCTCGGGCGCCGGATTGAGGAAATAGAGGAAATCCGGAACGAAGCCGGTCGACAGCAGCTGGAATTCCTTCGGGAACGGACCGATCGGGCGGCCGCCGAGCACCACATAGGTGAGCCCGCGGAACACCAGCATGCCGGCCAGCGTCACGATGAAGGATGGGATCTTCTGGTAGGCAACCCAATAGCCCTGGGCCGCCCCCATGACGCCGCCAACGATCAGACAGGCGGGAATGACGATAATGGCGGGCAAGCCCCATTTGACCAGCATGATCGCTGAGATCGCGCCGATGAAGGCGACGATCGAGCCGACCGACAGGTCGATATGCCCGGCAACGATGATCAGCAGCATGCCGAGCGCCATGATGACGATGAAGGAGTTCTGCAGCACCAGGTTGGTGATGTTGACCGGCTTGAACAGCACGCCGTTGGTGACGAACTGGAAGAACAGCATGATCACCACGAGCGCGACGAGCAGGCCGTATTCGCGGATGTTGTTCTTGAGATAGTCCCCGATCGAGGGCTTGTTGTTTTGGGTGCTCGTATCGGCGACCATTAGTGTTTCTCCCCTGAACGCATGATGGCACGCATGATGGATTCCTGGCTCGCTTCCGCCTTCGAAAGCTCCGCGACGATGCGGCCCTCGTTCATGACGTAGATGCGATCGCAGGTTCCAAGCAGCTCCGGCATTTCCGATGAGATCATCAGGATGCCCTTACCCTCGGCGGCAAGCTGGTTGATGATGGTGTAGATCTCATACTTCGCGCCGATATCGATACCGCGTGTCGGCTCGTCGAGAATGAGAACTTCCGGATTGGTGAACAGCCATTTGGACAAGACGACCTTCTGCTGGTTGCCGCCCGAAAGGTTGACCGTTTCCTGATAGATCGAGTGCGAACGGATGCGCAGCTTCGAGCGATAGTCGGAGGCGACCTTCGCTTCCTTGCGATCGTCGATGACGCCGTTCGCGGCCACCGCCTTCAGATTGGAGAGCGTTGTGTTCTCCTTGATGTTGTTGATCAAGACGAGCCCGAGCTGCTTGCGGTCCTCGGTGACATAGGCAAGCCCCGCATCGATCGCACGCGGAATGGTGCTGACGTCGACGGGCTTGCCGCGCATCGTCACGTCGCCGGTGATCTTGTGGCCCCAGGACTTGCCGAAGAGGCTCATCGCCGTTTCGGTGCGCCCTGCCCCCATCAACCCGGCGATGCCGACGACCTCGCCGGCGCGCACGGTGAAATTGACGTCGTGCAGGAACTGCCGGTCGCGGTGCTGCTGGTGGAAGACGTTCCAGTTCTTCACTTCGAGCAGCGTCTCGCCGATCTTCGGTTCGCGCGGCGGATAACGGTCTTCCATGGCGCGGCCGACCATGCCCTTGATGATCCGGTCTTCGCCAATGTCTTCGCTGTGACAGTCGAGCGTTTCGACCGTGCCGCCGTCGCGCAGGATGGTGATCTGGTCGGCGACCTTGCGGATCTCGTTCAGCTTGTGCGAAATGATGATCGAGGTCATGCCCTGGGTGCGAAACTCCATCAGCAGCTTCAAAAGCGCATCGGAATCGGTTTCGTTGAGCGAGGCGGTCGGCTCGTCAAGAATCAACAGCCGCACCTTCTTCGAAAGCGCCTTGGCGATCTCGACCAGTTGCTGCTTGCCGACACCGATGTCGGTGATCAACGTCGCCGGGGATTCGCTCAAGCCAACCTTCTTCAGCAGTTCCTGCGTACGGGCAAAGGTCTGCGGCCAGTGAATCACACCGTTGCTGGCGATCTCGTTGCCGAGGAAGATGTTCTCGGCGATCGACAGCAGCGGCACCAGCGCCAGTTCCTGGTGGATGATGATGATGCCGAGGTCTTCGCTGTCGGAAATCGTCGAGAAGCGGCGGGCTTCGCCGCCATAGTGGATTTCGCCATCATAGGTGCCGGCGGGATAGACGCCGCTCAGCACCTTCATCAGCGTCGACTTGCCGGCGCCGTTTTCGCCGACGAGTGCGTGTATCTCGCCTTCGCGGACCTTGAAGCTGACATTGTCCAGCGCCTTGACGCCCGGGAACGTCTTGGTGATGCCCCGCATTTCAAGAATGATATTGTCCATGTTCAGTCATTCCAGCGGCAGTCTTCAAGAGAGTACCGGCTCCGTCATCTGGATAAAAGGGCCCGCGCGCATGCACGGGCCCTCA
>NZ_LMJM01000024.1:169598-199101 GCF_001429005.1 Ensifer sp. Root954
CGCTCAAAAAGATCAGTTGTTGATCTGGTCTTCGGTGTAGTAGCCCGAGCTGACGAGCACGTCCTTGATGTTGGACTTGTCGACGGCAACCGGCTTCAGCAGGTAGGACGGAACCACCTTGACGCCGTTGTCATAGGTCTTGGTGTCGTTCACTTCCGGCTCCTTGCCTTCCATGATCGCGTTGACCATGCCGACGGTGACCTTGGCGAGTTCGCGCGTGTCCTTGAAGATCGACGAATACTGTTCGCCGGCAAGGATCGACTTGACCGACGGCAGCTCGGCGTCCTGGCCGGTGACGGCAGGCATTGCCATGTCGCCCGAACCGTAGCCGACGCCCTTCAGCGCCGAAATGATGCCGATCGACAGGCCGTCATAGGGCGACAGAACGCCATCGACCTTGGCGTCGGTGTAGTTCGACGACAGCAGGTTTTCCATGCGGGCCTGTGCCACGGCACCGTCCCAACGCAGCGTGCCGACCTGGTCCATGCCCTTCTGGCCGGACTTGACGACGATCTTCTTGCTGTCGATCAGCGGCTGCAGGACCGACATCGCGCCGTCGTAGAAGAAGAAGGCGTTGTTATCGTCCGGCGAACCACCGAACAGCTCGATGTTCTTCGGCTCGGTTGCGCCGTCTAGCTTGAGGCCCTGGACCAGCGAGGTTGCCTGCTGCACGCCGACCTGGAAGTTGTCGAAGGTGGCGTAGTAGTCGACATTGCCCGAGTCGCGGATCAGGCGGTCATAGGCGATGACCTTGACGCCGGCGTCGTGGGCCTTCTGCAGGATGTCGGAGAGCGTGGTGCCGTCGATGGCGCCGATGACGAGAACCTTGGCGCCCTTGGTCACCATGTTCTCGATCTGGGCGAGCTGATTCGGGATGTCGTCGTCAGCAAACTGCAGGTCCGGCGTGTAACCAGCTTCCTTGAACAGCTTCTCCATGGTCTCGCCGTCGGAAATCCAGCGGGTCGACGTCTTCGTCGGCATGGAAATGCCGACCGTGCCCTTGTCCTGCGCAAATGCCGGTGCAGCGAAGGACGCGATCGAAATCGCGGCGGCTGCGAGAAGCGAAGTCATCAATTTCATCAGTTCTCTCCCAAAAAAGTTGAAGCCGGCAGGCGAGAGCCTTTCCGTCTATGCGCAGCAATCCGCCGCCCGAGATCTTCGTCTCCGGCAGCGGATCAAGGTGAAGGAGAGGCCTCCCCGCCTCGCATGCTCCTACATGCGCTGGCACATAAGCAAAAACTGGAATGAAACCATATAACTGTCAAATACAATTTTGCTTTGAATACATACCAAAAGTGATATATCGAGCGCAAACAGTGTGATTTTTGAAAATCCCTGAAAACCAAAGAAAAAAACGCAGAGGTTGAAATGCGCGATCAGAAACCGAGCACCGCCGGCGAACTCTTCGATTCGACGCTTTTCCGCTCGGGCCTGAAGATCAGCCACCTCCGGCTGATTCTCGCGATCGACGATCACCGCCGCATCAGCGCCGCCGCTGACGCCCTCGGCATCTCGCAACCGGCGGCCTCGCGCATGCTCTCGGAAATCGAGACCATGCTGAAGGCGCCGGTCTGCGAACGCGTTGCCCGCGGTGTCCTGTTGACGCCCTATGGCGAAGCGCTGGCGCGACGCGCGCGCAGCATCTTTCTGGAACTCCGGGAGGCATCGCGCGAGATCAACGAGTTGAAGACCGGCAGCGGCGGCTCGGTTTCGCTCGGCTCGGTCACCGGCCCGGCGCTCAATCTCGCCGTGCCCGCCATCCGTCAGGTGATGACCGCCTATCCCGGCATCGAGATCAACGTCCAGATCGAAAACAGCAACGTGCTGGCAAGGGAACTGCTCGCCGCCCGCCACGATTTCATCATCGGCCGCATCCCCGACGACCAGCCGCCGCGGCTCTTCAACATGGTGGAGATCGGCTACGAGGAGGTTTGCCTGATCGTGCGCGACGGCCATCCGCTGCTCGACAAGCCCATGGTCGTCGCCGAGGACCTGCCCTCCTATGACTGGGTATTCCAGCCGCCCGGCACCCTTTTGAGACGCGCGGTCGAAGACAGCTTCGTGGCGGCCGGGGTGAGACTGCCGGCGACCGTGATCAACACCTCCTCGATCATCCTGACGCTGTCGATGGTGCGCAACACCAACGCAATTGCACCTGTGGCACTCGACGTCGCCAACCTGATTGCCGGCAACGGTACGCCGGCCGGCGAAATCCGCATCCTGAAGACCGAAATCCCGATCCGAATCAAACCCTATGGGCTGATCACTGCCGAGGGACGCGCGCTGCCGCCGAGCGCCAAGCTGCTCTACGACCTGATCCTCAAGCAGGGCCGCGCCTGATCAGCCCTGGCATGATCAGTCTGATCAGCCCGGGATAATCTCCGCCTGCCATGGTGCGCCGCGATCGGAGACGTCATGTTTGGAATGTCAGTCTTTCAGTCGGTGCTCGAGCGGCTGAAATCGGAAGAGGATATCGAACCGGCACCGGCTGAAGCGACGCGCGTCGCCACGCCTTACGCCCCGGCATTCGACAACGCCTTTGCTGCCGAAAGCGCCCGCTCGGCTGCCTTCGGCGCCGTCGAGCGCGCCTATCTCGATGCGTCCTTCGTGGAGCCGCCACCTCCACCGGTCATGCCGGACTATCTCAGCCGTACGACCCTTGCCGACGTGGCCGAGGAACTGGCCCTTGTCGACCACGAAACACAAATGACGCTTGCGGCAAAGCGCCGGGCCTTCGCGGCCCTGAACCATCCGGACCGTCTGCCGGCCGCGTTTCGCGCCAATGCCACCGTGCGCATGAAACTCGCCAACATGCTGATCGACGAAGCCGCAAAGCAGATGCGCGCCATCACCCCGGCGCCGTGAACCTCAGCCAGCGTCGCTCCCGTCGCCCTTGCCTTGCCCCTCGTCCCCAGCTTTCTCGACGCCCTTCTCGCTCGGCTTGTAGAAAACCAAGAGAGCCGCCGAGGCATAGGCGGTGACCGCGAGGAAAATCATCCCCCACATCGTTTGCTCGCCCAGGAATTCGACCACTGTCCAGACGCCGCAGAAGCCCACGATCAGCAGACGGATCCACAGTGGGCGGTAGAAGGGATGGTCCGGATCGATGAATTTGAGCATTCTGTCCTCTGGTGGCCTTGTCGCGTGCGTCCCATTTAGGGGAAATTCGTCGCGGACGGCAAGGCCATGGCCTCCGACTCCCTTGACGGGCGCAATAAAAATGGAATAAAAATTCCGAAATAATCTACATCGGCGACTTCATTCTAAATAGGAAGTGGCCGAGTAGAAACGGAGGTATCAAGGGAGAGGTGCTGAGCGCAGCGTTCCAACGCGCGGTCTTTCGTGGCAATTCTCCAAACCATTCGCGGAAGCAGCGTTCCGCGGCGCCTTTGCGCGATGAGCGCCGATCATCACGCCCCTTCCCGGTCGCGAACCGGAATTCGAGAGAAACAGAGATGACAGTCAGATTTGGTCTTCTGGGCGCCGGCCGCATCGGCAAGGTTCATGCGAAAGCCGTCAGCGGCAATCCCGACGCTGTGCTTGTTGCCGTCGCCGATGCCTTCCCCGCCGCCGCCGATGCCATCGCCAAGCAGTATGGCTGCGAGGTCCGCACCATAGAAGCGATCGAAGCGGCGAAGGACATCGACGCCGTCGTCATCTGCACGCCGACCGATACCCATGCCGACCTGATCGAACGCTTCGCCCGCGCCGGCAAGGCGATCTTCTGCGAGAAGCCCGTCGATCTCGACGCCGAGCGCGTGAAGGCCTGCCTCAAGGTCGTGAGCGAGACCAAGGCCAAGCTGATGGTCGGCTTCAACCGCCGCTTCGACCCGCATTTCATGGCCGTGAAGAAGGCGATCGACGCCGGCAAGATCGGCGATGTCGAAATGGTGACGATCACCTCGCGCGATCCGGGCGCCCCGCCGGTCGACTATATCAAGCGTTCGGGCGGCATCTTCCGCGACATGACCATCCATGACTTCGACATGGCCCGTTTCCTGCTCGGCGAAGAGCCGGTCTCGGTGACGGCAACCGCTGCCGTTCTCGTCGACAAGGCGATCGGCGAGGCCGGCGACTACGACAGCGTTTCGGTCATCCTGCAGACGGCGTCCGGCAAGCAGGCGATCATCTCCAACTCCCGTCGCGCCACCTACGGCTACGACCAGCGCATCGAAGTCCATGGCTCGAAGGGGGTGGCTTCCGCCGAGAACCAGCGCCCGGTCTCGATCGAGATCGCCAATGGCGACGGCTACACCCGCCCGCCGCTGCACGATTTCTTCATGACCCGCTATACCGAAGCCTATGCCAACGAGATCGAGAGCTTCATCGCCGCGATCGAAAAGGGTGCGGAAATCACGCCGTCCGGCAAGGATGGTCTCGCGGCTCTCGCGCTTGCCGATGCGGCTGTAAAGTCCGTCGTCGAAAAGCGCCAGATCAGCGTCGCCTGAGCCTTCGACCGACGACCGATCAAGGAAAAAGGCCGGGCGCCATATGCCCGGCCTTTTTCGTATCCGCACTGCCCGGCCGCGGCCGTTTCAACCGTCGGCGCGCGCCGGCACCTTCTCCCGGCGCGCGGTTTCCTGGCCGGTGCTGGGCGCGGCACCCGGCCGACCGGAGAGAAAGCCCTGTATCTGCAGGCAGCCCTCCTCCGCGAGGATCTGTCTTTGCCGTTCGGTTTCGACGCCCTCGGTCACGACCGCGAGCCTAAGGCTGTGGCCAAGCGCGATGATCGCCCGGACGATCGCCTGCGCCGAAGGGTCCTTTTCCAGCGCCGCGGTGAAGCTGCAGTCGATCTTCAGCTTGTCGAAGGGGAACGTCTGAAGGTTGCTCAGCGACGAATGGCCGGTGCCGAAATCGTCCATGACGATCCGCACACCAAGGACCCGTAGCCGCACCAGCACTGCCAGCACGTCCTCGCGATTGTGCATCAGCGCCGCCTCGGTGATCTCAAGTTCGAGCCGCCAGGGATTAAGTCCGGTGCGGCGCAGGATGTTCGCAACCTGGTCGAAGAGGTTGGGCAAAAGGAACTGGACCGGCGAAATGTTGACGGAAATCGGCAGGGGCTCGTTCCACTTCGCCGCTTCCGTGCAGGCCTGCTCCAGCACCCATTCGCCGATCTGGATGATCGAGCCGCTCTCCTCGGCAATCGGGATAAAGACATCCGGGCCGATCAACCCGCGCTGCGGATGCTCCCAGCGCAGCAGCGCTTCGTAGCCGATGATCCGGTCGCTCTGGACTTCGACCAGTGGCTGGTATTCGAGGAAGAATTGTCGGCGGAGCACCGCATGGCGCAGGTCGTTTTCGATCTGGCGGCGAGTGCGTACCGCCTCGTCCATCTCCCGGTCGAAGAAGCAGGCGATGCCCTTGCCGCTCTGCTTGGCGCGGTAGAGCGCCGTGTCGGCATTGTTGCGCAACTGATCCGCCGTCTGCCCGTCTGCCGGAAAGATCGCAGCCCCGATGCTGACGCCGACGGCGGTCGGGTCACGATTGGTGTCCATCTCGCCAGCAAACAGCGCCAGGATCCGGTCCGTCAACTGCCGCGCCGCCTCCGGCTCCCTGCCGCCCACCTGGATGATCGCGAACTCGTCGCCGCCGAGCCGGGCGACCGTATCCTGCTCGCCGACGGCTGCGCGCAGGATATCGGCGACCTTCATCAGGATGCGGTCGCCCTCGCCATGGCCGAAGATATCGTTGACCGCCTTGAAGCGGTCGAGGTCGAGGCAGAGGATCGCCAGTTCCTCGTTTCTCACAGCCGCCGCCGCCAGCGTCTGGCCCAGCCTGCGGTCGAAGAAGGCGCGGTTCGGCAGGTCCGTCAGCGCGTCATGATGGGCGAGATGTTCGATCGTGCGCTCGGCCTCCTTACGCGCCCGCAGGTCACGCACGAAGATCACTTCACATTCCCGGCCGCGATACTCGATCGTCCGGCACATGAACTCGACGGGAATGGTGCGACCTTCTGCGTTCAAGAGGTCGATTTCGCCCGGACCGTCGCCGTGTCTGTGGGCGTCCAACCCCTCCTCGCCGAAGACGAAGATGTCTGCCGGGTGCCGTCCGGAAAGCTCCGAAAGCTTGCGACCTGTCAGGCCCGCGAAGCGTTCGTTGGCGTCCACGATTACGCCGTCGAAGACGATCGCCATGCCTTCGAGCGATGCATTGGCGAGTCCGCGCAGATCTGTCAGATGCCGGTCGAGGAAGAGCGCGCCGAAGGCGAGCACGATCAATGTGGTCGAAGCGGCAATGACGCCGCCTGCAAGCCAGGCGGGATGGATGGTATCGGCAACGGCGACATTGGCCTCGGGCACCAGCGTGATGCCGCTCATCGAGGTGAAGTGCAGCGCGCAGATGCCGACGACCAGCAGGAGCGACGCGACGACCAGGCGCCGCACGCCGCGCAAGAGCTGAAAGGCGTAGAGCGCGGCACCGGCCAGCACCGTCCCGGCGAGTACGGCGGAGACGGTGGATTGGGGATCGTAGGCAATATGTCCCTGGATCTCGATTGCCCGCATGCCGGTAAAGTGCATCGCCGCAATGCCGGCGCCGAGCAGCAGGCCACCGCAGGTCATCGAGAGATGCGAGCGCCCGCCAAGACCGATCGCAAAGGCCATCCAGGACGCTGCGATCGCCACGGCCACCGACAGAAGCGTGCCCCAGGCGCCATAGGCAACGGGAACGCCGCCGTCATAGGCGAGCATGGCGATGAAATGGGTGGACCAGACGCCGATACCGCAGGCAAAACCGCTGGCCGCGATCCACAAACCGCGTTGGCTGCCTTCGCTTCGTTGCGCGCGCAACAGGAGCAGCATCGTCGCGACGCTGCCTGCCAGGCAGACGATCGCGGCAACCAGGATGAGGCGCCAGTCATGATCGTCGCGTATGCATGCAATCACTGAAAACATAATCGTCTCCCGCGTCAGGGTCACCTTGACAAGGAGTCGCTAAATAACTGTAAATTGTATCACTGGAATTGTTCGCCTTCGGTACAACCCCAAAAATGGTTGCCCGAAAATTCGCCTCAACCGTGCATCGCCGATCCGCCGACGCTGGCGATGTCGCCATCGATCACACCCAGCGCCCGCGCCAGGTGCCCCTCGAAAACCAGGCGCTGCTCGTCGGCAACGACCGTGATTTCCGGCGGCCCCTGAAGACGGATCTGCATCGATTGGGCAAGCCCCTCCTCGATCCCGGGCAGCATCAGATCGAAGTATCGGATGCCGGGTCCGGTGACATGGACCGGCATGCGCTCGTAGAGGCTCAACATGCGTGAGATGCCGTTGCCGAGCGCGATGCCGGCCTGGCGAAAGGCATAGCCGGCCATGCGGTGGCCCTGTCGTGCGCTGGCGGCAATCTTGTCGAGCTCCGTCACCGGAACGAACTTGGCGGGGATCGTGTCTGCCGGCACCTCAAAGGCCGCGCGCAGGATGCCGTAGAAGCCGGCCGCCGCCTCGATGCAGCCATAGGCGCCGCAGCGGCAAAGGCCCGCGGACGGCGCGTGCAGCATGTGGCCGAAATTCGGCGCGCTGACATCCATATCGCCGCTCTGGCTCTTGCGGGCAACACCAAGGCCGATGCTGTGGCCGAGCGAGATCGCCGCAAGCGCCCTAAAGCCGCTCTCCGGCTTGCGCTCTGCCTGGGCGGCGAGGGCCTGCGCGACCAGAAGGGTTTCGTTGCTGAGCATGACCTTCGCCCGCCAGTCCGGCGCGAGCAGCGCGGCGAAATCCAGCTCCTCCCGCCCGAACACCGGCGACCACAAGAGCCGCGCGGACGCGCCGTCGACCAGGCCCTTGCTGCTGATAGAGACGGCCAGTACCTGGTTCCGCTCCAGTCTCGACCGCTGCAACAGGCGCTCGAGCGCATCGACGAATGCCCGGGCGAAAGGGGCCGTACCGCGCTCGTCGTGGTTTCGGCTTTCGTCGAAGCGGTCGAGCAACGTGCCGCCGTAGTCGACCAGCGAATATTGCACGATGTCGGACGAGATCCGAACGACGATCAGATGACCGTGATCGCGGCGTGGCGTGAACAGCACCCGCGGCCGCCCGCGCCCGCCCTGGACCTGCTGCTCTGCCTTGGCGAGCGCACCAGCCTTTTCCAGTTCCGCCGTGATCGCCGAAACGGTCGCGGAGGCAAGCCCGGTCTCGGCAGAGATTTCCGTATGGGAGAGATTGCCGGCGCGCCTGAGCGCCGCAAGGACCAGCGCGCTGTTTTGCTGACGCACGAGCTCAGTGCTGGACTTGGTCAGCATGAGACGTCCCTGTCAGTGGCGGATCCTTCGAACACATGCCCCTCCCAAAGCATCTGTTGAACGGCAAGACAAGGAGCAGAACGCCTTGTCGACAGCCTTGTGGCACCGATTTTCAGGGCGGTCGAGAAACATCGGACGCGACCGCTCACGGACACCTTGTTGATGCCGCAACCAAGCTTTCGCACCGTGTTGACAGCCTCAAAAATCCATGACATTCATTTTCTCGACTGTCGAGAAAATAATTCCGCACAATGTAGCGGCACGATCTACGACAGCGTCTTAAGGCTGGCGGAGGATGGTGCGGGAGGTTCGCACGCTTGGCCGGCCCTCACTCGGGAGGATGAAATGAAAACCGTTTTGAAGCTGATGGCAGGGGTTGCCGTCATCGTTTCCCTGCATTCCGTTGCCCAGGCGAAGGACCTGGTCGTCGGCGTATCCTGGTCTAACTTCCAGGAAGAGCGTTGGAAAACCGACGAAGCCGCCATCAAGGCAGCCCTCGAAGCCTCGGGCGACAAGTACATCTCCGCTGACGCCCAATCGTCCGCCGCCAAGCAGCTGACCGACATCGAGTCGCTGATCGCTCAGGGCGCCAACGCACTGATCGTGCTCGCCCAGGACAGCGACGCCATCGGCCCGGCGATCGAAAAGGCCGCTGCCGAAGGTATTCCGGTCGTCGGCTATGACCGCCTGATCGAAAACCCGGCCGCCTTCTACATCACCTTCGACAACAAGGAAGTGGGCCGCATGCAGGCCCGCGAAGTGTTCAAGGTCAAGCCGGAAGGCAACTATGTCTTCATCAAGGGCTCGTCCTCCGACCCGAACGCCGACTTCCTCTTCTCCGGACAGATGGAAGTGCTGAAGGAAGCCGTCGACGCCGGCAAGATCAAGAATGTCGGCGAAGCCTATACCGACGGCTGGAAGCCTGAAAACGCCCAGAAGAACATGGAGCAGTTCCTGACCGCCAACGACAACAAGGTCGATGCGGTCGTCGCTTCCAACGACGGCACCGCGGGCGGTGCGGTCGCAGCCCTCGACGCCCAGGGCCTGGCCGGCTCCGTTCCGGTCTCCGGGCAGGACGCCGACAAGGCGGCCCTGAACCGTGTTGCTCTCGGCACGCAGACCGTCTCGGTCTGGAAAGACAGCCGTGAACTCGGCAAGCGCGCCGCAGAAGTCGCCGTCGAACTTGCCGGCGGCAAGAAGATGGAAGAAGTCTCTGGCGTCACCACCTTCAACGGCGGCCCGAAGGGCGTGGCCATGCAGTCGGTCTTCCTGGCTCCCCTGCCGATCACCAAGGACAACCTGAACGTCGTCATCGACGCGGGCTGGATCTCCAAGGCTGAAGCCTGCCAGGGCGTCAAGGGCGACGTCGCGGCCTGCAAATAAGCCGCACCAGCAGAACTGAGCGCTGACAAAAGACAAGCGCCGCAACGCAACCCGTTGCGGCGCTTGCGCAAGGTGCGGACGCGGCGGACAATACCGCGACCGCGACCGCACAATCAGCACGAAGGCTCGGTTTCTGCCGTCGTACCGGACTTGTCGCGTCCACTTGGGGCTCTTGGTGCCACTGACGCGATGACATCAACAACATAAGTGGGGGGAAGGCACGTCCATGGCCGACATCACACAAGGCAACACAAAGGGCGCACAGACAAATCGCGCCCGTACAGCGGACGAGAACCCGGTAAAACGTTTCTTCCGCGCCACCGAGATCGACACCCGGCTGCTCGGCATGGTCGGCGCGCTCGTCATCATCTGGGTCGGCTTCCAGATCATGACCGGCGGGCTGTTCCTGACGCCGCGCAACCTGTGGAACCTGACGGTTCAGACCTCCTCCGTCGCCGTGATGGCGACCGGCATGGTGCTGATCATCGTCACCCGCAACATCGACCTCTCCGTCGGCTCCGTGCTCGGCTTCTGCGGCATGGTCATGGGGGTCATGCAGGCGAAGTTCCTGCCGCAATATCTCGGCCTCGAACACCCGGCCATCTGGATCATCACCCTTCTGAGCGGCATCGCCGTCGGTGCCGCCATCGGCGCGCTGCAGGGCTCGATCGTCGCCTTCCTCAACGTGCCCGCCTTCATCGTCACGCTGGGCGGCCTGCTCGTCTGGCGCGGTGCCACCTGGTTCGTCACCAGCGGCCAGACGGTCGCGCCGATGAACGCCACCTTCCGCCTGATGGGCGGCGGCACTGAAGGCTCGATCGGCGCAACGGCAAGCTGGATCGTCGGCATCCTTGCCTGCATCGCCATCGTCGCCGCCATCCTCAATTCGCGCAAGCAGCGCAAGCGCTTCCGCTTCCCGCTCCGTCCGATCTGGGCGGAGTACTTCCTGGCGATCCTCGGCTGTATCTTGGTTCTCGGCGCGATCGCCGTTGCCAACAGCTACTACTGGCCGACCAACATCGCCCGCAAATATGCCGACGCCAACGGCATCGCCTGGCCGGACGGCGGTCTGCTGATCTCGCACGGCATTGCCATTCCGGTGCTGATGGCGATCGCCGTCGGCATCGTCATGACCTTCATTGCCACCCGCCTGCGTTTCGGCCGCTACGTCTTTGCGCTCGGCGGCAACCCGGAAGCGGCCGAACTCGCCGGCATCAAGACCCGCTGGGTTACCGTCAAGATCTTCACGCTGATGGGCATCCTCTGCGCCATCGCCGCGGCGATCTCGACCGCCCGCCTCAATGCGGCAACCAACGCGCAAGGCGAACTCGACGAACTCTACACGATTGCTGCAGCCGTCATCGGCGGCACCTCGCTTGCCGGCGGCGTCGGCACGATCGCCGGCGCCATGATCGGCGCGCTCGTCATGCAATCCCTACAGTCGGGCATGGTGCTCTTGGGGATCGACAGTCCGTTCCAGCGCATCGTCGTCGGCGTAGTCCTCGTCGTCGCCGTCTGGCTCGACACTGTCTACCGCGCCCGCGCCAAGTAAGGAGTACGATCCATGAAAGACCAACGCACTCCGCTTGTGGAAATGAAGAACATTTCCATCTCCTTCGGCGGCATTCACGCCGTGGACAACGCCTCCGTTGACCTCTACCCCGGAGAGGTCGTGGCGCTGCTCGGCCACAACGGTGCCGGCAAGTCGACGCTGATCAAGATCCTCTCGGGTGCCTACAAGCGCGATGCCGGCGAGATCCTGATCAATGGAGAGGCCGCCGACATCAACAACCCGCGCGACGCCAAGAAATACGGCATCGAGACGATCTACCAGACGCTCGCCGTCGCCGACAATGTCGACGCCGCCGCCAACCTCTATCTCGGCCGTGAGCTGCGCACCCCCTGGGGCACGCTCGACGACGTGGCGATGGAGGCCAAGGCCCGCGAAGTCATGGGGCGCCTCAACCCCAACTTCCAGCGCTTCAAGGAGCCGGTGAAGGCGCTTTCGGGCGGCCAGCGGCAATCGGTGGCGATCGCGCGCGCGATCCTCTTCGACGCCCGCATCCTGATCATGGACGAGCCAACGGCAGCCCTTGGGCCGCAGGAAACCGCCCAGGTCGGCGATCTCATCAAGCAGCTGAAGCGCGAAGGCATCGGCATCTTCCTGATCAGCCACGACATCCACGACGTCTTCGACCTCGCCGACCGCGTGTCTGTCATGAAGAATGGCCAGGTCGTCGGCCAGGCCCGCACCGAGGACGTCACCAAGGACGAGGTGCTCGGCATGATCATCATGGGCAAGGTGCCGCCAAAGGCGATCCCCGGCCCAGGCGCCATGCAGGTGGCGTAAGCCCAGCATCGCACAAGACCACCCTCTCAATGACGCCGCGCCCCCCGGGCGCGGCGTTTCTATTTGCCCGATGGGGCTCGCCCCGCAGCACGGGCCGGCTCTGTGCCGCGCCCTTCCCCCGCGCTGCCGGCGCGAAAGATCAGCGTCCGGCTCAGCGCATAGTTCACCGAAAAGACCAGGAGCAGCGCCAGCGCCTGGGCAACGACATAGTGCATGACGGCCGATAGCAGCGTGAAGGCAACCGCGTTTATTCCGGCGCCGAAGGTCGACACCGCCAAGAACTTCGGCAACGCCTTCAGGTGCGGTTCGTCGGATCGGAAGGTGAAACGCCGCTGCAGGAAATAGTTGACGACGACGGCAAAGTAGAAGGCGATGGTGGACGCATAGACCGGTTCGAGCCGCGCCGTCTCGACCAGGACGGCGAGCGTGGCCACCTGTAGGCTCGCCGCGATGCAGCCGCAGGCGAAATAGCGAACAAAGCTCATATCCAGAAGGCGTCTCATCCGGTGCCTTTCGCATCGAGCGACATCCAGCGACTGGCGCATAGATGGTCGCCGCCTGGTCGAAAACAACGTTTTAGTAGCTTTTGCTTATAAGAGCAGCTAGAAATACAGGCAGTAAAGAGCAGACAACCGTATTCATCAAAACAGCGCCAGGCTCCTTTCGAGGGGCCGGCTTGATAACGGGCTCGGCCATGTCGCAGCACTTTCAACAGGCCATCCTGGCGCTCGGCGAGGCGATTGCCCATGAACGCGGCGCTACCGATGACAGCCGGGGCGCCCTGGGCGTACGTGCGGCAGAGTTTCTGTTGAAAGTTCATCGTCAGATGCCCGACTATCTGCGCCCGCCCTTCCATAGTCTCGTGCTTCTTTTCAATGCCTGGCCGCTGCTGCGCAGAGGCAAGTTCTTTCATCAGCTTTCGCTCGACGACCGACTGGCCGAACTCGACAAATGGCGGCAATCCCGCCTCGAGTTCCGTCGGCGCTTCGTCGAGTTCCATATGTCATTGGCATTATTCTGTATTTACTCAGACCTTTACGGCCAGGATTACCAGCATGAACCTGCAACCGGAGCACCTGCTAGCCCCTGAGAGGCTTGCCCCCGACATCATCGTCATCGGCTCCGGGCCGGGCGGTGCGGTGACCGCCACCCGTTGCGCGGAGGCAGGCAAGTCCGTGCTGATGATCGAGGAAGGTCCGCATCTGGCGCTCGAGTCTGCGCCGCATTTCTCCCGCGAGGAAATCCTTCAGAAGTACCGCAACGCCGGCATCAACATCGGCTTCGGCGCGACGAAGATCGCCTATGTCGAGGGCTGCTGCGTCGGCGGCGGCAGCGAGATCAACCGCGGCCTCTACCACCGCACGCCGCAAGCAGTGCTCGACCGCTGGCGCCGCGACTATCGGGTCGATGCCCTGACGCTCGAAGAACTGACCCCGCATTTCGACGCCTGCGAGGCAGTAGCCCGGGTCGAATACCTGCCTGGCCCTGCGCCGCAACTGTCGACACGGCTCGATGAGGGTGCGCAGCGGCTCGGATGGTCTTCCCTCGAAGTGCCGCGCCTCTTTGCCTACGCCGCCGCCGGGGCCGGCGGATCTCCGGGCCGCAAGCAATCGATGTCGGCAACCTTCGTGCCGCGCTTCCTCGACGCCGGCGGTATGCTGCTCGCCGATACCTGCGCGACCAAGCTTACCCATGCGAACGGGCAGTGGACGGTGCATGCGCGCAGCAAGGGACCGGCGGGCACGCGCCAGATCGAACTGAAGGCAAAAACCGTCTTCGTTGCCGGCGGCGCGGTGCAGACCCCGTGGCTGCTGCGCCGCTCAGGCATCACGCGCCATGTCGGCGACAGCTTGCGCTTCCATCCGATGCTGAAGGTGGTGGCAGTCTTCCCCGACGAACTCAACACCCCTGGCGAACTCGAACCCGTCCACCAGATCAAGGAATTCGACCCGCGCTTCAGCATGGGCTGCTCGATGAGCAAACGGCCGGCGCTGGCGCTGGCCATGGCGGCACACCCGGAGATGATCGATGCGGTCGATCGGGACTGGCGGCGCATGGCGATCTACTACGTGCAGAGCACCGGCGGATCCGGCAAGGTGAGATCCCTGCCCGGCTTTCGCGATCCCCTGGTGCGGGTCGGCCTTCAACCGTCGGACCTGAAGGAACTGGCCGTCGGCCTTGCACGCCTCGCCGAAGTGCTCTTTGCCGCCGGCGCCCTTGCAGTCTATCCGAGCATTCCGGGCTATCCGGTGCTGAAATCGCTGGCCGATATCGCCAAGCTTCCCGAAACGCTTCCTCCCAAGCAGGCAAACGCCACTGCGCTTCACCTCTTCTCCTCCTGCCCGATGGGCGAGGACGCCGAGAAATGCGCTGCGAGTTCGTTCGGACGCGTGCATGGCGCCAGCAATCTCTACATCGCCGACGCTTCGCTTCTGTGCGGGCCGACGGTCGTCAATCCGCAAGGGACAGTGATGGCCGTCGCGCATCGCAACATCACACGCGCGCTCGAGGATCGGGCGATCTGATCGGACAATTCCGAAGACAGGGGCTGGAGGGACATATGCGACATCTCATCACCGGCGGATCGGGCTTCATCGGCAACCTCGCAGCTCGACGGTTGCGCGAACACGGCGACGAGGTGCGGGTGCTCGACCTCTGGGAGGATCGCTCCCGCCCGGCGGACATCGAGTTCGTCAATTGCTCCGTGCTCGACCGCGACGGCGTGCGCGCCGCCATGCGCGACGTCGACGTCGTCCACCACAATGCGGCGCTGGTGGCGCAGACGGATGCGGGGCGCGACTACTGGAACGTCAACGTCGAGGGGACCCGTATCGTCTGCGAGGAAGCCGCAAGAGCGGGCGTCCGGTCGCTGATCCATGTCAGTTCGACCGCCGCCTACGGCATCCCGCCTTCCGGCCCGATCACGGCGACAACCCCGCTTCGCCCGGTGGAGCCCTATGGAAAATCGAAGCGCGCCGGCGAAGAAGTGGCCGAGGCCATCTGCACGGCCGCCGATATGACCCTGATCACCATCCGGCCCCGCGCCACCCTTGGCGGCGGCCGGCTCGGCATCTTCCAGATCCTCTTTGAATGGATCAGCGAGAACCGCGCCGTCTATGTCATCGGATCCGGCAACATCAAGTTCCAGTTCGTCCACGCCCATGATCTCATGGATTTCTACATGCTGGCGCTCAAGGCCGGTCGGAGCGGCACCTACAATGTCGGCACCGACAGCTTCGGCACGCTGCGCCATGACCTGGAGGCCCTGATCCGCTATGCCGGCAGCACATCGAAAGTCCGGAGCCTTCCGACCGCCGCTACCATCAACACGCTGCGGGCGCTGCATTGGCTGAGGGTCTCGCCGCTGGTGCCCTGGCACTACCTCACCTACCACAAGGAATGCTACTTCGACGTCGAGCCCCTGCTTGCCATGGGCTGGCGGCCGAAATACTCCAACGAAGCCATGCTGCAGGAGAGCTACGACTGGTATCGCCAAAGCGCGAAGCTCGCGTCAGCCGTCACCGCAAAGAGCCCGCACCGCGCGCCGCTCAAGCAGGGCGCGCTCTGGCTGCTCAAGATGATATCGTAAGCGAGCGGGGCGCCGGAGCCGGCGCGCCCATCGGCTGCGGCTCCGTCACTGGCCAAAAGATCTCGTCGTCATAGCCGCGGAACGTATCGACGCCGGCAATTGGGCTTGCGCTGCGAATCAGGGCGCGCATGCCGTGGCTCTGCGCCACCGCCCAGTCGCGCTCCACCCGGTCGCCAATCATGATCGCCTGCTCCGCCGGCACCTGCGCACGATTGAGCACATGGGCAAGACCGGCCGGATGCGGCTTCAAAGCGCCGACTTCGGGATCCATGGCGGAGACGACGATGCTGGCGCCAAGGCCAAGCGCCTTCAGTTTCTCCGACGCCGGATAGTCGGACAAAACCGCAATCGTCTTTCCCTGAACCGCAAGGCCGGCAAACACCCGCTCGACGCCGCGGCACCGGCAAGCCGGAAGGAGATCGAGCGGACGCCGTTCGATCCATTCCTCGACCGTCTTCCGGACGCTCTCCGGCGACTGCCCGCACCGCTCCGCAGTCAGTTCGTATTGCCGGGCTGCCACATCGGTCGCCAACGCATCGCCCAGTTCCTCGCGGCAGTCGCGAAAGGCGCGCAGGATGCGGATGGTGCCAAGGCTGCACCTGCGCGCCGCGTCCGCAACAAGCCGCAGCAGCATCCGCGCCCGCAGCCGCCGCTGGTCGTAGAGCGTGCCGTCGAGATCGAACACCACGAGGCGCACCCGATCCCAATCCACCGGTCCGTTTGGCAAGGCTCCGTTCGGCAGCGTCGAACCGGTCATTGCAGCGACGATATCGGCACGAGGAAAGAAGCGGCCAGGAAGTCCAGCATCGGCACGTTGACGAAGCTCGCGAACAGGAAGACGGCGATGGTCAAGGTCAGCATGACGTCCAGCCGCCGGGAGTGAAACAGCCTTTCCGGCCGTTGCACCACCGATCCGGGGCGCGTGGCAAGCCAGAGATAGACGGCGAAGAGGCCGCTGATGAACGGAAAGACGAGGATGTATTCCACCCGGTATTTCACCAGGAAAACGCCAAGCAGAAACGCCGTCATCATCGCGTAGACGAAGCAGGAAACGGTGAGGCTCTCCTCGGTGTAGTATTCGAACGACCGCCTATATTTCTTCAGGACGGCGACCCCCGCATTCGTGGCGATGTCGCGATACTCCCCGAGCCGCTTGGCCGCCATCAGGAAGGCGCCGGCCATCCAGTAGGCCGCAAGCACGCTGACCGGCGGCAGGGTCACCTGATCGACGATGGCCCAGCCGAGCAGGAAGCGGATCGGATTGTTGAGGCATTCCGTCAGCACATCGAGATAGGGCTTGTCCTTCGCCCGGATGGGCTCGACGTTGTAGAGGATGCCGGACAGCAGGAAGAGCAGCGACGTGGCAAAGAACAGCTTGCCGACGACCGACGCAAGCAGCAGTCCGATGACGGCAAGCAGCAGATATTCGCCGTAGACGATGCGCGGCTGCATCTCGACGACGACGGCGCGACGTTGTGATTTGGTCGGATGGGCCGCGTCGCGTTCCCGGTCGAGCCACTCGTTGATGACGTAATTGGCCGATGCGATCGAGACGGCGCTCAGAAGCCCCACGGGAATATTGATGACGAGAGCGGCCGGATCAGGCTCGCTGAGGGCACAGGCAAGGATCAGCCCAGGCAGGATGAAGACGTGCTTGGTGACATGGTCGAACCGGGCCAGCGACAGGTAGTCGCTTGCCCTCCCCCGCGGTTGGGGCCCCAACGCCTCGATAGGCGTCGTCTCTTCCGGGTTTGCTGGCATGTCCCTCTCCTTGTCTAGAGACCACGCGCCTGATTCGGGACGCCTACGGCGCGCCGGTACTTGCCGTCTGGTAGATGCGACCGTCCCTCTCGGAGCGCACGAGCTTCAGCTTGGCGAGTTTGACGAGCTCTTTCTCCGTCACCAGGTAGAACCGCCAGTCGATCGCATCGACGAAGACGACATAGGCATTCTTCTGCGCCATATCCTCGCGAAACCGCTCTAGCTGTACGTCGAGCGAACCCGCGTCACTCTCAAGGCCGGTTCGCCTTTCGCTGTGGGAGGGGATCCAGTCCGTCGAGCGGCGCGTCAGGAAATTGAGCGGGTCGCACGCATTGGTGAAGATGACCGCATCTGCCGGCAACGCCCTGACTGCGCGCACGATCGGCGACGACTTCCAGGCCGTGCTCTGAAACCCCACCCCGTCACGGAAGGCCTCCGCCGTCTGGGCGGTGCTGCGCAGTCCGTGGATGGCGAGAAGGCAGAGCAGGATCAGCGCAAGCGAACGCCGGACGACAGGTGCTGCATCGACGCGACCGCAATAGTCCGCCGCCGCAATTACCAGAACGAAGATGATGGCGACATAGAAGGGAAGCGAGTAGCGCGAATTAAGCTGCAGGTTCGCCTCCACATGCACGGCGAGCACGACGAACAGCAGATAGAAATATCCAAACAGGCCGAAGATGAGGGTCATCAGATCGTGGTCGTCCGGCCGGCGTTCGGGCCAGTTTCGCTTCAGCGTCTGCACCAGAACAACCGTCGCCGCGACAAGCGCGAGAAGCAGCACCGGGATGCGGATCACCTGCGGCACCTGGCTCGGCAGGAGAAAGCTCGCCAGAAGCGACAGCCCGCCTAGCCAGCGATCGGCATCGGCATTGCCATAGAACCAGAGCGCGCGGCCAACCGACCGGCCGACAAGCAGCTTGCTGACGATCACCCAGGCGAGAAAGATACCGGCGCTACCAGCGAACAGGAGGACGACGTCGAGGAGCCTTTGGCGAAGGGATCGCGCCGAATTGTAGAAGAGCGCGATTGTGGCAAAGGCCGCCCCTACCGGAGGCGCCACGAAGCGAGCGAGCATGGCAAGCCCGACGCAGGCAGACGAGGCAAGCAAGGGCCCCCGCCCTTCACCGCGCATATAGCGAATGAAGAAACGGATGGCGAGAAATGTCAGCGCAAGGAACAGCGCCTCCGACATCGCTATCGTGCTCGTCCAGAGGAATGTCGGATTGACGATGATCAAAAGCGTTCCGACAGTCACGAAGAACGGTTGATCCGGCAGCGCCGTCCTGAACAGCGAAAAGACGAGCCAGGTATTGAGAAGATAAAGCAGAAAGGCGATGCCGAGCGCGACATGCTCAAGCGCAAACCCAAGGGATCCCCCGGCACCCAGCATCCACGCGTAAAGCGGCGCGTCATAGGGCGTGCTGACGATCTGCATGTAACGCGTCGAATCCGGAAGGATGCCGATACCGTTCCAGGTGTTCAGCACGAAAAGCACGGCCGCGAGAGCAACAAGAAACATCAATGCGGGATCGGAGCGCAGCCTCTCCAACGCCGGTTCGCCGGTCGTGAGATATCGGTTGACCAAAACTTGCCCCCTCGCCTGAAACAATTACGCGAGCACTGGGTACTGGAGCACTTGGTTACTGGAACGCCTGCCTACTTGAGCACTGGGCACTTTAATTTAGAATTATCTTTAATGCAGAATTTATAACGCGCCGCCTTTCGTCGCAAGGACGTTCGCCTGACCAATTCTAGCTACATCGGGTGGGTGATCCCGTCAGATGGGTTGGCCGTCGCCCGGCGCCATTGCCCGAAGCGATGCGCCGCGACCACAACGCAAGCACAGGATGGCGGTTTCTACCACAATCTCTTGCAATGACCATTGAAGCGACGCGCAAGCTAGGCTAAGAACCGCTCACAGCCTGCTTCGGCGGCCCTGCCGCCAACGGATGCACCCGTAGCTCAGCTGGATAGAGTGTTGGATTCCGATTCCAAAGGTCACAGGTTCGAATCCTGTCGGGTGCGCCATTTTACGTCTTGAAATTGTTGATTGATAACGTGCCGTCTTCAAGATGCGAGAAGCGCTGGTTGATGGCAGGCAATCCGTACATGTCCGCGCCCTTCCGATTTTCCTAGACTACCGTTTCGGCCTCGAGTGCCTGCAATTCCCTGAAGGAAGCCATCCACCCCTCGGGAAGGCCGTGTGACGCGTTCACCGGCGTGTCGGGCGCTTCGATATGGATCGCTTGGTTAACCCAGACCAATCCGCAATAGACCTTCATGAGATATGCCCGCTTCTGCCAGCGCGAAAGCGGCCACTGAGGATCGGCACCGCAAGCGATCTGCGACACCAGTTCCCCACCGTCCACGCTCTGATCGACGCGATGAAGCGAACAGCCGAGCAGGCGAGCCTTCGCTTCATAGGCGTCCTCCACGCCTCTCAGCCCCTTGAACGCCGGCAAGGCTGCCGGATGGATGTTGAACGTATCGACGCTATCAAACAGTTCGCTCGAAACCAGACGGTCAAAGAACAGCAGTATATTGTTGACGCGCAGGTCTTGAAGGGCTGCGGCCACCTTGGTGGAAAACAGCTTCCTGTCTCGCTCTTCGATGCGGATGTGCTTCGCGTTGACGCGGCCGGCAACCACCTCCGCCCCACACCCTCTATCAGTGATCACCGTGAAATCGACGCCGTCGTGTCGAACAATGCGAGCCACCTGTTCAAACGCAGCCCCACCAGAAGATACAAGGACGGCGAGTTTCATGTCTTGCGCTCCGTAGATATTTTACCGCCCCGAGGAATGCCCCGACATGGCGCAGCTACCGCGTCGCACGTCTGGTGAGACGCTGAAAGCACTGTAGGTTTTCGAACTGCCGCACTTTCCATCCGTGTGGATGCCATGAAAGGACGCATGACGCAGAGGCAGGCAGACGGAAGTATCAGATCACCCCCTGCTTTGAGAAGACTATGGCACTTGCGCTTCAACCGATTGATGCGGCGGCCGCCGTGCTCTGTCGTTCCGCGAAACACAGGGCAACATATTCGTCGACCGATGGGCCAACGAGAAAAGTACCGGGCTGCGCATAGCCACACCCGCCCGTTTGTGGCTATGCGCC
This sequence comes from Ensifer sp. Root954, assembly GCF_001429005.1. Classification (NCBI taxonomy): domain Bacteria; kingdom Pseudomonadati; phylum Pseudomonadota; class Alphaproteobacteria; order Hyphomicrobiales; family Rhizobiaceae; genus Ensifer; species Ensifer sp. Root954. The sequence continues at coordinate 190,041 of NZ_LMJM01000024.1, forward strand.
CTGGTCTTCTGTGCTGAACGACGCGCTGATGGCCAACACATGGAGTCCATTCCGCGTTGGCGGAAGCGACCGCCCACGGTCGTTGGAAGCCGCCGCCCGCTCAAGTCGCGTCGCGTTCCGTCCTGAGGTTGGAGACGACGCGCCGGTTCTGGACCTTGCAGGAGCGCTCGGTGCAGTCGCGCACCTCGCGGTCGTTGCCGTAGCCTTTGGCCCACAAGCGATTGGGGTCCACACCCTTGGACACCAGATAGGCCATTACCGCATCGGCGCGTTTCTGCGACAGCGTTTCCATCTTGGAAGCGGAGCCGCTGTCGTCGGAGAAGCCCTGTAGCTTGACCAGCCAGCGCGGGTTGCTGTTGAGCCAGATCGCCTGCTTGTCGAGTGTCGCCTTGGCGACGCTGTCGAGTGCGGAGGAATCCTGGGTGAAGTAGGTCCGGCGGCCGACATTGAGGATAAAGTCCTCTTCGGTACCGACCGATACGGTTTCGAAGCCGGGTGCCGGGTCGTCGGTTTTTCCGGTCATCGGCACGGCTGCGGGCTCTTCGACTGCGGCCATCTCGGTGGTGTTGCAGGAAGCAAGCGTCAAGAGAATGGCGGCCGCGGAAAGCAGCCTCGTCAATCCGGTCATAGCGGGCATCGGGTGATATTCCTCATTCGACCGGAGTTGCGACCGGGGTTGCTTGGCTGACCTCGGGGGCCTTTTCGGCGATATGCGGCAGCACCTGCACCGCCGTGCCGATGGGGCAACGCTGGTAAAGGTCGATCGCATCCTCGTTGAACATGCGGATGCAGCCGCTGGAGGCATCCTTGCCGATGCTGCCCGGCTCCAGCGTGCCATGGAAGCGGTAGCCGGTATCGACGCCGTCGCGCAGCAGGTACATGGCGCGCGGGCCGAGCGGATTTTTCGGCGAACCGCCCTCGACGAACTCAGGCAGTTCGGGGTGGCGCTCACGCATCTCCGGTGGCGGCGTCCAGCGCGGCCACAGCGATTTCCTGTCGATCGTCGCCCGGCCGTACCATTTGAAACCCTCTTTCCCGACGCCGACGCCGTAGCGGATGGCCGTCTTGTTCTCCATGATCAGGTAGAGAAAGTGGTGCCTGGTATCGACGACGACGGTGCCGATCGGCTCGCTACTGAAATACTTGACGACCTGGCGCTGCCATTTCCTGTCAATGTTGGCGAAATTGGTGCTCCGGTATGTCACGCCGTTGTCCACGGCCGGGCCGGAAAAATAGGCTGTCGCCTTTGCCAGTGCCGGGCTCTGAAGCGCATTGGCGCCAAGCAGCGCCAAACCACCAAGCATAGTCTCCCTGCGGGTCCACACCATCGGCAATATCCCCCGAAAGCCAATTAGCGAGGCTGCAGTAAATCAGATTTTTGAACTGCTACAACAGAAAATTCTCACGCATCGATTCTTTCGCGACGGCCGGACAATAGATTGGATCTTCTCGGCGTTCGTCGCAAACGAACAGGCGGCAGACATCGCCAGCCCACCGCGGACGTGCCTTCGCCCGCCTCGCCGTTGCAATGCTGCGCGGCGCCGGCCGCGGCGTAAGCGCCGGGCGAGCGTCAGCTGCGTTTACCGGCAATATGCGGCGAACTACTTGATATCGCGTGCCTGACCTGACGCCCTGAGCTCCGCGAGCGTCTTTCCAAGGCAACTCCCGCCGGCATCAGAGCCAACCGCCTTGGCCGCGCCGTCCAGCGTGATCGTACCGGCGAAGTTGTCAGAAGCCTGATAGGTTGCGGTTCCATCCGCAGTCACCTTGGACAGATAGAAGGCGTGCTGGGTGCCCTTGTATTCGCAGGCAACGGCAAACGGAAATTGATCGAACAGGACGCCTTCGGCACGTGCCGAGGTACCGAAGGACTGAACGCTGGTCGCAACCAGCAGTACTGCCAGAGACTTGGACATATTCGCAGAGCGTATGCGCACCATCGATCCCCCAACCCAGTTAGATAAAGGTATCCGTCGAGCGCGATGGTGCCGCCTAGCGTGCGCTTTGACAAGCCCGACTGGCAGATTCAAGCACAGCAAATATCGACCAGCGGTTGGCCGCTCCTTCCCGCTTCAAGCGGATGGCGCCAAGGAACAGGCGGCAGGCGTCACGCCAGCGCAAACAAGATCGTTCTGAACGGCCAGTCACGCCGGATGGCTGAAGCGGGCGATCTGCGCGCCCCGCATCAGGTTGCGGAAATTCGCGCCGCTCATGTGCACCAGCGTCCGGTGATCGCCGCCTTCGAAATAGACGTCGCTGACATCGCCGAGGCTTTCGTCTAGCAGCACCGGCACGTCATAGGCCGAACCAACCGGCGGCACGGCGCCGATGTCGCAATCGGCAAAGAGATTGCAGACCTCCTCTTCCGAAGCGAGGCCGAGGCGGCGGTCCATTACGTCCTGCAGGGTCGAGAGTTCGACCCGGTGCGTGCTCGGCACGACGGCGAGCACGTAGCCCATTTCGTGGTGAACGACCACGGATTTGGCAAGCCGGCTGCCCGGCACATGCGCCGCCCGCGCCGTCTGGCTGGTGGTCGCGGTGCGGTGATGGTCGACGGTGTCATAGGCGACACCCGAACCGTCGATATAGTCCTGAAGTTTTCTGGCGATCGTCATCGTCGACACCCCTTCTCTCTCGTGGTGGCGCGGAGAGGTTATTGTCCTCCCATCCCTCACGAAGTCAACGACGGACGGCGACGATCCTGTTCGGCAGCAAGGGGAGCGCCTGGTCGCGCGGCGACATTTGCGAGACCGGCAACGGCCAAGCGATCGCGAGCCCCGGATCGAGCGGGTTAAGCCCGCCTTCGGCCTCGGGCGCATAGGGCTTGTCGTGCAGATAAATCAGCTCGCAATCCTCGGTCAGCGTCTGGAACCCGTGGGCAAAACCGCCAGGGATCATCATCGAGCGACCATTGTCCGCACTCAGCACCTCCCCGTGCCATTGCAGATAGGTCGCAGAATCCGGCCGCAGGTCGACCGCCACATCGAAGACAGCGCCGGAAAGGCAGGAGACGAATTTCGCCTCGTCGTGCGGCGCCTGCTGGAAGTGCAGGCCGCGGATCGTGCCTGCTGCCTGCGTCAGGGTATGGTTGATCTGCGCGATCTTTCCATCGCCGCCGAAATCGGCCAGCGCCTCGCGACAGAAGAAGCGCGAGAAGAAACCGCGATCATCGCCCCTGCGTTGCCGCTCGACGATGATGAGACCCGCTATGGGTGTAGAAATTCGATCGAATCGCGACATGGTTCCTTCCGCCAGAGACCAAGGACTACCCGTCTTTTCGCCCTTAAGAAACCGGCCTTGACCGTATTTGCAATTGCCGACATGAAAGCGTTCACAGGAAAGCGTTGCGAATCGGCGAAAGCGCCAGGGATCGCGATTCGCGGTCGAGAGCGTATCCATAGGTTGTATCCGAAGAAGGGCATCAGACAGCAATGGCAGTGGAAGACGATCGTCTCGCATTCGAAGCCCACAAGACCGAAATGGCCCTTGCGCTCGGCAAGGATCAGGGCGCTTTCCAGCAGGCACACGACACTGTGGTAGCGCTCGACAAGTACGACTACTCCTATCTCTGGTCGTTCATGGGCGTGCCGATCATCCAGATGCCGGCCGATGTCATGGCGACCCAGGAGGTCATCTGGAACACCAAGCCAGACATCATCATCGAGACGGGCGTTGCCCGCGGCGGCTCGATGATCTTCATGGCCGCAATGCTGCAACTGATCGGCAAAGGCAAAGTCATCGGCGTCGATATCGATATCCGCGCCCACAATCGTGACTCGATCGAAAACCACCCGATGTCCTCGCGCATCACGCTGATCGAGGGGCCGTCGACGACGGCCGAAACGCTGGCGAGGGTCGCGGCCGAAATCCCAGAGGGTGCTTCGGTCATGGTGGTACTCGACAGCGACCACAGCCGTGATCACGTGCTGGACGAATTGCGGAACTACGGACCTCTGGTGACCGAAGGGCAATATCTCGTGGTCGCCGACACGCTGCTTGGCTATGGCGACGCGTCTCAGACACCTACGAAGCGCTCGAAAATCTGGCATCCGGGCGATGAGCCCTACGCCGCGCTCAACGCCTACCTCAAGGAAACGGATCGCTTCGAAACGGACCCGGTTCTCAACGGCAAGCTTGTGCTTTCGAGCTCCCCCGGAGGCTATCTGAAGTGCGTGCGCAACTAGGAACCGGAGATATCCCAAGCGCGCTGTTCGAGAGTCCTTGCCACGACACGGATGGAGACCTCGACACCATCTTCGCGCCGGACGAGCCCCACGTATGACCGCCGTCGTCATCTCCCAGCCGATGCTTTTTCCCTGGCCGGGCTTTTTCGAACAACTGGCGCTTGCCGACGGCTACATCTACCTCGACGATGCCCAATTCTCGAAAGGCAGCTTCACCAATCGCATCCAACTCCTGAAAGGCAACGATCGTTGCTGGATGACGATACCCCTTGCGGGAAAAGGAAGCTTCCAGAAGATCCAGGACCTTTCGGCGACCGCCGACAACTGGCGCGCCAGCCATCGCTCGTTGCTGCGCCAGTCGCTTGATGGCGCGCCCTACATCGATGACGCGCTGGCAATCTTAGACGAGGTCTACGCCAACGACAGCCTGTGTGATCTTCTGATTGCGAGCACCGAGGTCCCGGCCCGCTATCTCGGCATCGGCTTCGAACGCACCATCCGGCGCTCCCGCGACATGGCTTCGAATGGAACGTCCTGGCAGCGCGTGCTCGACCTGGTGCTTGAGGCGAATGGAACGCGCTATCTGACCGGACACGGCGCTGCCAACTATCTCGATCATCAGGCCTTCGAAGCTGCCGATGTTTACGTCGAATACATGAATTACAGCTGCACGCCGTGGCCCCAGCCCCGCGAAACCTTCACGCCTTATGTTTCCGTCCTGGACCTCATTGCGCGCACTGGGCCCGATGCGCGCAAGCATTTGTTACCAAAAACCATTTCGTGGCGGGAATTCCTGAAGGAGGAAGCAAGCGTATCATGAAGAACGGCACCATCATTTCCGAAAGCGCGCGCCAGGAATTCGAGACCAAGGGTTATCACGTCGTACCCGGCTTCTACGACATCCAGTCAGAGATTGCGCCGATCCACGAAGGCATCCGCCAGACCCTCGAACTGATCTGCAACAAGTACGGCGTCGACGCCCCGACCGACACGGCGCACGAGGCGATGACGATCGCCTATCGCAAGCTCATTGCGGTCAACCGCTCCTGGGGCGGTGAAGTCTATGATGCGATAAAGCAGATTCCTGCCTTCATGCGGCTCGTCAGCTCGGTTGCCAACGACGAGGTCTTTAAGGCACTTCGGCCCGGCAGCATCCCGGGCATCGCAGCTGGCGGCTACGGCATGCGCATCGACAATCCTGGCGAAGAAAAGTTCCGCGCGCAATGGCATCAAGAATTCCCCTCGCAACTGCGCAGTGTCGACGGCATCGTTTTCTGGACGCCGCTTTTGCCGGTCACCGAAGACATGGGCCCGGTCCAGATTGCCGAGGGGTCGCAGGCCGAAGGTCTCGTTCCGGTCTATGAAGACGACGCCGGCGCTGGCAAGACCGGCGCCTATGCGTTGCATCTTCACAAGGGTGAAGAGCGGCTTGCCCGCTACAAACACGTCGCTCCCTTGAGCAGGCCCGGCGATCTGATCCTGATGGACTTCCTGACCTTGCATCAGTCGGGTCACAACGTTTCGCAGACGCCGCGGTGGAGCATCCAGTTCCGCTATTTCAACTACGCCGAGCCGCTCGGCATCCGCATCGGCTGGAAGGGCTCGTTCGCCGCAGGCGTAAAGTTCGCCGAGGTTCTGCCGGAGCTGGTTGCACCGCAGGGAGAATTGGCATGACGAACTGCCGTGTGTGCGGCGGCCACATTGGCGCACCGACCTACGACGTGCCCGCGCCGGCGCTGACCTCGATCATGACGCTGCTCGACGTACCGACACGCGTCTTCGTCTGCGGCGCTTGTGGACATGCCCAAAGCGACGATATTCCCGATATCCAAGCCTTCTACGACACCGGCTACCGGATCTCGCTGACCAGCGAAAATCATGATCAGATCTTCGCGGTCGCAACCGATGGCACGATCACCTATCGCACCGATCACCAGGCCGCACTGGCGCTGCGGTTGCTCGATCTGCCCGAGGGCGCCTCAATCCTCGACTATGGTGCAGCAAAGGCCGTGACACTGCGCAAGATGGTTGCGAACCGCAGCGACTTGCGTCCGCACGTCTTCGACGTCAGTGCCGATTATGCGGCCGCCTGGCAGGGCTGGGTGCCGGAAGCGGCCCAGGCCACTTACGCCGCGCCCGAAGGCTGGCAGAACAAGTTCGACGCCGTCATGAGCCACTTCGTCATCGAGCACGTGGCCGATCCCGTCGGCTTCATGCGCGACGTGCGCAACCTCCTGCGGCCGGGCGGCAGCTTCCTGTTTTCCATGCCCGATGTCGCCGGCAACCCGGGCGACATGGCCGTCGCCGATCACGTCAACCATTTCAGCGAAGCCTCGCTCGCCCATGCCCTGGCAAGCGTCGGGTTCGAACTGCAGGTGATCGACTCGACCTCGTTCCCTGGCGCCTTCTTCGTCGTTGCAAAGCGCGCGGAAGCGACCGTCGAGGCCGCCCACACGTCGAAATCCGCCGCCGATGCGGCCAAGGAAGCCCGCGACATCTGCGCCTTCTGGGATCGGGCGTCGGAAACGCTCGCGGGCGGGGCAGATCGCTACGCCAAGCGCAAGGTTGCGATCTACGGCGCCGGTTTCTACGGAAGCTGGATCTACTGCCGGATCGGCCAGGCCGTCGATGTCGTGGCATTCCTCGACCGCAACGAGAACATGAAGGGCGCCACCCATTTCGGCATCCCGGTGCTTTCGCCTGAGGACCTGCCAGCGGAAGCCGAAGCACTGTTCATCGGTCTCAACCCGCTGAAGGCCCGCGCTGCGATTGCCGCGCAACCCTGGCTGCAGCGGCCTGGGCTCGACCACGTCTGGCTCTGACAAGAGCACACAGCAAGAAGCCGGAGCGGGACGAAAACTCGACAAAATCCCGCCCGGCATCCACGCCTCTTTCGAACTCCCGGTTCTCACCAAGCGCTCCCCATGAAACCCCGCATCCTCTACACCAAACCTTCGATCACCGACCGTGAAGTGACCTATGCGACCGATGCGGCGGCCAATGGCTGGGGCGAGCGCTGCTACGACTACATCAACCGCTTCGAGGCGGCCTTCGCCGCGCATCTCGGCACGACGCACGCGATCTCGACATCGAGTTGCACCGGCGCGCTGCACATGGGGCTTGCCGCACTCGGCGTCGGCCCCGGCGACGAAGTGATCCTTGCGGACACCAACTGGACGGCGTCTGCCGCGCCGATCGTTCACCTCGGCGCAAAACCGGTCTTCGTCGACGTGCTTGCTGATAGCTGGTGCATCGATCCGGAAAAGGTCGAAGCGGCAATCACGCCAAGAACCAGGGCGATCCTTGCGGTTCACATCTACGGCAATCTCTGCGACATGGACCGGCTGCTTGAGATCGGCGCCCGGCACGGCATTCCTGTTGTCGAGGATGCGGCCGAAGCGCTCGGGTCCGAGTGGCATGGACGCAAGGCCGGGTCGCTCGGCGCCTTCGGCGCCTTTTCCTTCCACGGCACCAAGACGGTCACGACGGGCGAAGGCGGCATGTTCGTCACCAGCGACGAGACGCTCCATGAAAAGGTGCTGACGCTCTCCAATCACGGCCGCGCCCGCGGGCAGAAAAAGCAGTTCTGGCCGGACGAGATCGGCTTCAAATACAAGATGTCGAACCTGCAGGCCGCCGTCGGCCTCGCGCAGATCGAGCGCGTCGGCGAGCTGGTCGATCGCAAGCGAGAAATCTTCTACGCCTATCGCGAGCAGCTTGCAGGCGTGAATGCCATTGCCATGAACCCGGAGCCGGAGGGAACGAAGAACGGCTTCTGGATGCCAACCGTCGTCTTTGCGCCGGAAACCGGCGTCACCCGGGAGGCTTTGCAGAACGCCTTTGCGGCCGAGAACATCGACGCCCGTGTCTTTTTCTGGCCGCTGAGTTCGTTGCCGCCCTTCGACGAGGTGCCAGCGAACACCGTGGCCTATGACTTGCCCGGCCGCGCGATCAACCTGCCGAGCTATCACGACATGACATCCGACGAGATCGGCCGCGTGGTCGAGGTCCTGCAGGGCCGCCTCGCCGCCTGAGAGCAGGCGCGCGCAGACCACCTCCGCGCAAGGTCGCCAGGATATTAGGACTTTGCAATGCGCCATGCCGAGTGGCCGGCGCAAATACGGGGCGGTCGCATGAAAATCGTCATTCTCGCCGGTGGCTACGGCACGCGGATCTCGGAGGAGAGCCATCTCCGACCAAAACCGATGATCGAAATCGGCGGGCGGCCGATTCTCTGGCACATCATGAAGATCTACAGCCACTACGGCTTCTCGGATTTCGTGATCTGCCTCGGCTATCGCGGCTACATGATCAAGGAATACTTCGCCAACTACGTGCTGCATTCCTCCGACGTCACCTATTGCATGGCGACGGGTGAAACCCTGTTCCATTCGAACAAGGCCGAGCCCTGGCGCGTGACGCTCGTCGATACCGGAACGGACTCCATGACCGGCGGGCGCCTGAAACGCGTGGCCGACCATCTCGGCGATACGTTCTGCCTCACCTATGGCGACGGCGTTGCCGACATCGATATCAAGGCGCTGACCGACTTCCACCGCCATCACGGCCGCCAGGCGACGGTCACCAGCGTGGTCCCGCCCGGCCGATATGGCGCGCTTGCTGTCAGCGACGGGCGGGTCAGAAGCTTCATCGAAAAGCCGGCAGGCGACAACGGTCACATCAATGGTGGCTTCTTCGTCCTCAACCGTTCGGTGCTCGATCGCATCGAAGGCGATCAGACGCCGTTCGAAGCGGAGCCTCTGGAAGGTCTCGCCGCGGACGGCCAGTTGATGGCCTTCGAACACGCCGGTTTCTGGCGCCCGATGGATACGTTGCGCGACAAGAACCAGCTCGAAGACCTCTGGCAGAGCGGAGCG
>NZ_LMJM01000024.1:199119-274752 GCF_001429005.1 Ensifer sp. Root954
GCCCCCTGGAAAGTCTGGGCATGAGCAGGCTTGCGGACCCGTCCTTCTGGGCCGGAAAACGGGTGATGCTGACGGGCCACTCCGGCTTCAAGGGAAGCTGGGCCCGCCTGTGGCTGACGCAAATGGGCGCTGAGGTGACCGGCTACGGCCTGTCACCGGCGGCCACCCCCTCGCTGCACGCACTGCTCGGATCGGAATCGGCCTCCAACGAACATTTCGCCGACATCCGCGATGGCGACACGCTCGCATCCGCCGTCCGCGCTTGCGACCCGCAGATCGTCCTTCACATGGCGGCCCAGCCTCTGGTTCGCGAAAGCTACCGGACGCCGGTCGAAACCTTCGACGTCAACGTCATGGGCACGGCGCGCCTGCTGGAGGCAACACGCGCAGCCCCTGCCCTCAAGACCGTCCTTGTCGTCACCACCGACAAGGTCTACCGCAACGACGAAAGCGGCCGGCATTTTCCGGAAGACGCCGTGCTTGGCGGCCATGATCCTTATTCCGGTTCGAAGGCCGCCTGCGAGCTGGTCGTTTCGACCTGGCGGGATTCCTATCTGCGTGAGCGCGGCATAAGGGTGGCAACCGCCCGTGGCGGCAACGTGCTCGGCGGCGGCGATTTTTCCGCGGACCGGCTGGTTCCGGATATCGTTCGCGCCGCCCTTACGGGCGAGACGCTGGACATCCGGAGCCCGATGGCGACACGTCCCTGGCAGCACGTGCTCGACTGCCTCAACGGATACTTCGCCTATGCCGAGGCGCTTCATGGCGGCCAGACCGATGTGGCGGCGCTGAATTTCGGCCCGGCTCCGGACGAGCGACAGATCCCAGTTCGGGACGTTGCCGCCGCCATCCAGACCGCGATGGGCTTGCCCACGCAATGGCGTGACGCGTCATCCGAGGACCAGCCGCACGAAATGAAGTCGCTCGGCCTCGATCCGGCGCTTGCCGGACGGACGTTGTCATGGGCAACCCGTCTATCGCAGGACGAGGCGATCGCCTGGACCGCCCACTGGTATGACGGCTGGCGCCGCGGCGCTGACGCCCGTGATCTGACACTCAGCCAAATCGACGCATTCATGAGAGGCTAACGACTTCGATGTCCCACAACTGCCGTTTCTGCTCGACACCGCTCAAGACCGTCGTTGCCGACCTGGGCTCCACGCCCTGGTCCAATTCCTTTCTCGAACCGACGAAGGAAGCCATCGCCCGCGAGCGATCGTTTCCGCTGAAGGCGATGGTCTGCTCCGAGTGCCTGCTGGTGCAGACGACGGAAAACGTGCCGGCCGATGAAATCTTCACCGACGGCTACGCCTACCTCTCTTCCTTCTCCACAAGCTGGCTCGAACACGCACGCCGCTACGCCGAGAGCATGACCGAACGCTTCGCGCTCGATGACAATTCACAGGTCGTCGAGATCGCCTCGAACGACGGCTATCTGCTGCAGTATTTCGTCGCCAAGGGCATCCCGGCGCTCGGCATCGAACCGGCCGCCAATGCCGCGCGACTGGCCGAGGAGCGGCAGGTCCCGACCGAGGTCGCCTTCTTCGGACGGGAGACGGCAACCGAACTCGTCAAGCGTGGCATTCGCGCCGACCTCACGGCGGCCAACAACGTGCTCGCCCATGTGCCCGATATCGCCGACTTCGTCGGCGGCTTCGCCATCCTGCTGAAGCCCGATGGCGTTGCGACGTTCGAGTTCCCCCATCTGCTGCGTCTGATGGAAGGCGTGCAATTCGACACGATCTACCACGAGCACTATTCCTATCTGTCGCTGGCGGCCGTCGAACGCATCTTCGAAAGCTCAGGCCTCAAGGTCTTCGACGTCGAGGAACTGCCGACCCATGGCGGTTCGCTGCGCGTCTATGCGCAGCTGAGGTCCGGCGTGCGCGAGACCACGCTGGAACTCGAGCGGTTGCGAGCGACTGAGGCGCTTGCCGGGCTGATGCGGATGGAGACCTACACGGCATTCGACGACCGCATCGCCGCCGTCTGCAAGGATTTTCAGAATTTCCTGGCGAACGCCAAGGCGGAGGGAAAAACCGTAGCCGCCTATGGCGCCGCTGCGAAAGGCAACACGTTCCTCAATGTCTGCGGGCTGTCGCCCAGCGAAATCGCCTTTGCCGTGGACCGCAATGACCTGAAGCAGGGCAAGCTCCTGCCCGGTACCCATATTCCGGTGCACGCGCCGACGGTCATCGAGGATGCAAAGCCCGATTATCTCGTCATCCTGCCCTGGAACCTGAAGACGGAAATCGTCGCCGACAACGAGGCGATCCGCGACTGGGGCGGCCGCTTCGTCGTCGCCATTCCGAAGCTGAGCGTCTTCTAATCCTAGACGCCAGGAAGTGTGGACAGTCCTCAACCAGACCGCGTTGAGCCGCCCAAAATCGACTTTATTGATCGCCTTAGGTCGCTTTGCCGTAAATTCGGTGACTTTGCCGTAAATTCGGCACGATCTAAGTGAACGTCAGGGTTGGCGTGGGTATTGACGGTTGAAAAAAATGCACCCAAGGAGGTGCTATGTCCACGATTGACCTATGCCTTGTCGCCACCCGGCGCCCGGACCTGCTTGCCCAGACGCTGGCGAGCTTCCGGGACAAAATCTTTTGCAGGCTCGACCTGCGCGGCGCCTATCTCAATCTCGATCCGGTTTTCGGATCGGAGGAGGATCATCGCGCCTGCGTCGAGATATTCCGCAACCATTTCCCCGACGGAACCGTGTTCCAGCCCGAGAGCCCGGGCTTTTGTGCGGCCGTCGCGAAACTCTGGTCGGCCACCAGCGCCGACTACGTCTTCCACCTGGAGGACGACTGGATCTCGCTGAGGGACATGGGCGAAGAACTGCTGGCGCCCTTCGCGGATCCGGCGATCAGCCAGGTCTCGTTCCACACGGCGGACCAGAACTGGAATATTCGCCGCAAGGGCCATTTCCATCGGCGCAACGAATACGCGTATCTGTTCGGGATCAAGATCCCGTTGTTTCGCACTTTCCCGAAATTCACGACGTCGCCGTCGATCCTTCGCGGCGACTTCGCGCGGCAATGCGCCGGCCTGATGGACCTCTCGCGTGATCCGGAAAAGCAGTTCTATTCGGGCGTCAACCCGGCGATGGAGGCCTATGTCGCCAGTCGCCGCAACTATATCTTCTCGCCCGAGGCGCAGCCGGTCATCAAGGATATGGGCCGGGAATGGCGCGAGCAGCGCCGCATCCAGAAGGTGATCACCGACTCGACCTCGGTCTGGCGGCAAAGCGCCTAAGCGGCCGGGCCTGGACCGGATGGTTCGAAACGAAGCGATACAAGCGGGACGATGGCCCCGCTTGTATCGGTACCGTCACGCAGTCACGGCAGCGTCCTTGCGCTGAAAGCCCTTGCTCGCGACCATGAGGCTGCGCGTGTAATCTTCACCGATACGCCCGGCGACGAGGTCCGCCGAGGACAGGCGTTCGACGACACGTCCACCCTGCATCACCGCCAACCGATCGCACATATGGGTGACGACACCGAGATCGTGGCTGACCATGATGAAGGTCAGCTTATGGTCGCGCCGGACCTGTTCCAGGAGGTTCAAGACTTCCGCCTGGACCGAGGCGTCGAGCGCCGAAGTCGGCTCGTCGAGCAGCAGGATCGATGGTTCGAGGATCAGCGCCCGGGCGATCGCAACGCGCTGGCGCTGACCGCCCGACAGCTGGTGCGGATAACGGAAGCGGAAACCCGACCCGAGACCGACCTCGTCGAGCGCCTTCAGGATGCGCCGCTCGCCGTCGGCCACGCCGTGGATCGCCAGCGGCTCCAGCAATTGCCGGTCGATCGTCTGGCGCGGGTGCAGCGAACCATAGGGATCTTGAAACACCATCTGCACGGCGCGGTAGAAGGCCTTGTCGCGCTTTGCCCCCTGCAGAACACGATCATGCACGCGAATGGTGCCGCCGGTGACGGGCGCGAGACCGGCGATCGCCCGAAGCAAGGTCGACTTGCCCGATCCGGACTCGCCGACGAGCCCGAAGGATTCGCCCGGCGCAATCTCGACGCTGACGTCGTTCAGCGCCTTGAACTCGTCATAGGTGACGGAAAGGTTCGAAACGGAAACGGCTGAGTTCATTGGGCCCACTCCGGCTTGCGGTCGAGAACCGGCAGAGGATGACGATCGGATCCGATCGCCGGCATGCAGTTCAGCAAACCTTGGGTATAGGGATGCTTGGCATTGGCAAGCTCGGACGCCGCCAGTTCCTCGACGATCCGGCCGGCATACATGACGATCACGCGGTCACAGAAGGACGACACGAGCCGCAGATCGTGCGACACGAAGACCAGACCCATGCCTCGATCGGCGACGAGCTTGTCGAGGATGCCAAGCACTTCGAGCTGTACCGTCACGTCGAGCGCCGAGGTCGGCTCGTCGGCGATCAAGAGTTCCGGCCCGGCGACCAGCATCATCGCGATCATCGCGCGCTGGCCCATGCCGCCCGAAACCTCGTGCGGGTAGAGATCGTAAACGCGCTTCGGATCACGGATCTGCACCGCGGCCAGCATGTCGAGTGCCCTCTCCCGGGCCTCGCCGCGGCTGACATTTTCGTGCTGCCGTAGCGTCTCGACGATCTGCCGGCCGATGCTCATCACCGGGTTCAACGAATACTTGGGGTCCTGCAGGATCATCGCGATCCGCTTGCCCCTGAGATCCCGGCGGACCTTCGGCGATGCGGAGAGCAGGTCGATGCCGTCAAAGTTCAACTGCTTTGCCGTCACCTGCGCATGACCAGGCGTCAGCCCCATGATCGCCCGGCCGGTCTGCGACTTGCCGGAGCCGCTTTCGCCGACGATGCCGAGGCGCTCGCGGCCGAGCGTGAAGGAGACGCCGCGCACGGCCTCGACGAGGCCGGTGCGGGTCGGGAACGAGACCTTGAGGTCTTCAACGGTCAGAAGCGCACTCATTGGCCGCTCTCCCGCGGATCGAGCGCGTCGCGCAGACCGTCGCCGAGCAGGTTGAAACCGAGGCTGACGATCAGTATCGCGATGCCGGGCATCGTTGCCACCCACCACTGGTCGAGAATGAAGCGGCGGCCCGAGGCGATCATCGCGCCCCATTCCGGCAGCGGCGGCTGTGCGCCGAGGCCGAGGAAGCCGAGGCCCGCGGCCGTGAGGATGATGCCGGCCATGTCGAGCGTGACACGCACGATCAACGACGACATGCACATCGGCATCACATGGCGGAAGACGATACGGATCGGCGATGCGCCCATGAGCTGCACGGCGGCGATGTAGTCGGAGTTGCGCACCGTCAGCGTCTCGGCGCGGGCGATACGCGCATAGGGCGGCCAGGAGGTGATGGCGATCGCGATGACGGCGTTCTCGATGCCCGGTCCGAGCGCTGCCACGAAGGCGAGCGCCAGAACCAGTTTCGGGAAGGCGAGGAAGATATCGGTGATACGCATCAGCACTGCGTCGACCCAGCCGCCAGCATAGCCGGCGACAGCGCCGACGATGAGCCCGACAGGTGCTGCGATGATCGCAACGAGAAGCACGACGGCAAGCGTCAGCCGCGAACCATGGATCAGCCGCGAGAGAATATCGCGGCCGAGATCGTCGGTGCCGAGCAGGTAGCCGGGGGTTGCCGGCGGCAGCAGACGGGCGTTGGCAAGATCCCCGATATAGGGCGAATGCGGCGCCAGGAAATCGGCGAAGGCGGCAACGAAGACCAACGCCAGCAGGATGAGCAGGCCGAGAACGGCGAGCTTGTTGGCGGCAAAACGCTGCCAGGTCATATAGGCACGGCCAAGCCGGGCCTGGGTGCGCGACTGCGGGCGATCGGACAGCAGCCATTCGCGACGCGTCATCGCACGGGTTTCGGTAACGGTACTCATCGCTGGCGCGTCCTCGGGTCGAGCGTCCGGTAGAGAAGATCGGACAGGAGATTGATGCCGATGAAGACCGAACCGATGATGATGGTGCCACCAAGCACGGCGTTCATGTCGGCATTCTGCAGCGAGTTGGTGATGTAGAGACCGAGACCTGGCCAGGCGAAGACGGTTTCCGTCAAGACCGAGCCCTCGAGCAGGCCGGCATAGGAGAGCGCAATCACCGTCACGAGCGGCACGGCCGCGTTCCGGAGCGCGTGGCCCCAGATGATCCGGGTCTCGGACAGACCCTTGGCGCGCGCCGCGACGATGTATTCCTGCTGCAGCTCGTTGAGCATGAAGCTGCGCGTCATGCGGCTGATATAGGCAAGCGAGAAGTAGCCGAGCAACGAGGCCGGCAGAATGATGTGGCGGAACACATCCCAAAGCACGTCCCACTGCCGCTGCCAGAGCGCGTCGAACAGGTAGAAGCCTGTGATCGGCGTGAACGTGTACTCGAACACGATATCGATACGGCCGGGATAGGCGACCCACTTCAGCCGCGCGTAGAACACCAGCAGCGACAGGAGCGCCAGCCAGAAGATCGGCACGGAATAGCCGACAAGGCCGATGACGCGCACGATCTGGTCGGCAATGCTGCCACGCTTGACGGCCGCAAGTACGCCGAGCGGAACGCCGAACAGGGCGCCGATGAGCGTGCCGAGCGTCGCGAGCTCCATGGTCGCCGGGAAGACGCGGCGGATGTCGGTCATGACCGGATTGGTCGTCAGCACCGAAACGCCGAAGTCACCGGTCAGCGCCTGGCGGACATAGATGAAGAATTGTTGGTAGAGGGGCAGATTGAGCCCCATCGCCTCGCGCGTCCTTTCGACGACATGCGTCGGCGCCCGGTCGCCGAGAACGGCCAGAACCGGGTCGATCGGGATTACCCGGCCGATGAAAAAGGTGACGGCCAGAAGGCCGAGATAGGTGGTGACGACAACGACAAGAAAGCGCAGCACCGCTGCCACGATCTTACCGGGACGGGCGCGTTTGCGCCCGCCCACTGTCCCTGTTGCGCTCATGCTCAAGGGAACGATCCTTTCGGTTTATTCCTTCGAGACGGCTTATTCTTTGGTGATGCCGGCGACGAAGTTGGTGTCGAAGCTCGGACCGAGCTTCAGGCCCTTGACGTTGCCGCGGTAGCCGGCGACTTCGGTCTGCTGGAAGATGATGACGAACGGGCTTTCGCCCAGCACCGTCTTCTGCAGTTCCTTGTAGGTCTCCGCACGCTTGGCGCTGTCGCGCTCGAGCAGAGCGTCCTTGGTCTTCTTCGTCAGCTCCGGAACGTCCCAGGCATTGCGCCAGGCAAGGGTCTTGTTCTTGCCTTCGTCGGAGTTATCAGGGTTGCTGGTGAAGGTTTCGGCGTTCGAGTTCGGGTCGAAATAGTCCATGCCCCACTGACCGATATACATGTCGTGGTTACGGGCACGATACTTCGTCAGCGTCTGCTTACCGTCGCCGGGGATGATTTCGAGCTTCACGCCGGCCTGGCCCAGCGTCTGCTGGAAGGACTCGGCAATGCCGGTGACCGGCTGGCCGTTGCGAACGTCCATGGTGACGGTGAAGCCGTCGGCAAGGCCGGCCTTGGTCAGCAGTTCCTTCGCCTTGGCGACGTCGAGCTTGTAGGGGTTCTCGTCGAGTGCACCCAGAACGCCCTTCGGCAGGAAGCTCTGGTGGATCTCGCCGATGCCCTTGATGAGGGTCGAGCCGATGGCATCGTAGTCGACCAGATACTTGAACGCTTCGCGCACTTCGGGCTTTGCGAGGTTCGCATTCTTCTGGTTGAGGCTGATGTAGTAGACCGTGCCCTTCGGCGCGTTCGTGGTGGCGAGGTCGGCATTCTTCGAAACGGCGTCGAAATCGCCCGGCTCGAGGTTGCGTGCCACGTCGATATCGCCCGCTTCAAGCGCCAGGCGCTGGCCCGAGCTTTCCTTCATGTGGCGATAGATGACGCGAGCAAGCTTTGCCTGTTCGCCATAGTAGTTTTCGTTGCGCTCGAGAACGATGACTTCGTTGGCGCGCCATTCGCGCAGCTTGAATGGGCCCGAGCCGGCATAGCCGGTCTTCAGCCATTCATTGCCGAAGTCGTTGTCATACTTGTACTCTTCCGTCGGCGTGACCGGCTTGACGTTTTCGAGCACGAGCTTCTTGTCGAGCACAGCGCCCACGGTTGCCGTCAGGCAGTTCAAGACGAAGCTCGGCGCATAGGCCTGATCGACGGTGAAGACAAAGGTCTGCGCGTCCGTTGCCTTGGCCTTTTCCGTCACGTTGTCGCCCGTAAGGCCGAACTGGGTGAGGATGAAGGCCGGGCTCTTGTCGAGCTTCACGGCACGCTCGAAGGACCACGCGACGTCTTCAGCGGTCACCGGATTGCCGGAAGCGAACTTCAGGCCGGGCTTCAGCTTGAACGTATAGGTCAGGCCGTCGTCGGACACGGTCCAGCTGTCGGCGAGGTCGCCGACGACCTTGGTCGTGTCGTTGATGTCGAGGCGCACCAGCATGCTGTAGGTGTTGCCGGTGATTTCGGCCGCGGTCAGCTCGAAGGCTTCGCCCGGATCCATGGTAATCACGTCGTCGATCGCAAAGGCTTCGACCAGCGTGTCCTTCGGCGTTTCCGCAAAGGCCGGTGCGGTTGCAGCCATCACCATGGCCAGCGCCGCAGAAGCCGTCAGAAGACGAAGACGTCCATTGAGCTTGTGCATCATGTTTGCAGTTCCCTCGTTTACGCCCTTTTGGGCCCCTTCTTCATGGGTTCAGGCGGCCTCGTGCCAAGCCTGTCCCAGAACTCTCCACCAGTTCTCCCGGCATATCTTTGCCAGTTCGGCATCACCATATCCGGCGCTTCTGAGCGCCGCAACGAGCGCCTGACTACCGGCCGCATCAGCAATCTCCTCGGGGATCGTTGCCCCGTCGAAATCCGACCCGAGTGCGACGCAGTCGATGCCCATGCGCTCGATGAGATAGTCGACATGGCGCACCATGTCGGAAAGCGGCGTTGCGGCATTTTCCTGGCCGTCGGCGCGCAGCATCGTCGTCGCGTAATTGAGCCCCACGAGGCCCTTGCTTTCGCGGACGGCGTCGAGCTGCTTATCGGTCAGGTTGCGCGCGACCGGGGTCAGCGCATGCGCATTCGAATGGCTGGCGACCAGCGGCTGGTCGGTGGTCTTCGCCACGTCCCAGAAGCCCTTCTCGGTGATGTGTGCAAGATCGATCAGAATGCCCAGACGGTTGCAGGTCCGCACGAGCTCGAAGCCGGCGTCCGTCAGTCCGGGTGCGGTGTCCGGAGACATCGGATAGGAGAACGGTACGCCATGACCGAAGACGTTGTGGCGGCTCCAGACCGGCCCGAGCGAACGCAGGCCGGCGGCATAGAACGTTTCGAGCGCGGAAAGATCGGCGCCGATCGCTTCGCAGCCTTCCATGTGGAGGACCGAGGCGAAGACGCCGGCCTCGACCGCCCTACGGATTTCGGCGGTCGACCGGCAGAGCTTCCACGCCCCTGCCCGATCGAGGCGGACGGCGATATCGGCGAGCTCCATGGCGATCGCCAGCGACGGCAGGTGCTCGAGCGGTGCCGAAAGCGGCGTTTCGTAGTGACCGTTCTCGTTCGGCGGTTGCAGGACGAGATCTCCCGAGGGCACGTAGATTGCCGAGAGGCCACCAACGAGACCGCCCGCCTTGGCGCGCGGCGCATCAATATGGCCCTGGTCGATGCCGTCGACGAATTCGCGTACCGGGTCCTGGCCCTTCCGGGCGTTCTGCCACAGACGCAGAAGCACGTCGTTATGGCCATCGAAAACCGCCTGCATTCCTGAATTTCCTTATCATTTCAGGGAGATCGGACGGGCCGTTCGGGTCGCGTCCAGGGGAAAGTCGAAGCGATGCTAGTGAAAGCCCAAAGCCTTTTCAATGAATATCAGGGGGTTTTACCCAGGCCTGCCTGTAGCGAAATGTTGCATGATTGCCGCATAGCCGCTGGCAAACACGGTGCCGCAGGGCTTCGAACCCCAGCCAAGGGATGAAAACACAGCGTTTCTCATGCAAGGAGAATGGCTTGGGCCCACGGATCGGGCCGACATGCTGCATGATGCGGCACAGGGAGGTTGGTGGTGCGTTCGTTTTCTCTTGCGGGCTCGGAGAGGCCCTGGGGCCGCATCGCTGCGACGCTTCTCCTGGCGGCCACCCTTGCGGCCTGCGCCGGACGCCCCGTGGGCGTGCTCGTCCCTTCGGGCACGACGGGTGGCGCCTCCAAGGTCGATCTGCTGGTCGCAACCACCCGTGCCCCCTCCACCGAGCCGGGCGTGCTTTTTAGCGGCGAACGCTCAGCCGAGCTTTCGCTGACGGAAATTGCCGTCTCCATTCCGCCGGAAAAGAACCGCAAGGTCGGCCAGGTGCAATGGCCGACGAAGCTTCCCGCCAATCCGGAGCGGGATTTCTCCACCGTCAGCGTCACGCCGCTCAATCAGGGCAACGACGTGCAGAACTGGGTGAAAGGTCATCTGCCGAAAACCCGGCGCGTACTGATCTTCGTTCACGGCTTCAACAACCGCTACGAAGACGCCGTTTATCGTTTTGCCCAGATCGTGCACGACAGCGGCACCGATGTCGCGCCCGTCATCTTCACCTGGCCCTCGCGCGCCAGCATATTCGACTACAATTACGACAAGGAAAGCACCAACTATTCGCGCGACGCGCTGGAGGAACTGCTGCGGCGTGCCTCAAGCAATCCTGCTGTCGGCGAAATCACCGTCATGGCCCATTCCATGGGGTCGTGGGTGACGGTCGAGGCACTGCGCCAGATGGCGATCCGCGACGGACGCATCGCGCCCAAGATCACCGACGTCATCCTGGCGTCGCCCGACCTCGACGTCGACGTCTTCGGCCAGCAGATCCGCGCCATGGGTACGAAGCGCCCGAAGTTCACGCTGTTCGTATCGCGCGACGACCGGGCGCTGACCTTGTCGAGGCGTATCTCCGGCAATGTCGACCGCCTCGGCCAGATCGACCCGACCGCCGAGCCCTATCGCACTCAGCTGGAACAGGCCGGCATCAGCGTCATCGATCTGACAGCACTGAAGGGCGGCGACAAGCTCAACCACGGGAAGTTCGCCGAAAGCCCCGAAGTCGTGCGCCTGCTTGGCAACCGGCTGATCGCCGGCCAGACCGTGACCGATTCCGATGTCGGTCTCGGCGAACGCATCGGCGCCGTCACGCTCGGCGCCACGCAGACGGTCGGCAATGCCGCGAGCCTGGCGGTTTCGACGCCGATCATGATCTTCGATCCCAACACCCGCAGGAACTACGACGGGCAGCTGCGGCGTCTCGGCCAATCGATGGAAAACACCGTCGGCTCGGCAGTGACCCCTTGGACACCGCCGGAAAGCGGGGGAGCCGCGAAAAGCAACACCCCCGACCGTCACTCTCGTTAGACGGGCAGCTCGCGCCGCTCGGCTTCCGTCACCATCGCGAGGTCGAGCACTTTCTGCAGGTTCGCCGCATGGCGGAACCCGGGCTCCTCCGTCTTGCCCTTACGGACGGCGGCCACGAAGCGCTCGTAGTTCGTCGCGACGGTGCCCGCATCGACATCGCGCCAGGTCGCGGTTTCGACGTCCACCCCGAGGCAGGCGCGCAGCGTCGATCCATCGGGCGTGTGCACCACTTCGAGGGCACCCTTGTCGCCGTGTAGCCTCAGCCGGAGCTCGTTCAGATGCCCGGTCGCCCAGCGGCTGGCATGGACGACGCCCATGGCGCCGTTGCCGAACTCGGCCGTCATGACGAAGCTGTCATTGGCGTCGAGATCATACTCGCCGATGCGGTTATCAGGCGCCTTGTCGAAGGTCTTCAGCCGCGCGAAGACCCGGGCGGCGTCCGTGCCCGCGCCATAGCCGGCAAAGTCGAGAATGTGGATGCCGACATCGCCGAGCACGCCGTTCGAGCCGTGCTTGGTCGAGAGCCGCCACAGCCATTGCGATTCCGTCGCCCAGTCGCCCCAGGCCTTGGAAACGAGCCAGCTCTGCAGATAGGACGCCTCAATGTGACGCAGCTTGCCAACCTCGCCGGCAAGCACCATTGCGCGTGCCTTCTGCAGCGGCGCGACGTTGCGGTAGGTGAGGTTGACCATGGTCACAAGGCCGGAACGCTCGGCCGCTTCCGCCATCTCTGCCGCCTTGGCATAATTCTCGGCGAGCGGCTTTTCGCACAGCACATGCTTGCCCGCGGCAATGAGCGCCAGCGTCGTCGGGTGATGCGCCTTGTCGGGCGTCACGTTCGTCGCCGCATCGAACTTGCCCCAGGCGATCGCCTCGTCGAGCGAGGTGAAGGTCGCGGCAATGCCGTGCTTGTCGGCAAAAGCCTTGGCCCGGGCGGGATCGACATCGACAGCGCCGACCATCTCGACGCCTTCGATCTTGGCAAAGGCCTGGGCATGGCTGTTTGCCATGCCGCCGGTTCCTACAATGAGAAGACGCATGATGCTCACCTGTATCCTGCTTCGCCGGCCTGGTGCAGCCTGGGGCCGCGCTCGACGATCGGTTCCAGCGCCTTTTCGACCGGCACGTTTGGTGCGTCGTGGATCGCCGTGTAGCGGTTGTCGGCGTTGTAGGCCCACTTCACCGAATTGCGCAGCACCTTCTGGACATTGGCGTCGTGATAGGTCGGGTAGGTTTCGTGGCCGGGACGGAAATAGAAGATGTTGCCGGCACCGCGGCGCCAGGTCAGCCCCGAGCGGAACACTTCGCCGCCGGCAAACCACGAGATGAAGACGGTTTCGAGCGGCTCCGGCACCGAGAACTGCTCACCGTACATTTCCTCGTTCTCGAGCACGAAGTTCTCCTCGATGCCTTCGGCGATCGGGTGACGCGGATTGATCGCCCAGACGCGCTCACGCTCGCCTGCTTCGCGCCATTTCAGCGCGCAGGGCGTGCCCATCAGCCGCTTGAAGATCTTGGAGAAGTGGCCGGAGTGCAGCACGATCAGGCCCATGCCCTCCCAGACGCGCTTGGCAACACGCTCGACGATCTCGTCGCTGACGGCGCCGTGGTCCTTGTGGCCCCACCAGAGAAGCACATCGGTGTTGGCAAGGCGCTCGACGCTCAGGCCATGTTCCGGCTCCTGCAGCGTCGCCGTCGTCGCCTCGATCGCAGCTTCCGTATTCAGCGCCGCCGCGATCGTATTGTGCATCCCGTTTGGATAGATGCTGCGGACGATTTCGTTGGTCTGCTCGTGAATATTCTCGCCCCAAACAACTGTTCTGATAGGCACGGCCATTCTCCTTGCGTGTTCGCCCGTTACGGGCCTGTCGTCTTACGATAGATGGGGCCGCCAGGAATTGGCGACCCCGAAGCTCTGGGTGTCTTCAGTTTGATCGGGGTCTGGTCAGGCAGCCCCTTTCATGGGTGCGCGGCCGAGAGCCTGCCCCGATGCATCGAAGCGGTGGATGCTGCCGCCGAGCGGCGAGATGTGAATTGTCTCACCCGGCCGGTGATGCGAGGTGCCACCTTCCCGGACGATGACCGGTTCGCCAGCGCCGATATCGAGATAAATGTAGCTGTCGGACCCCAGCATTTCGGAATGCACCACCGTTCCCGACCATTGACCCCCACTCGCCTTGATCTCCAGATGCTCCGCTCGGATGCCGATCGTATGGGCATCGTAGGGCGCAGCCAGTGCGCCGGACAGAAAGTTCATCTTCGGCGAACCGATAAAGCCGGCGACGAAGACGGAGTTCGGGCTTTCATAGAGTTCGAGCGGCGTGCCGATCTGTTCGACCCGGCCATCCCGTAGCACGCAAATGCGATCGGCCAGTGTCATCGCCTCGACCTGGTCGTGGGTGACATAGATCATCGTCGTCTTGTGCATGCTGCGATGCAGCTTGGCGATCTCGATGCGGGTCGCAACGCGCAGCGCCGCATCGAGATTGGAGAGCGGCTCGTCGAAGAGAAAGACCTTGGGATCGCGCACGATAGCCCGGCCGATCGCCACGCGCTGGCGCTGGCCGCCGGAGAGCTGCCGCGGCAGCCGCTGCAGATAGGGCGTCAGCTGCAGCATCTCGGCTGCCGCCTCGACGCGCTTCTTGCACTGCTCCTTGTCCTTGCCGGCAAGCTGCATGCCGAAGGACATGTTCTCGAATACCGTCATATGCGGGTAAAGCGCATAGGACTGGAACACCATCGCGATGCCGCGCTTCGACGGCGTCAACTGGTTGACCACCTGGCCGTCGAAGGACAGCGTGCCCGATGAGATGTCTTCGAGCCCGGCGATCAGCCGCAGCAGCGTGGACTTGCCGCAGCCGGAGGGCCCGACAAAGACCATGAATTCGCCGGCCCGGATATCCATGCTGACGCCCTTGATCACCTCGAAGGCGCCGAAGGACTTGCGGATGTTGCGCAATTGGAGCTCTGCCATATTTTCTCCCCTTATCCTTTGACGCCGCCGGCGGTGAGCCCGGAGATGATCCGCCGCTGAAAGATCAGCACGAGAACAACCAGTGGCACGGTGACGATGATCGATGCGGCCATGATGTTGCCCCACGGAATTTCGTACTGGCTGTTTCCCGAGAGCAGCGCGATCGCGACCGGCACCGTGCGCTGGCTGTCCGATGAGGTGAAGGTCAGCGCGAACAGGAACTCGTTCCAGGCGGCGATGAACGCGAGCAGCCCCGTCGTCACCAGCGCCGGCCACATCAGCGGCATGAACACGCGGGTGATGATCACCCAGGGTGTGGCGCCATCGACGATCGCCGCTTCCTCGATCTCCACCGGCAGATCGCGCATGAAGGTGGTGAGCACCCAGACCGTGAACGGCAAGGTGAAGATCATGTAGGAAAAGATCAGCGCCAGGGGCGTGTTGAAGATGCCGACCGAGCGGATGAGTTCAAAGAGGCCGGCAAGCACCGCGATCTGCGGAAACATCGACACCGACAGGATCGTCAGAAGCAGGAGCCCGCGACCGCGGAACCGCACTCGCGCCAACGCATAGGCAGCGGTGACGGCCAGGAGCAACGACACGGCAACGACGATCGTTGCGACCAGCAGCGAATTGGCGAGATTGCGCAGGAAGCCGCTGCTGGTGACGATGCCCGCGTAGTTGTCGAAGGAGATCTCGGTCGGCCAGTAGTCGACCCGGAACAGCGCCGTCCCGGATTTAAAGCTCGTCAGCACCGCATAGTAGAACGGGAAGACGGCCATGATGATGATGGCGGCAACGAGGGCGTAGAACGCCGTGCGCTTGGCAAGGGTGGCAACCATCAGCGCGCTCCTTCGAGATTGACGCGGCCGAACCACATGTAGGCGACGGTGATCGCCGCGATGATCAGGAACAGCATCGTCGAGGCCGCGGCGCCATAGGCGAACTTGTCGAAGTCAAACAGGTTTTCGCGCGCGAGCACCGACATCGTCTTGGTCTTCGCGTTGTTGGGCGTCAGCACATAGATGAGATCGAAGATGCGCAGCGCATCGAGCATGCGGAAGATCACCGCCACCATCAGCGCCGGCCGGATCAAGGGCAACGTCAACCGCCAGAAGACCTTGAGCGGATGCACGCCATCGATCTTGGCCGCCTCATAGATATCCGACGGTACCATCTGCAGGCCGGCCAGCATCAGGAGCGCCATGAACGGCGTCGTCTTCCAGACGTCGACGATCAAAACGGCGACCATCGCGGTCTCCGGATTGGCGGTCCAGGCGACCTTCTGGCTGATGAGGCCGAGGCCGAGCAGAAGATCGTTCAGGATGCCGAACTGATCGTTGAGCATCCAGGCCCACATCTTGGCGGACACGATCGTCGGGATCGCCCAGGGAATCAGGATTGCGGCGCGCACCAGCCCGCGGCCCGGGAAATTCGCATTCAGGACCAGCGCGACGATCAGGCCGAGCACCGTCTCGATGGTGACGGAAACGGCCGAGAACTTCAGCGTGTTCCAGACGGCGTTCCACCAGGCCGGATCGGCAAGCAGGCCGTTATAGACGGTGCGCCCGCTCTTCAGCGTGATCCAGGAAAGGTAGTTCTTGAAGCCGACGAACTCGGCGCCTTCGAGGTTGGTCAGCGACGCATTGGTGAAGCTGAAATAGACTGTGCGAATGAGCGGCCAGCCGGCGACGAGTGCCAGCACCAGAAGCGTCGGTGCGAGAAAGATCCAGGCGGAGCGGATGCGCTCGGCGTTGAGATCGGAGCGGATCCGGGCCTGCTGCCCAAGGGCGGAAGGCGGGTCTGCGACGGAAATGTCGGTCATGTCTGTACTCACCCTTGCCATTCGGCGCACGGCCGAGCGGTTGATCGGAGAGAAAAGGCGGTGGCTCGGTGGAGCGAAGGGAGGCTTGACAAGCACTCCCCTCGCCCCCGGGAGGATCACCAGTTGTCGCCCTTCATCTCGGTGAGTTCGACTTCGAGCAGTTCAAGATTTTCCGCTGCCGTGCCGTTGCCGGAAAGCGAGTTGTGCACCGCGTTCCAGAACTTGGCGGAAACCTCGTTGTATTTGACCTTGGTGACGGCCGACGGGCGCGGCACCGCGCTTTCGAAGATCGGTTTCCAGGCCGGCATGAACGGCTGGGCCTTGGCGACCTCCGCATCGTCGTAGAGTGCGGCAACCGTCGGCAGGTTCGAAAGCTCGATCGCCCGGCGCTTCTGCACCTCGGCGGACGACAGGAACTTGGCGAGCGCAATCGCCGCCTCCTGGTCGTCGGAATATTTGGAGACGGCGACGTTCCAGCCGCCGAGCGTCGAAGACGGCTGGTCACCATCGGTGGCCGTCGGCAGCGGCGCGACGGCAAACTTGCCCTTCACAGCGCTGTCATCGCCATTGCCGAGCGCATAGGCATAGGGCCAGTTGCGCATGAAGACGGAATTGCCGGTCTGCCAGACCCCGCGCGATTCCTCCTCCTGATAGGCAAGCACGCCCTGCGGCGAGATCGTGCCGACCCATCCCTTGATCCGGTCGATTGCGGCGGCCGCCTTCTCGTTGTTGATCGAGATCGTGCCGTCGGGCTCGACGATCTGGCCACCGCCCGACGACTTGACCCATTCGAGTGCGTTGCAGGTCAGGCCCTCATAGGCATTGCCCTGGAAGACATAGCCCCAGAGATCGGCTTGGCCGGCGGCCCGCTCCTTCTCCTGGATTTCCTTGGCGGTCGCAGCCAGCTCGTCCCAGGTCTTCGGCGGCGTCTTGCCGTATTTTTCGAGCAGGTCCTTGCGATAGAACAGTGCCGGTGCATCGGTGAAAACCGGCAAGGCCACGAGGCGACCGTTCACCGTCTGCGAAGCGATGATCGACGGGAAGTGCTGGCCAACAACGTCCTTTGCCGCCTCCGTCAGATCGACGAACTGGTCGGCCAGTTGCGGCGCCCAGACGACATCGGTCTGGTAGACGTCGACATCCTTGTTTCCGGCGGCAAGCCACAGCCGGTACTGGCTGAACTGCTCGCTGCTCGATGGCGGCATGGTGACCAGGCTCACCTTGTGCCCGGTCTGCTTCTCGAAAATGTCCAGCTGTTCGCGAATGAAATGGACGTTCTTCCCGGTCGTGTTGGCGGCGAGCGAAAGCTCGGCGGCGCCAGCCGTCCCGGCTGCAACGATTGCGGCACAAAAACTCAGCACATTGAGCGTGGTTGTCATTGGGTCGACTCCTCCTGTTCCCCCTCCCACCGCACGAAAGCTCCTCGGCAAATTCGAAAGCGGTTTGGATAAGAAAAAGTTGGCAGAAGACGGAAAAACTGTCAATCCACACACTTAGAAAAGTCCATTTGGCGTGGATTATTACAAATAATCGTTATTTTTCAACCAAATAGCAATGGGAGAAAAAAATCGACCGCCCCTCACAGAACCCCATAAAATCAAAGGGGAACTGTATTAATTTAAAACGGTTTGGTAAAATACATACCCGGCCTGTAGAACCTAGCGTCCCCGACAAACCGATTGTTACGGGCAGCGAAGGTGTATATTTCTGGGACCGGGCTAGGCTTGAGGAAACGCATTTCGAATGAAGCTGAGGGAGTTCGCACAACAACTGGGGCTTTCGCCGACGACGGTCAGCCGGGCGCTGAGCGGTTATCCCGAAGTCAGCGAAAAGACGCGCAAGCGCGTGGCCGAAGAGGCAACCCGCCTTGGCTATCGTCCGAACATCAATGCGGTGCGGCTCGCCACCGGTCGGGCCGGCGCGATCGGCGTGGTCATGGGCCGCTCCGGCGAGTTCCATTTTTCCGAGTTCATGGGTGGCCTGGCCGAACGGCTCGGCACCGAGGATATCGACATTCTCGTCAGCCCAATGGACGACAAGAACCCCACGGGCGAAATCCAGCTCTATAGCCGGCTCGCCGTCAGCGGCCGCGTCGACGCCGTGATCGTACACTCGCCCGAACCGAACGACGAGCGCATCGCCCTCCTCCACAAGCTCGGCATGCCCTTCCTCGTGCACGGGCGCTCCGATATCGACGTGCCGCACGCCTGGCTCGACATCGACAACGAAGGCGCGATCCGCCGCGCGACCTCGCATCTCATCGATCTCGGCCATCGCCGCATCGCCATGATCAACGGCCGGCAGGGCCGCACTTTCTCGCTTCACCGCGACAAGGGGTACCGCGACGCGCTGCAGGCGCGCGGCATCGCCTTCGATCCGCGCCTCGTCGCCCATGGCAACTTTACCGACGAACTCGGCTTTCGCTTCGCGCGCTCGTTCCTGGAGCAGACGCCTCGCCCGACCGCCTTCGTTGCCGGCTCGATGATGACAGCGCTCGGCATCTACCGGGCAGCACGGTCCATGGGCCTGGAGATCGGCCGCGAGGTCTCGGTCATCGCCCATGACGACGTTTTCCCTTACCTCACGGCCGACAACATGGTTCCGTCGCTCTCGGCGACACGCTCTTCGATGCGGGCGGCGGGCGCGCGCTCGGCCGACCTCGTGCTGCAGCTTCTCTCAGGCCGGCCGACCGAAGAGGTTCACGAACTCTGGCCGGTGGAACTGATCCTCAGGGAATCGACCGCGCCACCGCAGGGCGCTTGAGGACAGGCGCTGCCGACCGCTTCAGTGGAAGGTCGACTTGGAAAAGAGATTGAGGACCACCACGCCTGCTATGATCAGCCCCAGTCCGAGGATCGCCGCCAGATCGAGCTTCTGCCCGAAGGCGAAGTAACCGACGAGCGAAATGAGCACGATGCCGAGCCCGCTCCACACCGCATAGGCGATGCCGACGGGGATGAAGCGCAGCGTGTAGGACAGGAAGAAGAAGGCGATCGCATAGCAGACCACCATCATCACCGTCGGCCCCAGCCGGGTGAAATGCTGTGCGGCCTGCATCGCCGAGGTGCCGAGCACTTCGAAGACGATGGCTGCAACCAGGACGGTATAGAGCATGGCGGGGTTCATCGGGGACTCCATTCCGGACCAGAGCAGTTCCAGGAAAAGTGCAAAGCGGTTTTCCGTCCGGAACTGCGTGATTTCAAAGACTTAGATCACTCCAGTGTTTCGATAAAACGATGAAGTTATCTATTGCGCCGAAAGCGCCTTGAGATTTTCAACCAGACCGACCCGCGCCTCCGCATCGAGGTCGTGGCTCTGCATCAGATCCGCGAGCCAGACGCCGTCGCAGGCGAAACGCGCAAGCACGCAGCCGGTCGAACCGTCCGTCTCCGCAAACTCCGCCGATCGCCGGCCGACCCAGTCGCGCCAACGGCTCTTCAGATGCGGCTCGGCAATCAGCGCGATGGTCAGCATGCGCCAGCCCGGCACGTCTGTTGCCGGATCGAGCGCGAAGCAGACATCGATATAGGCGCGGGTGAAGCGCCCCTTCGCCACCGGATCGCGCGCCATCGCCGCCTCGATCTCGCGATCGAACCGTGTCACCAGGTCGTCGAACAGCCCGTCGAGCAGCGCGAGCTTGTTCGGGAAATGGTGCAGCAGCCCGCCCTTGCTGACCCCGGCTGCCTGCGACACGGCATCGAGCGTGATGCCAGCCACGCCCTGCTCGTGCGAAAGGCGTGCGGCAACCTCCAGCAATTGCTGGCGCACCTGTTCCGGCTGTTTCTTGCGACGATGAGCTTCGGTCATGCACCCATAAAGATACCGTCTGGACGGTTTGTCAAGAGAAGTGTTGTTTGACCGCGATGAAACGCCGCAAATTCCGCGTTCTGAAAACCGTTGTCCGCCCGGTCGCGGCGCGCTAGGACCGAACGAACGAAGGACGCAGAGCATGGCGGAACCGGAAACCACGACCCTCTACGAAGCCATCGGCGGTGACCCGACGGTCCGCGCCCTGACGCGCCGTTTCTATGAGCTGATGGACACGTTGCCAGAAGCGGCGCGCTGCCGTGCCGTGCATCCGCCCGATCTTTCCGGAAGCGAAGAGAAGTTTTACGAGTACCTGACCGGCTGGCTCGGCGGGCCGCCCATCTATGTCGAAAAGCGCGGCCA
This sequence comes from Ensifer sp. Root954, assembly GCF_001429005.1. Classification (NCBI taxonomy): domain Bacteria; kingdom Pseudomonadati; phylum Pseudomonadota; class Alphaproteobacteria; order Hyphomicrobiales; family Rhizobiaceae; genus Ensifer; species Ensifer sp. Root954. Next base: position 219,414 of record NZ_LMJM01000024.1, read on the forward strand.
TCCGATGCTGCGCCGTCGCCATTTCGTCGCCGAGATCGGGCCTGAGGAACGGGACGAGTGGCTGCTTTGCTTTACCCGCGCGCTTGAGGAAACGATCGACCATCCGAAGCTCCGGCAGATCATCCTCGACCCGATCACCCGCCTCGCCCTTCACATGCAGAACAAGGAATGACCATGTCGCACAGCGGATTTCGCGCCACGACGCTATTTGTTGCCGGTTTGATGGGCCTGACCGGCGTCGTCAGCGCGGCCGCCGCTTCGCATGGCGACGACCCGAGGCTGCTTGCCGGCATTTCGGCGATGTGCCTCGCCCACGCCCCGGCGTTGGTGGCGCTCTACGCCGCCTGGCCGCACTTTCGAACGGCGGCCGTTGCCGCGCTCCTGATCGCGGCTGGCACGGCGCTGTTTTCGGCCGATCTCGCCATGCGCCATGTTGCAGGCCACGGTCTCTTCCCGATGTCCGCTCCGCTCGGCGGCACGACGATTATGGCGGGGTGGCTCGCCGTTTCGCTCGGCGCCTTCCTGCCGAAGAAGACGGCCTGACCCCAAAACAATCCGCCTCCCGGAGAGGTCCATCCGGGAGGCGAATAACACGCAAAATCAGGATCATATGTCCGCGCCGGCGCGCGGATCAGGCGCCTTCAACGGCCGAAAAACCCTCGAACTTCGGCGGACCGAGATACATCGCCCTGTTCTCGCCGGCGTTCTTGTGGGCCGCGCGAAAATTCTCCGACTTGGTCCAGGCTGAAAACGAATCCTTGTCCTTCCAGACCGAGTTCGAGACGAAGAGCGTGTAGCCCTCCTCCGGCACGCTGTCGCCGCGCAGCAGATGGAAGGAAACGAAGCCGGGCATTTCGGAAAGGCTGGAATCGCGCCCCTTCCACACCGCTTCGAAAGCCTCCTCGTGGCCGATGGCGATACGAAAACGGTTCATGGCAACAAACATCTTGGTCTCCTAGGTCCTTTCGCCGATACGGCGAAACGATCTGAATCTTTAAACGGACGCAACCCCGCACGGAAAACCGCTTCGCACTTTTCCTGGAATTGCTTCCTAGCTTACGCATTTCCGGACGGAAAACCGCTTCGCACTTTTCCTGGAATTGCTAGGCACTTTCCTTCTTGAGGGCGGCATCGCTTGTGGCCCGTGGAAAGGCGAGGATAGTTCCTTCCTTCGGCTCCGCAAGCCCGAACGGGTCGCGCACCGGCGGGCGCGCCTGCCAGGTGGGGAACTCGGCGACGTTGGTATTCTCTTCCACCATCCGCGCCCGTCGCGTCAGGATCTCGTAGAGCTCGGGCACCAGGCCGTCGCCCTGCTGGGCCGCCAGCTTGTGCAAGCCGATCATCATGGCGAGGTCGGGACGTTCTTCGTTCATTGCAAATTCTCGTCTTGTCTTTCAGAGGATTAGCGCTCGTTGCGGCTGGTGGTCAGGTCCTGGAGCGCGCGTTCCAGGCTCGACTTCGAGCCGTTGCGCAGCGGCACGAAGGCCTTGCCCCACTTCTTGCAGCCGGTCTTCACGCGAAGACATGCGTCATGGCTGATGCAGTCGATCGGGCAGAAGACGCAATCGACAGACGGCAGCACGCGGTCGATACGCGAAACGGCCTCACGCAGGCCACCGTCGTGGTGCAACAACTCGGCGCCGAAGGAGCTGGCGATTTCGCGCAAGTGCGCCACCTGGCAATCACGGCCACCGACATACAGGAAGCTGCGCCCTTCGAGCGTCGCCTTGCCGGCCTCCTGGCGGGCCTCGACCGGTTCCGAACCCGAGCGACCCTTGCCGTTCTTCGCCGCATTCTGGTGACGCTTGCCGCGCATGCAATCTTCTCCGTCTGGTCGCGCAACAAGGGCCTTCGTCAGGCAGCCGGTCGCATCGGGATATCCTCTCGACACACACCCTTCGGCTGCGTGACGAGGGCAACCTATTAAACTTGATAAACAGAGTAAAGTATAAACATGAGTTTTCTAATCATATTTTTTCTTGCAGCTTCTGCGCGAATCCCACCAGCAAGGGGAGAAGGTCAGCGGACGGTCGCAACCATCGGCACGATGAAGGATTCGGAGCTTGGCGCTCCGGCCGGAAACGCCGGGAATGGCGCAGCGCGGCGAACCGCATCGATGGCGGCCTCGTCGATCGCCGGCGAGCCGGAACTGCCCGCGAGGCTGACACGCGTCAGGTTTCCATTCGACGTCAAGGTGAAACGAACGGTCGCCGTGCCGGATACGCCGTCGCGTCTTGCAGCCGACGGAACCTTGAACCGGCGTGTGATCCGCTTGCGGATCTTGCCGCCATAGTTCTCCATGTTGGCGTTGCCGACCTCGGACGCGCGGCTGTTGCCATTCGCAGCGGACGAACTGCCATTCTCCTGGCCGTCCTGCTTGCCCTTGACCTGATTTTGCGCCTGCTCGCCCTGATCGCCCGCCTTCTTGCGGGTGACCTTCTTCTTTTTCACCGGCTCCTTCTTCGGCTCCGGCTTTTCGACCTTTTCCTTCTTCGGCTCCTCGGGCTTTTCTTCCGGCACGACAGTCTCGACCGGCGCGACGCTCGCCGTCACCACAGCCTCGGCGACTTGCAGGGTAGGCATTTCCTCGGCCGGCAGGATCACGTCTGCCTCCGTCGCCGTCAGGTCGTGGGGTTGCTCTGCAGCGATCTCCTGCGTGGGGGCAACATCCTCGACCGGCTGGATCTCGGCGGGCTGAACCTCCTCGGGCAGATCTTCCGTGGGCTCGACGATTTCGGACACTTCACCCGACTGAAGCGTTTCCTCGAATGCATCGCCGAGAAGCGCCACTTCGACGCTTTCGCCACCCTGGATCAGATCCAGTTGCGTCTCGGGCGGGCTGCTACCAAACAGCGTCGCGAGCACGACGCCGTGGGTTGCAAGCGATAAGACGGCGGCCCCGCTCCAGATGACGATACGCTTCATTTCAGCCTTACCTTCGTCGCACCAGGGCGACGCAAACCTCATGCTCGGATTGCCGGACGCGCTAAGCCCCAGTCCCGCTCACCCCTTGAGTTCGACCGCCGACTTAGAGCCGGTCTTGATCCCGCTCATGCAGGCGCCCGGCTGAACCCCGTCGCCGACACAGGCCGGCGCGTCGTTGATCAGCAGGCTCTTCACCGCATCGCAGTTGGTGCCGGGCAGATCGAACTGGCGAACCTTGGTCTTGCCGGCGGGAAGGTCGCGGAAATCGAGCACGGCCATGCGTTCGACCAGCCCCTTCTGGTCGAAAATGACGAACTCGAAGGAAACCTTGCTCAACGACTGCGCGAATTCGTTGCCGGCAACGAAGGTGAGCTTGCAGCCCTTCTGGGACGGCGCCACCTCGTTGAGCTCGATCGTCAGCCCCCCAGCCGCTGCGGTCTCCTGCGCCTTGGCAGCGGTTGCGGCAACGAGAGCCGCAAGAGCAACGGAAACAATCGGAAGGCTGGGAAACTTCATGACGACACCACTCCAAAGGATCGAGCACACCACCGAACGCCGGCCGCACGCCCTTGTCCACAACCCGGCAGCAACTAACTTGAGTTTATAAGTCCGGTATTGCGTCCATAAATAAATATGAGTAATGAAGTCAAGATAGTAATCGAATTGCACGGCGGGAAATGCGGGGAAATCAGCGCGGCCTGCCCACTCGAAACGGCCGAAACACAGTGACCAACGACAACAATCTCGCACGCCCCTCGGAGCCTCCGGTGCTGACCGGACGGGCGCAACGGATCATCGAAAGTCGCGAGCTCTTCGGCACCGAAAACGAGATTCTCATTTCCCACGACGGCGCGATCTACCGCATGAAGATCACCCGCCAAGGCAAGCTGATCCTGAACAAATAGGCAGATGAAAATGACCGAGAGCCTTCGCCCCACTCCCGTTGAAATCCGCGCCTACCGCGCTGAAAACCCGAAGTTGCGCGAGCGTGATATCGCAGCCCAGCTCGGCGTTTCCGAAGCCGCGCTGGTCGCTGCCGAATGTGGGCTGACCGCCGTTCGTATCGATGCCGACGCCAACCGCTTCCTGTCGCGCGTCGAAGAGCTCGGTGAAGTCATGGCGCTGACCCGCAACGAAAGCGCCGTCCACGAAAAGATCGGCGTCTACGAGAAGATCACCACCGGCGAGATGGCGAGCATCGTACTTGGCGAACAGATCGACCTTCGTGTTTTCCCGAGCGCCTGGGCACACGCCTTCGCCGTGACGAAGACGGACGACAAGGGCGAAGTCCGCAAGAGCCTGCAGTTCTTCGACAAGTGGGGCAACGCCGTGCACAAGGTACATCTGCGCGCCGCATCGAACGACGCAGCCTACGAAAAGCTCGTCGCGGATTTCCGCCTCGACGATCAGACGCAAGAGTTTGTAGCCGACACCAGCGTTCAGCCGACCGACGACAAGCCGGAAACCGTCGTGGACGTCGTCGAGCTGCGTGAGCGCTGGACGAAGATGACGGACACCCATCAGTTCCACGGCATGTTGCGCAAGCTGAAGATCGGCCGCCGCCAGGCGCTGAGCAACATCGGCGACGATTTCGCCTGGCAGCTCGACCCGCAGAGCGTCGAAGCGATGATGCAGGCAAGCGCCGAAGTCGAACTGCCGATCATGTGCTTCGTCGGCAACCGCGGCATGATTCAGATCCATTCCGGCCCGATCGCCAAGATCGCCACGATGGGCCCCTGGCTCAACATCATGGATCCGACCTTCCACCTGCATCTGCGCACCGACCACATTGCCGAGCTCTGGGCCGTGCGCAAGCCGACAGCCGACGGCCATGTCACCTCGATCGAGGCGCTCGACGCCAAGGGCGAAATGATCATCCAGTTCTTCGGCAAGCGCAAAGAGGGCCTTGCGGAACGTCCCGAATGGCGCTCGATCGCCGAAGGCCTGCCGCGCCTCGATACGACGGTTGCCGCCTGAGCGAGAGAATAGGATACGCAAGATGATCAACGGTCTCGACTTCCGTCGCCTTCGCCGCTCGGGGCTGGCGCTCGGCGCCTTCGCCCTTTCGGCGACCTTCCTGCTGCCGGCAGTGGCACCCGATGCCCCCGCCTTCATCCGGACGGCCATGGCCGAGGACACGCAGAAGGCCGACGTCTCGCGCGTCGTTTCGGTCGGCGGCGCCGTCACCGAGATCATCTATGCGCTCGGCGAAGAAGGACGTCTCGTCGGGCGTGATTCCACCAGCACCTATCCGGAAGCAGCAACGACGCTTCCGGATGTCGGCTATATGCGCCAGCTCGCGCCCGAAGGCATCATTGCGGTCAATCCGAGCGCCATCGTCGCTGTCGAAGGCAGCGGCCCGCCGGAGGCGCTGGCGGTGCTGAAGGAGGCCAACATCGCCTTCACCAGCGTGCCCGAGACCTTCGACAAGGCCGGCATTCCCACCAAGATCCGCGCCGTTGGCGCTTTTCTCGGCGTCGAGGACAAGGCCGAAACGCTCGCCAAGAGCGTTGAAGCCGATCTCGATGCAGCCGTGGCGGAGGGTACCGCGCGCGCCGACAGTGAGCGCAAGCGCGTGCTGTTCATCCTGAGCACCCAGGGCGGCAAGGTCATGGCCTCCGGTCAGGGTACCGCCGCCAACGGCATCATCGAACTCGCCGGCGCGGTGAACGCCGTCGGCACCTTCCCCGGTTACAAGGCACTCACCGACGAAGCGATCGTCGAAGCCAAGCCCGACGTCATCCTGATGATGGATCGCGGTGGCGAACACGCCGCCAAGGCGGAAGAGCTCTTCGCCATGCCGGCATTGAGCCTGACCCCTGCTGCCCAGAACAAGGCGCTCGTGCGCATGGACGGCCTGCACCTGCTCGGCTTCGGCCCGCGCACAGCTAGCGCCGTTCGCGAACTGAATGCCGCCATCTACGGGAAGAAGGCCAATGCCTCGCAGTGAGGCATTGCACCGCGGCATGCGCCTGACCGGATTGGCCGCCGACATCCGCAACGAATGGCGTGCGGGCAACCGCTCGCGGCTGGCCCGGCTTCTCGTCGTCGCCCTCGTGGTAATCGCCATCGCCACCTTCGTCGGCTCGATCATGACCGGCGCGGCCGACGCGTCGCTCGCCAATGTCTGGCGCTGGCTGATCGGCGAGGCCGACCAGGCCCTGAGCATCCGCGATCGCATCATCATTCTCGATATCCGGCTCCCTCGCGCCGTGCTCGGCATGCTCGTTGGCGCGTCGCTTGCGGTTTCCGGCGTGGTCATGCAGGGGCTCTTCCGCAATCCCCTGGCCGATCCCGGCCTCGTCGGCGTTTCCTCGGGCGCGAGTCTCGGCGCCGTGCTGCTGATCGTGCTTGGAACCGCCACCTTCGGGCCGCTGTTTGCCCTGTTCGGTTTCTACGCGCTGCCGGTAGCTGCCTTCTTCGGCGGCCTCGTCACGACGCTTTTGCTCTACCGCATTGCCACGCGCGGCGGACAGACCTCGATCGCCACCCTGCTTCTGGCCGGCATCGCGCTTGGCGCACTGACCGGCGCCGTCACGGGCGTGCTCGTCTTCATGGCCGACGACAAGCAATTGCGCGACCTCACCTTCTGGGGCCTCGGCTCACTTGCCGGCGCCAACTGGACGAAGATCCTTGCCTCGGCGCCGATCATCCTGCTTTCGCTCGCCGTCACCCCTTTTCTCGCCCGCGGCCTCAATGCGATCACGCTCGGCGAGGCGGCAGCCTTCCACATGGGCATTCCCGTCCAGCGGCTGAAGAACGTCGCGATCGTCAGCGTTGCTGCGGCGACCGGCGCGTCGGTTGCCGTCAGCGGCGGCATCGGCTTCGTCGGCATCGTCGTGCCGCATCTGCTGCGCCTCGTCATCGGTCCCGATCACCGCTACCTGCTGCCGGCCTCGGCTCTGCTCGGCGGCACGCTGTTGATCCTTGCCGACATGATCGCCCGCACCATCGTTTCCCCGGCGGAACTGCCGATCGGTATCGTCACCGCTTTTATCGGCGCACCGTTCTTCCTCTGGATCCTGCTGCGCGGCCGTTCGAACATGGGATTGTGAGCGAAGCCATGATCAACGTTTCCAATCTCTCCGTCCGCCTCGGCGGGCGACCGGTCATCCACGGCGTTTCGCTCGAGGCCCGACCCGGCGCGCTGACGGCGATCGTCGGCCCGAACGGCTGCGGCAAGACCACGACGCTGAAGGCCATTTCCGGAGAGCTTGCACCAGCAGGCGGGACGATCCGCATCAACGGCCGCGACCTGCGCGGCCTGAAGCCCTGGGAACTCGCGTCGATGCGCGGCGTGCTGCCGCAATCGACCGTCATCTCCTTCCCGTTCACGGTGCGAGAAGTGGTTCGGCTCGGGCTTGCCGCCGGCGCAAACGCCGACGCCGCCCTGCACGACCGGATCGCGGCAGAAGCGCTCGAAGCGGTCGATCTCGGCGGCTTTGCCGGGCGTTTCTATCAGGAGCTGTCCGGCGGCGAGCAGCAGCGCGTGCAGCTTGCCCGCGTGCTTTGCCAGATCTCAGAACCCGTTACCGATGGCCAACCGCGTTACCTTCTGCTCGACGAGCCCGTCTCCAGCCTCGATATCCGCCACCAGCTGGGCATCATGCAGCTCGCGCGCAACTTTTGCGAACGCGGCGGCGGTGTCGTCGCCGTCATGCACGACCTCAATCTGACCGCCATGTTCGCCGACCACATGGTGATGATGAAGGCCGGCAAGGTCCGCGCCAGCGGCGCGCCGGCCGAGGTACTGACGGACGAGACGATGGAAGCGGTCTTCGGCTGCCGCATGCGGGTGGGCGTGGCTCCGCCGGCGCCCGTGCCCTTCGTGCTGCCGCAAACCGCATCGCTCTGACGCAAGCGCACGTCCTCATTCTTCCGAGAGCCAACACCAAGATTTATCGAAACAATTTCCGCACTTGCGCGTTGTTCTCCCGAAGCGCCGGCGTGGGCCTGCAGTTGTGCCCGCCGGTTTGATCAGGAAGCGCCGACCGTTCGCGGCCGGCGCATGTGTGAAAGGGAGTATTCGTCATGGCGTCAGGCCTCTTCTCCGGTTCGAGCTCGCGTTCGACAAAAAGCAACGGCAAGCTCGCCGACATCTCCATCGAGGAACAACTGGGCGAATTGCGCAATGATGTGGCGACGCTTGTCGCCCTCTTGGCCGATCGCGGATCGACGGCTTCGCAGCAGGCGCGCAGCAAGGCACAGGATGCCCGCGAACAGGCTGAAGCGGGCCTCAGCGAACTGTTGGCAAGCGGTGAAGATCTGCTGGCCGAGCTTCGTGATCGCTACGCCGGCACGGAAAAGCAGGTTCGGCACGCCGTGCGCGAACATCCCGTCGCAACCCTCGGCGCCGCCGCCCTGATCGGTCTGGCCATAGCCGCGCTTCTTCGTCGCTGAAGAAGATGCGAGCCGTTGAGGCGGATGGGTTGCACCCATCCGCTGAGATCGAGGGGAAGATGATCGGGGGCAATTCATGGGACCATTGACGGCAGCCCTGACCGCGCTCATGAGCGCCGATATCGGCGCGGCCACTGCACGCGTGAAACGCAATGCGATCTTATGGGGCGTTATAGGATTGCTGCTTGCCACGGCCTATGTCTTCGGCCTCGCAGCCGCGTTCCTGTATCTCAGCGCACTTTACAGTCCGGTCACGGCCTCCGCCGCGATCGCGATCGCGTTTTTCGTGACCGCGCTGGTGCTGTTCGGCATCATTGCGATGCTGCAAGGACGCGACCGCCGCCTGGCCGAGGAGCGTCGCCGCCGCAGACAGATGCAAACCAACCTGACACTGCTTGCCGCGGCGGGCATCCTGCGCAAACAGCCGCTGCTTGCGGTCGCCACCGCTCTGGCGATCGGAGCACTCGTGGGAACTGGCAAACGGCGCGAGCGGCGACGGACGACTGACGATTAAACACGGGCTTCCCAACCCGGTGCGGGCCTTTCCCGCTCCGAACGTTGGTGTCTGGCACGTTGGTGTCTGGCAGGAGAGCCTTGCGCGCTTGCGCCTTTCGGCCGTCCCGATTGCGATCAACGCCTTAAAGCGGCAGGCGAATGAGCGCAGTGACGCCTGCCGGCAGATATTCCACCTTGACCGAGCTGCCCAAGACCTTGTCGAGGCTCCGCTCGATCAGGATCGAGCCGAAGCCGCGCCGTTTTGGCTCGCGCACCGGCGGCCCGCCGACTTCGGTCCAGGTGAGATGCAGAACGTTGTCGCCATCCTCGATCATGTTGCGCGCCGTCAGAACCACCTTCCCCTTCGGCACCGACAGCGACCCATATTTGACGGCGTTGGTGGCAAGCTCGTGCAGAACCAGACCGAGGCCGACCGCCTGGTCAGGCCCGAGCGATATCTCGTCCTTGTGGATCTCGATCTGCTCGGCATAGCAGTTGACATGCGGCAGCAGCTGCTTGGCGATGAGGTCGGCGAGCCGGATGGTGCCCCATTCGTGATCGGAAAGCAGGCCGTGCGCTTCGGAGATCGCCTGCAATCTCCCGGCAAATGCGGTCATGAATTCCGCCGGATCGCTGGTCTGGCGCAAGGTCTGGCGGGCGAGCGACTGCAGCATCGCGAGCGTGTTCTTGACCCGGTGGTTGAGCTCCTTCAGCAACAGCCGCGTGCGCTGTACCGACGCCTGCTGGTCGGTGACATCGATCGTGACGCCGATGAACGTCAACGGATTGCCCTTGTTGTCGCGATCATGCACGCGGCCGCGCCCGAGCAGCCAGCGGCCGGTGTCGCCGACGCGGAACATGCCGTCGTACTCGTCGTCGGCCTTCATCGCCTGGCGTAGCTTGGAAAAAGTCGCGCCGCGATCGTCGATATGGATCGCTCCGAAGATCTCGCGGGCGCCGACGAAGCTGTCGGCCGGCAGTCCGAACATGCGTTTCATCGCGCTGTTACCGGCAATGACCCCGGAGCGGATATCCCACAACCAACTGCCGATGTTCGCTGCTTCGAGCGCCATTGCGTGGCGCTGCTCCTCGCGTGACAGCGCCGCCTCTTTCAGCGCGCGCCGGCGCGCTTCGTCCTTGATCTTGAAGAGGGAAGCGGCCAGCCCGGCGAGCCGGCTCAGCTGGTCCATCAGCGCCTGTGGCACGTCGGCGCGCGGCTTGTCGTCGAGAACGCAGACCGTGCCGACGGCCTGCCCGTCGAGCATGATCGGCGCGCCGGCATAAAATCGCAGGAACGGCGGCCCTACGACCCGCGAACGTCGCATGAACAGCGGATCAGTCGATGCGTCGAGCACGACGAGACTGGCGTCGGCTTCGGCCGCCACCTGCACGCAGAAGGACTCCTCCGATGGCGCCCGGCTCTCCGTGGTTCCGACGGCCGCCTTGAACCATTGCCATTCGCGGTCGATCAAGGTCACCAGCGCAATCGGCGCGTCGAAGAGGCCCGCCGCAATTCCAACGATGCCGTCGAAGTCCCGATCCGGCACCGCCATGTCGGGCACGGTCGCGTGCAAGACGCTCAGACGCTCAGGCGCGTCGAGCAGCGTCATGACGGGCAGGTCTGTCCTTTCAGTCCTCATGCGCATTCGGTCTCAATTCCCAATCTGAGCGGCTTGGGGAGCCCTTGCAGGCTGCACCCGCATCTCGCTCGGTTCTGGGCATATCGACCCAAAATCGTCATGATTTGCGCTCTGCCTCCACCACCCGCCTGCCCCCTCGGGCACAGGCGTCAGTGAAAGCAGGACACCGCCGCTTTTGCAACGGTGTCCTGCTCGAAACTTTCCTCAGGAAACAAAGGCGCGCGACGTGATCGGGGCCGATGTCTCGTCGGGGCCGTAGTCGTTTTCGCCCTTCACCTGAAGAATGTCCTGCAAGCGCTGGCGCGCCCGGTTGACACGGCTCTTGATCGTTCCGAGCGCGCAGCCGCAGATCGTGGCCGCTTCCTCGTAGGAAAAGCCGGAAGCGCCCACGAGGATGATCGCTTCACGCTGGTCGGGCGGCAACATCTCCAGCGCCTTGCGGAAATCCTGCAGGTCCAGCGAGCCGTATTGTTCAGGATGATGGGCGAGAGACTCGGTGAAATGTCCGTCGCTGTCCTGAACTTCGCGTCCGCGCTTGCGCATCTGGCTGTAGAGTTCGTTGCGCAGGATGGTGAAGAGCCAGGCCTTCATGTTGGTGCCCATCTCGAAGTGGTCCTGCTTCGCCCAGGCCTTCATGATCGTGTCCTGAACCAGGTCGTCGGCACGGTCGTGACGGCCGATCAGCGACATGGCGAAGGCACGCAGACTCGGCAACGCGGCCAGCATCTCACGCTTGAAATCATTCTTTTCGGATGACATTCCGGTACTTACTCCCTGCCCTGCAGCGCCGATTGCTGCTCGGCCGCGTCGAGTTTTTCCAGAAGATCGAGAAAACGCGCGGGTATCGCCTCTTCCTGCACGGACTGATAGAGCGCCTTCAGCTTCGCTGCAATTTGCGCATTTGGATCTTCTGTCCATAAGGTCGTGCCGGTGGTCCGCCCTGCCCCTGTTTTATGTTTCATTTTCAAACTGTCGCCTTCAAGTGTCGAAATCGCCAAAACTGTCCATAGCCGCCATAACGCTGTTGAAAATTGAAATGTTCCCTCGCGGAACCTTTTTTTACGCGGAGCGTTCTCGCAACGTCACCGTAAAACGATTTTCGAGGGAGTTCCTCTATGACTTTGTCCACGCGGATCGCACCGCTCCTGCCGTATCTGCGCCGCTACTCACGCGCGCTAACCGGCTCGCAGACATCAGGCGACGCCTATGTTGCCGCCGTTCTCGAAGCGCTGATCGCCGACACGTCGATTTTCCCCGAAGCAAGCAATGATCGCGTTGGCCTGTTCCGCCTGTTCACCTCGCTCTTCGGCTCGTCGTCCGTGCTCGTGCCTGAACCAGTTTCTCCGTTTGCCTGGGAGCAGCGCGCGTCGATCAATCTCGCAACCGTCTCGCCGCTTGCCCGCCAGGCATTCCTTCTGGTCTCGGTCGAAGGCTTCCGGCCGGAGGAAGCGGCCGAAGTTCTCGATGTCAGCATCGACAAGGTCGGTGGCCTGCTCGATCGCGCCTCGCAGGAAATCTCGCGCCAGGTCGCGACCGATATCATGATCATCGAGGACGAACCGCTGATCGCCATCGATATCGAGCAGATGGTCGAGAGCCTTGGCCATCGCGTCACCGGGATCGCCCGCACGCGCGACGAAGCGATCGCGCTCTACAAGAAGACACGGCCGAGCATGGTGCTTGCCGATATCCAGCTTGCCGATGGCAGCTCCGGCATCGACGCGGTCAACGACATCCTGAAGACGAGCGCCATTCCGGTGATCTTCATCACCGCCTTCCCGGAGCGGCTCCTAACCGGCGAACGGCCGGAACCGACCTTCCTGGTCACCAAGCCGTTCAACCCGGACATGGTCAAGGCGCTGATCAGCCAGGCTTTGTTCTTCAACGAATCCACCAAGGCGGCGGCCTGAGCGCGACTGCATGTTCCCCTCGACTGTAAGCGGTCGAGGGGGCATGCGCCGATCCAGATCTTGCAGCGGCCCGCGTCTACGGCGCGTAGGCCGCTGCAGGTCGTTTCGGGAGTTGTTTGGCAAGATTGCCGGAACGTCCCGACGAGAACTCTCTGAGCTGACATCAGCAATTTCGTCACTGGACCTGCGCATTCATCGGCGGCTTCTGCCAATCTGCGCGTACCACCACACTTCGCCAGGTTTCTCGCAAAGGAAGCCCTGAAAACACAACAGCCAGTGCCGAGGGAAGGCACTGGCTGGTATGTGCAACTCACTCGGGGAGTGTGAGTTGTAGGCCGGCGGTCTGCCTCCGGCGCCGCATTGGGGGCTATGCGCGCCACCGTCCGGTCAACAACAGAATGCGCGACACGGAAAAAGGTTCCATGACCCCGCAACAACCTTTTCGGCAGTCACGCCATCTTGTCGAGCTCGTCACGGTGGCGATAGAGCGCCAGGAAGCGGCGATAGTCGCGATCATAGGCGTCGCGAACCGCCGTGTTCGGCAGGCGCTCGTGCCCACCTGACGCCATTTCGGCGCCGGCCGCGGCGAGATCCGCGTGCATGCCGCCGGCAACCGCTGCCGCCATTGCCGTTCCGAGCAGGACGGCATCCGGCGCTTCCGGCGCCACAACCCGGCAGCCGGTAACGTCACAATAGAGTTCCATGAGCAGCGCGTTGCGCACATGGCCACCGGTGACATGCAGTGTGTCGAGTTGGTAGCCGACCTCGCGCATCATCTCCAGGATATGGCGGATGCCGAGCGCGATCGCGACGCAGGTGCGCCAGTAGAGCCGGCAGAGCGCGTCGAAGGAGGAATCAAGCGGCAGGCCGCTGATGACGCCGAGGCCATGCGGATCGGCGAGCGGCGAGCGGTTGCCGTGGAAATCCGGCAAGACATGCAGGCGATCGGCAAAGGCCGCGCCCTGCTCGGCGCGCAGTTCCTGCACCCGGGCGATGATCCGGCCATGGGTTTCAGCGGTCGGTTCGAGACCGCCGCCATGGAGCCGCACGATATGGTCGAGCAGCGCGCCGGTCGCCGATTGCCCGCCCTCGATCAGCCAGGCGCCGGGCAGCACCGCCTCGTAGTACGGGCCCCACATGCCGAAACCCGGCTTCATGTCCTTGGAAAAGGCGACGATGCAGCTCGACGTGCCGGCAATCAGGGCCAGCTGTTTTTCGAGTTTCTCCGGCTTGCCGATGAAGCCGCCGACGACGCCGAGCGCGCCGGCATAGGCATCGATCATGCCGGGGGCTACCTGGCAGGCCTCGTCGAGGCCAAGCTCGGCGGCGGCCGCAGCGCTCAGACGGCCGACAGAGCTTCCGATCGGCAGGGTCTCTTCCGGCAGCCCGCCGCGCTCAATGAGATCCTCGAGCCCAATCTTTGCGAGATAGTCCGGCTGCCAGCCGCGCTTCTCATGCGCCAGGTAATTCCACTTGGCCGTCAGCGTGCAGCGCGAACGCGCAGCACTGCCGGTCGCCCGCCAGGAAAGATAGTCGGCAAGATCGAAGAAGAAGCCAGCCTTCTGCCATTGCTGCGGCAGATTGCGCTTCAGCCACATGAGCTTCGGCATTTCCATTTCCGGCGACATCACGCGGCCGGAGAAGTCGAGCACCGGATGGCCGGTCGCCGTGCAAAAATCCGCCTCGGCGAGCGCCCGGTGATCGAGCCAGACGATCGTGTCCCAGCGCGCCTCACCCTTACGATTGACCGAAAGCGGCTTGCCCTCGCGGTCGCGCACCACCAGCGAGCAGGTGGCATCGAAGCCGATCGCTCCAATATCCTCCGCAGCGATCCCGGCCTTTTCCTTCGCCGCTTTGACGGCGCCGCAGACGGCGCGCCAGATATCTTCGGAATCGTGCTCCGCGTGGTTTTCTTCCGGCCGGTTCATGGCGATCGGCAGGTCGGCACGCGCAAGCAACCTGCCCTTGCCGTCAAAAATACCGGCGCGCGCACTGCCGGTACCGACATCGACCGCAACGACGAATTCACGCATCAAAGAAAGTCCCCGCCCCCAAGATCACGATGATTTAGGATCTGCCCGACCCAATCACAACCGAGATCGATTGTCATGAAGGAGAGCGGACGTGCGGGCGGAAAACCGCACACATGTTCCTCGTCCCGCTCCCGTTTCGAACCTGCTGCTATCGGCCGACAAACTGTAGCAATTCGCCCATGTCGTCAAACAGCGCGTCGGGACTGAGAGCGGCAAGACTCTGCCGGTGCTTGTCGGTGCGCGCGTGGCTGCCGCCGGCAAAGGCAAAGACCCGCATGCCCGCCGCCTTCGCCGCTTCGATGCCGGCCGGACTGTCCTCGACGACGACGCAGTCGTGGGGATCGAAGCCCATCTGGCGGCTCGCGTGGAGAAAGAGATCCGGTGCCGGCTTGCCGTGTTTCACCATGGTGGCGGAGAAGATGTTGGGCTCGAAGAGGTCGATGAGCCCCGTTACGGTCAGCGACAGGCGGATGCGCTCGGGCTGGCTGGAAGAGGCGACGCAACAGGCGCCCTTCAGGCCTTCAACGGCGCCCCGGATGCCGGCGATCGGCTGAAGTTCGGTGCGGAAACGGTCGTAAAGCCGGAGGCGCATGCCTTCGAGAAACGCATCGTCGGTGGCAAGCCCGTATTCGTCGTGCAGGATCGCCGACATGCTTTTGAGGCTGCGTCCGAGAAAGCGTTCGGTCGCCTCCTCGGTGGTCATCGAGACGCCGGCGGCCGAGAGCACGTCCACCAGCACTTCCAGCGAGATCGGCTCGCTGTCGACGAGTACCCCGTCGCAGTCGAAGATCACCAGCCCGGACGCCGCATCCGCCATCGCATTTTATCCCTCAAGCTTGCCGTCCAGATAAAGCTGGAGCGTAGCGCGCGTACCCTTTTCCCAGAGGGTTTTCAATGCATCGGCGAAACGACGTCGGAAGAGATCGGAGCGAGCGACGTCGCCGAAGATGTCGCCGAGCGCCAGGAAGGCCATGGGATCGTCCTTGGCGGCAAGCGCTGCCTTGTTCAGCCGGTCGGCGCTCTGGTCGTTGAAGGCGATCGTCTTGCCGCTGTCCGACGTGCCGGCAAAGTATCGGCACCAGAGCGCTGAAACGAGCGATAGCCCGACGACATCCTCGCCGCGCGCCAGCCGATCGGCCGTCGAAGGCAGGATGAACTTCGGCTGCCGGTTGGAGCCGTCCTGGGCCAGCCGCGGGATCGTGTCGCCGATCTTCGGATTGGAAAAGCGCGTCTCGATCAGCTTGTAATAATCGCCGAGATCGGTGTTCGGCACCGGCGGAATGACCGGGATGATCTCGTCATGCTCCAGCTTGGCAAGGAAGGCGCGGATCAGCGGCTCCTCCATCGCCTCGTGGACAAAATGAATGTCGAGCAAGGCGGCGGGATAGGCGATCGCCGCATGGCCGCCATTGAGAATGCGGATCTTCATGTGCTCATAGGGCGCCACGTCAGGCACGAACTGGACGCCGACCTTCTCCAGGGCCGGGCGACCGAGTGGGAAGTGATCTTCGAGCACCCACTGCTTGAATTCCTCGCAGAACACCGGCCAGGCATCCTCGATGCCGTAGTCGTCGGCGACGATGCCGATCTCGCGCGCACCGGTTGCCGGCGTGATCCGGTCGACCATGCCGTTCGGGAAGGCGACATTGGCGTCGATCCAGTCGGCAAAGGCGGGATTATGGAGACGGGCCAGCCCCGAAACCGCCGCATGGGTAACCTCGCCGTTGCCCGGGATGTTGTCGCAGGACATTACGGTGAACGGCGGCACGTTTTTGCCGCGGCGCGCCTTCAGCCCGGCAACGATCAGCCCGAACACCGTCTTCGGAGCCGCCGGGTTCTGCGCATCGGCAACGATATCGGGGTGGGTCGGGTTGAACACACCCGAGGCCGGATCGATGAAATAGCCGCCTTCAGTGATGGTCAGCGAGACGATGCGGATCGAGGGATCGGCGAGCCTGGCAACGATCCCGGCGACGTCGCCCGGTTCCAGATAGTCGATCATTGCGCCGGTGACATGGGCGCCTGTGCGGTTGTTGTCCTGCTCGACGACGGTCGTCAGGAAATCCTGCGCCGCGAGCTTGGCCCGCATCATTGCGTCGGAGGGCAGGACGCCGGCACCGATGATCGCCCAGTCCCTGTCGTGGCCGGCGTTGAAGAGATCGTCGAGATAGACGGCCTGGTGCGCCCGGTGGAAGTTGCCGACGCCGAAATGCACGATGCCCGCCGTCAGTTGCGACCGATCGTAGGCAGGCACGCCGGCTTTGGCCTTGATCGTGTCGAGGGCGGCAATTGAGAGTTTGGTCGTCATGATCCCGTATCCTTTCGAGGCTTCACCGACTGGCGCCGGTTCAGCTCATCCAATTGCCGCCATCGACGTTGTAGGTCTGCGAGACGACGTAGTCGCTCTCGGCTGACGCGAGGAAGATCGCCATGCCCGTCAGGTCCTCTGCCGTTCCCATCCGGCCGAAGGGCACCTCGGCGCCAACGAGCTTCTTCTTTTCGCCGCGCGGGCGGTTCTCGTATTTGGCAAACAGCGCATCGACGCCGTCCCAGTGTTCGCCATCGACCACGCCGGGCGCGATCGCGTTGACGTTGATGCCGTGCTTGATGAGGCCGAGGCCGGCCGACTGGGTGAGACTGATGACCGCCGCCTTGGTGGCGCAATAGACGGCGACCAGCGCCTCGCCGCGCCTGCCTGCCTGGCTTGCCATGTTGATGATCTTGCCGCCCCTGCCCTGATCGATCATCTGCCTGGCTGCGGCCTGCATCGTGAACAGCGTGCCCGATACGTTGATCGCAAACAGCCGGTCGTAGCTCTGACGGCTGATCTCGACGATCGGCGCAAGGTCGAAGAGCGCGGCATTGTTGACGAGGATGTCGAGCCCACCCGCTTGCCGGACGACGGCGGCGATCGCCTCGTCGATCGACGCCTGTTGGGTCACGTCCATCTCCACCGCATAGGCGCCGGCGCCGATCTCGGACGCTGTCTCACGCGCCCGCTCGATGTTGATGTCGGCGATTGCGACCGTGGCGCCCTCGCGGATATAGGCCTCCGCGAAGGCACGACCGATCCCTCGCGCAGATCCGGTGATCAGCGCGCTCTTCCCGTCGAGCCTCTTCATCGAACCGCCAGCCCCTTTTCGTCGAACCTGTGGACGCGCTGCGGATCGGGCGTCAGGAAGACCCGGTCACCATGGGTCACGGCGAAATCGCCGCTGACCCGCGCCGTCACCGTGCCGACATTGTCGACATTGACGTGCAGGAAGGTGTCGGAGCCGAGATGCTCGGCAACACCGACCGTGCCCTGCCAGGTTCCGCTTTCCTTCGAAAGCGCCAGATGTTCAGGCCGAATGCCCATCGTGTGCGCCTGATAGGCGGAAGCCGCCGCACCGCTGACGATGTTCATGCGCGGCGAGCCGATGAAGCCGGCGACGAACAGGTTGTCCGGCTTGTGGTAGAGGTCGAGGGGCGAGCCGACCTGCTCGATGCGACCACGATTGAGCACCACGATCTTGTCGGCCATGGTCATCGCCTCCACTTGGTCGTGGGTGACGTAGATCATCGTCGTCTTCAGGTCCTGGTGCAGTTGGCTGATTTCAAGCCGCATGTTGACGCGCAGCGCCGCGTCGAGGTTCGACAGCGGCTCGTCGAACAGGAACGCCTTCGGCTGGCGCACGATCGCTCGGCCGATCGCGACGCGCTGGCGCTGGCCGCCCGAAAGCTGACGCGGCTTGCGGTCGAGATAGTCGGTGAGGTTCAGCACGCGCGCTGCATCCGACACCTTCTTGTCGATGACGGCCTTGTCCTCGCCCGCCATTTTCAGGGGAAAGGCGATGTTGGAACGCACGCTCATATGCGGATAGAGCGCATAGGACTGGAACACCATCGACAGGCCGCGCTGTGCCGGTGGCAGTTCGGTGGCGTTCTTGCCGTCGATGACGATGTCGCCGTCACTGACGTCTTCGAGGCCGGCAATCAGCCGGAGCAGCGTCGACTTCCCGCAACCGGACGGTCCGACGAAGACGACGAACTCGCCATTGTTGATGTCGAGGTCGATCGAGGGGATGACGGCATGGGCGCCGAAGACCTTCGAAACCTTGCTGAGTGTAATGCTTCCCATTGTCGTATCCCTTATTTGACCGCGCCGAAGGTGAGGCCGCGTACGAGCTGCTTCTGCGAGAACCAGCCGAGTATGAGGATGGGGGCGATCGCCATGGTCGAGGCGGCCGAGAGCTTGGCGTAGAACAGGCCTTCAGGGCTCGAATAGGAGGCGATGAACGCCGTCAGCGGTGCTGCCTTGGCGGCACTGAGGTTGAGCGTCCAGAACGCCTCGTTCCAGGCGAGGATGATGTTCAAGAGCAGCGTCGAGGCGATGCCCGGGATCGCCATCGGCGTCAGCACATAGATGATCTCCTTGGAGAGCGATGCACCGTCCATGCGCGCGGCCTCCAGGATCTCGCCGGGGATTTCCTTGAAGTAGGTGTAAAGCATCCAGATGATGATCGGCAGGTTGATCAGCGTCAGCACGATCACGAGGCCGGTGCGGGTGTCGAGCAGGCCGGTGTTGCGGAACAACAGATACATCGGCACCAGCACACCGACCGACGGCATCATCTTGGTGGAGAGCATCCACATGAGCACGTCCTTGGTGCGCTTGGTCGGCGAGAACGCCATCGCCCAGGCGGACGGGATGGCGATGATCAGGCCGATCAGTGTCGAGCCGAAGGAGACGACGACCGAGTTCATGAAGTGCAGGAAGTAGTTCGAGCGGCTTTGCACCTCGTGATAGTTCTCCGTCGTCCAGTCGAAGAAGAACAGCGACGGCGGCGATGCGATCGCCTCGGCCTCGGTCTTGAAGCTCGTCAGGAACGTCCAGAGGATCGGGAAGAAGATGAGGATGCCGATCGTCCAGGCGACGACGGTCACGACGATCTTTCTTTGGGTGGAGACGTTGCGTGCCATGGTTCTCAAGCCTCCAGCGTCTTGCCGATCATGCGCATCAGGAAGAATGCGACGATGTTGGCGAGGATGACCGCGATGATGCCGCCGGCCGAAGCACCGCCCACGTCGAACTGCAGCAGGGCCTGCGCATAGACGAGGAAAGTCAGGTTGGTGCTCTGCGTGCCCGGGCCGCCATTGGTGGTGACCAGAATTTCGGCAAAGACCGAGAGCAGGAAGATCGTCTGAATGAGGATGACGACGGTGATCGCGCGAGAAAGATGCGGCAACACCAGGTAGATGAAGCGGCTCAAGGCGCCGGCGCCGTCCATCTGCGCGGCTTCCTTCTGCTCCTCGTCGAGCGACTGCAGTGCCGTCAGCAGGATCAGCGTCGCAAAGGGCAGCCACTGCCAGGCGACGATCAGGATCACCGACATCAGGGGTGCGTTGGCGAGAAAGTCGAAAGGCTGCAGCCCGAAGAGCTTGGCGATCCAGGCAAAGAGCCCATTGACCGGGTTCATGAACATGTTCTTCCAGACGAGTGCCGCGACTGTCGGCATGATCAGGAACGGCGCGATGACCAGAATGCGCACGATCCCCTGCCCGAACATCGGCTGGTCCAGCAGAAGCGCCAGCGCGATGCCGCCGATGACAGTGATGAACAACACGCCGAGCACGATCGCCAGCGTGTTGAAGAGCGCCTGGAAGAAAGCGGGATCGGTCAGGAAGTAGCTGTAGTTGGAAAAGCCCGCGAACTCCTCCATCCCCGGCATCAGAAGATTGTAGCGCAGGAACGAGAAGTAGATCGTCATGGCCAGCGGAACGATCATCCAGGCCAGAAGCAGAAGCACCGAAGGCGCAATCATCAGACGCGCGGCGGAGCGGGTGTGCAAGGTCGCCATGGCGTCCCCCCAAATGACGGAATTCAACGCTGTTTCGAGATCGGGTCGGGCGGCGCGTTTTTCCGCGCGAGCCCTGCGGCTACCTTCGGGATTTACCGGGGCGCCAGCCATTTACGGCCAGCACCCCGGGCCCTTGGGAGCCTTACTTGATGTAACCGGCCTTGGTCATTTCGCGTTCGGTCAGCTTCTGGGCGCTGGCAAGCGCGTCGTCGACGCTCATCTGGCCGGCAAGAGCCGCCGAGAACTGCTGGCCGACCGCCGTGCCGAGACCCTGGAATTCCGGGATCGCCACGAACTGCACGCCGACATAGGGAACCGGCTTGACCGCCGGGTTCTTCGGGTCGGCCGCGTTGATCGAGTCGAGCGTCATCTTCGCGAAGGGTGCTGCCTTCTGGTACTCGGGGTTGGCGTAGAGCGAGGTGCGCGTGCCCGGAGGAACGTTCGCCCAGCCTTCCTTGTCTGCCACGAGCTTCAGATAGTCCTTGCCGGTTGCCCAGGAGATGAATTTCTCGGCCGAGGCGACCTTCTGCGAGCCCGCGGGGATCGCAAGGTTCCAGGCCCAGAGCCAGTTGCCGCGTTTGCCAAGCCCGGTGTCCGGCGCCAGCGCGAAGCCGACCTTATCGGCAACGGTCGATTCCTTCGGGTTGGTGACGAAGGAAGCGGCCACGGTCGCGTCGATCCACATGCCGCACTTGCCGGTCTGGAACAGCGACAGGTTCTCGTTGAAGCCGTTGGAGGATGCGCCGGGCGGTCCGGCGTCGTTCATCAGCTTGACGTAGAAGTTGAGCGCGTTCTTCCATTCGGGCTGGTCGAACTGCGGCTTCCAGTTCTCGTCGAACCAGCGGGCGCCAAAGGCGTTCGCGGTCGCCGTCAGGAAGGCCATGTTCTCACCCCAGCCGGCCTTGCCGCGCAGGCAGATGCCGTAGACTTCGGCGTTCTTGTCTGTGATCTTACGTGCCGCGTCGGCGATGAAGTCCCAGGTCGGCGCGTCGGGCATGGTCAGCCCGGCCTTCTCGAACAGGTCCTTGCGGTACATCACCATCGAGCTTTCGCCATAGAAGGGTGCCGCATAGAGCTTGCCGTCGATGGTGAGTCCGGAGCGGATCGCCGGCAAGAGGTCGTCGACATCGTAGTCGGCGCCGAGATTGTCGAGCGGCAGCAGCCAGCCCTGCTTCGCCCAGATCGGCACTTCATAGGTGCCGATCGTCATGATGTCGTACTGGCCGCCCTTGGTGGCGATATCGGTCGTCACGCGCTGGCGCAGCACGTTTTCCTCAAGCGTTACCCACTCGAGCTGAATGTCCGGATTCTTGGACGTGAAATCTTCCGTCAGCTTCTGCATCCGGATCATGTCGCCGTTGTTCACGGTCGCGATCGTCAGGGTTTCTGCTTGGGCCAGACCCGACAGTGCGACTGCCGAGCACGTGCCCAGCAGGAAAGTTCTCAAGTTCATTGACTTCCTCCCAGAAGAAATTGAGCATTTGCCTCGCTCATGGGCAATTACTCACTTCTCATGACGAATTGTCAATGCGCATTCGTTGCTGCGGCGCACACAGAAACATTAGAAGATTGTTTTGATTGCCGATTTTTTCGTTTCGCAAATGCGAAAGGCCGGCGCTGGGGCCGGCCTTTTCAATCGTTTCGCATAACGATCATGCGTTGAGCAGATAGCTCGCCGTCGCCTCATCGGTGATAAGGCCGTTGATAATGCCGCCCTTTACGGCCGCCCGCAGCGCCTCATACTTGCGCTGCCCCTTGGCAAGTCCGATTACAGACGCCCGGTCGCGCGGCGGCAAGGGAACGGAGGCGACGCGCTCGTTGAAGCTGCCCGAGAGCAACGCGCCATCATGATCGAACATCCAGCCACAGATCTCGCCCGCGGCACCCGCCTTGGTCAGACCGGCCATCTCGTCCTGGGCGAGGAACCCGTCCTGGCAGAGCGGCGCGTCCGGGCCGAGCTCGCCGACGCCGACGAAGGCGACATTGGCTTCGGCGCCTAGCTTCAGAGCCACCTGCACCAGGCTCTGGCTGTGCAGCACCTCCCGCTCCTCGGCCGAAGCGGCGAGCACCGGCAGCGGCATCGGAAAATGCCGGGCCTTGACCGCATCGGCCATGCTGAAGATGACGTTGTAATAGGCGGCCGAACCATCAAGGCCGATATTGCCCGTGAGCGACACGATGCGGTGCTGCGGACATTCCATCGGCGGCAACTGATCGACCGCCGCTTTCAGCGTGCGCCCGGTACCGATCGCCAGCACCTGCGGCTCGGACGATTTCAGCCAGCGCTCGATCTCGGCGGCCCCGGCTTCCGCGATGCCAACGGTCGTCGAGGTCGAACCGGGATCGCTCGGCACCACCTCCACATGTTTCAGTCCGTATTTGTCGCGAAGACCTGCGGCCGCCTCGAGGCAGGCGGCAATCGGATGGTCGAGCCGAACCTTGATCAGCCGCTCGGACATGGCGAGCGAAACCAATCGCTGCGCCGACTGGCGCGAGATTCCCATGACGGTGGCGATCTCATCCTGGGTGCGGCCAGCGACATAGTATAGCCAGCCTGCCCGGGCAGCATCGTCAAGCCTGTTGTTCGCCTCGCCCCTGCGTGCCATCGCTGTTCTCCATCCCCCCCGATCACGATACTTTTGGATCCTGTCGATCCAAAAGTATCGTGATCGATCTTCATAAGCAGAGCGGGGTGCGGGCGGAAAACCGCGCACACTTTTCCTCACCCCGCTCTGATCTGCTGCCACTATTGCCCCGCCCTGTCAAACATCGGCCAAGAACAAGGGCTTGGCAGGTCTGCCGCAAGGCCCGGGATCACAAGGCTTTTCGGCCGTTTCGACCTTAAATTTTTACCGTTTGATAAAAAAATAAAGCGTGTTACCGTTCCATCATCCTGAGAAAACATTGGGAGCCAAAAATGGGAACGACACAATCTGGGATCCTCGGCGGCCGCCTGCCGCTCGGGGAGTACGAGAGCAATTTCTCCGACCTGCATCCACCGCTCGACAAGCACGAGGCCCTCGTCGCTTCAGACCGCTGTTACTTCTGCCATGACGCGCCGTGCATGACGGCCTGTCCCACCTCCATCGATATCCCGCTGTTCATTCGGCAGATATCGACCGGAAACCCGATCGGATCGGCCAAGACGATCTTCGATCAGAACATCCTGGGCGGCATGTGCGCCCGCGTCTGTCCCACCGAAACGCTGTGCGAACAGGCTTGCGTTCGCAACACCGCCGAGGAGCGCCCGGTCGAGATCGGCCGCCTGCAGCGCTATGCGACCGACGTGGCGATGAAAGAGAACAAGCAGTTCTACACCCGTGCTGAAACCTCCGGCCGCAAGATCGCCGTCGTCGGCGCCGGCCCGGCCGGCCTTGCTGCTGCCCATCGGTTGGCCGTCAAGGGCCACGACGTCGTGATCTACGATGCCCGGCCGAAGTCCGGCGGCCTCAATGAGTACGGCATTGCCGCCTACAAGTCGGTCGACGACTTCGCGCAGAAGGAAGTCGACTACGTGCTGGCGATCGGCGGCATCGAAGTGCGCCAGGGCCAGGCGCTCGGCCGCGATTTCACCCTCGCCGACCTCTCGGAACAGTATGACGCCGTCTTCCTCGGCCTCGGCCTTGCGGGCGTGAACGCGCTGCGTCTCGAAGGCGAAAGTGCCGAAGGCGTTGACGATGCCGTCGACTTCATCGCCGCCCTTCGCCAGTCGAAGACCAAGGCCGATATCCCGGTCGGCCGTCGCGTCGTCGTCCTCGGTGGCGGCATGACCGCAATCGATGCGGCGGTGCAGGCAAAGCTGCTCGGCGCGGAAGAAGTGACGATCTGTTATCGCCGCGGCAAGGAGCACATGAACGCCTCCGAGTTCGAACAGGACCTGGCGGCCTCCAAGGGCGTCACCATCCGCCACTGGCTGCAGCCGAAGCGCATCGCCGAGAAGGACGGCAAGGTCGCCGGCATCGAGCTGGAATACACCACGCTCGAAGACGGAAAGCTGACGGCGACCGGCGAAACCGGTATCATTGCCGCCGACCAGATCTTCAAGGCGATCGGCCAGAGCTTCCTCGGAGCAGGCCTCGGCGCGCTGCAACTCGAAGGCGGCCGCATTGTTGCCGACGCCGAAGGGCGCACGTCGCTGCCCAACGTCTGGGCCGGCGGCGACTGCGTGCTCGGCGGTGAAGACCTCACGGTCTCGGCCGTCGCCATGGGCCGCGACGCGGCTGAATCGATCAATCGGGCCTTCGCCACGGCAGCGCCGCGCGCGAGCGCAGTTGCCTAAGGGATCGGGAGGAGAAACCAATGGCTGATCTTCGCAATAATTTTGTCGGCATCAAATCCCCGAACCCGTTCTGGCTGGCATCCGCCCCACCGACGGACAAAGCTTACAACGTCGAGCGCGCCTTCAAGGCGGGCTGGGGCGGCGTCGTCTGGAAGACGCTCGGCGAGGAAGGCCCGCCGGTCGTCAACGTCAACGGCCCGCGCTACGGCGCGATCTGGGGCGCCGACCGCCGGCTGCTCGGGCTGAACAACATTGAGCTCATCACCGACCGCGACCTCTATGTGAACCTGCGCGAAATGAAGCAGGTGAAGATGAACTGGCCGGATCGCGCCCTGATCGCCTCGATCATGGTGCCCTGCGAGGAAGAGGCGTGGAAGGCGATCCTGCCGCTGGTCGAGGAAACCGGCGCCGACGGCATCGAACTCAACTTCGGCTGTCCGCACGGCATGTCCGAACGTGGCATGGGTGCTGCGGTCGGCCAGGTGCCGGAATACATCGAGATGGTCGTGCGCTGGTGCAAGCAGTACACGCGCATGCCTGTCATCACCAAATTGACGCCCAATATCACCGACATCCGCAAGCCCGCCCGCGCCGCCAAGGCCGGCGGCACCGACGCGGTGTCGTTGATCAACACGATCAATTCGATCGTCTCGGTCGACCTCGACAACTTCGCCCCCAACCCGACGGTCGGCGGCAAGGGCACCCACGGCGGCTATTGCGGCCCGGCGGTGAAGCCGATCGCGCTCAATATGGTCGCCGAGATCGCTCGCGATCCGGAAACCTACGGCCTGCCGATCTCCGGCATCGGCGGCATCACCACCTGGCGCGACGCGGCCGAGTTCCTGGCACTTGGCGCCGGCAACGTCCAGGTCTGCACCGCAGCCATGACCTATGGCTTCAAGATCGTCCAGGAAATGATCTCGGGCCTCTCCGACTGGATGGACGCCAAGGGTCACCGCAACCTCGATGATATCACCGGACGCGCGGTCCCGAACGTTACCGACTGGCAGTATCTGAACCTCAACTACATCGCCAAGGCGAAGATCGACCAGGATGCCTGCATCAAGTGCGGTCGCTGCCACATCGCCTGCGAGGATACCTCGCACCAGGCGATCACGCAGTTCGTCAACGGCGTACGTCACTTCGAGGTAATGGAAGACGAGTGCGTTGGCTGCAATCTCTGCGTCAACGTCTGTCCCGTCGAAAACTGCATCACCATGGAAGAGCTGCCGGCCGGCACGCTCGACCAGCGCACCGGCAAGCCGGTCGATCCAAACTACGCCAACTGGACGACCCATCCGAACAACCCGATGGCCCGCCAGGCCGCTGAGTAGCGGATCTCGTCACTTCATCGAAACGCCGCCGGACCACAAATCCGGCGGCGTTTTCTCATGTGCCCTCAGAACTCGACGACGACCTTGCCGAACGGGCCGCGGTCGAGATGCGCCAGAGCCTCGCGGAACTGTTCGAACGAATAGCGCGCATCGATGACTGGCTTGATCGCGGTCCGGTCGATCGCGACGACGAGATCCTGCAGCGCCCGGCGGTGAGCGACGCCGATGCCCTGGATGATGGGCGATTTCAAGAGAACCGGCGTCACCGGAGCCGAGATCTCCGCGCCTTCGAAAACCCCGATCACCGATATCCGCCCTTGCACGGCAACCGCCTGCAGCGACTTGCCGAGATTGGCGCCGCCCGCCATCTCCAGAATATGATCGGCGCCGTGATCGCCGGTAATCTCAAGAACCCGCTCCGCCCAGTCCTCAGATACACGGTCGATCCCGTGATCGGCGCCAAGCGCCAACGCACGCTCCAGCTTGTCCTTGCTGGCCGACGTGACGATGACCTCGGCGCCATGCGCCTTGGCGATCTGCAACCCGAACAGCGATACGCCGCCGGTGCCCTGCACGACGACGCGGTCGCCGGCCTTGGGATGCCCCTTCTCGACCAGGGCGAACCAGGCCGTCACCCCGGCACAGGGCAAGGTGCTCGCCTCGCCATCGTCCAGGCTCTCGGGTGCTGCGACGAACCAGTCCTCGGGGAAAGCGACATATTGCGACGCGACACCCGGGTTCAGGCCGCCAAGGGCAAACGACGTTGGGTGACGAGCCGTTCCCGGCTTTTGACCGTCGATCCAGGTCGGATCGAAAACGGAGATGACCCGATCGCCGGGCTGGAAGCGCGTCACGCCGCGGCCGACCGCTTCCACCACCCCTGCCATGTCGGAGCCCGGCACGAAGGGGAAGGAAAGCGGCATGCCCATGCCGTTTTCCAAGACCAGCTTGTCGCGAAAATTGAGCGACACGGCCGTCGTGCGAACAAGCACCTCACCTGGGCCCGGCTCCGGAACACGGCGCTCGGTAATTTTGAGGTTTTCGGCTCCAAGCGCGTCGATCGTCCATTCCTTCATCAGTCTTGCCATAGTCCGTTCCTTTCACTGGATTGATCTGATGGAGGAAGCATAGCGTTGAATTTATCTCTCCAGTTGCGATAAGAATTCGCCATATTGGTTCTTAAAAGGAGACAATCTTGGAGCGGTTGGGAGGCATTTCGATCTTCGTCGAGGCGGTCGAAGCTGGTGGATTTTCAGCGGCGGCCGAACGGCTGAACCTCTCGCGCTCCGCTGTCGGCAAGACGATTGCCAAGCTCGAACAAAGACTTGGCGTCCGGCTCTTCCATCGCACGACCCGCACACAGAGCCTGACGGCCGAAGGCCAGCTCTATTATGAAAGTTGTCTCAGAGCCGTTGGTGAGATTCGTGCCGGCGAGGCACTGCTGGAATCGGGCAAGCAGGAGATCAGAGGTCGGCTGCGCATGTCCCTGCCCGTGGTTTTCGGACGGCAATGCGTCATGCCGCTCTTGTCGGAACTGCTGGGTCAGCACCCGCTCCTGGAACTCGACGTCAATTTCAGCGACCGCAGGGTCGATCTTGTCGAGGACGGCTTCGATCTCGCCATTCGCACAGGTCCACTGCCCGATGAACCCGATGTGATGGCGCGCAAGGTTGCCGACCAGCCCATGACGGTCTGCGCCTCCCCCGCCTACCTGCAGCGGCACGGCACGCCGCGCAGCATCGATGACCTTCTTCACCATCAGGCGATCCTCTATCGGCGCAGCAGCGATGCGCTTTCCTGGTCCTTCCCGGTCAAGGGAGCGGTACCCCGGCAGGTGACGCCGCCGGCACGGCTGAAACTGGACGACCTGACCTCGATCGCCGATGCGGCGGCAGACGGCTTCGGCCTTGCATGGCTGCCGTGCTGGCTGGTGCGCAGCCACATCGACTCAGGACGGCTCGTCCGCATTCTTACCGATGTGCCCGCCCTCTCCTTCGCAGCCCATGTCGTGTGGCCGCGCACGCAATACATGCCGCCGAAATTGCGGCTGATGATCGACACGCTGGCCGATCGACTGGCCCCCATGATGCAATGATCCGCGGAGCATTCCTGCTTCCGAAGGCGGCGGCGTGCGGATAATGGTCGGCTTTGGCGGCCGCTTCGCCCGGCTCTGCGGATCCCGCCCGCACCCGAGCGCGTTCCTGCGGCCGGATTCGGATGAATAGCGTGCTGCGCCGATAACGAACAGGACACGAAAACGAAACAGATTGTGTAAAAATGGTAAGTTGTCGGCTCGTACGATCTGGATAATAAGGGAGTACTCATACGGGGTGCGTCGCGGGCTCGATCAGGGCCGCAACGCGATCTCCAAAGGTTTTGACACTGCAGCCGGACGACGCTCCGGCAGAGCCGGACTTGTTGCTTGACGATCATTTCGGCCAACCGACGCAAGCGAATGCACCTCGTCTCCGGGGCCATACTCGGTACGTTCGTTCTGGCGCATTTCTTCAACCACTCGCTCGGCCTGATCTCCGTCGAAGCGATGGAAACCGCCCGCAAAGGCTTCAATCTCATCTGGCACAGCCTGCCCGGCACGGTGCTGCTCTACGGCGCCCTGCTGCTGCATTTCGCCATGGCGCTCGAAAGCATCTATCGTCGGCAGACGCTCAGAATGCCGGCGCGCGAGGCGCTGAAGATCGTCTTCGGCCTCAGCCTGCCTTTCCTTTTGATCGGCCACGTGACGGCCGCACGCGTCGAGCCACTTCTTACCGGGGTCGACGCGGATTATCCGGACATGCTCCGCATGCTCTGGTCGAATTCCGTCAATGCCACGAGACAATCGCTCGCCCTGCTGCTCGTCTGGGGCCACGGCTGCCTCGGCGCCTGGTTCTGGATGCGCGGCCGCGCCTGGTTCCCGCGTTACGAAATCCTGCTCTACACGGTCGCGATGCTCGTGCCGATCTTCGCGCTGCTCGGCTTCGTCAGCGGCGCCCGCTCGATCGAGGACGGTTACGCCGAACATGGCGGCTACGGCGACCGTTCCTATTCGAAGCCTCAGTTCGACCTCACGCTTCTCGAGGATATTCGGCTCGGCCTCTATTTCGGCTTCGGCGGCCTGATCGCCGGCACGTTCCTGCTGCGGGCCATGCCAAAGGGCGGGCGCATTCGCGTGCGCTATCCCGACGGTCGGGTGGCCACCGTCAATCTCGGCTTCAGCGTGCTTGAGGCGAGCAGGGCCGCGGGCATCGCCCACGTCTCGGTCTGCGGCGGCCGTGGCCGATGCTCGACCTGCCGGGTACGCATCATCCAGGGGCTTGAAGACCAACCGCCACCCGAGGATGCGGAGCTCGCGACACTCACCCGGATCGGCGCACCCGACAATGTCCGCCTCGCCTGCCAGTTTCGCCCTGTCCATAACGTCACCGTCGTGCCGATCCTCGACAGCGACAGCCTCGGCATCAAGAAGCAGATCGGCCGCGAGGGCGGCGAAGGTCGCGAACGGCGCATCGCCGTGCTCTTCTGCGACCTGCGCGGCTTCACCAGCATTGCCGAACACAAGCTGCCTTTCGACACCGTGTTCCTGCTCAACCGCTACTTCGAGATGGTGGGCGAAGCGGTCGAGGATTCCGGCGGCGTCATCGACAAGTTCATCGGTGACGGCGCATTGGCGATCTTCGGGCTGAAGAGCACCTACACGGAGGCCTGCCGGCAGTCGCTTGCCGCCGCCGTGCGCATATCCAAGGGCCTCGAGACGCTGAACCAGACCTTCCGCGGCGAACTCGACGAGCCGCTGCGCATCGCCATGGGCCTGCACGCCGGCCCGGCGATCATCGGCGAGATCGGCTACGGCCAGGCCACATCGCTGACGGCGGTCGGCGATACGATTAACACGGCGAGCCGTCTGGAAGGCCTCGCCAAGGAACACGACGTACAATTGGCCGTCTCGGCCGAGCTCGTCAACCGCGCGGGCCTGGTGATCGAAGGGCATGAGCGGCTGGACATCGGCCTGCGCGGCCGGCAGGCGACGCTCGAAACCTGGATCGTCGGGGATGCCGCCGGTATCTCCACGGCCTTGCAACCTGCACCGTCGAACGCGTAGTGCAACCCCTTGAAAGCGTGAAACAGTTTTTACGCCCGAAGTTGCATACCTTCAAGGCTTTGGATCTTTTCACGGTTTCAATGAAGCGCTGAAATGATCTAGTAGTGGAGATCCTTCCCGCCCTCGCCGCCGATCCAATCCGGAAGCCCGCATGAAACAGGACGTCTCCCCGAAAACCGCGCACCAGGTTCATGCGAAGGGCGCCGAGAAGCTGAAGGCGCACCTGGCGATGATGACCTTCGCCGTCCTGATCGCCGGCTCCTTTTCCTTCGGCGGCCTTGCCACCCAACATATGGGCGCCGGGCCACTGACGCTCTGGCGCTATCTGTTGACCGTCGTCGTCCTTGGCCTGCTCACCTTCGGCTATGCACGCGTTCCCTTTCGCTTTCCCAAGCAAGCGTGGCGCTTCGTGATCCTCGGCGGGCTGATCGCCGTCTACATGCTGACGATGTTCAAGGCGCTGGAGTTCACCAGCCCTGTTTCGACAGGCGCGGTCTTCACGCTGATGCCGCTCTTGAGCGCCGGCTTCGCGTTTGTGTTGCTCGGTCAGCATACACGCCCTGGCGTGCTCGCCGGGCTCATCATCGCTGCCCTTGGCGCCGTCTGGGTGATCTTTCGCGCCGATGTCGGCGCGATCCTTGCCTTCGACGTCGGCCAGGGCGAATTGATCTTCTTCGTCGGCGTCGTCTGCCACGCGGTCTATGTGCCGCTGATCCGCAAGTTCGGCCGAGAGGAAAGTCCATTCGCCTTCGGCTTCTGGGTGGCTGTCTTCACCGTGCCCTGGCTGCTGGTACCGGGCGCGGCCGGTCTCGTCACCGCCGATTTCGCCAGCCTGCCACCGGTCGTCTGGCTCGCCGTCCTCTATCTGGCCGTTGTGACCACGGCCATCACCTTCCTGCTCCTGCAATACGCCTCGATGCGGCTACCCGCATCGAAAGTGCTCGGCTACGGCTATCTGACGCCGAGCTTCATCATCCTGCTCGAAGGTCTGCTCGGTCATGGCTGGACCAGCCTGCCGGTGCTTGCCGGCGCGCTGACCACGGCCTGCGGCCTGCTGTTGATGGCGCTGCTGCCAGATTGAAAGGCGGCTCAAGCCGCCGGCTGCTCGCTCACCTGCAGTCCGTCGACGAAGAGCCGTTCCAGGAAGCGTGCCGCATCCTCAAAGCGCCCGTCCCCGGCGTTTCCCTGGCCGAGCACGGCGCGCACCTGCACGTCGAAGTCGGCGTAGTGCTGGGTGGTGGACCAGATCGCGAAGATCAGGTGATAGGGATCGCATTTGGCGATCTTGCCGGCCTTGGCCCAGGCCCGGATTACCTCGGCCTTCTCGTCGACCAGCGACTTCAAGGGCCCCTTGAGCTCGTCCTCGATATGCGGCGCGCCCTGCAGCACCTCGTTGGCGAAGAGCCGGCTTTCGCGCGGATAGTCACGGGCCATTTCCAGCTTGCGCCGAATATAGCTGCGGATTTCGGCGACCGGGTTCCCCTCGGCGTTGAATTCTCGCAAGGGGTCGAGCCAGGTGTCGAGCACCCGGTCGATCAGCGCCCGGTGCATCGCTTCCTTGGTGCGGAAATAATAGAGCAAATTGGGTTTCGACATGCCCGCCACTTCGGCGATCTGATCGACCGTCGAGCCGCGGAAACCGTTGGCGGAGAAGACTTCGAGCGCGGCCTCGAGAATGCGCTCTTCCTTCTCCCCTTGTATGCGGGTCCGCCTCTGGGTCCTGGCCGCTCTCGGTAATACCATACGTCCCCCTGGCCATGCCTGCGCAGCTCGTCGCGCAGGAACCGGCTGCCCAATTTCCGGCCCCGCCATCTTATTGGGCAACAACTTCGTTTTTTTGTTTTTCCGGCTTGAGTGCCGCAACGGAAGTTGTAATGTTTACCAACCGGTCAAATTATCAGCCAGTTCACCGCCAAAGGCAACGGCTGATCGAAGGGCACCAGAAAAAACCAAGCCTGGATTTGACCACGGGAACATGAGGGCGCGCCGATCCAGGCAAAGCCCTGAAAAGATGAGGAGACCGCCGTGGCTGCACCTGGCGAGAACATGCGCGTCAATGCCGACCGCCTGTGGGATTCACTTATGGAAATGGCCAAGATCGGCCCTGGTGTCGCGGGCGGCAACAACCGCCAGACGCTGACCGACGAGGACGCCGAAGGGCGCCGGCTGTTCCAGTCCTGGTGCGAAAAGGCCGGCCTCACCATGGGCGTCGACACCATGGGCAATATGTTCTTCACAAGGCCCGGCACCGACCCGGATGCGCTGCCCGTCTATATCGGCTCGCATCTCGATACCCAGCCGACCGGCGGCAAGTATGACGGCGTGCTCGGCGTGCTCTCGGGCCTCGAGGTCGTTCGCTCGATGAACGATCTCGGCATCAAGACCAAGCATCCTGTCGTCGTCACCAACTGGACCAACGAGGAAGGCGCGCGCTTCGCGCCGGCCATGCTCGCATCGGGCGTCTTTGCCGGCGTGCACAGTCAGGATTTCGCCTATGGCCGCAAGGATCCCGAAGGAAAGACCTTTGGCGACGAACTGAAACGCATCGGCTGGGTCGGCGACGAGGAAGTCGGCGCCCGCAAGATGCACGCCTATTTCGAGTACCATATCGAGCAGGGCCCGATCCTCGAAGCCGAGGGCAAGGACATCGGCGTCGTCACCCACTGTCAGGGCCTGTGGTGGCTGGAGTTCACGCTGACCGGCCGCGAAGCCCATACGGGCTCGACCCCGATGAACATGCGCGTTAACGCCGGCCTTGCCATGGCCCGCATTCTGGAAATGGTCCAGGGCGTCGCGATGGAAAACCAGCCGGGCGCCGTCGGCGGCGTCGGCCAGGTGTTCTTCTCACCCAATTCCCGCAATGTGCTGCCGGGCAAGGTGGTCTTCACCGTCGACATCCGCTCGCCGGACAAGGCCAAGCTCGACCGCATGCGGGCAAAGATCGAGGCCGAGGCACCGAAGATCACTGACGCGCTTGGCGTCGGCTGTTCCATCGAGGCGATCGGCCATTTCGAGCCGGTCACCTTCGATCCAAAGCTCGTCAGCGCCGTGCGTAACGCCGCCGAGCATCTCGGCTACAGCCACATGAACCTCATCTCGGGCGCCGGGCATGATGCCTGCTGGGCCGCCAAGGTGGCGCCGACGACGATGATCATGTGCCCCTGCGTCGGTGGCCTCAGCCACAACGAGGCGGAGGACATCTCCAGGGAGTGGGCCAGCGCCGGCGCCGACGTCCTCTTCCACGCCGTCGTCGAAACGGCCGAAATCGTCGAATGAGTTTGCGGGCGGGACGAAAGTTCCGCCCTTTTTCGTGGCGGTTGCCTGGCCGCCGGAAGCGCAATCGCGAGGAACAATCATGAGCACTGTCATCAAGGGTGGAACCATCGTCACGGCCGACCTGACCTACAAGGCGGACGTCAAGATCGAGGGCGGAAAGATCGTCGAGATCGGCCCGAACCTGTCGGGCGACGAAACGCTCGATGCGAGCGGCTGTTACATCATGCCCGGCGGCATCGACCCGCATACGCATCTCGAAATGCCCTTCATGGGCACCTATTCCTCCGACGATTTCGAGAGCGGCACGCGCGCAGCCCTTGCCGGCGGCACGACGATGGTGGTCGACTTTGCACTGCCCTCGCCCAACCAGTCGCTGCTCGAAGCGCTCACGATGTGGGACAACAAGTCCACCCGCGCCAACTGCGACTATTCCTTCCACATGGCGATCACCTGGTGGAGCGAGCAGGTCTTCAACGAGATGGAGACCATCGTCAAGGACAAGGGCATCAACACCTTCAAGCACTTCATGGCCTACAAGGGCGCCCTGATGGTGGATGACGACGAGATGTTCTCGTCCTTCCAGCGCTGCGCAGCACTAGGTGCGCTGCCCTTGGTGCACGCCGAAAACGGCGACGTCGTCGCCCAGCTCCAGGCAAAGCTGCTCGCCGATGGCAACAACGGGCCGGAGGCGCACGCCTATTCGCGTCCGGCCGAAGTAGAGGGCGAAGCGACCAACCGCGCGATCATGATCGCCGACATGGCCGGATGCCCCGTCTACATCGTGCACACCTCCTGCGAGCAGGCGCATGAAGCGATCCGCCGCGCCCGCTCCAAGGGCATGCGCGTGTTCGGCGAACCGCTGATCCAGCATCTGACGCTGGATGAAACCGAATATTTCAACAAGGACTGGGACCATGCAGCCCGCCGCGTGATGTCGCCCCCCTTCCGCAACAAGCTGCATCAGGACAGTCTCTGGGCAGGCCTTGCCTCGGGCTCGCTGCAGGTAGTGGCGACCGACCACTGCGCTTTCACGTCCGAGCAGAAGCGCTTCGGCGTTGGCGATTTCACCAAGATCCCGAACGGCACCGGTGGCCTCGAAGACCGCATGCCGATGCTGTGGACCCATGGTGTCAACACCGGCCGCATCACCATGAACGAGTTCGTGGCGGTCACCTCGACCAACATCGCCAAGATCCTCAACATCTACCCGAAGAAGGGCGCAATCCTTGTCGGCGCCGATGCCGACCTCGTCGTCTGGGATCCGAAGCGCACCAAGACGATCTCCGCCAAGAGCCAGCAGTCGGCGATCGACTACAACGTCTTCGAAGGCAAGGAGGTAAAGGGCCTGCCGCGCTTTACCCTTACCCGTGGCGTCGTCGCGATCGAGGAAGGCACGGTCAAGACCCGCGAGGGCCACGGCGAATTCGTCCGCCGCGATCCCTTCCCAGCGGTCAGCTCAGCCCTTTCCACCTGGAAAGAAGTCACCGCCCCCCGCGCCGTCCAGCGCACTGGCATTCCGGCCACGGGCGTCTGAGGCCTCATGTTTCGCGGCTTGCACGTCTTCGCGCCGCTCTGTCCCACCGGACATGCCCCGCCACCTTGGCGGGGCGCTTCGGCCTGGGAGCCGTCAGCCGGGCACGAACTGATCGAGCTCGGGCAGCAGCACGAGGCTTTCGCGCTGGTTCGGGTCCGTGCGCGCGATGACAGCCGAACAGGGCGCGTTCGAGCGGTTCTCCGGCAGATGCGGCATGCCTGCGGGGATGTAGACCATGTCGCCGGCCCGCGCGATGACGTGCTCCTCAAGCCTCTCGCCAAACCAGGTCCAGGCCTCACCCGAAAGCACGTAGATCGCCGTCTCGTGGCTCTCATGCAGATGCGCCTTGGCGCGCGCACCGGGCGGGATCGTGACGATGTGCATGCAGAGCCCGGTTGCCCCGACGGTCTCCGCCGCAATGCCCTCGAAATAGTTGAGCCCCTGCTGGCCGGCCACGGCGCCTTCAGGACGAACCACGCGACAGCCCGGATTGGATGATCGAGACATGAGCGTTCTCCAGAATTCCCTGAAAAACCAGCAACAAACGGCTTCGCACCCAAATCCGCGATTGCATGTTGCCGGTCCGGATAGCAGTCTGACACAGACCAGCCAGAATGAGTATTCGCCGATGACGTCCAATACCGCATCCGTGGTTTCGGCCCGGGACCTCTGCCTGACTTTCGAAACCGCCGATGGCCCGGTGCATGCACTGACCGGCGTCAACCTGGATGTCGCCAAGGGTGACTTCGTTTCCTTCATCGGTCCGTCCGGCTGCGGCAAGACCACCTTCTTGCGCGTGATCGCCGATCTGGAAAAAGCGACCTCCGGCACGATCAGCGTCAACGGCATGACGCCTGAGCAGGCGCGCAACAAGCGCGCCTATGGCTACGTCTTCCAGGCCGCAGCGCTCTATCCCTGGCGCACCATCGAAAACAACATCGCTCTGCCGCTTGAGATCATGGGCTATTCGAAGGAAGAGAAGAAGGCCCGCATCGAGCGCACGCTCGACCTCGTCAACCTCTCCGGCTTCGGCAAGAAATATCCGTGGCAGCTCTCCGGTGGTATGCAGCAGCGCGCCTCCATCGCCCGCGCACTGGCGTTTGATGCCGACCTGCTTCTGATGGACGAGCCCTTCGGCGCGCTCGACGAGATCGTTCGCGACCACCTCAACGAACAGCTCTTGAAGCTCTGGGCCCGCACCAACAAGACGATCTGCTTCGTCACCCATTCGATCCCTGAAGCTGTCTACCTCTCCACCAAGATCGTGGTGATGAGCCCCCGCCCCGGCCGCGTCACCGATGTGATCGAATCGCCGCTGCCGCGCGAACGGCCGCTCGGCATTCGCGAAACGCCCGAGTTCCTCGAAATCGCCCATCGCGTCCGCGAAGGCCTGCGCGCGGGACACAGCTATGACGAATAGCATCGGCATCCGCCGGGCCGAACAGACCGACATGGCCGCCTGCGCCGGCATTCTCAACCGCTGGATCGACGCGACGGCCTGGATGCCGCGGGTGCACGAGCATGCCGATGTCGAACGCTATTATGCCGAGACCGTCTTTGCCGAACGCATCGTGCTCTTGGCAGAGGACGACGGCGAGATCGCCGGCTTCCTTTCCCTCTCTGACGACCACCACGTCACCGCGCTTTACATCGATGAGTGGCATCGTGGCGCAGGCATTGGCGCCCGGCTGATCGACACGGCCAAGGCGATGTCACCGGATGAATTGAGCCTATGGACCTTCGAACACAATCGTGATGCCCAGCGCTTCTACGAGCACCAGGGCTTCGAGGCTGTGCGGCGGACCGACGGCGACAACGAGGAGCAACTGCCGGATATCCTCTATCGTTGGCGCGGCAGAGAGGTGCGGGCATGAACCTTGCCTTCGGCCTCTGGATGCTCTTGGCGACGACTATCTTCCTTGGCGGCGCCACCGCCTCGCGCGCCTATGTCTCCAACAACCACCTCGGCATGCTCTTGCTCGCACTCGGGCTGTACGTGATCGGCAACATCATCATGGTGAAGCTCATGCGCGAGGGCGGCCTCGGCCTGGCAATTTCGCTGTCGGCGATCGTGCAGCTCGTTATGGTCAATGTCATCGCCTTCACCGTGTTCGGCGAACGATTGAGCCTCACGCAGGCCGCCGGCGTGCTTCTCGGCATCGTCGCAATGGGCCTGATGTTGTTCCCCGCAAGCGGAAAGGCGTGACAATGCAGGAGCCAAGTTTCTTCAGGGACAAGTTGGTGCCGGTCGGCACCGTCGTCCTGCTGCTGATCGCCATCTGGTATGTCGCGGTCGTCTTCCTCAACGCCCCCTTCGAGCGTGATACGGCAGCCCGCGCCGGCACCGAGATCAGCTTCTCTGAGATCGTGCGCAACACCATGGCGCAGGAACGTCCGGTACTGCCGGCACCGCACCAGGTGATCGCCGAGATCTGGGACACCACCTTCAACAAGGCAATCACCTCCAAGCGCAGCCTCGTCTACCACGCCTGGATCACGCTCTCGGCAACCCTGCTCGGCTTCGGCATCGGCGCCGCCCTCGGCATCCTCCTGGCAGTCGGCATCGTGCACAACCGCGCCATGGACCGCTCGCTGATGCCCTGGGTCATCGCCAGCCAGACGATCCCGATCCTCGCGATTGCGCCGATGATCATCGTCGTCTTGAACGCCATCGGCATTTCCGGACTTTTGCCGAAGGCACTGATCTCGACCTATCTCTCCTTCTTCCCGGTCGTCGTCGGCATGGTGAAGGGCCTGCGCAGCCCGGAGACGATCCAGCTCGACCTGATGCACACCTACAATGCCTCCCCGTCGCAGACCTTCTGGAAGCTGCGCTGGCCGTCGTCGATGCCCTACCTCTTCACCTCGCTGAAGGTTGCCGTCGCCATCTCGCTGGTCGGCGCCATCGTCGGCGAATTGCCGACCGGTGCGGTCGCAGGTCTTGGTGCCCGGCTGCTGGCCGGCTCCTACTATGGCCAGACGGTGCAGATCTGGGCCGCTCTCTTCATGGCGGCAGCCCTTGCGGCCGTTCTCGTCATGATCGTCGGCTTTGCCCACACCGCCGTCCTGAAGCGCATGGGAGCCAAGCCATGAACCTTCCCGTCCTTGCCGCCGCGATCATCTTCTGGCTCGCCGCCTGGGCCTTCAACGAATGGCTGGTGCGCCAGAACTTCCAGAGCGCGGCCGCAAACAGCGCCGCCCGCTTCGCCGTGCCGGTAATCTTCGGCATCACTAT
Source organism: Ensifer sp. Root954 (assembly GCF_001429005.1). Lineage (NCBI taxonomy): Bacteria > Pseudomonadati > Pseudomonadota > Alphaproteobacteria > Hyphomicrobiales > Rhizobiaceae > Ensifer > Ensifer sp. Root954. Next base: position 257,414 of record NZ_LMJM01000024.1, read on the forward strand.
CCTGGTTCTCTGGGAAGGCATCGTCCGCGGCTTCCAGGTCCCCTCCGTGCTTTTGCCGGCACCCTCGATGATCTGGCAAAAGCTGATCAATTCGCTGCCGACGCTTGGGGCCGATTTCCGCCAGACCTTCCTGAAGGCAGTGTTGATCGGCTATGCGCTCGGCTGCGGCCTCGGCTTCGCCGTTGCGATCCTGATCGACCGTTCGCCCTTCCTGCAGAAAGGCCTTCTGCCACTCGGCAATTTCGTCTCGGCCCTTCCCGTCATCGGAGTAGCCCCGATCATGGTCATGTGGTTCGGCTTCGACTGGCAGTCGAAGGTCGCCGTCGTCGTCATCATGACCTTCTTCCCGATGCTGGTGAACACGGTTGCCGGCCTTGCCGCCGCCAGCCACATGGAACGCGACCTGATGCGCACCTACGCCGCCTCCTGGTGGCAGACGCTGGTCAAATTACGCCTGCCGGCCGCCTGGCCGTTCATCTTCACCGCGCTCAAGATCAATTCGACGCTGGCGCTGATCGGCGCCATCGTCGCCGAGTTCTTCGGGACCCCCATCGTCGGCATGGGGTTCCGGATTTCCACGGAAGTGGGACGCATGAATGTCGACATGGTCTGGGCCGAGATCGCCGTTGCGGCGGTCGCCGGTTCCGCCTTCTACGGCGTGGTCGCACTCATCGAGCGCGCCGTCACCTTCTGGCATCCCTCCATTCGCGGAGGGCGCGCCTGAGCCTGTTTGAAGAACTTAAATAAAACGAAGTAAAAACAAGAGGGAACTGACATGAACAAAAGACTTGCATCGCTTCTCGCCGCAGGCGTCTTTTCGCTCGCAGCGTTCCAGGCTGAAGCTGCCGAAAAGGTGACGCTGCAGCTGAAGTGGGTGACCCAGGCGCAGTTTGCCGGCTACTACGTCGCCAAGGACAAGGGCTTCTACGAAGAAGAAGGCCTCGACGTCGACATCAAGCCCGGCGGTCCGGACATCGCCCCGGCCCAGGTGATCGCCGGCGGCGGCGCCGACGTTATCGTCGACTGGATGCCGTCGGCCCTTGCCACCCGCGAAAAGGGCGTGCCGCTCGTCAACATTGCCCAGCCGTTCAAGAAATCCGGCATGATGCTGACCTGCCTGAAGGAAACCGGCGTCACCAGCCCGGACAAGTTCAAGGGTCAGACGCTTGGCGTGTGGTTCTTCGGCAACGAGTATCCGTTCCTCTCCTGGATGGCGCACCTGAAGATCCCGACCGACGGCGGCCCGAACGGCGTGACCGTCCTGAAGCAGGGCTTCAACGTGGACCCGCTGATCCAGAAGCAGGCCGCCTGCATCTCCACCATGACCTATAACGAGTACTGGCAGGTCATCGATGCCGGCATCAAGACGGACGACCTGGTGACCTTCAAGTATGAAGACCAGGGCGTGGCGACGCTCGAAGACGGCCTGTACGTACTTGAGGACAAATTCAAGGATCCCGCCTTCAAGGACAAGATGGTCAAGTTCGTCCGCGCCTCGATGAAGGGCTGGAAATATGCCGAGCAGAACCCGGATGAGGCCGCCGATATCGTTCTTGAAAACGATTCCACCGGCGCCCAGACGGAGAAGCACCAGAAGCGCATGATGAGCGAAGTGGCAAAGCTCACCGCCGGCTCCAACGGCTCGCTCGACGAAGCAGACTACAAACGCACCGTGCAGTCGCTGCTTTCGGGTGGTTCCGATCCCGTGATTTCCAAGGAGCCCGAGGGCGCCTGGACACATGAGATCACCGACGCCGCGCTGAAATAGGCCTGTCTCCGCAACGCAAAAGAGGGTCGCACGGCTCAGTATCGTGCGGCCCTCTTCCGTTTTCTCAGCGGTCGTTCGCATCCGCCAAGCTGCTGCCGGGTACCGGGCGTGGGGGTGGTAATCCGGCGAACAACGGCGCTACCTTTGCTTGCCATTGTCAAGATCGTGTCAAGATCGCAACCATAACCGCAGAACGAACGGAATATTGAGGCACCATCGCTTCGTGCACCCTTGTAAGCGTCGAAGGCCGAGATTACATAGGCCACGATGTTTGTTGGAGGCAGGCATGATGGAGGACGTCTTTTTTCCAATGCCTTGCCTGCGGTAACCGGTCCCAGTTCCGCCCGCGTCTACGGTCTGATACCGTGCACGCGGAGCGCGAAGTGAGGAATACGCCATCTCCTGTTCCCGAGCGCTTTGCCGGGACCTTGTGGCGGTGCGGTAAAATAGCCTGATTGCCCGTGGATCCTGCATCAAGCGGAGATCCGCTCGATATTGTTTCCATTGCCGGGACTGTGAAGCCGATGGCTCAAAAACTATTGCCTGTCCTCAGCGTGTGCGCTGCGATGACCCTTGGTTCGCTTTCCTTCGCCCGGGCGGAGGAAGCAGCGCAACCGAAACCAGCACCGAGCTTGCCCTCCATCGTCGTGACGACGGCGGTCGACCAGTCGATCAGCGACCGGGTGGTTGCGACCGGCACCATCCAGGCCGTCGAGCAGGTCTATGTCGCCCCGATGGTCGACGGCCTCTCCATCCGCACGCTCAATGTCGATGTCGGCGACACGGTTGAAGCCGGCAGTGTTCTCGTGGTCCTCAACGACGACGCGCTTCGCCTGCAAAAGAGCGAACTCGAAGCCTCGCTTGCCAAGGCCGAAGCCGGGCTTGCCCAGTTGAACGCACAGCTCAGCGAAACCAAAGCCAACAACGACGAGGCCAAACGCGTCAGCGACCGTGCAGCCGAACTCTCCAAGAACGGCACCGTCTCGACGGCCGAGGCCGATCGCGTCCGAGCGCTCGCGATCGCGACGCATGCCCGTGTGCTTTCGGCTGAACAGGCCGTTGCCGTGGCCAGTGCTGACATCAAGGTCGCCGAAGCGCAAATCGACGACATCGACCTGCGCCTCGCCCGCACCGAGGTCAAGGCGCCGGTCGCCGGCGTCATCTCCGCCAAGAACGCCAAAGTCGGCGCGATCGCCACCGGTAACAGCGACCCGCTCTTCGCCATGATCCGCGACGGTGCCATCGAGATGAAAGCCGATGTCGCCGAAGCCGATATCATCAAGCTCGCCGTCGGCCAGCCGGCCGTCGTGACGCTTGCCGGCGGCAACACCAAGGTCGAGGGCAAGATCCGCCTGATCGCTCCGACGGTTGATCCCGTCAGCCGCCTCGGCACCGTCTTCATTAGCCTGATGGACACCGAGAAGGCACGCGCCGGCATGTATGCGAGCGCGCTGATCACCGCCGAACAGAAGCAGACGGTGGTCCTGCCGCAAACGGCCGTTACCAATGAGAACGGCCGCACCATCGTCCGCAAGGTCGAAAACGGCGTCATCCGCATCCTGCCGGTCAAGACAGGGATTTCCGACGGCAAGTTTATCGAAGTCCTCGAGGGCCTGAAGGCCGGGGAGGAAGTGGTAGCGAGAGCCGGCGCCTATGTCCGCGACGGTGACCGCATCAACCCCGTCAAGTCCGCCGCATCAGCGACCAACTGACAGGAACCGTGACCATGAACTTCTCAGCCTGGTCCATACGCAATCCGATCGCTCCGATCCTCTTCTTCGTCGTCCTGATGGTGCTGGGCTACCAGTCCTTCGTGTCGTTGCCGATCACCCGCTTCCCCAATATCGACGTCCCGATCGTCTCGATCAACGTGACGCAGAGCGGCGCCTCTCCGGCCGAGCTCGAAACCCAGGTCACCAAGGAAGTCGAGGACGCGGTCGCAAGCGTCACCGGCGTCGATCATATCCAGTCGACGATCAACGACGGTACCTCGACCACCGCCGTCATTTTCCGCATGGAAGTGCCTACGGCCCAGGCGGTGCAGGACGTCAAGGACGCGATCGACCGTATCCGCAGCGACCTGCCGACCTCGATCGAAGAACCGATCGTCTCCAAGGTCGACGTCGAGGGCCAGGCGATCCAGACCTTCTCCGTGTCCGCGCCGGGCATGTCGCTCGAAGAACTCTCCTGGTTCGTCGACGACGTCATCAAGCGTGAGATCCAGGGCAAGAAGGGCATCGGCCGCGTCGACCGTTACGGCGGCGCCGACCGCGAAGTCCGGGTCGAACTCAACGAAGACAAGCTGAATTCGCTCGGCATCACCGCCGCCGACGTCAACGGCCAGCTGCGCCGCATGAACATGGACCTCGGCTCCGGCCGTGGTCAGGTCGGCGGCAGCGAGCAGGCGATCCGTACGCTGGGCGATACCCGCAATGTCGAGCAGCTCGCCAACACGATGATCTCGGTGCCGAGCGGCCGCTTCGTGCGCCTGTCCGATCTCGGCACGGTCACCGATACCTATGAGGAACCGCGTTCCTTCTCGCGCTTCAACGGCAACCCCGGCGTGACCTTCGCGGTCTTCCGCGCGAAGGGCGCCTCGGAAGTCAGCGTCGCCGAGACGGTCGCAAAGTCGCTCGAAAAGATCCGCGCGGCGAACCCCGACGTCACCATCGAGATGGTCGACGATTCCGTCTACTTCACCTACGGCAACTACGAGGCGGCGCTGCACACGCTGATGGAAGGCGCGCTGCTCGCCGTCATCGTCGTCATGCTCTTCCTGCGCAACTGGCGGGCAACGCTGATTTCCGCCGTGGCCCTGCCGCTGTCGGCGATCCCGACCTTTTGGGTCATGGACCTGCTCGGCTTCTCGCTGAACCTCGTCAGCTTCCTGGCGATGACGCTCGCAACCGGTATTCTCGTCGACGATGCGATCGTCGAGATCGAGAACATCGAGCGGCACATCCATATGGGCAAATCGCCCTATCGCGCCTCGATCGAAGCGGCGGACGAAATCGGCCTTGCCGTTATCGCGACGACCTTCACCATCATCGCGGTCTTCGTGCCCGTATCCTTCATGCCGGGCATTCCTGGCCAATACTTCATCCAGTTCGGTCTGACGGTCGCCGTCGCGGTGTTCTTCTCGCTGCTCGTCGCGCGTCTGATCACGCCTGTGATGGCCGCCTATCTGATGCGCCCGTCGGACGCCGGCAGTGATCATCATGACCGGGACGGCTTCATGATGCGCAACTATACGCGCCTCGTGGTCGCCACGACGAAGCACTGGTACACCCGCTACCTGACGCTGCTTGCGGCCATCGTCTTCTCGGTCGGGTCTGTCTTCGCGCTCGTCCTCTTCGTGCCCGGCAGCTTCCTGCCGCCGGAAGACGCCTCGCGCGTCAGCCTGTCGATCGAGCTGCCGCCGGACGCCATGCTCGAGGACACGGACCGCACCACCACCGAGATCTACGATCGGATCAAGGATATCGAAGGCGTCGACAACATCTTCGTACTCGGCGGTGCCTCGCCGAAGGGCGACCTGGAACTGCGCCGCGCGACGGTGACGGTGCTTCTGAAGAAGCTCGACCAGTCGCTCGTCAACAAGATCGTCAATGATGTCATCGGCCGCACGCCGCTGATCGGCGCGTACCTGCCGAAGATGCCGCCTGCCGGCCGCATCATCCCGCAGTCGCAGATCGAGAAGGAAATCTTCGCTCGCGTCCGTGACATTCCGGATGTGCGGGTGATCAAGCTCAACGACCGCGGTGAGCGCGACCTCTCCTTCAACCTGCTCTCCAACAACGAGGCCGATCTCGACCAGGCTGTGGCGACGCTGGAAGGCAAGTTGAGGAGCGACTCGTTGCTGGCCAATGTCAGCCCGGATGGCGCCCTTCCCCGTCCGGAACTGCAGATCCGTCCGCGGGACGAGCAGATGTCGCGCCTCGGCATCACCACCGCGCAGATCTCCGAGGTGATCCGTGTCGCCACCATCGGCGATATCGACGCGGCGCTGACCAAGATCGCTCTCGACGGGCGGCTGATCCCGATCCGCGTGCAGATCAACCGCGACTTCCGCACGGATATCGCCGCGATCCGCAATCTGAAGATCACGACCGCCGCCGGCGCCACCGTGCCGCTGTCGAGCGTTGCCGACATCAACTATTCGGAAGGCCCGAGCTCGATCAAGCGCTACGATCGCAACCGCGTCGTATCGCTCGGCGCGGATCTCCCGGTCGGTGTTGCGCTCAACACCGCCTCGGAGCGCTTCAAGCAGATCGCCGGCCAGGCCGATCTGCCGAAGTCCGTGCAGTTCCTCGAAAGCGGCGACGCCGAGGTGCAGGCGGAAATGCAGCAGAGCTTCGGCAACGCCATGCTGCTCGGCCTGATGCTGGTGCTGGTGGTGCTGATCCTCTTGTTCAAGGACGTGATCCAGCCCTTCACGATCCTGTTCTCGCTGCCGCTCGCAATCGGCGGCGTGGCGGCCGCGCTGATCCTGACGCAGAACGCGCTATCCATGCCGGTTCTGATCGGCATCCTGATGCTGATGGGTATCGTCACGAAGAACGCCATCCTGCTCGTCGACTTCGGTATCGAGATGATGCATCACGGCATGGACCGGCAGGTCGCCATGATCGAGGCCGGCCGCAAGCGCGCCCGCCCGATCATCATGACCTCGATCGCCATGTCGGCGGGCATGTTGCCCTCCGCGCTCGGCGTCGGCGAAGGCGGCTCGTTCCGCGCCCCGATGGCGATCGCCGTGATCGGCGGCATCATCGTCTCGACGGTGTTGAGCCTCGTGATCGTGCCGTCGTTCTTCCTGATCATGGACGACCTCTCGCGACTGCTCGCCCGCATCTTCGGCCGCTTCGTCGGCAAGAAGGACGAGGAAAACCTGCCGCTCGACCGCGAGGCCCTCACCGATCTGGTGCATGAGCAAGGCAAGACGATCGAAGGCCTGGAAGACCGGCTGAAGACGCTGGAAACGGACCCGACCAAGGGACGGTCCGGCGGCAAGGTCATCAACCACCCAGCGCTCGCTGCCGAGTAGGTCACCGCCGAAGGGGCCTCCACCCGGGGCGGCCACAATTCTAAAGCAAGCCCGCGCCCTGCAAGCGCGGGCTTTTTATGATTTCTATTTGATCGAGGTCAAACCAAGATCTGCAAAGCCCTCTACCCTAGCACTGGATTTTACTCAGGACGGGTACGATGAAGACGTTGCGATTGAACTCGAACGACAGGGCGGTGCTGCTCGGCTCCTGCTTTTTCGAAAAGCTGCCGGCGGCGGCGTCGAGCGCCATTCTCGATGATGTCGTGGTTTCCACACACGAGGAGCACGACATCCTCTTTGGCCAGGGCGAGGCACTGGATCAAGTCTTCTTGGTCCTCTCCGGTCTGGTGCGGCTCTACCGGCTGGGCAAGGACGGGCGCGAGGCGGATATCGCTGTCTTCCCGAAAGGCGAGCTGTTCGGCGAAAGCGCCATGTTCCTTGGCAACCGCGCCACCGCCAACGCCCAGGCGATCGAGACGACGATGCTTGCGCGCATCGACAGCCGCAGGCTTCGCAAGCTGGCCGAACAGACGCCCGAGATCGCCGACGCACTGATGCAGCTTTTGTGCCGGCACGCGCAAATGGCGGAGGATTGCCTGGCCGAAGACCGGCTGCTCACGGCACCGCAGCGGGTCGCGAGCTATATCCTCGGCAATTGCCCCGATGGCATCACCAACTTTTCCTTCCGCCTGCCCTTCCAGAAGAATGTGCTGGCCGGCAAGTTGGGCCTGGCGCCCGAGGCACTGTCTCGCGCCTTCTCGGCCCTTCGCCGCTCCGGCGTCACCGTCAAGGGCCGCGTCATCGAGATCCACGACCGGCAGGCGCTGGAGCGCTTCTGACGCGCTGACGAAGGTTCAGGCGCCAGGAGCAACAAAAACGGACGGCGTCAGAGGCCGCCATGCAGCGTCAGGAAATCGACGATCCGGTTGATGCCTTCGCCGCGCTTCATGTCGGTAAAGACGAAGGGCTTTTCCGCCCGCATGCGCGTCGCATCCCGCTGCATCACGTCGAGATCGGCCCCGACATAGGGCGCCAGATCCTTCTTGTTGATGACCAGAAGGTCCGATTTGGTGATGCCCGGCCCGCCCTTGCGCGGGATTTCCTCGCCCTGGCAGACCGAGATGACATAGATCGTCAGGTCAGCGAGATCAGGCGAAAAGGTCGCCGCAAGATTGTCACCTCCGGATTCGATGAAGACGACATCGAGATCGGGGATGCGGCGGTTGAGATCAGCGATCGCCTGCAGATTGATCGTGGCGTCCTCGCGGATCGCCGTATGCGGGCAGCCACCGGTCTCCACCCCGACGATGCGATCGGACGGTAGCGCCTGCATGCGCACCAACGCCTCGGCATCTTCCTTGGTGTAGATATCGTTGGTGACGACGCCGACGGAGTACTTCTCCCGCATCGCCTTGCAAAGCTTGTCGGTCAGCGCCGTCTTGCCCGAGCCCACCGGCCCGCCGATGCCGACGCGAAGGGGACCGTTCTTCGATGCCATCTGGATGTCCTTTCAAGGTGGAAGCAATTCCAGGGAAGCGTGAGACAGTTTCCGTCCGAAATTGCACAGTTCTATGAGTTACGAACGGAAGAGCCGCGAATGCAGGCTCTCGTGTCTGAGCGACGAAATATCCGCTGTCATCGTGGCCGAGCCGAGATCGTCGAGCGAGGCGCCGGCGGCCTTGACGGCTGTCGCCGCGATGACCGGTTCGAGTGCTGCAATGATGCCGACGCCATCGCGCTGGCCGGTCACGCCGCAACGGATCGCCACCGAGACGGCGTTCGAGACCGAGGCGTTGAGATAGGCGGCAAGCGCCGGCTCGAGGCCCGTTTCATGAGCGCCGGCGACGGCACCGACTGCGACCGGATAGGCGACACTCTCAGGCAGCGCATCGAGAACCGGATGCGGCCACGAGCGCGCCGCTGCCAGAAACGCCTGGCCCTGCAGCATCGTTTCCATATGGCGCTCGCGGCCTCCCGCCAGGGCTTCGGCAAGCTCTGCCGCCGCAGCCAGCCGGGCATGGTCGTTCACGGCGCGATAGCTCTCGGCCAGAAGCAGCGCATCGTTCCAGCCGTAGCCCAGAGAGATGACCGCCTCCAGCCAGTTGCGAAGCTCGCCGGCGTCGCTCACCAGACGGTCGTGAACCGCCTGCTCAAGCCCGCTGGAATAGGAAAACGCGCCGACCGGAAAGGCCGGCGACATCCATGTCACGAGGCGAAGCAGCGCTTGCGTGTCGACCCGCTCAGCCATGGTGGTGATGATTATGGCCATGATTGTGGCTGCCGGCATGGTAGGCGCCGCGCAGCGGATGGAAAGGCAGCGAAACCTCGTTCACCGCCGCGCCCAGACCTTCGAGCATCTGGCGGATCACCGGATCGCGGGCAATCAGGATGCGGCTCTCTTCGAACTGTGCCGGCAGGTGGCGATTGCCGAGATGCCAGGCAAGCTCGATCAGATGCATCGCGTCGCGCGGGCGGATCTCGTAGAGCGCCTCGGGCGCGGCAGCGATGCGGATATGGCCGCCGCCTTCGAGCACCAGGAGGTCGCCATCGGCAAGCATAACCGCTTCCTTGAGATCCAGCATCACCACATCGTCGTTTTCGAGATGCAGCAACTTGCGGCGCAGATGCCGCGCGTCGTGCGTCAATGTCACGCTATGAAGCGGCGCAATATCGGCCGGCCCCGGCGAGAGAACCTCTGTCGAACGATAGGGCATCGTCAGAGAACCTCGACCTTTTCCGGCGTCACGAGCTCGAGGCGCGCCTCGACGAGCAGGTCGGCCATCGCCGCCTGAAAGGCCTTCAGATGTGGTTCCTCGAAATGCGCGTCGACGGCTGCCTTGTCCTTCCAGGTTTCGACAAAAACCAGCGCGTCGGGCTCGGCTGGCTTGCGGTAGAGATCATAGGTGATGCAGCCGGCCTCGCGCCGGGTGGCCTCGATCAGCGGTGCTGCGAGCGACACTACCTCATCCCCCTTGCCGGGGTGTGCGGTCAGGTAGGCGATAATGTAAACCATTGAACCCTCGATATCTTTTCTGGCGGTTACTTTAGCAAGAAAAAGCCCTGGCGCCAGCGGCGGGTGCGGCTTTTCAGGCGCTTGCGGCGGCTGTACCGCGCAAGAAAAAGCCCGAAGACCTGATCCGATCTTCGGGCTCTTTCCAATCAGGAACGATAGGTCGCTGCCATCAGGCGGCAAGCTTCTGGGACTTCAGCGTCTCCAGAATGTTCTGCGGCGAGGAAACGCCATAGGGGTCGCTATCGCAGTTGTCGGAATAGCCCTCTTCCTCGAACCACTGCTCGACAACGCCGTTGTTGACGACGGCAGCGTAGCGCCAGGAGCGCATGCCGAAGCCGAGATTGTCCTTGGCGACGAGCATGCCCATCTTGCGGGTGAACTCACCCGAACCGTCCGGGATCAGCTTGACGTTTTCGAGGCTCTGGGACTTGCCCCAGGCGTTCATGACGAAAGCGTCGTTGACCGAGATGCAGTAGATTTCGTCAACGCCCTCAGCGCGGAAATCGGCCGTCAGCTTTTCGAAATCGGGCAGCTGGAAGGTCGAGCAAGTCGGCGTAAACGCGCCCGGCAGCGAGAACAGCACGACGCGCTTGCCTGCGAAGTAATCGTCGGAGGACACGTCCTCCCAGCGGAACGGGTTCGAGCCGCCAACGGCCTCGTCGCGAACGCGGGTGCGGAACGTTACAGCGGGTACTTTTCTGCCAAGCATCGTCATCTCCTTTGGACCACGATGATTTGGATCGGTTCGACCAAAATCATGAACGTGATCGTCTCTTGTAAGTTAGAGCGGGATACATGCGGAGAACCGCAAACCGCTCTGGCGCAGCTCTCGGTCGGCAGGTCTTGGGAGGATTGCTGGCAACCGAGGAAGGTCAGCCGTCTTCCTATCGGATATTGCGCTGCGACGCAGCACGAAAGGCCCCAATTCACATGCGAGCATGGCAGCCATGCGGTGGCCGCATGGCTGCCGCATGCCAATCATTGCTCAATTGTGGAGCCGCAGCGACAGCCCGAGGCTTGGCGGGACCGGGTTCCACAGGCCCGTTCGCAAGCCCGCCTCACGCAACGCCCGCGCCGTCCATGTGTTGCAGCCGAAAAGCGCGTTGAAGCTGCCTCCGGCCTCGAAGAAGCGGTCGTTGCCATTGTAGGAAAAACCCTCGATCGAAACGACAGCTCCGGCCTCGCGGGTGAAGCTTTCGGCAATAAAGCCGAGCAGCCGATCGTATCCCGCTTCGTCCAGCTCGAAGCCGGTGACGGCAGCCTGCGGCTCGACGATCCGACCGGCGATATCCACATGCATCACCGACCGATCGACGGTCAGCGCCTTGAACACGGGCCCGGGCTTCAACTCGGACCAGGTCGGCGTTTCCAGATAGAAGGACCGCCCGCCCCAGCCAAAGATCAGCCATTCAGCCTGCGGATGCGCAAGCGGCACGCCGGCCGCCTCGACAAAGCCGAACCGCGCTCGAATCTCGTCCGTCAGGGGTATGGCGATGTCCGTGTGGATCGGGCCGGAAAGCAGAAGGATGCGCGTGCCCCCTGCTCCCGCAGGGGAGGCGGAAACCGGCAGGAGTGGCCGCGGCAGCAAGGTTCCGGCAACGATCGCAAGTATCGCCGCCAGTAGGCCGAAGAAAGCCCATTTCAGGCCACGCTTCATTCCCTGTCCCTGCTTGTTCAGAACAGGAAATAGCGCTGTGCCATCGGCACGACCGTCGCCGGCTCGCAGGTCAGAAGCTCACCGTCGGCGCGCACCTCATAGGTCTCCGGATCGACCTCGATATGCGGCAGCAGGTTGTTGTGGATCATCGATGCCTTGCCGATGCCGCCACGGGTGTTGCGGACCGCCACAAGCTGCTTGGCAACGCCAAGCTTGGCGGCAAGGCCGGCGTCGAGCGAGGCCTGCGACACGAAGGTTACAGACGAACTCGTGCGGTTCTTGCCGTAGGCGGCAAACATCGGCCGGTAGTGCACCGGCTGCGGCGTCGGGATGGAGGCATTCGGATCGCCCATCGGCGCCATCGCGATCGAGCCGCCGAGCAGCACGAAGTCGGGCTTCACACCGAAGAAGGCTGGGTTCCAGAGGACGAGATCGGCGCGCTTGCCGACCTCGATGGAGCCGATCTCATGGCTGAGGCCGTGGGCGATCGCCGGATTGATCGTGTATTTGGCGATATAGCGCTTCACCCGGAAATTGTCGTTGTCGCCGGTTTCCTGCGGCAGCGGCCCGCGCTGACGCTTCATCTTGTCGGCAGTCTGCCAGGTGCGGATCGCCACTTCGCCGACGCGGCCCATGGCCTGGCTGTCAGACGAAATGATCGAGAAGGCGCCGATATCATGCAGGATGTCCTCGGCGGCGATCGTCTCCTTGCGGATGCGGCTCTCGGCAAAGGCGATGTCCTCAGGGATCGACGGCGACAGGTGATGGCAGACCATCAGCATGTCCAGATGCTCGGCAAGCGTATTCTTGGTGTAGGGCCGCGTCGGGTTGGTCGAGGACGGAATGACGTTCGGCTGGCCGCAGATCTTGATGATGTCGGGCGCGTGGCCGCCGCCGGCCCCTTCCGTGTGGAAGGCATGGATGGTGCGGCCCTTGATCGCCGCGATCGTATCCTCGACGAAGCCGCTCTCGTTCAAGGTGTCCGTATGGATCATCACCTGCACGTCGTATTCGTCGGCGACACCGAGGCAGCAATCGATCGCCGCCGGCGTCGAGCCCCAGTCCTCATGTAGCTTCAGCGAGGTGGCGCCGGCGAGCACCATTTCCACCAGCGCGCCCGGTCGCGACGCATTGCCCTTGCCGGCAAAGGCGATGTTCATCGGGAAGCCATCGGCCGCCTCGATCATGCGGGCGAGATGCCAGGGACCGGAGGTACAGGTGGTGGCGAGCGTGCCATGCCCCGGCCCGGCGCCGCCACCAAGCATGGTCGTAAGCCCGCTCACCAGCGCTTCCTCGATCTGTTGCGGGCAGATGTAATGAATGTGGCTGTCCATGCCGCCCGCGGTGATGATCTTGCCTTCGCCCGCGATGACCTCCGTGCCGGGACCGACGATGACGGTGACGCCCGGTTGCGTGTCCGGGTTGCCGGCCTTGCCGATGCCGGCGATGCGTCCGTCCTTGAGGCCGATATCCGCTTTGACGATGCCCCAGTGATCGACGATCAGCGCATTGGTGATGACGGTGTCGACGGCACCCTCGGCACCTGTCGCCTGGCTCTGCCCCATGCCGTCGCGAATGACCTTGCCGCCACCGAACTTCACCTCCTCGCCATAGGTGGTGAAGTCCTTCTCCACCTCGACGAAAAGTTCGGTATCAGCGAGCCGCACCTTGTCGCCAACTGTCGGGCCGAACATGTTGGCATAGGCCGCGCGCGACATCTTGTAGGGCATGGTTCAGGCTCCTTGGGACGAAATAGAAACGGAATGGAGGCGGCGAAGACGGCCGCTGGCTGCAAGCGCATCGACATGGCGGCGCTCGGCGGCGAAGGGATGCCATTCCCAGCCGACATGGCCGAAGCCGGCAAGAACGACCTCGTCGTCGGGTGTCGCAAGATGCGCGAGCACATCGGCAATGACGATCATCCCGCTCGATGGAACGACATAAGGGGCCGGCGAAAAGCCGGCGAGATCCTGCTCCACCTGGTCGTGCACATCGACCGGGACGACGCGAAAGCCGCGGTTGGTCGAACGGGCGAAGCTCTCGAAACCGACAGTGTAATCGTCGCAGAAATCGTCGAGGTCCGGATGCGTTTCCGCAAGCCCGGCGCGCATGGCGGCAAACTTCGCGCCGGAGCGAACGCACCATATCTCCCGCGCCTGGCGCACGGCGGCATTCGTCTTCCAGCGACCACCGCCGAGCATGGAAATCCCCGGGCGTCCGGTATTGCAGACCGCGACGATATCGGTCCTGTGGCCACCGGAGCCGACAGAGCGGCAATCGTTGAAGCGTACGACCAGATCGGCGGCATCGATCGTTGCGCCGGCGCCGTCAGGCACCTCGCCATTGCCCACGATCATGATGACGCGGCGAGCCTGCAACGGTCAGTTCCCTTGAGCTTCGAGAAATTCGTTGAGTTCGGCGGTACGCTTCTGCGTGAGCTGGGCAAGGCAGCCTGAAACCAGCATCGGCTCCGCCTGGCCGCCACGGGCCTGGAAACCGGCCAGCTCGCATTGTCCGTCACGATAGCCGATCCAGGCGCGCTGCGCCGTCTTCAGCGCCTCGACCGCGCCGATATCGGCGCCTTGCAGCTCCTTGTCGACATTCTGCGCCGCCGTCATCGCCTGCCTGTAGACCGCATTCAGTTCCGCGTCAGCCGACTCGTATTCCCGGTAGGCGCAGTCATTCAGATCCGGCTGAGCCATCGCATTCGCGCAATCCACGTCTGGCTCATCCTCGGCGAGCGCCGGGGTGGCAAGCACCAGAAGCAAACCAAGAACCGGCAGCACTCTCATAGCTTGCCCATCACCTGCTGGCGGAAGCCATAGACCTCGCGCTTGCCGGAAAGCGGTATCAGCGTCACCTGGCGCGTCTGGCCCGGCTCGAACCGCACGGCCGTGCCGGCGGGGATGTCGAGCCGGCGGCCGTAGGCTGCCTTGCGGTCGAACTTAAGTCCCGCATTAGTTTCAGCGAAGTGATAGTGGCTGCCGACCTGGATCGGGCGGTCGCCGGTGTTGGCAACCTCGATCGTCGTCGTGTCGAGACCGACATTGAGCTCGATCTCTCCGGCCGCAGCAATGATTTCTCCTGGGATCATGGTCTTCTCCTCAAGCCGCCCTCGGCCGGCCGCATGCTTTTATCCCGCGTTCAGGCCTCAGGCACCCTGCGCCAACAAGCCACGTACTCACCTCACGCTTAGCGGATCGGCTCGTGCACGGTGACGAGCTTGGTCCCGTCAGGAAACGTCGCCTCGATCTGGATGTCGTGGATCATCTCGGGGATTCCCTCCATCACCTGATCGCGCGTCAACACCTGGGCGCCCGCCTCCATCAGTTCGGCAACCGAGCGCCCGTCGCGCGCGCCCTCGACGACGAAATCGGTGATCAGCGCGATCGCTTCGGGATGGTTGAGTTTCACGCCGCGCTCCAGGCGCCTGCGGGCGACCATGGCCGCCATCGAAATCAGCAGTTTGTCTTTCTCGCGCGGGGTAAGATTCATGCGTCGCCACCGGTTGTTCGTGAAGCAATTCCCTGGAAATCTGCGAAGCGGTCTTCCGCCAGGAATTACAAAGTTTCAATGCGTTAGATCATTTCACTGTTTCAAATAAAAATGTGAAACGAGCTAGAGAACCCAGACTTTCGGCACAGTCTTCTGCTTGCGCAAGTGCGAAATAACCGGGATGAGGATTTTTCTGAGCGCGAAGCCATCCGGCGCCACGAAGCGGGCAGCCAACTTGTCGCGGCCATGGACCCGAAAATGGCTGATGCCGACGCCCGCTGCGCCATCGACGAGCGACCGAAGACGCGGCAGCAGGGGCTCGCAGTCGGGACCGACATAGAGCAGCGTGGCGAAGGCGGCCCCACCATCGAGCACCGCCTTGCGCTGACTGAGGCGCGCGACCTCTCCTGATAGCGCCAGATTGTCCGCATGCAGCAGCTTGCCCTCGACGCGGATACGCCAGCGATCGCGGAAGAGCCCGGTTTCAACCGCCTCGCCCATCGCCTTGCGACCGAGCAGAACCGCTTCCACCGCGAGAAACGTCGCGTCGGCAGCAAGCTCCACCTCCAGCGAGCGCGATAGCGAGGCACGGTCGAAGAGGATCGTCTCCTGTGGCAACCAGTCGACACGCGCGCCGGCGGCAACCTCGATGCGCGTTTTCATTTCGACGGTATCGGCGCTCGCCTTATAGATCTTCTCGCAGGCCTGCGTCGTCACCGTCACATCGGTTCCAGCCCCCGCCGCGACCTCCCAGACCATGCGGTCGCCGCCGGTGAGGCCGCCGGAGGAATTGATGAGCACTGCCTCCATCGAGGTGTCGAAGGTCTTTGGCAGGCGGATCTTGGCGCAGCCTTCCTGGTAAAGTTCGGCAATGCGGCTGTGGCCGAGCGCCGCCTTGGCGACCAGCCGTCCCTTGCCCCAGGCCCGCTGCGGGGCGATGCGTGCTGCCTTGTCCATGTCAGACCGCTAAGCGGCATCCTTCATTCTCGACGCGGCGCCCCATGGGCGCGACCGCCTTATCTCGGCGCTATCGTCCGCATCGCGTCACGACAAGTCAAGTTATTGTTTTGCAAAGAAAATCGTCAGCATGCCGCATTTCCGTGCAGGCCCTGCGCAGAAAACGGGCAACCGCCTACGCCACGCGATCCGGCGATTCGCGACCGTCGAAAAACGCAGTGATATTGTCGACCACCTTCATGCCCATGGCGACGCGCGTCTCCTCCGTGGCACTGCCGAGATGTGGCAGCAGCACGACATTTTCGAGCCCGCGCAGACGTTCCGGCACGTTCGGCTCCGCCTCGAAGACATCGAGCCCGGCGCCGCGGATGACGCCGTTTTCGAGCGCCGCAATCAGCGCCGGCTCGTCGATCACATCACCCCGCGCCGTGTTGACGAGGTAGGCACCCTTTTTCATCAGCGCCAGCCGTTCGGCGTTGATCAGGTGACGGTTTTCGCCGCCGCCGGGGCAATGGAGCGACACGAAGTCTGCAACCTTCAATACGTCCTCGACCGTGTCGAGTTGACGCGCACCGTAGCGGCTTGCCTCGGCCGGGTCGATGCGCGAGCGATTGTAGAAGACGACATCCATGTCGAAGCCGAAATGACAGCGCTTGGCCATGGCCTTGCCGATGCGGCCGAAGCCGATGATGCCGAGCGTCTTGCCGGTGACCTTGCCGCCGATCATGTGGGTCGGCCGCCATCCACTCCATTCGCCGGCCCGCACCTGCCGCTCGCCCTCGCCTGCCCGCCGAGCGACCGCAAGCAGCAACGTCATGGCGATGTCGGCGGTGCAATCTGTGAGAACGCCGGGCGTATTGGTGACGACGATGCCGGCAGCCTTGGCGGCCGCGACGTCGATGTGATTGTAGCCGACGCCATAGTTGCCGAGGATCTTCGCGCGGAGGCCGCCACCGGCAAAGAGGTCGGCCGGAAGTCGATCAGAAACTGTCGGAAGAACGGCGTCATAGGTCCGGAGTGCTTCAGCCAGTTCTGCAGCCGTCAGAGGCACGTCCCCTTCGTTCAAGGTGACGTCGAAGCGTTCGGCAAGCACCTGCTCCACCGCCGCCGGCCAACGACGGGTGACGAGAATGCGGGGTTTCGAGCTCATGCCTGCCTCCGGATCAGAATCGCTGCGAGATAGTGCACGAAACGGCGCGGCGCGACAGCTATCTCGACAAGCGAAACACCTATCACGAAAAGCAAAAAAGAGGCGCCGTTGCGGGCGCCTCTTCTCGGGCTTCGGACATGTCAGGCCTTGGCGAAGGCGAGCAGGTCGGCGTTGAGCTGGTCCTTGTGGGTGTCGGTGATGCCGTGCGGGGCGCCGGCATAGACCTTGAGCTCCGCATGCGGCACCAGCGTCTTC
>NZ_LMJM01000025.1:0-685 GCF_001429005.1 Ensifer sp. Root954
CTGCCGGGCCGGCCGCGGGCATCTGTGCCGCAACACGCTCGGCGTCGGCGTCAACCGGCCGGGTTCGTTCGGCGAGTTCGTCTGCCTGCCGGAGTATAACGTCGTGCCGATCCCGGAGGATGTGCCCGACGAGATCGCGGCGATCTTCGATCCGTTCGGCAATGCCGTGCACACAGCACTCTCCTTCGATCTCGTCGGCGAGGACGTTCTTGTGACCGGCGCCGGGCCGATCGGCATCATGGGGGCGCTGGTCGCCAAGCGTTCCGGCGCGCGCAAGGTGGTGATCACCGACATCAACCCGACGCGGCTGGCGCTCGCCAAGAGCGTCGGCATCGACCATGTCGTCGATGCGTCCAAGGAAAACCTTGCCGACGTGATGAAGGCGATCGGCATGACCGAAGGTTTTGACGTCGGGCTGGAAATGTCGGGCGCGGCCCCTGCCTTCCGCGACATGATCGACAAGATGAACAATGGCGGCAAGATCGCCATCCTCGGCATCGCACCGGCCGGCTTCGAGATCGACTGGAACAAGGTGACCTTCAAGATGCTCAACCTCAAGGGCATCTATGGCCGCGAGATGTTCGAGACCTGGTACAAGATGATCGCCTTCGTGCAGGGCGGGCTCGACCTTGCCCCCGTCATCACCCACCGCATCAAGATCGACGAGTTCCGCGACGGCTTTCAG
>NZ_LMJM01000025.1:721-331622 GCF_001429005.1 Ensifer sp. Root954
GGGCCGCAAGGGCCGGCGTACCCCGTGAGGGTCGGCGGTTCAGTTGGCGAGGCCGAACTGGATCTCGATCTCGTGATAGCGGGCGCCCTGGCCCGCCCAGCGGTGGTAAATCTCGCGGCTCTCGCCGGAGAAATTGTGCCTGGACATCTCGATCTTTGCGACCAGCGGCGCGTAGCCCTGGGTGAAAAGGCTGCGCATCGGACCCTGGTGCAGCGTGGACGCCACCATGATCGGCTCCAGTTCGATCAGATCGAGCGCGCCGCGATAATCCTTGCCGCCCGTGACCGGGCGGCAGATGCGCCAGTCGAACGGCGTCTTGGCGTTTTTCGGTAGATCGTTCGCGATGAAGATCCAGGGACCTGCGGGCATCATTCCTGCACGTTCCATCTCCGCCTCGATGAGAGGCGCCAGCATGGCGCTCTCCGTCTTGACGTCTGGAATGGTGAGCCGCCGACCGATCGATAACACCCGCATGGCGTCGGTTTCCTTGATGAGCATTCGAGCCTCCGTTTCGGTGCGAAGGTCCTGCGCGATCAGGTCAAGCGCAAGCAAAAAGCCGGAATAATCTTGCGATTTTTTCTCGACAATGGGCTCCCTCGGGAATCGTTTTGCGTGCACATGCCTGGCTGCCGCCTGCGCTTGCTTGAAGGCAGGGAGGCTCTATCTTGATGGCAGTGGCGACGTCGTCGCACCGGGAAGTAGAGGAGATGCATGCATGCGTTATGAGGGAAGCTGTCATTGCGGCAAGATCGCCTTCGAGGTGGAAGGGGAATTTGGCGAAGCGATCGACTGCAATTGCTCGCTCTGCCGCCGTCGCGGCGGACTGCTCGCCTTCGTTGCCCGCGACAAGCTGACGCTGACGACGCCGGAAGCGGACCTCTCGACCTATGTCTTCAACAAGCATGTGATCCAGCACCGGTTCTGCGACACCTGCGGAATCGCGCCATTCGGTGAGGGCGACGGGCCGCGTGGGAAGATGGCGGCGATCAACCTGCGCTGCCTGCCGGAGTTCGATATCGAGGCGGTGAAAGTCGTCAAATACGACGGCCGGTCGGTTTAGGACCGGACCGAAAAATGCAGTCCTGGTTGCGCGTGCGCATATGGCACAACGAGACCTTGCCGATTAAATTGTTGCTACCCTTGTCTTTTGGCGGGCAGCGCCTACATCTTCAGCGGAAGCTGATAAACCCCAAAAAGCGACAGGAACGGTGATTTTTACCGAATCATCCGGTTTTTCAGCGGAAATGCTTGACGGGATCGAAAATTCTGGGAATCACCATTTCCGAATAAGAAATGGCGAGATGACACGGCGGTTAGGGAATCATGCCAGAGACGTTTCAGTGGCAGGACTGTCGGAGCTTGTCCGCTTTGCCACGAGTACACTCGTGGTTAAACAGGAATTAAACATCATCCCGTTACGTCAGGGGAAATGATTCGGTGGCGGGTGCGCGGCGCACCCGGACCTTCGAGCGGCATTGGCACCGGGCTCACGCCGGTTGCGACAAGGAAAGCGACGAACTAAATGGCAACCAAAGTCAAAGAAAACGAAGAAGCTGACGTAGAACGCGAAGGCGCTCCGGACGGCCCGCTTCTCGATCTTTCCGATGACGCTGTCAAGAAGATGATCAAGGCCGCCAAGAAGCGCGGCTACGTGACGATGGACGAGTTGAACTCGGTCCTTCCGTCCGAGGAAGTCACCTCCGAACAGATCGAAGACACGATGGCAATGCTGTCCGACATGGGCATCAACGTGATCGAGGACGAGGAAGCCGAAGAAGCTGCCGGCGGCGGCGACGATGAGGCCAGCGACGACGATAACGAAAGCGAAGGCGGCGAACTGGCCCCTTCCAGCGGTACTTCGCTTGCGACCAGCAAGAAGAAGGAACCGACCGATCGCACCGACGACCCGGTTCGCATGTACCTGCGCGAAATGGGTTCGGTCGAGCTTCTGTCGCGCGAAGGCGAAATCGCGATTGCCAAGCGCATCGAGGCTGGCCGCGAGACAATGATCGCCGGTCTCTGTGAGAGCCCGCTGACCTTCCAGGCGCTGATTATCTGGCGCGACGAACTGAACGAAGGCCAGACGCTTCTGCGCGAGATCATCGATCTCGAGACCACCTATTCCGGTCCCGAGGCCAAGGCTGCTCCGCAGTTCCAGAGCCCGGAAAAGATCGAGGCCGACCGCAAGGCTGCCGAGGAAAAGGAAAAGACCCGCAAGGTTCGCTCGCCTGCCAATGACGACGACATCACCAATGTCGGCGGCGACGTCATGCCGGCCGAGGAGGAAGAGGAAGACGACGACGAGTCGAACCTCTCGCTCGCCGCCATGGAAGCGGAACTGCGCCCGCAGGTCATGGAAACCCTCGACATCATCGCGGAGACCTACAAGAAGCTGCGCAAGCTGCAGGACCAGCAGGTGGAAGCCCGCCTTGCTGCCACCGGCACGCTGTCGCCCGCCCAGGAGCGCCGCTACAAGGAACTCAAGGACGAGCTGATCAAGGCGGTCAAGTCGCTGTCGCTCAACCAGAACCGCGTCGACAGCCTGGTCGAGCAGCTCTACGACATCTCCAAGCGCCTGATGCAGAACGAAGGCCGCCTGCTGCGTCTCGCAGAATCCTACGGCGTCAAGCGCGACTCGTTCCTGGAGCAGTATTCGGGCGCCGAACTTGATCCGAACTGGATGAAGTCGATCAGCAACCTGGCCGGCAAGGGCTGGAAGGAATTCGCCAAGAGCGAAAACCAGACGATCCGCGACATCCGCCAGGAGATCCAGAATCTGGCCACGGAAACCGGCATCTCGATCGCCGAGTTCCGCCGCATCGTTTCGATGGTGCAGAAGGGCGAGCGCGAAGCGCGTATCGCCAAGAAGGAAATGGTCGAAGCGAACCTGCGCCTCGTCATTTCCATCGCCAAGAAGTACACCAACCGCGGCCTGCAGTTCCTCGATCTCATCCAGGAAGGCAACATCGGCCTGATGAAGGCGGTCGACAAGTTCGAATACCGCCGCGGTTACAAGTTCTCGACCTATGCCACCTGGTGGATCCGTCAGGCGATCACCCGGTCGATCGCCGACCAGGCCCGCACGATCCGCATCCCGGTGCACATGATCGAGACGATCAACAAGATCGTCCGCACCTCGCGCCAGATGCTGCACGAGATCGGCCGCGAGCCGACGCCGGAAGAACTGGCCGAAAAGCTCGCCATGCCGCTCGAAAAGGTCCGCAAGGTCCTGAAGATCGCCAAGGAGCCGATCTCGCTCGAAACGCCTGTCGGTGACGAAGAGGATTCGCACCTCGGCGATTTCATCGAGGACAAGAACGCGCTGCTGCCGATCGACGCCGCCATCCAGGCGAACCTGCGCGAGACAACCACCCGCGTTCTCGCTTCGCTGACGCCGCGCGAAGAGCGCGTTCTGCGCATGCGCTTCGGCATCGGCATGAACACCGACCACACGCTTGAAGAGGTCGGCCAGCAGTTCTCGGTTACCCGCGAACGTATCCGTCAGATCGAGGCGAAGGCGCTCCGCAAGCTCAAGCATCCGAGCCGCTCCAGGAAGCTCAGAAGCTTCCTCGACAGCTAAAGTCGGGTACATGGAAAGATCGAAAGCCGGGCCACGTGCCCGGCTTTTTCGTTTCCGCCTCACCCATGCGATTTATTGTGGGCGCTTTCGCCGGGGAGTATAGTCGCCCCTTCGCAGTAATCTGGGGCACCCCGTCTTGTACGCGGGAGCAATCGCACCGCGGGCGTGAAGCGTGCCCCCGTGGAGGTGTCAGATGACGACGTATGTCATGCTCCTCAACTGGACCGAGCAGGGCGTCAAGAATGTGCGTGATTCCCCGAAGAGGCTCGACCTCGCACGGAATGTGCTCGGCGAGATGGGCGGCTCCTTCAAGCATTTCTTCCTGACCATGGGTGACTACGACATGGTGGCCATCGTCGAAGCGCCTGACGATGCGGTGGCCGCACGCTTCGCGCTCACGCTTGGCATGGCCGGCAATGTGCGCTCGACGACGCTGAAAGCCTTCCCTGAGGCTGCCTATCGCGAACTGATTGCCTCGCTTGGATGAACAGCCGGTGTTGCGGCCGTGAGGATAATCGCGGCCACAACGCCAGATGCCTCGTTCACGGCGCACCGTTTCCCGAGAGGATGCGGGCCGCGCCGCGCATGGCGTTGCGAAAGGCGTCGTCAAAGCTGATGCCGCTCAACTGCCAGCGGTAACGCTTGCCGCCCGCGTCCATCTGCCATTGGGCGATCCAGCCACGGGCGGCGTCGGACCAGACGAGCGTGCCGATGAGCCGCACGTCGCCGTCGGTTTGTGTCACGGGTGAAAAGAGCTGCGCCGGATCCGCTTGCGGCAGGGTGTCGAGCGCGGGTTTCCGGGCGGTTACGGTCGCTGCATCCGGCAGCACGGTCGAAAGCGCCAGCGGCTTTGCAGCTGCCTCAAGCGAATCCGCCATATAGGGACTTTCACTGCTGTCGCGTGTCAGCACGAAGCGGCGCTTCTGGTCCTTGACCGCCAGCCATACGGCGATCGCCGGGCGAGGGGAGAGCCATGGCTTGCGGCCGAGTTCTGCGAGAAGCGGATCCAGCGTTGCTGGCTGGTACCGGCAGGTGAGGTCATGCGGGCGGTCGTGCGTGCCCTGTTCGTCATGGATCGGGATGCCTTCGAGGCGATCGCGATAGGAGAAGGTCGAGACGAAGCTGCCGGCCTTGGCCTCCGCTGCAGCAAACCGGGGCGCCTCCGTGATCGTCGGATCGCCGGATAGTTTGACGAGCACTTCACGCAGGCATTCGCGAAAACCGATCGCACGATTGGCCTCACCCGTGCCGGTGACGATCGCGTCACTGCGATAAAGCGCGTCGATATCTGCCGCCCCGGCGTGGCTGCCGGCGTGGCAGAGAAGCGCCGCTACGAGCGCCGTGACCGTCGCTCTTTTCCGGATCAGTTTGCCGGCGGCAGGACGCAACTGAGATCGCCCTCCTCACAGCTCAGATAGGTCTTGAAGTCGGCGACGCGCTTCTGTGTGCGATCGTCGCGGCATTCAAGCGTGATCATCGGCTGGGCGGAGCCGCCGGCAACGCCCGAGCTTGCGAAATCGCATTCGGCATCGCGATAGGCGATCCAGGCCCTTTGCGCGGCAACCAGCAGCTTCGTCTTGTCGGCATCGTCCTTCAGGCGTCCCTGGATTTGCTTGTAAAGGGCGTTCAGTTCGGCGTCGGAGGCCTTCAGCGCCTTGTCGGCGCAGGCATTCATCGTCGCCTGGTCGCTCGCATCGGCGCATTCGTCGGCGCGCGCGAGGCCAGTCGCGGCGAACAAGCCGGTGAAGGCGAGCACCATCAAGGCGGATATTTTCATCGATACGCTCCTTTGCGCCCAATGGCTGGCGCGGCATGTCTCCCGTGGATCGTAAAACCTCCGGTGGCGAAAGTTCAATGGCCGGGCCTTCGATGGTTCTCCTTTGAATCAAAAGAGATCCTTAAGGTTTACGTTTTATCAATCTCTGGAGCGCCGCGGCCCCGACGGGCGGCCCGTGGTGTTCGAGCATTTTTCCCGCGGCATTGCCTTGCGCGCAATCGCCGTGCTGCGGGGAAGCAAGAGGTTCTGCGATGCGTTGCGTATTTGTCGTCGTCCTCCTGTTGCTGGCCGGCTGCGGAACGGTGCCGAGAGACACCCGGAATGCCTGCGCGGTTTTCGAGCAGCAAGATGGCCTTTTCAACAATTGGCGCCGGGAAGCCTATAGCGCCCAGCGTGAATACGGCGTGCCCGTGCCGATCCTGATGGCGACGATCTACACCGAATCCGGCTTCCGCCATAATGCCCGTCCGCCACGCACCAAGCTTTTCGGCTTCATCCCCTGGACGCGCGCTTCGACAGCATACGGCTATTCCCAGGCGCTCGACGGCACCTGGGCGCGCTATCAGAGCGAGACCGGCCGCTGGGCAGCGCGGCGTTCGGACTTCGGCGACGCGATTCGCTTCATCGCCTGGTACCATCGCGAAAGTGCCCAGCGGAACGGCATCGCCCTCAACGACGCTTACAGGCTCTACATCGCCTATTACCATGGCCACGGCGGCTATTCCCGAGGCAACTGGAGCGATACGGCCAAGAACGGCGCCAAGCGGGCGGCCGGCATGGCCCAGGTCTACAGCAAGCAGCTCAGAGGCTGCGGCAGCTAACGCCGCAGCCCGGTTGAGCCGGCGCCAGGGGACCGTTCTTCCGCTTAACCAGCGGCTGCGCGATCAAGTTCCGCGACATCGATCTTCACCATGCCCATCATCGCCTGCTGGGCGCGGGCCGCACGCGCCGGATCAGGATCGCCGAGGTGACGCATCAGGGCGTCCGGGATGATCTGCCAGGAAAGACCGAACCTGTCCTTCAGCCAGCCGCAATGCTGCGGCGTGCCGCCGTCCAAGAGCCTTTCCCAGAAGTAGTCGACTTCCGCCTGGTCGGTGCAGCGCAGGAAGAACGACACGGCCTCGCTGAACTTGAAATGCGGCCCGCCGTTGAGCCCCATGAAGTGCTGCCCCTCGAGCTCGAAGGATGCGGTAAAGGCCCTGCCGTCGGGGCCCCGCTTCACGTCGGTGATGCGGGTGTTGCGGAAAATGGCGGTGTAGAAAGCGATGGCGTCCTCCAGCTGATCGTCGAACCAGAGAAACGGCGTGATCTTCTGCATGGGTGTCTCCCGATTTGGATGCTACCGGCCAAGGACGAACGGGGAAGCGCGGTTCCGACAAAAGCCGCGCCGCACTTGAAAGAAAATTCCGTCCCGATGTCGGAACTCTTGGCCGTCCTGCGTCCTATGCTCGTAGAACGAACAGAGGAGACTATATCGATGACCTATGTGGATGGCTTTATCGTTGCCGTGCCGAAGGCGAATATCGAGGCCTACAAGGCGATGGCGAAGGCGGCGGGTGCGGTGTGGATGGAGCACGGCGCGCTCGCCTACAACGAATGCCTGGCGGATGACGCGCCCTATGGCGAAGTGACGTCCTTTCCCCGCTCGGTGCAGGCCAAGGACGATGAGACGGTGGTGTTCTCCTGGATCACCTACAAATCCCGCGCCGAGCGCGACGCGATCGTTGCCAAGGTCATGGCCGATCCGCGGCTGCAGGGCGATGCCTGGAAGCAGGTGTTCGACGGCAAGCGCATGATCTATGGCGGCTTCGAGACCTTCCTGGAGATGTAGGCACGCCACCGCGACGGATTGCGGCAGATCGCCTTGGACCGGGAACGGTCCGGGGATAGAAGCATTGGGCATATCAACGGGTCGCACCGCCTCTCGGGCGGATGCGACCGCCTGCCGGAGGCCTTCATGCCGCAAACGCGCATCACCATCGCCACCCATGGCCAGGGGCTCTATGAATTTACCGACGAGGCGGCGGCCTTCGTACGCGCCAACGCCGACGGCGAGGGGCTGCTCACGGTCTTCGTGCGGCACACCTCCTGTTCGCTTCTCATCCAGGAAAACGCCGACCCGGACGTGAAGCGCGATCTGGACGCCTTTTTCCGCCGCCTCGTGCCGCCTTCCTCGGATCCCTCCATGCGCTGGATCGTGCACACCCAGGAAGGCCCCGACGATATGCCGGCACATATCAAGGCGGCGTTGACGCCGGTATCGCTCGGCATTCCCGTCAGTGGTGGCCGGATGCTCACCGGCACCTGGCAGGGGCTCTACCTCTTCGAGCATCGCGACCGCCCGCATCGCCGCGAGATCGTCCTGCATCTTTCCGCCTGATTGGCCGGCGCCGACGATTGAACGGCGGCGCAAGGGTTCTAGATAAAGGGGCGAGAGCAAGGGCTTGGGAACCGGCCTTCGAGGCTAGGGAGGAACCGGAATGACCGATGCACAGACGATTGCCAGCGGCTTTATCGAGGCGCTGAACCAGCGGGATTTCGAGGCGCTGGCGCGGCTCGTGCATGAGGACATAGAACTCGATTCGCTGACCGGTCAACGCACCGTCGGCGTCGGCCCCTTGCGCGCCTGGCTGATGAACTATCTGCGCCGATTCGACGAGCAGTTCGGAGACGTGGTGCTGATGCGCGATGCCTTCGGCCAGCGCGTGGCCGCCGATTTGACGGTACGGGGCACCTACCGCGAGACCATGGAAGGCTTTCCCCCTGCGACTGGCCAGAGCTACTCTATCCCCAGCGTGCTCGTCTTCGAGATCGAGGACGGCGCCATCACCCGCCTCAGCCATTATCGCAATATTCGCGTCTTTGAGCGGGCGCTTGCCGCCTGAGGGACGCGTAGCCGACCGCTCCTGACGGCCGCGCCCCTTCATTTTCAAGTTTTCTTACTGACCGCCGGATGACTGATCATGTCTTGATCGGGAAAATACCGGCGCGAATCACTTCTGGCACGCCGATGACGGCGGCTGATTCGCCGCTTGTCCAAGCGCAGGCGAAGGCGCGTCCCGGCGCCTTGGCCGCGGTCAAAGCCCTTCGAAATACTTGTTTATAAGCAATGCCTTATCGACTGTGACTTGCACGAAAGTCTCCTCCACGCGCGTGTGGTCATCACGTTCTGGCAATCTGAACGTCCCATGAACATCGGGTTCCGCTGTCGTTCAGCTTGGCGACCCTATTCTCTGATCAATCGCTTGGGACGGTGATTGCCCCTCGAACCCTTCAAGCTTGGAGAGATCTTATGAAGAACCGCCTTTTTAACGCCGCTGCCGCCGCCGTCATCGGACTTACCGGCCTGCTGGGTGCCGCCTCCACCGCTTCGGCGGAATCGATCGAATTCGGTTTCGGCCCGCGCGGTGGCGTCGACGTCCAGTATCGCGACTACGACGGCGGCTACGGTGACGAGCGCGACTGGGGTCGCGGCCGTGACCGCCACTGGGACCGTGACCGCCGCGGCCGTTGCGCGCCCTGGATGGCCGTCGACAAGGCCCGCGATCGTGGACTCCGCCGCGCCTATGTCGCCGACGTCTCTTCGCGCCGCGTCGTCGTCGAAGGCCGTCGCCACGGCCAACGCCAGACGATCGTGTTTGCGAACGCCCGCGGCTGCCCGACGATCGGCCGCTGGTAACACCTAAGCAATCTTCCCGCCTCGTCTCCCCCGGCCGGCGGAAGAATGGCCCCTCATGCCAAGGCATGGGGGGCTTTTTGTTTGACGCCGCAGCGACCAAGGGGCCGGTTGCGCGCAGTCCTGGTCGGGACGCGTGAACGAAGCGAAGTGGATCAGGCCGACAGCGCGGTCCACACGTGCGAATCGTCCGCTCGGGCGATCGTCGTGTCAGGCACCGTAGTTGCCGAACCGACGGCAAAGCTCCGGCCGGTTTGCCCTCTAGCATTGCCAGACGAATGAACGCGCGGCGCAGTTCCATCGCGGACATCTGCGGCCTAGGCATCGGCTGATCTTCTTCAGACCAGATCCAGCCCATGTGT
This sequence comes from Ensifer sp. Root954, assembly GCF_001429005.1. Lineage (NCBI taxonomy): Bacteria > Pseudomonadati > Pseudomonadota > Alphaproteobacteria > Hyphomicrobiales > Rhizobiaceae > Ensifer > Ensifer sp. Root954. The sequence goes on from NZ_LMJM01000025.1 coordinate 10,117, forward strand.
CAGCCATCGCCCGGAATACCTGCCAAGGATCTCCTCGACCGAACACTCGGGACCAACGATCCATGCGATGTGGCTGGAGGTCCGCTTTAGCGGCGAAGATGACGAGGACGTGGAGGCGAGGGCGACGCCAGGCGGAGATCGCGGAGCGGTCGCGGGCGATGCCGCAGGGCGAGGGGCGGCAGCAAATCGCGCGCGGGAAGCGATGTCAAAGCAGGTGCCGGCAAATTTAAGCCTGGAGGTCGGACGGCATTCAGCGCCGGGCCCGGTCTTAGTCGAGTGCATCGCGAGCACCAGCGCCCAAAAGAAAAGCCCCCGGCACCGATCCTTTGGCACCAGGGGCGTTCGATCGTTGAACGCCCGCGCTTGGCCGCGGGCGTTGCTGACAAGCCTTACTGCTTGATTTCGAAGGTCACGTTGACCGTCACGTTGTAGCTGTTTTCGCCGGTTGCGACCGGAACGGCGTCGGCGGCATATTCCTTGGCCATGCCGGCGCGCATCATCGGCACCGGCTCGGGGCGGAAGCCCTGCTCGGAGATGTTGACGATCTTGCCGACCGAGACGCCGGCCGCTTCGGCCAGCACCTTGGCCTTCTCAACGGCATCGGCAACGGCTGCCTTGCGCGCTTCGGTGATCACGGCTTCCGGCTTGTCGTTGGTGAACTGTACGCCGCCACCCTGGTTGACGCCGAGCGAAACCGACTTGTCGATCACTTCGCCGAGCTTGGCGAGATCGCGAACGCGGACGCTGACGCCGTTCGTCACCTGGTAGCCGATCAGCTCCGGCGCGCGGTTGCTGCCGTCGGTGTTGGTCGGGTAGCTGTATTGCGGGTTGAGCATGAAGCCGCTCGTCTGCAGGTCGCGATCGGCAATGCCGCCGTCCTTCAGCGCCTTCAGCACTTCGGCCATGGTCTTGTTGTTGGCGTCCAGCGCTTCACGCGCGGTCTTGCCATCCTTGACGACGCTCAGCTGCAGGACTGCCATGTCCGGCGCGGTCGTCGCGCGGCCTTCGCCGGCAACGACGATGGTGGCCTTGTCCTTGTCCGTCTCCTGCGCCTGAGCGGCGGCAACGCCAGCAAAAGCTGCAGCGAAGGCGGCGATCGAAAGCGTGCGGGCAGTGCGTGTGGAAATCATCTTCAATGTCTCTCCGGTTGTTCCGTCCCAAGCGTCTTCTTGGCTATCGATTGTGTGAGCATTGCGGCAATGGCTTGTCCGCAAAAAGGTTTTCCGCTAGAGCCTTGGCCACCCGCAAACTGCCATTGGTTCGCGGGCCTGGATCACGACGGTGCCACGCCTCGTTCAGAAGCGCAAAGGCCGCCGTAGCACTTAAAGTTGCTGCCCCGTGTCTTATCCCTGGACCGTTACGGTTTAAGGACAGGAGCGGATCCAGAGTGGGCCTGTAGCTCAATGGTTAGAGCCGGCGGCTCATAACCGCTTGGTTGGGGGTTCGAGTCCCTCCGGGCCCACCAGTCACTTGCGAACATTGAATTTTCTAGGTTTTCTGGCTGATTTTTGCCCAGATTTGATGTGCGCGCAGGTTTGGGACACTTCCAGCGATTTTGTTACGACGCGAAATTGCGCACGGCATGTTCCGCCAACGTTGGATAATCCAACCCTCTTCCTCGTGGTTTCTGCTAGGATGGCCGGCCAGGCAGCAATGGAGAATTTCGATGGCTGGTCCGGGCGCGGAAATGGTGCGAATCGTACGTCGCAACAAGCTGGTTGGCTTTTGGGCGGCGGAGAAACTGGCCCTTGCCGGCGAAAATGCCAAGACCTACTCGGATGGTCTTGCGATGGCGGCGCTGGACGTCGAACGCAGCGACATTCTTGCGATCATTCGAAGAGACTTTGACGCGGCAGGCGTGGTCCAATCGGACGACGACATTCTGGCGGTCATGAACGTCTGCTGGCTGGAGGCGGGAAAACGAACAAAGGGGTCAGACGGCAGCGATGCAGCGCTGGTGCAGATTGCACGTCACCTCATGCAAGGATCGTGAGCGACGGATCCTCTCCGGCGCAACAGCTATTCGGGTGCCACGAACGTCGATGCCGGCAAGCTGCTGGTCAACGGCAACCAGTCGATTGCAACCGGACTGACGACGGTTGGTTCTGGTGCCTTGCCCGGCGGCAGCGGCACGATCGGCGGCAGCGTCGTCGTGATCGACCGCAGCACGCTTGCGCCCCGCAACAGCCCGGGAACGTTGACGATCAATGGCAATCTGTCGCTCGCTGCCGCTTCCTTCCTCGATTTCGAATTCGGCCAGGCCAATGTCGCCGGTGGCGCGCTCAACGATCTTGTCGATGTCGGTGGCAACCTGGTGCTCGACGGCACGCTCAACGTTTCCGTCCCCTCCGGCGGCAGCTTCGGCGCCGGCATCTACCGGGTCTTCAACTGCGGCGGCACGCTGACCAACATTGGTCTACAAAGCGCTCGCCTGTCACGACCGCTTTGTCAGGACATACCCTTTCCGAGGCTGCGTTCGCGGTTGTCTCCGCCAACGCGGCCAGATCCTTAGCCGGAAGCGGGGATGGCCCGGGGCTTCATCGTGGCCCTCGGGGTGCTCGAGTTTTCCAGTGCCGAAAGCGCCACGGCGTCCCATTGGGAGAGGATATGTTCGGCGTCGTAGCGTCTGACATTGGCTTCGGCGTTGGCCGCGAGACGGGCGCGCAGGGTCTCGTCGCCCATCAGGTTGGAGAGGGCTTCGGCCAGGGCGTTGATGTCGCCGTTTTCGACGAGGATGCCGTCGTCGCCGTTGGCAATCATGTCGGTCGGGCCCCATTCGCAGGCGAAGGAGACGACGGGGAGGCCTGCGGCCATCGCTTCAAGCAGGGCGATGCCCCAGCCTTCGTAGCGGGATGACAGGACGAAGAGGTCGGCGGTTTCGACCCAGAGGCCGGGTTTCGCGGTGACGCCGGGCATTTCCACCCGGTCGGCCAATCCGAGCGCGTTGCGCTGGGCTTCCAACGCTTTTCTCGCCTCGCCTTCGCCCCAGATGACGAGCTTCCATTCGGGGTGGTCACTGGCCACCTTGGCGAAGGCTTCGAGCAGCAGATCGAAGCCTTTTTGCTCAGTCAGGCGCCCGACGGCGGTGAGCACATTGTTGCCGCGCTTCTTTTGCCAGCCGTCGGGCAGATTGATCGCATTGGCGATCACCCGGCTGGAGCGGCGAACATTCGGCGGGAAATAGTCCAGCGCGCCCTTGGTCATCGTCACCAGCGCAAAGGCGCGCGGGTAGAGACGAAGCTGCAGCCATTTCCAGAAGGGGCCGAAGGGCTGCACCGCCGGGTTGTTGCGCTCGGACACGATCACCGGAAGCCTGAGGCCTCGTGTTGCGAGCAGCGTCAACACGTTCGTGCGCGTCAGGAAGCTCAGGACGAAGTCGGGACGGGTGCGGCTGATCGTGGAGCGCAGTCGGTAGAGCCGCCTTGCCACCAGCCAGGCGGCTCGCAGCTTGCCAGCCTTCTGAACCGGCACGTCGAGCCGCTCGATGGTGACGCGCGGATCGAGCCTGTAATAGGGTTCGGAGGTCGGCGCTTCGAGTGTAATCACCGTGACGGTGCAGCCGAGGCGGGCCCAGTGGCTGGCAACGAGACTGACGACGTGCTCGGTGCCGCCGGCGCCGAGTGCAGAAACAATGATGGTTATGCGCGCGCCAGCGATGCCGGCGGCTCCGACGATGTCGGCACCTGTATCTTGATCCAATTTGGATTGCCCCTCGCTCTCCGCTTTCTATTATTAACAACTCCTTAAATTCGCGCAATGGGACTTTCGCAGTGTGGTAAACGCGCTGGCGAGCAGCCGATCGCGGCTGGCCGGCGCGCAGTTCGCATGTCCCATCGGCAAGGCGAGGCCAGACGTTGGAAGGCCTCAGCCCGTGCAATGGGCGTCGAGGATGGGGCGGGTTGAAGCGGCGCGCGGGGGAAGGTGTCGTCTCTGGGAATACCGGGCGGCTGGTGCTCGCAGGGCTACCGTGCGCGCAAAAAAATGCCCGCGGGAGGCGGGCAGTTTTGGAGTGGGCGCATACGCTCAAACATGTTGCGCCTCGCTCCAAGGTGGCCGTCAGAGGTCAAGGATCCGTAAATGCGCGATAGCTAAAAATAGCGAATGGCAGCGGCCCGTCGTCCCCGCCAGCCGCCGCCGTCCGGATTCCAGCGGAGAACCGGTGGCTGGGGTCGATTTTTTGTCCGGGGACATCAGCCGTAGCATTGGCCGGATATTGCCACCGGGCGTGGTGGCGCGGAAGCGGCAGAGACGGATCGCCGTTCGCCGATGCCGTGATACAGGGGGCCCGGCAAGCCTTTGCTTTTCCGCAATTGTTTCGCTCATAGCCCGCGCCGATGCCTGCGTCCGCCGTCCGCAAGGCGTCGATGTTCGCCAGCGCAAGGCGAAAGCGGCGGCACAACCATGGCGGAATCTCTAAGAAAGGAATTGTTAATTTAAGCAATGAATAATGAAAAAGGGGGTTGAAGATCGCCGCCTTTTCGCCCAAAGGAAGCCCCAGGCGGCTGGACCGCTATTCGAAAGGACGTTTATGCGAATCAAAACCGCATGTGCCGGCGTAGGCCGCACCGCCGTTTCGGGTTTCAAGTTTCTCGTACCGACGACATCAGTTCTAAGCCTCCTGCTTCTGTCCGCCGGCTGCTCGTCGACGGTCGTCAGCGAAACGCCGCTGTTTGCATCGGGCCATTCGAGTGCCTATGCGAGCCCTTCGATCAAGGTCCGCAAGGAAGAGAAGCAGCTGAAGATCGCCGAGGCGGATGAAGACATCGTCGAGCCGGCACCGACGCGCAGGCGCACGGCAACCTACCTCGGCCGCGCGCCCTATATCTGCTCGCCGAGCGGCTTCGGGCGCACGTCACACTGTTTCCTCAGAGCCTCGCTCTAACAGTCTGTCGCGTTCGGGAAGGCAGGCGCAATCGATCATGGAGACGGGGCGGTTGCCAGCCTTGGCGGCGGCCTTTTTGCCATCCGGGCATGACGCCCACGGCCTCGCGATCGCACCGGCTTCCAGCGCGCAGCAAGCCATGTCTGGTTTTATGCGGTGCCAGATGTGGCACGCCGGAGAAAATCGTTGCCTATTGCTGTCCCAAGATCGGTCCTCGGTGCTGGCGCGCTGGCGCTTCTGGCGGTTGCCGGAGTCACGCCGGGCCGCGCGCAGGATCCCGTAGACGGTATCGACCGGTCGCTGACGACCGCCGCCATCACGCCTGAGGCAAGGGAGCGGGAAACACGCACGGTCGAAATCGGTGTTTACGATCCGCATGATGCGGTCGCATCCAGCGACGCGCTGACACTCGAGCATGTCTTCGTCTACTGGCAGAAGCCGGATCGGGCGCAGCTGAAACGGAAGTTCGCAAATGCCGCGCGACAGGGGCGGGCGCTGATGCTTTCGGTCGAGCCCTATACCCATGCCGCCGACTGGCGCGCCGGCGGCAACCGGCTGTTTGCCGATATCGGTAAGGGCCGCTTCGATCGCGAGATTACCGATATTTGCACGCGCGCCGCCGACTTCCGCGGGCCGGTCTACGTTCGCTGGGGCCATGAGATGGAGGAGCCCGGCGAGCGCTATCCCTGGGCGCGGCGCGACAGCGAAGGCTACAAGACGGCGTTCCGCTACTTCGTCAGCAAGTGCCGGGAACTCGCGCCGGCCGCCCGCTACGTCTGGTCGCCGAAGGGCCATCGCAATCTCGCGGCCTATTATCCGGGCGACGATGTCGTCGATGCGATCGGCATCCCTGTCTGGGGCCTGCAGAAGATGGACGTCGACTATTGGGGCCGCGAGCGTCGCTTCGGCGAAGCGCTCAAGGAAAAGTACCAGCGCGTTTCGCGTTACGGCAAGCCCGTGATCGTTGCCGAACTCGGGGTCTCCGGCTCGGCCGATTACAAGCGTGCATGGTATGCCGAAATCCTGGATCAGCAGACCTACCGCCAGGCCTTCCCGCTTCTGACGACCGTCGTCTTCTTCAACGACAAGGAGCCGTACAAGTGGCCGCTCGGTTACGGCGCGCCGGACTGGCGGCTCGACAAGGCGGCGCTCAAGGCGCTTGCCGACCGTGGACCGAAGGAAGCGGCCGAACTCGCCGACTGATCGCCGCGCGTGGCATGAAATCTTGCTGATCGCAGCAGAGGTGCTTTCGGTCGGGGCGATGCGCCGATCGTCCTTCGGCGCATCGTGAAAGCTTCAAACTCCGAGCTCTTGATATCCCGGATCACCTTTGCGGTTCCGGATCATCCCGGTCGCCCGCATCAGGCCAGCAACAGGCCCGATTCCCGGGCGGCTGCGGCAAAGCAGCGGCTCGCTCGGTCCGTACTCGTCAATCCATCCAGCGCATCCAGGCAGCGCCTGAGGGCTGCGCGATATTCCCGGCCACGACGGCCCGGCCACTGCCTGAGCAGTTCCACGGCTTCGAACACCGTTCTGACCACGGTCTGCCGTCGTGCCGAAAGTTTCAGGGGGATGGGAGTGGGAAAGAGTTTCTCGCTCATTGCATTCCTCGTTCACAGTCTTTTCGAGCGAGAGGGCAACGCGAGAGCAGCGGGATGGTTCCATGTTGTCGACCGATTTTATTCGCGCTGACGGCAGGCGAGTTCTCTCCGGCTTTGCGAACCTGATCTTTTGGTTGCGTCGCTTTTGCCGACGGCGGACGAAGGGAGGTGCGGCGGGGAGCTCCATCGGGCTCGGACCGGTGTTGAAAAGCTTTGAAAATCCAGGCCCGGCGCAGGTGGCGGCACTAGAGTTCCAGCGCTGCCTTGAGGTCGGTCGACTTCAGAACGCGCAGGTCGAGGTCGGCTTCGATATGGTCGATGTGGTGGACCATCAGCCGCGCGGCCGCGTCGATGTCGCCACGCTCGATCGCGTTGACGATCTCGTCGTGTTCGCTGTGGCCGCAGCTCGAAACGGTCGATTGTCCGTAAAGCGCGATGACCAGCGAGGAGCGGGCGACGAGCTCGTCCATGAAGCGGCGCAGAATGGTGTTGCCCGAGAGGTCGGCAAGCGCCAGGTGGAAATCGCCCGATGCCTTGATTTCCGCACGACGGGCCGATTGACCGCGCTGTTCGGTCAGTTGGCGCTCGGCTGCCAGCATGCGCCTGAGTTCGGAAAGCTCCGCCTTGCCGATCTGGGCGGCGGCGGCGCGCACGACGCCGGGCTCGATCAGCCGGCGGGTCGCAAAGATCTGGCGCGCCTCGTCGATCGAAGGGTGCGCAACGAAGGCGCCGCGGTTCTTCTCGACGTTGACGAGGCCCTCATAGGACAGCGCCTGCAGGGCGGCGCGCACCAGCGTTCGGCTGACGTTGAACAGTTCGCCGACGTCGCTTTCCGAAAGCTTCGTGCCAGGCGCAAGCCGCCGCTCGACGATCGCATCGCGCAATGTATCGCGGATGTGCTGACTGCCGGTGTCGGTGGTCGGGTCTGTGGCCAGTTCGGCCTGATGGGGCGTGGTGGTCAAGGACATGAATCGATCCGCGAAGCAACGCGCCATCTTATCGTCGGACGAAGCGAAGGGAAACGACAATCTGACGCGCAAAGGTTGCGGGGGCATCGTCCGGTCTAGCGAGGCTACTTGTCGAGCTCCGGATAGACCCGGTCGAGGAAGCCCGGCCGCAATTTCTCGCCGATCAGGCAATCGGGCGCCGGGAAGGCATCGACATAGCGTATGGTCGGCGGCGGTGGCAGGCCGCTGACTTCGAGCACCAGTTTCTGGCGGATCGCGATGGAGAAATCTTCGGGCTCGTGCACCGGCAGCACGAAGGAGCCGGGGCCGCCGATGACACATTCGGCATAGTATTGGTCAAGCGGGCCGGTCGAAACCGACGGGCGGATGAGGATGGCAAGCCCGTTGATGGTGATGCCGCGCGTGATCGCGATCTCGCGGGCTGGAAGCACCGGCGGGCCGATGTTGTTCGGCCCGTCGCCGGAGATGTCGATGACCCTACGCACGCCGCTGAACGCGTTGGAATCGATCAGCGCCGTGCCATAGGTGATGGCGTTGGAGATGGAGGTGCCGCGGCGTGTGCCGACCGGCCGCGCTTCGATCAGCTTGGCGAAGGCGTCGGCGTCGGCGGCATTGTCGATGACCTTCCAGGCGACAACGGAGGACTCGTTCACCGTTCCGGCCCATTCGAAATAGCCGATGGCGATCTTGCCCAGCTGGCCGCTTTCGACCGCATCAAGGAAGTCGCGATGCCGGAGTGCCTCGACATAGCCGGCCCGCTGGATGCGGGCCTCGTCGAGATCCATCGATCCGGACATGTCGACCGCCAGGATCAGTTCGACGTCGACATTCGTCGCCTCGGCGGTCGATGGGCTCGGGCCACCACTCAATGAAAGGAGTAACGCCAACACGCTCAACATCGCTTCAACCAGTCATTGCGCGCGGTCAGATTAGAAGACTGTAACACAAGATTGGATTTCGGCGACCGTTTGGGTGTAGTTGGCCTTCACTAAAGAGTGATTTTGCCGGGTCCTGCATGAGGCCGGATGTCGGACAGGAAAGGCGAAATGCCGCAGCGTACGGAAAATACTGAGCGATTTCAGATCGATCGATTGCAGCAGACGGCGTTCGGGTATTTCCTCGAACATTCGGATCCGGTCACCGGACTGATCGCCGACACCGCGTTGCCGGGCGCGCCGGCGAGCATCGCTGCGACCGGCTTCGGCCTTTCCTGCTATCCGATCGGCGTCGAGCGCGGCTGGCTTTCGCGCAGCGATGCCGCGCGGCGGGTGGCGACGACGCTGCGCTTCCTTGTCCAAAGCCCGCAGTCCCGCCACCGGCAGGCGACCGGCTATCGCGGCTTCTACCATCACTTCCTCGACATGCGGACCGGCGAGCGTACCTGGCAGAGCGAGCTTTCGACCGTCGATACGGCGCTGCTGATCGCCGGCTGCCTGACCGCCTCTGCATATTTTTCCGGTAGGGATGCGGACGAATGCGAGATCCGCGCTCTTGCCGATCGGCTCTATGCGCGGGTGGACTGGCGCTGGGCGCTCAATCGGGGCGACACGCTGACGATGGGCTGGCGGCCGCCGGGGCGGTTCTTGAAGCATCGCTGGCGGGGTTACAGCGAAGCGCTGCTGCTCTATGTGCTGGCACTCGGCGCGCCCGACCATTCGATCGAACCGGAGCACTATGCGGCCTTTGCCGAGGGCCATGACTGGATTCCCGTCGACGGCCGGCCGCATCTGCATGCGGCGCCACTCTTCATCCATCTCTTTCCGCAGGCCTGGCTCGATCTGCGCGGGCTTTCCGACCGGCCGATGCGGGAGCGGGGGACGGACTATTTCGAGAATACCCGACGCGCCATCGCCTTGCAGCGGGACCATGCGCGCTCCAATCCCGGCGGTTTCGCCGGATATGGCGAGCACCTGTGGGGCCTGAGCGCCTGCCATGCGCCGCGCGGCCGGCTGCGGCTTGCGGATGGGCGCCAGCAGCGGCTTTTCGGCTATGTGAACCGCGGCGCACCCTACGGCCTTGATGACGGCACGCTCGTGCCCTGGGCGCCGCTTGCCTGCCTGCCGTTCGAGCCGGATGCGGCGCGGGCCTCCCTGGTGCATATGGCAGACAGTTATCCGGGACTTTTGAGCGAAGGGCGCTTTCCTGGCGGCTTTAACCCGAGCCTGGCCGCCGGCGCAGGCCCGGAGGGCTGGATCGATGCGCGGGTCGTCGGTCTTGACCAGGGCCTCGTTGTCATGATGATCGAGAACTGGCAAAGCGGCCTTAGCTGGGCGCTGATGCGCAGCATGCCGGCGATCCGCCTCGGCCTTGAGCGGGCGGGCTTCGACGGTGGCTGGCTGCAGGAGGGGGAAGGCGCGTGTGGTAATCCGCCCGCATCCCGCGCCAGAGGATGAGAACGGACGACGGAGACGGCATGCGCTTGAACGACCACCGGCCGACAGCGGAGACCGCGGCGTTTGCGCCGCAGGCGCTGGCCGTCGCCGACCATCCGCGTGCCCAGTTTCCCGAGGCTGCCGTCTCGCTCGGGCCGGCGGCCAGTGATTTCAGCGCGCCGGGCGACTTCTGGGCTGCGGGCAGCGCTGGCCTCGAGGCGGGGCTCGCCTATCAGGATTTCTTTGGGGTCGGCATGACCGACCGGGTCCGGGCGGCGCATCTGATCGCCTTCTATAGCCGCCAGCTGAGCGTGGTCCTTGGCGCGTTCCATCTCGGCGCCGGGTTGCAGGCGGAGGTGGCCGGCATTCGTTTCGAGGATTGGACGCGGCTTCACCGTGGCGTCGAAATCGCGGGCAAGCGCTATCATTTTCGCCTGCATCCGCCGGCGACGGAGCGCCAGGGTGGCGAAGGTGCCAGCGCATTCGAACAGGGCTTCATCGCCCATCTGGCACCCGTCGTTGCGGTTCTGAAAGCGCGAGCAGGGCTGTCGAGCGGGGCGCAATGGCGGCTCGCGGCCGATGCCCTGGCCGGCGCGTTCCTGGAAATCGGCCGCGCGATCGGCGACGAGGCGCGCGGCATGGCCGAGGCGCTGGCGATCGTCAAACGACCGGGTTCGCGGCTCTACTCAGAGGAGCTCTGCTACGAGCAGATCGCGGCTCTCGATCCGGCAAGCGGCGCTGAGCTGTCGCGCCAGTATCGGATCCGTTGCGGCTGCTGTCTCTACTTCAAGACGGAAGGGGGCAGTTTCTGCGACTCTTGCGTGCTGCTGGAGCCGGAAGATCGCCGCGCGCGGCTGGCGGCGCATCTCATGCAAAACGGCGGGACCTGAACCCCGCCGTCGCTTTGCTGACGATCTGTGATCTGTGATCTGTGATCAGTGATCACTGTGCCTTGACGAAGCGCTCGTTGATGAAGCCGGAGACGACGCCGAGCACGATCCAGAAGGCAAGCGTGGTGGCGAGTGCGGCAACCGCAAACTCGGCGCCGAGCACGGCCGGAACGTTGCTGGTGATATCGAGCGGCTGCGGCGCCCCGTAGACATGGGGTGCTGCGATCGCCACCAGGCCTGCGACCTTGGAGACGATCTCCTCGCGCAGGACGACGAGATAGAGGCCGACGGCGGAGAGCGCCACGGTCACCAGCCACCAGGTCTGGCGGTCGCCGAGTTCGGCTGCCGGAAAGCCCGGCAGTTCCGGCGGCAGACCGATCGCCGGCAGCATGTGCACGGCAAGCCAGCCGCAGGCGCCCCACAGCGCGCCGTTCCTGAGCGTGATCGGGTAGCCGATCACCAGGCTGACGCCGGCGAGCAGCAGGCCGAAGCCGGAACCTGTGACGAGGTTCGCCATCAGCGTGCCGGAGAAGCGGCTCATGCCGAACATGATGCCGCCTTCCTCATGCTCGCCCTCATGGGCATAGGCCGGGGTGATCGGCGACAAAGCGTCGAGGAAAGCGCCGAACGGCGACACGGCTTTGAGCGACGAATGCTGGTCGTGGTTTTCTGCGGCCGGCTGTGCCGCACCCGGCTGGGCGGCGGGCTGTTCGGTAGCGGCCGGTGCCTCGCCTTCGAATTCTTCTGCATGCAGGATCAGCGGTGTGACGCGCAGTTCCTGGGCGCCGGTCATGAAGACACCGGCAATCAATCCAGCCACGATCGCGGCCAGAAGCGTTCTGACAATCATCTTGAAATCCCTCGATAACGACAAAAGCCACGCCCTGTGGCGTGGTCCTTGAGCCTTCCCATTTTCCCTATGCTGCGGATGGCCTTCGCGCGCCGGAAAAACCGGGATGCACGCAGGCCTCCATCCGGCTCGGGCCGGATGCGTTCAGGTCCGCAGATTGTTCGATGCGGAACGTTGTTCACGTTCCGGCGCATCGGTCAGTGGCAGGGGAAGCCGTAGGAGTGGCGGGTGTCGTGCGCCGTGTCGTGCAGCACTGCCGAGTTGGCAAGGCCGGCGCCAAAGACGAGGAATGCGCCGATGAAGAGCGCGATGACGCCAGCGGTCAGACGATCGCTGAGGGAGAGCGGGGTGCTCGAAATGGTAGACGTAGCCATGACAACCTCCGTGATGGCATCGGGAAATTCCCGGTTGGGCCCTATGCCCGTATCGAGTGGCAGGTTTCCTGGCTCACGGCGTTGGGCTCGATGCCCTCGATCTGCCTCGCCTTCCCAGCTCGGCCGCCCTCTCGCGGTCTTGCCAGTGGCTTCTTCCGGATCGCTCCGGAACGGTGGATCGACGTCGCTCTACAGTCGCGGGGTCGGCCGTGATTTGAATGCCCAGCTTGGGTCCATCCGTCACATTCCCGTTTACTCCCGAAACACGTTCGCGTCCCGGGAACCAATCGATCCCAGATGATTAGGATTGTGTCATGGAGTTGTCAATTGAGTGCGCGCCGCCGCGCGGTCCATCCGCGACAAAATCCTTGATGGTCATGCGTTTGTAGGCTTCGACGATCTGGTCACCCTCGGCCCGGTCGACCGAGACTGCAAGTCGCATGGTGCAGTCGCCGAGATGCATGATCAGGAAGGCGGCGCTGTCGATCTCTTCGCGCGGTGTCTCCGGCACAAGGCGGGCCCAGACATCGGCAAGCAGCTTTCCGCCGGCGCGGCTTTGCGCAAGATCGATCTCGCGCAGCGCCTTGTCGGCCTGCATCGCCGACCAGATGTCGCGCATGACCGGCTCGGCGAGGAACATGTCGTAGTAGATGTCGAACAGCAGCGAGAAGGCGTCGCGCAGTTCGGCTATCGACGTGACCTTGGCCAGTTCGGCCGCGATGCACTCGTTGCAGACCGCATTGTAGCGCTCGGCCAGCGTGCGCACGATTGCCGCCTTGTCGGGAAAGTACTGATACAGCGAGCCGATCGAAATCCCCGCCTTTTCAGCGACTTCGCTCATGCGCATGGCGTCGCTGCCCTTCTCCTGGATGAGCGCCGTCGCGCAGGCAAGGATCTGCTCGACGCGCTCGCGGCTGCGCTTCTGGCTCGGCGTCCGGCGCAGCGCAGGCTCGTCGTCGGCGGGAAGCGTGGCGGGACTTGCATCTGGAATCATGAGTAATGCTCACATTTTGACTTGACTCCTAAAATACGAGGATTTATCACATTTGCAAATGTGAGAGATACTCATGTTTGTTGGTGGAACCTCAGGAGGAAACGATGTCTCAGAAAGTCACACTGGTTTTGGGCGGTACCGGCAAGACGGGGCGGCGGGTGGCCGATCGCCTTCGGGAGCGGGGCATAGCGGTCCGCATCGGCGCCCGTTCGGCGTCGCCTTCCTTCGATTGGACGGATGAGGCGACCTGGACGCCCGCCCTTGAAAATGTCGATCGCATCTATGTCTGCTACCAGCCCGATCTGGCGGTGCCGGGCGCCGTCGACGTCATCGCCAAGTTCTCGAGCCTTGCCGTTCGCTCCGGCATCAAACGGTTGGTGCTCCTGTCGGGCCGCGGCGAGGACGAGGCGGAAGCCTCCGAGCGTGCGCTGCAGGCCTCCGGCGCCGACTGGACGGTCATCCGGGGCAGCTGGTTCTTCGAGAATTTCGACGAAGGTTTCCTGGCCGACGGCGTGGTGAGTGGTTCGGTCTTCCTGCCGGTGGACGAGGTCACCGAGCCCTTCGTCAGTTGCGACGACATTGCCGACGTGGCGGTTGAGGCCCTTCTGGACGATGCGCATATCGGCAAGGTCTATGCCTTGACCGGCCCGCGCCTGATGACCTTTGCCCAGGCCGTCGCCGAGATCGCCGCGGCCGCCAACCGTCGGATCTCTTATCAGGCCATTCCGGTTTCCGACTTCGCAGCGCATCTCAAGGCGGACGGCGTGCCGGATGACTATGTCGAACTCATCCGCTATCTCTTCACCTCGGTGCTCGACGGACGCAATTCCAGCATGACGTCCGATGTCGAGCGCGTGCTTGGGCGGCGTCCGCGCGACTTTGCCGATTACGCCCGGGAAACCGCAGCAACTGGTGTTTGGAGTCTTGCCGCATGATCCCGCTGATCCCCGCTCTGGCGTTTGCCGCCGCGATCGGTTCCGGCCTGATGGCCGGGCTGTTCTTCATCTTCTCGGTTTGCATCATGCAGGCCCTGTCGCGGCTGCCGCCGGAGCAGGGGATCGCCGCGATGAACGCCATCAATGTCGTGATCCAGAACCCGATCTTCCTCAGCGCCTTCATGGGCACGGCGCTGCTCGCCCTGGCGCTCGTCGTCGTCGCCTTCATCTCGGGGGGCGAGGGCAGGTGGTGGCTTGCCGCCGGTGGCATTGCCTATGTCGTTGGCGTGCTGCTGGTGACCATTGTCTTCAACGTGCCGATGAATGACGCGCTCGCCGCGGCAGCCCCCGGTCAGGCGGCGACCGATCTCTGGCGTGAGCGCTATCTGACCGATTGGGTCTGGTGGAACCACGTGCGCACATGGGCCTCGATCGGCGCGCTGGCGTTTTTCGTTCTCGGTTTCGCCCGCGCCTGACGAAAAGCGCCGGCAAGTCGATCCTTGCCGGGGCCTGCACGCGCCTTGACCTTCAAGCACATCCCGCCGTCAGGGCTTCGGAATACGCGCGTCGTATTGCGCTTCAAGGTCGGCAAACTTGCTCCAGAAGGCTGCCGGCTTTTCGCCTTCGAGCAGGGAACGCAATATGTCGAGGTGTACGTGCCAGCCGGCGGAGAAGCTGGTCATGACCGCGCGGTCGGCGATGCGCTTATGGGTGACGACGAGCAGCACCTTGTCGCCGCGGGGGCTGAGTTCGAAGCGGACCTCCGACGGGGTGCCGGTCTCTTCGTTCCAGGTATAGGCCAGTAGTCGTGGCGGCTCCCAGGCGAGCACGTGGCCGTAATTGCGCACCTCGCCGGCGTGCTCGGCGTATTTCTGCGGTGGCCGATCGTCCTCCGTCGTCAGTTCCGAATGGCGGAAGACGTGCTCGACCTCGGCCCCTTCCTTCGATCCGATCGTTCCGGACGCCATCCAGAGCCGGCGCTTGCTTTCCTCCGTCAGATAGGACCAGACCCGCTCGATCGGGCCGGGAAGCAGGCGCTCGATGCGCACCGCGTCCGGTGCGACGACACGGCCGTAATCGGCGCCGGCAAAGGCTGTGGCAGACGAAGTCATGGCTTTTCCTCCGGATCAGTTTGGATTGTGGCGTCTTCGGCGAGAAGCAGCGCCTCGAGTGCGTCGATGCGGGTGCGCCAGAAGGCTTCGTAGTGGCGCATCCATTCCATGCCGGCATGCATCGGCGCGGCATCGAGCCGGCACACATGCGTGCGACCTTTCACTTCGCGGCGCACCAGACCTGCTCCTTCCAGTACCTTGATGTGCTTCGATGCCGCGGCCAGCGAGATCGAGAACGGCGCCGCAAGCTCGCCCACCAGTCTTTCGCCCTGCGAAAGGTCTTGGAGCATGGCGCGCCGCGTCGGGTCCGAAAGCGCGTGAAACACGGCATCGAGATGTGCGTTCTGATATTCAACCATATTGTTGAATATCCTCTCGCTCGACCTAATTGTCAACCGTTCGGTTGAATTTAAAAGTATCGCGAAAAGAGACCAGGCCGCGGTGGGTCGTCGTGGAGGCGCCGCCCCTTCCAGGCGGCAAGCGCATCGGCAAGATCGTCGGTCGGCACCATCTGGGCAAACTGTTCGCTTTCGACCAGCAGCCCCTCGGCGATCGACATGTTGAGGCCGCGGGTGACGGCGGTGATGATCGAGCGCACTGCAAGCGGGGAGTGGCCGATGATGCGTTTTGCCAGGTCACGGGCGGCCGACATCAGTTCCTCATGAGCGACGACGTGGTTGACGAGCCCCAGCTCCAGCGCGCGATCGGCCAAGAAATCCTCGCCTGTCAGCAGCAGTTCAAGCGCGCGCTTGCGGCCGGCGAGCCGCGGCAGGCGCTGGGTGCCGCCGAAGGTCGGCGGCATGCCGAGCTTGATTTCCGGTTTGGCAAAACGCGCCCGGTCGCTTGCAACAGCGAGATGCACCGCTTCGGTGATCTCGCAGCCGCCGCCATAGGCAAGCCCGTTGACGGCAGCGATGACCGGCTTCGGAAAGGCTTCGAGCCGGGCCGTCAGGCCCTGGCCGCGACGGACGAAATCGCGCACGGCCGCGTTTACGCCCTTGGCCACGCTTTCCGAGAACTCATGGATATCGCCGCCGGCGGAAAAGGCGCGGTCGCCGGTGCCGGTGATGATCACGGCGCCGACGCCGTCGTTCGCTTCGATCTGGTCGAGAAGGCTCATGAGCCGGTCGATCAGCTCGTAGTTCAGCGCGTTGAGTTTCTCTGGTCGGTTGAGAGTGAGGAGGGCGATGCCCTCGGAAATCTGCATCAGCACGGTGTTCGACATGGTTGCTCTCCGGCAGCTGTTGACGGGGAGAGGCTAGGTGAGGGAAGATGCCATGTATATTCACTAGTCGGTATACATGAGAGATGGCGAAAGCAGAGAAATCGACCCGGGACCTGATCGTCGCAGCGGCGGAAAAGCTGTTTTATGCCGAGGGCATCCGCGCCGTCAGCGTCGATGCGGTGGCGGAAGCCGCGGGCGTGACCAAACGCACGCTCTACTATCATTTCGACAGCAAGGACGAGCTGATCGCCGCCTATCTCGAAGGCCGCGACCAGCCCAATCTGAAACTCTTCCGCAAGTGGTTCGACGCGGGCGACGGGGACATTGCCGACAAGGTCGAGGCGATCTTCGTCAACCTGGCGCGGGCGGCGCGCCATCCGAAATGGAAGGGCTGTGGCTTCCTGCGCACCTCCGCCGAGCTTGCCAACATGCCCGGTCATCCGGCGATCCGCATCGGTGCCGCCCACAAGAAGAAGTTCGAGGCCTGGATTGCCGAGACCTTTACCGAAGCCGGTGTCGCCGAGCCGGCCGTGCTGGCAAAGCAGATCCTGCTGCTGCTCGACGGCAGTTTCGCGGTCGTGCTGCTGCACCGGGATCCAAACTACATGGAGGTGGCGGGCAAGGCTGCGGCGACGCTTGTGCGGGTGGCGCTTGCCGGAGCAAACCCGAAGGCGCCATCGGAACATGCGGCGGCTTCATTCTGAAGCGAGGCGATTTCCGCTTTCAATCGGCTGCCGTTGGCGGGCAGTATGAGCTGTATCGTTATCAGCCGAACAACCAGTAAGCGTCGATGCTGCCGCGTTGCGGCGCGTCGAAGGGAGCAGAATTCCATGACAGTCAAGCGTATCGTCTCAAACCTCTACGCCCCGGACCCGCAAGTGGCGCGCGCCTTCTACGGCGACCTGCTTGAACTCGACGTGGTGATGGATCACGGCTGGATCCTGACCTTTGCCGCCGAGGGCAAGGCCGCGATGCCACAGGTGAGCATCGCCAGCGAGGGCGGCAACGATACGCCGGTGCCGGTGCTTTCGATCGAGGTGGACGATGTCGACCGGGCCTATCAGCGAGCCAAGGCCGCCGGTGTCGAGATCGTCTACGACATCACCAACGAGCCCTGGGGCGTGCGCCGTTTCTACATGCGCGACCCGTTCGGCAATATCGTCAACATCCTGGCGCACTGAGCAGTTCCAGGAAAAGTGCGCAGCGGTTTTCCGTCCGGAATTGCACCAGCCAAGCGAGCGAATTCCAGGAAAAGTGCGAAGCGGTTCTCCGTCCGGAATTGCGCCAGCCAAGCGAGCGAATTCCAGGAAGAGTGCGTAGCGGTTTTCCGTCTGGAATTGCGTCCTTGCAAACTCGCGAAGGATGCCGCCGGCTGGACCGGCGGCCTCTTGCATCAGGCGAGCGACAGCGCGTTTGAAAGATCGGCCACGAGGTCGTCGGGATGCTCGATACCGATCGACAGGCGGATGGTCGATTCCAGCACGCCGATGCGGTGGCGCACCTCGATCGGCACGCCGGAATGGGTCATCGCTGCCGGGTGGCTGGCGAGCGATTCCGTGCCGCCGAGGCTGACGGCGAGCTTGAAGATCTGCAGCGCATTGAGGAAGCGGAAGGCCGCCTCCTGGCCGCCAGCGATATCGAAGGAGAAGGTCGAGCCAGCGCCGGTGCACTGCGTCTTGAAAGTGCGGCCGACCGGCGTGTCCTCGCCGTGGAAGGGCAGGTAGTGGATACGCTCGACCTTCGGGTGGTCGTGCAGGAATTCGGCGACGATGCGGGCATTGTCGTCGGCCTTCTGCATGCGCACCGCCAGCGTTTCGAGCGAACGGCCGAGCATCCAGCAGGAATGCGGATCGAGCTGCGTGCCGATCGCACCGCGTAGCGCCTTCACCTGCTTCATCACCGCCTTGGAACCGAGCGCGGCGCCGGCGATCAGGTCGGAGTGACCACCGACATACTTGGTCAGCGAATAGAGCGAGATGTCGGCGCCGTGCTCGATCGGCCGCTGGAAGACGGGCCCAAGCAGCGTGTTGTCGCAGGCGACGATCGGGGTATGGCCCTGCTTCCTGCCGATCGCATCGGCAACGCGGCGGATCATGGCGACGTCGACGAGACTATTGGTCGGGTTCGCCGGCGTCTCGATCAGGATCACCGAGACCCGGCCCTTGGCCATCGCCTCTTCTGCGGCGGCGCTGACGGCCGCCTCGTTCACGCCATCGGCAAAACCGACGGCGGAAACGCCGAGATTGAGGAAGGTGCGGGCAAGCAGCGTCTCGGTGCCGCCATAGAGCGGCTGGCTGTGCAGCACCGCGTCGCCCGGCTTGACGAAGGCGAGCAGCGTCGTGGCGATCGCCGACATGCCTGACGAGAACAGTGCGCAGCTTTCGGTGCGCTCGTAGACGGCGAGACGGTCTTCGACGATCTCGCTGTTCGGGTGGTTGAAGCGCGAATAGACGAGGCCGGCGCCGACACCCGCCGGCGGTTCCTTCCGGCCGGAGACAAAGTCGAAGAAGTCGCGGCCCTCTTCGGCGGAGCGGAAGACGAAGGTGGAGGTCAGAAAGACCGGAGGTTTGACCGCGCCCTCCGACAGTTCCGGATCGTAGCCATAGTTCAGCATCTGCGTTTCAGGATGCAGCTTGTGGTTTCCGATGTGGGTTTTGGAGGGATGCGGTGCGGTCATGGCTTGTCTCCTCAAGCGAAGCGGACTCGACTGACAGGCAAATTATATCAGATGCTTGGACCGATCCTTGCTATTTCCGGCGGGATCGCCTTGAGTTGCGCAAAGATTTGGCTGAGTTGAGAAGATATGGCGCAGAAAATTGCCGACGAGACGGATCGCAGGATTTTGAAGGAACTGGTGGCGGATGCCCGCCTGACCAACAACGAGCTCGCCGAGCGGGTGGGGCTCTCGGCGTCGCCCTGTCTGCGTCGGCTACGGCGGCTGGAAGAGACCGGGGTCATCCGCGGCTATACGGCTTTGGTCGATCCCGCAGTCGACGGCTGGACGATGACGGCGATTGCGACCGTCACGCTCAGCCGCCAGCACGAAGACGAGATCGTCATGTTCGAAGAGGCGGTGCGCGGCTGGGACGAGGTGCTCGAATGCCATCTGGTGACCGGCTCGCGCGACTACGTGCTGAAGGTGATGAGCGCCGGCCTCGATCAGTACGAGCGTTTCATCAAGGAAAAGATCGCAAGGCTCAAATGCGTCGCCTCGATCGAGACGAGTTTCGTGATGAACACGATCAAGGAGCGGCGAGTCTAGCGCCAACCCCTCCATAAGCCTCTGAAGCGGTTCGATAATCGTCCATCCGGCTTTGAAACCATCAGGGATGCCCTAGATTCGAGTTAGGAGGGCGTCCCACACGCTCGGCGGGCGCCTTGCTCTCTCGGAGAGAGACGATGGATTTCGCAACAGCGCTCGATGCCGCCGCTTCCTGGCTGCAGACGGTCTTTTTGAACGAGTGGACCTATTATCAGCTCGCCATCATCGTCGCCGGCTACCTGGTCTGCGGCGCACTGGCGAAGCGGATAGAGCCGCGGGTCGAAGCCCGAGCCCGTCTGATCAAGGGCAATCCGGATCTCTTGCGGGTCATCATCGCCTTCATGCGGCGGCTGCGGTGGCTGTTTCTGATCGTCTGGCTCTGGATTGCCGACGGCATGATCCTGCGCTTTGGCTGGCCGTCCTATCGCTGGCTGGTGGCGACCGCGCTGACGCTGACGGCGGCGTGGTTCGTCATCTCGGTGCTCACACGCATCATACGCAACCAGATGCTGGCGCGCGTCACCGCCGTCGTCGGCTGGATCTATTTTGCGCTCTATGCGGTCGGGCTCGACCGGGTGATCCTGACGACACTTGACGGCGTTGCCATCAATCTCGGTGCGGTTCGCCTATCGCTGCTGCTCGTCCTGAAAGCCATCGTGCTCTCCGCCGCGCTGATCTGGCTTGCCGTTTTGATCGGCAATGTCTCGTCGCACTGGATCCAGCGGTCAGCGGACCTGACACCCTCGTTCAAGGTTCTGATCAGCAAGCTGGTCAAGATTGCGCTGATTGGCTTTGCCGGCGCAATCGCGCTATCGGCCACCGGCATCGACCTGACGGCGCTGACGGTTTTTTCCGGGGCGGTCGGTGTCGGCATCGGTTTCGGTCTGCAGAAGGTGGTTTCCAACTTCATCTCCGGTATCATCATCCTGCTCGACAAATCCATCAAGCCGGGCGACACGATCACGCTCGGCGATACCTTCGGGTCCGTGCGCGACCTGCGCTCCCGCTTCGTCTCCGTCATCACCCGGGACGGCAAGGAATACCTCATTCCAAATGAGGACTTCATTTCGCAGCAGGTGGTGAACTGGTCGTTCTCCAGCGACTTCGTCCGCATCGAGGTCGATTTCGGCACCTCCTATGACAGCGACCCGCACGAGGTGGCGCGCATCGCCATCGAGACCGCCGCATCGCTGCCGCGGGTGGCGAGCAGCTACGCCCAGCCGGTGTGCTGGATGACGGGTTTCGGCGCCTCGTCGCTCGATTTCAAGCTGAGGTTCTGGATTTCCGATCCGAGCAACGGGCTCACCAACATTCGCGGGCAGGTGCTGATGGCGCTCTGGGATGCGTTCAAGGCGGCGGGCATTTCGATCCCGTTCCCGCACCGTGAAATCATCATGAAGACGCCGGTCGAGGTCACCCGGGTTTAGGGGCCGAAGTGCCCGTCGACCGGTTCGCGTCAGGGTCTCTTGCGGTTGTAGGCGATTGACTGGACACGCCGGGGAAGCGACATTGCCGGCGCCGGAACAGCCCGC
Organism: Ensifer sp. Root954; assembly: GCF_001429005.1. Taxonomy (NCBI): domain Bacteria; kingdom Pseudomonadati; phylum Pseudomonadota; class Alphaproteobacteria; order Hyphomicrobiales; family Rhizobiaceae; genus Ensifer; species Ensifer sp. Root954. The sequence continues at coordinate 31,114 of NZ_LMJM01000025.1, forward strand.
AGTCGTTCCGGTGACCGTGCCAGCATCAGTGGGGACCCGACGCCATGGACCATCTTCAACAAACGCCGCTGTCGAGGTTGCCGATGCCGCGTTTTCTCTCGACGCTGCTGGCATCGTTCTCGACCACGGGGCTCATCGTCGGCGTCTTCTTCTTTGCCATGTCGCTGACGCCGAGCCTCATCCCGCGGCCCTATGTGGTGCAGGCGGTGATTTCGGGCCTGTCGCTTTCCGCCGGCTATGCGATCGGCGTACTGTTGCGCTGGCTGTGGTCCTTGCTCGACCTGCCGGAGATCCGCGGCCGCACAGGCCTTACGGTGAAGGTGCTAGCGGCGCTCGGCTGCACCGCGGTTGCGCTCGCCTTCCTCTGGAGGACCGCCTACTGGCAGAACACGGTGCGGCAGATCATGGGGCTCGACCCGGTCGAAAGTGCTGAGCCGTTCAAGCTCGGGCTGATCGCGGCCCTCGTGTTTGTCGCCATCGTGCTCATCGCGCGCCTGTTCCGCTTGACCTTCCGGTTTCTGACCCGCCGCTTCGAGCATGTGCTGACACGGCCGCTGGCGAAGGTCGCTGGCGTGGTCGCGGCGCTGGCGCTTTTCTGGTCTGCGGCCGATGGCGTTATCTTCCGGTATGCGCTGCATGCGGCCGACAGCTCGTTCCAGCGGTTGGACGCGCTGATCGATCCGGATGTCGCGCCGCCGACCGATCCGTTGAAGACCGGCAGCAACGCGTCGCTGATGACGTGGGACGCACTCGGCCGCCAGGGGCGCCAGTTCATCGCTTCCGGTCCGGCGGCGAAGGACATCGCCGGCTTCTTCGGCGGAGAGGCAAAAGAGCCATTGCGCGTCTATGCCGGCCTCAATTCGGCCGAGACCGCCAAGGAGCGGGCGAAGCTCGCGCTGGAGGAATTGAAGCGCGTCGGCGGCTTCGAGCGCACGAACCTTCTGATCGTGGTGCCGACCGGCACCGGCTGGATCGATCCGCCCGGCCTCGATTCGCTCGAATATCTGATGAAGGGCGATGTCGCCAGCGTCGCTGTGCAGTATTCCTATCTCACGAGCTGGCTGTCGCTGCTGGTCGAGCCGGAATATGGCGCGGAGACGGCCGATGCGCTCTTCGATGCGGTCTATGGCTACTGGACGACGTTGCCGAAGGACAGAAGGCCGAAGCTCTATCTCTATGGCCTCAGCCTCGGCTCGATGAACTCGCAAGGCTCGGTCGATCCCTTCGATATCATCAGCGATCCGTTCCAGGGCGCGCTCTGGGTCGGCTCGCCGTTCCCGACCAAGACCTGGCTGCAGATCACCCGAAACCGCAATCCGGGCTCGCCGGAGTGGCGGCCGCTTTATCGCGACGGCTCGGTGATCCGTTTCACCAATCAGGAGAATGCGCTGAACATCCCGGGCGCGACCTGGGGCAATGTCCGCATCGTCTATCTGCAATATGCCAGTGACCCGATCACCTTCTTCGATCCATATTCCTTCTACCGCGAGCCCGACTGGATGAAGGCGCCGCGCGGTGCCGACGTCTCTCCTGCGCTCAGATGGTTCCCCGTCGTCACCATGTTCCAGTTGCTTGCCGACATGGCGCTCGCGACGACCTCGCCGATCGGCTACGGCCATGTCTATGCGCCGGAGCACTATATCGACGCGTGGATGCAGGTGATGGCACCGGCTGATGTCAGCGAGGCGGACGCCGAGCGGCTGAAGGCGCTGCTCAAGGGTCGCTACTGAACCTGCTTGTCGCCGGACCGCTCGCCACGCAGGTGCGCGGCGATCTGGTTGGCGAAGGCCTGGATCAGCGGCTCCTCCGCCTTTTCCGTCGGGCAGAGCAGATAGTAGCCGGCCGAGGCCGGTATCGCCGTCGGGAAGGGCTGGATCAGGCGTCCTTCGTAGAGGTAGGAGCGTGTCAGCACGTCGGAGACGAGCGCGATGCCCTGGCCCTGTAGCGCCGAGGCGACGGCGATCGCGACCGATTGCACCCGCACGCTCCGGCTGCCTTCGAGCGAGATGCGCGATGCGGCCGACCAGCGCGTCCATTCCCGGCCGTCATCCTCATGCAGCAGCGTGACGTCGCGCAGCTTCCGCTCGCGCAGCGGGCCTTCGAGCCGGGGGAAGAGGAGCGGCGAGCAGACCGTCCTGAGCTTCACGTCGCTGACTGCCTGCCACCACAGGCCGTCGAAGGGCGGATTGTCGTAGACGACGGCGAGATCGACATCGTCCCAGACGACGTCGCTGGCGCGGATGCAATTGCGCATCGAAAGATCGGTGACGCCGCGCGCACCCGCGAACTGTACGAGGAGGCCGGCCATCCAGGCAATCGCGAGCGCCGGGGGCAGGCCGACCGTCAGCTTGCGCTGGTGGCTTTCGAGCCGTCGGTCGGTGCCGTCCTCGACGGCGGCGGCAAGGTTGCCGATCGCGTGGGAAACCGTCTGCGCGAACTCGCGGCCGGCGGCCGTGAGCTTGATGTTGCGGCCGGATTTTTCAAGCAGCGTCAGGCCGGTCGTCTCCGAGAGCCGGCGCAGCTGCAGCGACACGGCGCCGGGACTCAAGCCCAGCTCATCCGCCGCCTGGCGCACGGAACCGATGCGCGCGACCGCCTCGAACGCCCGGATATAGGGTAGGAAATGCAACGCCTTCACGTGAGCCCTCCCGCTCTGATCGCGCGCCTCACGGCGTGAAATCGTTTAGCCAGACTGCACAATATCAAGCATAAAAAATCGCTATTCCCAATCGATTTTTGCTCCTATGAATCGGACCGGAGAGAGGGAGGACTACGATGATCGAGGCACAACCGTTTGATTTTCCTTATGATGGAAAGCTGGTTCCGGCGCAGACGGCGCTGATGGTGATCGATCTGCAGATCGACTTCTGCTCGCCCAACGGTTACTTCGCCTCGATGGGCTACGATCCGGCGCCGCTGGCCGCGATCGTGCCCGCGGTCAACCGGGTGATTGCGGCGGCACGGCAAGCCGGCTGCCTGATCATCCACACGCGCCAGGGCTACCGCGCCGATCTCGCCGACATGACGCCTTACGAGAAATGGCGGCGCAAGCGCTCGGGACTTGAGAACACGCAGGTGCTTTTGCGTTCCAGCCCCGGCTTCCAGTTGCTCCCGGAACTCGATGTCGCCGGCACCGACGTCATCATCGACAAGACCTGCAACAGCTCCTTCACCTATACGGATCTCGAGCATGTCTTGAGATCCCAGGGCATCACCCACATGCTCTTTACCGGCTGCACCACGGACGTTTGCGTGCATACGACGCTGCGCGAAGCCTGCGACCGCAATTTCCAGTGCCTGACGATTTCGGACTGCTGCGCCAGCGGCGAGCAGTGGGCGCATGAGGCGGCGATCAACATGATCTCGATCGAGAACGGCATCTTCGGGACGGTCTCGACCAGTGATGCCGTTATTGCCGGACTGGCCAAGGCCGCCGCCCGCTAGCGCTCTGGCGCCGCGCAATTCCGGGCGAAAAGCCGCTTCACGCTTCTCCTGGAATTGCTCCAGGCGCGGTCCTCACATTTCCAAAGCTTTTGCCAACCGTTCAACGGAATGATGCCCCATGCAAAGATACATCTCGCTGATGCGACTGACCTCGAAAGGACTGGCCGAGCTTGCCGATAGTGGCAGCCGGCGCAAGGTGAGCGAGGATCGGGTCGCAGCGCTCGGCGGCCGCTCGGTCGCCTTCTATGCCACGCTCGGGACCTATGACTTCGTCCAGGTTTTCGAGATGCCGGACAATGCGTCGATGATGCAATACGTGCTGACGGCGCGGCGCGACGGCTTTGTGGATCCGCTCATCCTTCCTGCCTTCGACAGCCAGACCTATGGCGACATCGTCGGCCGCGTTTCACCAGCACAATGAGGGGAATGAAGATGATCAGACTGGCATCCTGCGCAACCCTTCTTGCAGCCGCCGTGCTTACGGCCGGCGCCGCACAGGCCGAGCCGCCGGCTTTCGCCGCCGATGGAGAGGTTGGCGTCTGCACTACCGCGGCCTTTCCGCCGCTTTCCTTCAAGGAACATCCGGCCGATGCGAAGCCGACCGGCATCGACATCGAGATCGCCGAAGCGCTGGCCGCGCAATGGAATGCGAAGGTGAACTACACCGTCACCGAATTCGCCGGCCTCTTGCCGACGCTCGGGGCAGGGCGCTGCGACGTCATCGTCAGCGGCATCTACATCAACGCCAAGCGGCGCGAGACCTATGACGGCGTGCCCTACATGAAATCGGCGACCGCCATGGTCACCAAAGCGGGCAGCGATACGATCAAGGCGCCGGAGGATCTCAGCGGCAAGGTCATCGCGCTCGAAGCCGGCGCCTACTACAAGGAAGAGCGGATCGGACCCTTAAACGAGGCGCTCGCGGCCAAGGGCCTGCCGCCGGTCGATGTGCAGGAATACCCGACCCAGCAGGCCGCCTACCAGCAGGTGCTCGTCGGCCGCGTCGATGCGACCGTAACGGAAGAGGCGGAGGGCGCCTATCGCGCGTCGCGCTCCGACGGCGCGCTCACGCTCCCCTATATCTGGGCCTCGGACTTCAAATACGGCATCTACAGCCGCCGTGACGGTGGCGATGCAGCCGCGGTGAAGGCAGGGCTGAAGGCGCTCAAGGAGAAGGGCTTCTTCGGCGATCTCGCCAGGAAGTACGGGCTCGATCCGGCTCTGTTCGACGTCGACTACGACTCCTGAGCGAAAGGAGACGGGGCATGAACTTCGATACGAAACTGTTTTTCGATGCCCTGACCATGCCCGTCATGTTGCAGGGGGCGGGCATCGCCATCCTGCTGTCGATCCTGGTGCAGGCGGCGTCGTTCCTGCTCTGCCTGCCGCTGGCCGTCGCGCTCAATTCGATGGCGGCGGTCAGGCGCACAGCGGCGCAGGTCTATGTCTGGCTGTTTCGCTCGGCGCCGCTGATACTCGTGCTCCTGATCGTCTGGAACGGCGCACCGCAGCTCTTTCCGGGGCTCACGCGGGCGCCCTGGTACACGCCCTTCGTCGCTGCCTTCATCGCGTTTACGCTGGTCACCGCCGCCTATATGGCGGAGGCGATGCGCGGGGCGCTTGCGGCGATCGGCCAGGGGCAGACGGACGCCGCCCGCGCGCTCGGGCTCAATCGCTGGCAGACCTTCTTTCTGGTGGTCCTGCCGCAGGCGCTCAGGATTGTCATGCCGGTGCTGGTCAACGAGTTCATCAACCTGATCAAGCTGACCTCGCTTGCCTATGTAATCTCGATGCGCGAGATCATGGCGGTCGTCAACGACGCGATCGCCTCCAGCTTCCGCTTCGTCGAGTGGTATTCGGCAGCGCTGGTCTACTATCTCGCGATCGTTTCGATCCTGATGTTTCTGCAGCGGCTCATTCAACGCCGCATGGCTTAACCCGTTTCCGAATTCGGCACCGGCAGCGTTGCAAGCAGATCGGCCATGGCGGCGATGATCTTGCGGTGCTGGTGGGCGTGGCGGGTGCGCAGGCTGGTGGCGGCATAGACCGTTTGCGGGATGACGGGCGCGTCGTGGACGCGCGCGGCAAATCCATCGTCCGCCAGCCGCTCGGCCGTCGCTGCTGTCACGTAGGCCGATCCGCCGAGTGTGCGAAGCAGCCGGGTGATCGCCATGTTCTGGCCGGCAGCAAGCAGCGCTGCGGAGAGATGCGGCAGCGCCAGCCGGTGGGCGCGATCGAAGCCTGGCGAATAGCTTGAGCGGATGTAGCTCTCGGAGCGGATCTCGGCGAGCATCTGCGCCTCCGTGCTCACCATCACGTAATGCAGATCGCCGATCCTTTCGTAATAAAGATCGGGCAGGTAGTGGGGCGTGTAGAGGATCGCCAGATCCAGGTCGCCAGCGCCGAGATCGCGGTTCATCTGGTTGGAGTAGTCCGCCTCCATATAGATCTCGATGCCGGGCAGCTCCCGGCGGATCGTCGCCATCCATTCCCCGGCAAAGGCTTCCGCCAGATCATGCTGGACACCAAGCCGCATGGAGCGCTCCAGCGCGCCGGCATTGGTGACCGCACGTGTGGCCTCATGCCATTGGTTTTGCAGGGCTTTTGCGTAATCTAGAAAGCGCAGGCCAGCGGCCGTCGGCACGGTGCCGCCCTTGTTGCGGGTAAAGAGCTTGCGGTTGAACTGCGCTTCCAGTGCCTTCACCCGATGTGAGACGGTCGACTGGGTAAGGTTCAGGCGCTCGGCGGTGCGGTTGAAGGAGCGGCTCTCCATCAGGTCCAGGAAGGTTTCGATCAGCTCCACCTGCATGCCGTTCTCTCCCGCTGCAACCGCTCCAATCTAATCGAAAACATCGATCAATAAAGCCTGTTTCCGTTGCTTGATGGCGCCCGGCTTCACCGGCAAGAATTCGCCAAAACGAGGGAACAGTTGATGTCGAATTTGCCGTCGCACGCACGCGTCGTGATCATCGGTGGGGGAGCGATCGGGGCTTCCTCGCTTTACCATCTCGCCAAGGCCGGCTGGACCGACTGCGTGCTTCTGGAAAAGAACGAGCTGACGGCTGGTTCCACCTGGCATGCCGCCGGCAACGTGCCGACGTTTTCGTCCTCCTGGTCGATCATGAACATGCAGCGCTATTCGGCGTCGCTCTATCGTGACCTCGGGGCGCTCGTCGACTATCCGATGAACTATCACGTCACCGGCTCGATCCGGCTCGGCCACTCCAAGGAGCGGCTGCAGGAGTTCAAACGCGTCGTCGGCATGGGGCGCTACCAGGGCATGGATCTCGATATCCTGTCGCCCGACGAGATGCGCGCCCGCTATCCCTTCCTCGAAACCCACGAGCTGACCGGCGCGCTCTACGATCCCTATGACGGCGACATCGACCCGGCGCAGCTGACCCAGGCGCTCGCCAAGGGCGCGCGCGACATGGGCGCCAAGATCATCCGCTTCTGTCCCGTCACGGCGGCACGCCGCGAAAACGACGAATGGGTGATTTCGACGCCGCAGGGCGAGATCCGCTGCGAATACGTCGTCAACGCCGCCGGCTATTATGCCCGCGAAGTCGGCAAGATGTTCGGCCGTGACGTGCCGATGATGGTGATGAGCCATCAGTATATCCTGTTCGACGAAATCCCGGAGCTTGCCGCCTGGTCGAAGGAGGCCGGCCACAAGCTGCCGCTCCTGCGCGACGTCGACAGTTCCTACTATCTGCGCCAGGAAAAGAACGGCATGAACCTTGGCCCCTACGAGCGCAACTGTCGCGCCCACTGGGTAACGCCCGACGACCCGATGCCGGAAGACTTTTCGTTCCAGCTCTTCCCGGACGATCTCGACCGGTTGGAATGGTACCTGAACGATGCCGTGGAGCGCGTGCCGATCCTCGGCACGGCCGGCCTTTCGCGGATCATCAATGGCCCGATCCCCTATGCACCCGACGGTAATCCGCTGATCGGCCCGATGCCGGGCGTGCCGAACGCCTTCGAAGCCTGCGTCTTCACTTTCGGTATCTGCCAGGCGGGTGGCGCCGGCAAGGTGCTCGCCGAATGGATCACCGAGGGCCAGACCGAGTGGGACATGTGGTCCTGCGATCCGCGCCGCTACACCGACTACACCGACCAGGATTATTGCATCGCCAAGGGCATGGAGATCTACGGCCACGAATACGCGATGCATTTTCCCAAACACTATTGGGCGGCCGGCCGTGGCAAGAAGCTGTCGCCGATCCACGATCGCATCGCCGCACTCGGCGCCCAGTTCAAGCCCTATAACGGCTGGGAGCGTGCGATGTGGTACGCCAAACCAGGCGATGACACCTCGGAAGAGGCGACGCAGACCTGGGGCCGCGAAGGGCCTTGGGCCAAGCGCATCGAAGAAGAGTGCCTGGCCGTGCGCGATGCCGCCGGCATACTCGACCTGCCGGGCTTCTCGCGCTTCCGGGTAAAGGGCGAGGGCGCGACCGCATGGCTCTCCGGCCTCATCACAGGCCGCGTGCCGAAGCCTGGGCGCATCGGCCTGGCCTATTTCGCCGACGACAAGGGCCGGATCGTTACCGAGATGTCGGTGATGATGCTCGACGAAAACTTCTTCTTCCTCATCACCGCCGCAACCGCGCAGTGGCACGATTTCGAATGGCTGATGAAGCACCGGCCGGCCGACGCCGCCTTCACCATCGACGACGTCACCAAGTCCTTCTCCTGCCAGATCCTGACCGGGCCAAAATCGCGCGCGATCCTCGCCGAGGTCAGCGAAGCGGATCTCGCCAAGGGCTGGCTCACGCACCAGACGGCGCAGATCGCCGGGCGCTATTGCCAGCTCGTGCGCGTCTCCTTCGCCGGCGAACTCGGCTGGGAGATCCATACCAAGGTCGAGGACACGGCCGCCATCTTCGACGCCGTCTGGGCGGCGGGACAGAAACATGGCCTGAAACCCTTCGGCATGGAAGCGCTCGACAGCCTGCGCATCGAGAAGGGCTACCGCGCCTGGAAGGGCGATCTTTCGACCGATTACACCATCCTGCAGGGTGGGCTGGAGCGTTTCGTCGACTGGGGCAAGCCGGGCTTCAAGGGCACGTCGGCGCTGGAGCGTGAGAAGCAGCAGGGCGTTTCCAAGCGCTTCGTGACGCTGACCGTCGCCGCCGACGGCTGCGACGCGCCTTATATGTCGACGCTCTGGTCGGACGGAGAGGTTGTCGGCGAGACGACCTCGGGCAACTGGGGCTACCGCGTCGGCAAGTCGATCGCGCTCGGCATGCTCAGGGCCGATCTCGCGGTGCCCGGCAAGGAAATCGAGGTCGAGATCTTCGGCGACCGCTTCAAGGCGACGGTCGAGGCGGACCAACCGCTCTGGGATCCCTCCAATGAAAGACTGCGCGCATGAGCAAGCCCATTCCCTCGAAAGCCCGTGCGGTCATCATCGGCGGCGGCGTCTCCGGCTGTTCGGTCGCCTATCACCTGGCCAAGCTCGGTTGGACCGACGTGGTGCTGCTTGAGCGCAAGCAGCTCACCTCCGGCACCACCTGGCATGCGGCCGGCCTCATCGGCCAGCTGCGCGCCTCGCAAAACATGACGAGGCTCGCGAAATATTCGGCTGACCTCTACGTCAAGCTCGAAGCCGAAACCGGCATTTCCACCGGCATGCGCCAGAACGGCTCGATCACCGTGGCACTGACGGAGGAGCGCAGGCAAGAGATCTATCGCCAGGCGTCGCTGGCGCGTGCCTTCAATGTCGACGTGCGCGAGATCACGCCTGACGAAGTGAAGGCGATGTATCCGCACCTCAACACCTCGGATGTGAAGGCGGCGGTGCATCTGCCGCTCGATGGCCAGTGCGACCCGGCCAATATCGCCATGGCGCTCGCCAAGGGCGCCCGGCAAAACGGCGCAACGATCATCGAGGGCGTCAAGGTGACGTCCGTCCTGAAGAAGGACGGCCGGGTCACCGGCGTCACCTGCGAGCAGAACGGCGAGAGCTACACGATCGAGACCGATCATGTCGTCAACTGCGCTGGCATGTGGGGCAGGGAGTTTGCGCGGCAATCGGGCGTCACGGTGCCGCTGCACGCCTGCGAGCATTTCTACATCGTTACCGAGGCGATTCCGGAGCTGAAGCGCCTGCCGGTTCTGCGCGTGCCGGACGAGTGCACCTACTACAAGGAAGATGCCGGCAAGATGCTGATCGGGGCCTTCGAGCTCAAGGCCAAGCCCTGGGGAATGGACGGCATCCGCGAGGATTTCTGCTTCGACCAGTTGCCGGACGATTTCGACCACTTCGCGCCGATCCTCGAAATGGCGGTCAACCGCATGCCGATGCTGGAAACGGCTGGGATCCATACCTTCTTCAACGGCCCGGAAAGCTTTACGCCCGACGACCGCTACTATCTCGGCGAAGCGCCGGAGGTTAGGGGATACTGGGTCGCGGCCGGCTACAATTCGATCGGCATCGTTTCCTCGGGCGGCGCCGGCATGGCGCTCGCCCAATGGATGAATGACGGCGAGCCGCCCTTCGATCTCTGGGAGGTGGATATCCGCCGGGCGCAGCCGTTCCAGAAGAACCGCGCGTATTTGAAAGACCGCGTCTCGGAAACGCTCGGCCTGCTCTACGCCGACCATTTCCCCTATCGCCAGATGGCGACCGCGCGCGGGGTGCGCCGTTCGCCGCTGCACGAGCATCTGAAAGCTCGCGGCGCTGTCTTCGGTGAAGTCGCCGGATGGGAACGCGCCAACTGGTTTGCGAAGGAAGGCCAGGAGCGCGAGTACCGCTATTCATGGAAGCGGCAGAACTGGTTCGAGAACCAGAGGGACGAGCATCTTGCGGTGCGAAACGGCGTCGGCCTGTTCGACATGACCTCCTTCGGCAAGATCCGGGTCGAAGGGCGCGATGCGCTTTCCTTCCTGCAGCGGCTCTGCGCCAACGAGATGAACGTCGAGCCCGGCCGGATCGTCTATACCCAGATGCTCAACGCCCGCGGCGGCATCGAGAGCGACCTGACGGTGACGCGGCTGTCGGAAACCGCCTTCCTGCTGGTCGTGCCCGGCGCCACGCTCCAGCGCGACCTCGCCTGGCTGCGCAAGCATCTGACGGACGAGTTCGTGGTGATCACCGATGTCGGCGCTGGCGAAAGCGTGCTCTGCGTCATGGGGCCGAAAGCGCGTGAGCTCATGCAGAAGGTGAGCCCGAACGATTTTTCCAACGCGGCGCATCCGTTCGGCACGGCGCGCGAGATCGAGGTCGGCATGGGCCTCGCCCGCGCCCACCGCGTCACCTATGTCGGCGAGCTTGGCTGGGAGCTCTATGTCTCGACCGACCAGACGGCGCATGTGTTCGAGGCGCTGGAGGCGGCGGGGCAGGACCTGGGCCTCAAGCTCTGCGGCATCCACACACTGGATAGCTGCCGCATCGAAAAGGCCTTCCGCCATTTCGGCCACGACATCACCGACGAAGATCATGTGCTCGAAGCCGGGCTCGGCTTTGCGGTCAAGGCCGACAAGGGCGATTTCATCGGCCGCGAGGCGGTGCTTGCCAAGCACAATCGCGGGCTTTCGCGCCGGCTGGTGCAGTTTCGGCTCGCAGATCCCGAGCCGCTGCTCTTCCACAACGAGGCGATCGTTCGCGACGGCAAGATCGTCGGCACGATCACGTCAGGCAACTACGGCCACCACCTCGGCGGCGCCATCGGGCTTGGCTACGTGCCCTCGGAAGGCGAGAGCGCAGAGGACGTGCTCGGATCAAGCTTCGAGATCGAGATCGCCGGAACGCGGGTGAAGGCGGAGGTGTCGTTGAAGCCGATGTACGACCCGCGGGCGGAGCGGGTGCGGATGTAGGCAGGCGTTTGGGTGGCGTGCCTGGCGCTTGAGACAACCCCTCACCGCGCGGATGAGGGGCTCTTCGAGGCACAACGAAAATACGCGTGCCGGATCGCGGGTTTCCGGTCTTCTTTCTGGAGTTCAGTCCATGCTCGCATCGGAGCTTAAGGATACGACAGTTGCGGGCGACCGCATCGATCAGCTGGTCGCCGGCCATCGTCCGGGCCATGGGCTTGCCCGCGCCTTCTACCTCGACCCGGAGATCTATGAACGGGACCTCGAGCGGCTTTTTCGGCGTCACTGGCATTGCGTCGCCCATGAAAGCGCGATCCCCAACGCCAATGATTTCGAGGTCTTCCGCATGGCCTCCGAGCAGGTGATCGTCACCCGTACGGCAAGCGGCGAGATCCATGCAATGCTCAATGTCTGCCGTCATCGCGGGGCCGAGGTCTGCACCAAGGACAAGGGCAATGCCCGTGCCTTCGTCTGTCCCTACCATGCCTGGACCTATGGCAATGATGGCGCGCTGAAGGCGGCGCGGCTGATGCCCAAGGACTTCAAGCGCGAGGACCACGGCCTGAAGAAGCTCAACGTGCGTGTCGTCGAAGGATTGATCTTCATCTCCTTTGCCGCCGAGCCGCTTGATTTCTCCGAAGTCGAGCGCCTGTTGCGTGCGACCTGCGGCCAGTATGGCTGGGGATCGGCGAAGATCGCCCATCGTCAGAGCTATGCGATCGACGCCAACTGGAAGCTTGCGGTCGAAAACTATGTCGAGTGCTACCATTGCGGGCCGGCGCATCCGGAATATTCCGAAACCCATGCGCTGGAACAGCCGCTGCACCTGATCGAGGAACTGAACGCCAGGATGGAGGCGCGCACCTGCGCGCTCGGGATCGAGGTCGCCTCCGGCAATCACTGGCAGAATTCCACCGGCGGCAAGGAGACCATCCATGCCTTCCGCTACGCGCTCTATGATGGCGTCCAGACCGGCAGCAAGGACGGGCAGGCGCTGAGCACGCTGATGGGCCGCTTCACCGATTTCGACGGCGGCGTCACCTCGATCCATCTGGGTGGCACCACCTTCCTCGTCTGCTATCCGGACCACGGCATGATCTACCGCTTCATCCCAAAGACGGCCGAAACCTCGGAGATGGAGCTGATCTGGCTCGTCGACGGCAAGGCCGAGGAGGGGCGCGACTACGATCTGGAAAAGCTCACCTGGCTCTGGAAGGTGACGACCGACGAGGACAAGGCGATCATCGAGCACACGTCGCGCGGCGTGCGTTCGCACTACTTTGTGCCAGGCCCAATCGCGCCGATGGAGCAGAACGAGCTGCGCTACATCAACTGGTATCTCGACGAGATCAGCCGGCCGGCCTGAGCGGCAAGCTGCAGGCAAATCGCGTCGCCGGTGCAAGCGTGCCGGCGACGCATTTCGTTTGCCTAGTCCCGCCGGTTGAAATGCGTCCTCAGCGCCACATGCGTCTGCACCGTCGCGACGCCCGGGATGATCGATATCTGGCGGCGGATGGTGTCGAGATCGCCGTTGGAGGCGCACTCGACCAGCACCATCAGGTCGGTGGCGCCGGCGAGCGACCAGCAGGTGACGATCGGCGGCATGGCCGAGAGATGCGGCACGATATGGTCGCAGTTCTTGCCGGGCTGGAAAGTGATCGCGATCAGCGATTTGACGGTCGGGCTCTGGTCTTCGATGCCGAGGCGGATGGTGTAGCCGGCAATGACGCCCTTCGATTCCAGCCGTCGCAGCCGGTCATGGGCCGCGCTGCGCGAAAGGCCGCTGTGGCGGGCCAGTGCCACCAGGCTCTGGCGCGAATCCTGCCTGAGCGCTGCCAAAAGCAGGCGATCCTTTTCATCGATTTCCGTCAAAACGTCGCCTCCTTGTCGCCATTTCCGGACATATGTCCGGTCAGGCGTCACCATGTCCAGTGAAATCGGACGATAGGCAAGATAGCGTCTCCCTACAACCAAGGAGCCTTGCCATGCCCAAAATGAGTGTCCCCGACAACGCCGTGCTGCTGCCGATCGACATGCAGCAGGCCTTTGACAGCGGCCCCTGGCCGCGTCGCTGGAATGAGGCGGTCGACAGCAACGGCCTTGCGCTCCTTGCCGCCTGGCGGGCAAGCGGCCGACCAGTCATTCACGTGCGCCACGACAGCGTCATGCCCGGCTCGACGCTTTCCCTCGGCGCGCCCGGCAACGGCTTCCGGCCGGGCTTCGGGCCGATGGGAGACGAGGCACTCGTCACCAAGGGCGTGAACGCCGCCTTTATCGGTACCGACCTCGACTTGCGCCTGCGTCGTCTCGGCGTCGAGACGGTCGTCGCCTTCGGCATTTCTACCGACATGTGCGTCTCGACCTCGGTGCGCGTCGGCGCCAATCTCGGCTACCGCATGATCCTCGTCGAGGATGCCTGCGATTGTTTCGACCAGCCGGACGGCGAAGGCGGAGTGATCTCGGCGCGGGAAATCCACCGCGCCCACGTGGCGACCTTGCGGGCGGAATTTGCCGAGGTGTTGTCGACGGCGAAGCTCGTCGAGGCGTTGCAGCGACCGGCAGCGGCTTGACGGTCGGGCGCGGGCAGGCGGGGGCTACCGTTCAGGTGCTTCCGCTCCCGCGCCGCCGACTACCGGTTGGCGCCGCGGACTTCCTGGATCTCGGTCGTCCATTTCGGCGCCGTCAGGCTTTCGCCCTCGCGGTTGGGGAAGGTGAGGAAGGTTTCGAACGAACGGCTCTGGCCCGCCGGCACGCGGGCGAGGATGAGTGCGGTGTCGTTGCCGATCGTCTCGCAATTACCGTCAGGGCAGTTTTCGAGCGTTACCGCGAGGCGGAAATACTCGAGTAGTTGCGGCCCTTTGTTCGTCACCGTGCCGCGCAGCCGGAAGCTTCTCTCCGGCTGGCTCTGTTCGAAGGTCAGGCCTTCGAGGGCAACGTCGGCGGCCGTGAGGCCGGCCGGTTGGGTTGTCTCAACGGGCGGCGGCGCGGCCGGCGTGCGACCGTCGCGGTCGGCAAACCAGATGATGAAGGCGACGAGCAGGCCGAGCGCCACGGCGACGGAGAGGATCGGTTCGGCCCAATGACGAAAGCGGCTGAAGCGCGCTGCCAGATACACGACGACAAGACCCAGCGGTAACGCGATCAACCATAGCATCAAGATCCTCCTCAACCCCGCATCATTCCTTGGTCCGGAACCGACGCAACAGAGAAATCGTGCAGCCGATCAACGTGTTACAGCGACGCTCGCCTTTTGGAACGGCGCGCTACACCACCTGGCCTTTATATAGGGTGGGCGCCGACTGGCAACACGCCGGGGCGTCGGACGAAAGGAAGCACCCTGACGAATTGGTGAACACGCGTGACGATACCGTGTGGGTCCGCGCTCGCGTGTGCAGGACGTCTCCCTATCTGGCGGGTGTCAGGTCCACCCAGTAGGTGCCTTCGAACGGCACCGCGGCGAAGCGGGCGTTGATCTCGGCAAGGCTCTTCTGGGGGTCGAGATCGCCAAACAGATCCGGCCGGATCCAGGTGGCGAAGGCTTCGGCGGCGACGATGTTGAGCGGGATCGCATTGAAGAAGTTCCAGAGACCGTGCACGCGCTTTTCCTCGACGGCGCGGATGGTCTTCAGCGCCGGCGCCTCGATGGTGCGGGCCAGCGTCTCGCGCGCTTCGTCTTCGCTGACGCCGGGGCCGATCGAGAGCGTGCCGTATTTGCCGCCGGGCGAGGAGGTGGCGATATAGATTTCCGGATTGGCGGCCATGATCGCCTCGGCGTTGACGGTCCCGCCCGGCCGCGGCAGTACGCCTTCGGCAAAATTGCGGCCGCCGGCCACCGTCAGGAATTCGCCGAGACCGCCGGTGCCATAGGCCCAGCAACAGCGGTCGGGTTGGGGGAAGGCGTCCATCAGCACCAGCGGGCGCGGTTCCGGCTTGGCGGCGATGCGGTCGCGGATCAGCTTGAGCTTGTCCTCGTAGAACCGGGCGAAAGCTTCTGCCTGTTCGTCCCGTTCGAGGATGCGGCCGAGCAGACGCATCATGCGCGGCGTGCCGGTCAGCGCGTCGTTGTTGAAATCGACCACCACCACGGGCACGCCGATGCCGGTCAGATACTCGATGGCGCGCCTGCCGGACTCGGTGTCGGATTGCCAGTTATTGAGCAGCGCGAGATCGGCCTTCACCGTCAGCAGCGTCTCGAAGGAGAGGCCCGGGCCGGTGCCATCATCGATCTGCGGCACGTCGGCGATATCAGGAAACTTACGCCGGAAGCTCTCGTAGATCTCGGGGTTGTCGGTCTTCATGTCGCCGGACCAGGCCGCAAGCAGGCTGACGGGATCGGGATGGATGAGCGACAGGGCGACGAGATTGAAGCCGCTTCCAAGCAGGATCGCCTTCGGCTTTGCCGGTATCGTCACCTCGCGGCCGACCGCATCGGTGACGGTCATCGGCCAGTTGCTTTCGGCGCGGGCGGAGACAGCAAAGAGCAGGGCGGTGATGAAAAGGAGCGTCAGCCGAAGGGCGGCCGGGAAGAGGAAGCGGGAAGACAAAACCTATTGGTTCCTTTGGCTTGGGAGGGCGCAGAGGCTGCCGCAGCTCGGGACGCCGGGCAGCAGATAGCGCAGGCAGCAGATCTTGCGCCGGCAGACACGGGCGCCATCTTCCTCCTCGTGCCGCAGGCAATCGAAGAAGGGATTGGGTGTGCCGTCCGGCAGGGACTTGCTGCCGATCAGCGCGTCGGCCTGCGCGTTCAGCGGCTCGATGCCGGAGGCGCGCAGCGCATAGTCGATATAGACGAGCGCATTGTTCCAGGCGAGCTTCGGGGCGATGCCGCCGACGGACTTGAGATAGCTGACGACCTCACGCAGATGCCCCTGCATCAGGGGGGCAAGCGTGGCGAAAACGTCGCTATCGTCCGCTTTCTGCCAGTCGCCCGGTGTGGCGACACCGAAGGTTCGCGGCAGGCCATCCTCGGCGAGCGCCACCTTCATCTGATCGAAGGCGACGGGCAGCACCTGATGGTCAAGCACGCGCGCGACGAGATAGGGAATGGTGAGGCTCGAAAAATAGTAGAGCGACCACATGGAGGCGACGGCACGGCGGTCGCTGGCGCCGGATTTCTCCGTGTAGGTATCGAGCGCGCGGTCGAAGGCGCCGGAGGCAAAGAAGTCCGGCAGCGCCATGCCGTCGGAAAGCTCGTCCGAGAGCACCATCTTCTCATTGCACCAGGCATGGGTGCCGGCAAAGGCGGCCGACAGCGCCTTGGGGCCGCCTGTCGCGACGACCGGTTCGGACACGGCCGCCGTCAAGACGTCACCCGCGCGCGGGTAAGCCCGATCGGAAATGGAGCCTTGGAAGAACGCCGTCCTGCAAGCATGCGATACCTTCTGAGCGTGGTCAGAAACTCATAAGGTGATCGTGTTACTCAAGATTTTTTCCGGTGCAAGTCATTTATGAGTTTTGTATTCATGATTTGAAGCCAAGAGACGATGGCCGGAAGCCGAAGCCTGCGGCCATCGAAGCGGCGAAACCGCCGCTCGGCTCGTCTACTGCATCAGACCGAGCTGCTTGTAAAAGCCGAGCGCGTCGTAATAGTCGTTCTGGGCGGCGATCTTGCCATCCTTGACGGTAAAGACCGAGGCGCCGGTGAACTTGAAGCTCTTGTTGGTCGCGGCCGTGCCGTCGGCCCAGGCGCCCGAATTGGTGCCGGAGAACTCCCATTCGAAGGAGACCTTGTCGCCGCTAGCGATAGGATCACCCTTCATGGTCCAGACGGCATCAGGCACCGCGTTCAGGAAATTGTCGATGACGCCGGTCTTGGCGGCATCCTTGCCGGTGACCGGCTTGCCGACCGACGCGTCGTAATAGGTGACGTCATCGGCGAAGTAGGATGCGGCCTTGCTCGAGTCATGGGCATTCCAGGCCGCGACATAGGCCGCGACCACATCCGGCGCCGCGTCGGCGGCAAACGCCGCCGGCGTGAGCACGAGGGCGCTGAGGCCGAGGGCTCCAGCGGCAACAAGCAATTGACGACGGTACATCGCAAACTCCTCCCGTTTGTTTCGTTTGCATGCATTCTCCGCGCCCGGGGCGGTGAGCCTCAGCCGTGGTTGATCATGATGTGGCGAACGGCGGTGTAGTCCTCGAGCGCGTAGACCGACATGTCCTTGCCGTAGCCCGACTGCTTGACGCCGCCATGCGGCATCTCGTTGGTCAGCATGAAGTGGGTGTTGATCCAGGTGCAGCCGTATTGCAGGCGGGAGGCGGCCTTCATCGCCCGGGAAATGTCCTTGGTCCAGACGGAGGAGGCGAGGCCATAGTCGCTGTCGTTGGCCCAGGCGACGGCATCGTCCTTGCCGGTGAAGCGGGTAACGGAGACGACGGGGCCGAAGACTTCGCGGCGCACGATCTCGTCTTCCTGCGTGGCGCCGGCCACAACCGTCGGCTGGAAAAAGAAGCCGTCCGAGCTGCCGGCGGCACCGCCGGTGGTGATCTCGATGTGCTTCTGGTCGGCAGCGCGCTCGACGAAGCTCGCAACGCGATCGCGCTGGCGGCGCGAGATCAGCGGGCCGATCTCGTTTTCGGTGTCGTCGGCGAGGTTGTAGCGGATGGTCGAGACCGCCGAGGTGAGGTCGGCGACCAGCTTCTCGTAGATACCGGCTTCGGCATAGATGCGGCAGGCGGCGGTGCAGTCCTGGCCGGCATTGTAATAGCCGAAGGTGCGGATGCCGTTGACCACCGCTTCGAGGTCGGCGTCGTCATAGACGATGACCGGGGCCTTGCCGCCGAGTTCGAGATGGGTGCGTTTCACGGTCTTGGCGGCCGCCGCCAGCACTTTCTTGCCGGTAGCGATATCGCCGGTGATCGAGACCATCGAGATCTTCGGATGGTTGATCAGCGCATTGCCGACGGTTTCGCCGCGGCCGCTGACAACATTGACCACGCCTTCCGGCAGGATGTCGGCAAGCACCCGCGCGAGCTTCAGCGCCGTCAGCGGCGTCTGTTCGGAGGGCTTGAAGACGACGGTGTTGCCGCCGGCGATCGCCGGCGCCAGCTTCCAGGCCATCATCATCAGCGGATAGTTCCACGGCGCGATCGAGCCGACGATGCCGATCGGATCGCGGCGGATCATCGAGGTGTGGCCGGGCAGGTACTCGCCTGCGGTCGGGGCGTGCAGGTTGCGCACGGCGCCGGCAAAGAAACGCCAGCAGTCGACGATAGCGGGCAGTTCGTCGTTCTTGACCGCATTGATCGGCTTGCCGCAGTTGAGCGCCTCGAGGGCTGCAAAGCCGTCCGCATCCTTCTCGATCGCATCGGCGATCTTCAGGAGATAGTTGGAGCGTTCGGCCGGTGTCGTCTGCGACCAGCTGGTGAAGGCGCTTTCAGCGGCGTCGACGGCCGCCTCGACCTGGGCATGCGAGGCTTCCGGCAGATCGACGATCTTGCCGCCCGTCCGCGGGTTCAGGATGTGTTCGTCGGCCTCGGTGCCGGCCTCGAAGCGCGATCCGATCAGCAGTTGGGTGTCCATGTCTGTTCTCCCTTGATAGTCGAGTTATTTGCCGGCGCCGGCGATCTGGTCGCCGTCGCGGGTGAGGTAGTAGGCGCCGAGGATCGGCAGGAAAGTGACGAGCACCACGACCATGGCAACCACATTGGTCACCGGGCGCTGGCGCGGGCGGATCAGCTCTTCGAGCATCCAGATCGGCAGCGTGGACTGCTGGCCGGCAGTGAAGGTGGTGACGATCACCTCGTCGAAGGAGAGCGCGAAGGCGAGCATGCCGCCGGCAAGCAAAGCCGTGCCGATGTTGGGCAGGATGATGTAGCGGAAGGTCTGGAAGCCGTCGGCGCCAAGGTCCATCGAGGCCTCGATCAGCGAGCCGGAAATCCGCCGGAAGCGCGCGACCGCATTGTTGTATACGACGACGATGCAGAAGGTCGCGTGGCCGAGCACGATGGTCCAGAAGGAAAACGGAATATCGGCCATCGAGAAGGCGGAGCGCAGCGCAATGCCGGTGATGATGCCGGGCAACGCGATCGGCAGGATGACGAGCAGCGAGACCGTCTCGCGGCCGAAGAAGCGCGTCTGGCTGACGGCTGCGGCGCAGAGCGTGCCGAGCACCAGCGCGACCGCGGTTGCGATTGAGGCGACCTTGACCGAAAGCGTCAGCGCCGCCCAGACGTCGGGCCGGTTCCAGGCAACGGCGAACCACTGCGTCGTCAGCCCCGGCGGCGGGAACTGATAGCTCTTTTCCTCCGTCGTGAAGGCATAGAGGAAGATCAGGAGGATCGGCAGGTGCAGGAAGGCGAGGCCGGCGGCGGCCGCAATCTTCAGGCCCATCGGTGAGCGGTTTCGTTCAGAGCGCATCGAAGGCTCCCATGCGTTTGGCGACGAAGAGGTACGCGCCCATGATGACGATCGGGACGACCGTGAATGCGGCGGCCAGCGGGATGTTGCCGGCCGTGCCCTGCTGGGCATAGACGGCCTGGCCAATGAAGAGGCGCGACGAGCCGACGATCTGCGGGATGATGTAGTCGCCGAGCGTCAGCGAGAAGGTGAAGATCGAGCCGGCGACGATGCCGGGAAGGGCCAGCGGAAAGAGCACGTAGCGGAAGGTCTGGGCCGGCGTGCCGCCGAGATCGGAGGACGCCTCGATCAGGTTGCCGGGCACGCGCTCCAGCGCTGCCTGGATCGGCAGGATCATGAAGGGCAGCCAGACATAGACGAAGACGATGAAGGTGCCGGTGTAGCTGACCGAGAGCGAGTTGCCGCCGACCACGGGTAGCGACAGCCAGCCGTCGAGCAGCCACATGAGATGCAGCTTTTCGAAGAACCAGGTGAGGATGCCCTCCTTGGCCAAAATCAGCTTCCAGGCATAGATCTTGACCAGATAGCTCGACCAGAGCGGCAGCATCACGCCGAGATAGAAGAGCACCTTCCATTTCCCCTGTGCGTAGCGCGCGGCGTAATAGGCGATCGGGAAGGCGATGACGGCGGAAGCGACGGTGACGGTCGCCGCCATCAGCACGGTGCGCAGGATAATGTCGAGATTGGTTTCGCTGAGCAGTTGGCGATAGGTCGCGAGCGTGAACTCGTAGTTGATCAGGCCCGAGAAATCGTCGATCGAGAAGAAGCTCTGGAGCAGAAGCGCAAACAGCGAGCCGAGATAAACGACGCCGAGCCAGAGCAGCGGCGGGGCGAGCATGATCAACAGAAGCAGATGCGGGTGCTTCCAGAAGAAGTCCGACAGGCGGCCGGCGGGGCCTCGGCGTTCAGGCAGAACGAGGGGTTCGGCAAAGGCGGTCATGCGTCCTCCATCGGGTGCAGCTCGTTTGCGGCAAAGCTGATGGTGACGGGGCTGCCGAGCGCGGGCACGGCGAGCGCTGCGGGGCTGGCGACCGCGACGCGGGCGCCATCGACATCGACGACGACACGGTTGACGGCGCCGAGGAAGCTATGGGCCGAGACGGTGCCCGAGAGGCTGAGCGCGCCATCTACCGGCTGGGCGAGGACGATCGCTTCGGGACGCAGGCTCGCACAGGGTGCCTTCAGCCCGAGCCGCTGGCAGAGCTTTTGCGGCAGCACGTTGGACGAGCCGACGAAATCTGCGACAAACCGCGTCTTCGGCTGCTTGTAGACGTCTTCCGGGCTGCCAAGCTGCTGGATGCGGCCATCGTTGAAGACGGCGATGCGGTCGGCCATCGACAGCGCCTCGCCCTGGTCGTGGGTGACGAAGACGAAGGTGATGCCGAGCGACTTCTGCAGGCTCTTCAGTTCCTCCTGCATCTGCTCGCGCAGCTTCAGATCGAGCGCGCCGAGCGGCTCGTCGAGGAGCAACACCTTGGGCTTGTTGACAAGTGCCCGGGCGAGCGCCACGCGCTGGCGCTGACCGCCGGAGAGTTGCCCGGGACGGCGGGTGCCATAGCCCGGCAGCTTGACCATGGCGAGTGCGTCCTCGGCCGCCTTGCGCCGCTCCTCGCGGCCGACACCCTTGACCATCAGCCCATAGGCGACGTTGTCGAGGATCGAGAGGTGCGGGAAGAGCGCGTAGTCCTGGAAGACGGTGTTGACGCTGCGGCGATAGGGCGGCACGCCCTCCGCCGTTTCGCCGAAGATCTCGATATGGCCGCCGGTCGGCTGCTCGAAGCCGGCCATCAGGCGCAGGCAGGTGGTCTTGCCGGAGCCTGAGGGGCCGAGCATGGCGAAGAACTCGCCCTCGGCAATCTCGAGGTTCACGCCATCGACGGCGCGCACGGCGCCGAAGTGGCGGGAAACATTGTCGAAGAGAACGGCGGTGGTCATTGTATGGCTCCGGGAAATGTGGCCCCTCATCCGCCCTGCCGGGCACCTTCTCCCCGCAGGCAGGGCGAAGGGGACGTGCGGCGGGCGTCTTGCCTCAAGTTCACGCCCTACGGTTTGGCCGGGGGCGTTCCCTCTCCCCGCGTGCGGGGAGAGGGTCAGGGTGAGGGGCAAATGCTTGCGATAGGTCTGACGGCTTAGCGGCCGCCGATCACGCCGATATAGTCGGAGACCCAGCGGTGATAGGGCACGCATTCGCCCTGGCTTTCACACTTCGTCACCGGCGTCTTCCAGAACTTGACCTTGTCGAAGTCCTCGTAGCCGTTGGTCTTGCAGCCGGCGTCGGTCAAGAGTTCGTTGCCCTTGCAGGCCGCACCGACCGACGGGTTGGCGCCGAACCAGGCGGAGACGTCGCCCTGGACCTTCGGCGACAGCGAGTGCTCCATCCACATATAGGCGCAGTTCGGATGCTGGCTGTCGGCGTGCAGCATGGTGGTGTCGGCCCATCCGGTCACGCCTTCTTCCGGAATGGTCGAGGCGATCGGCAGCTTCTCGGCTTCCATCAGGTTGACCTGAAACGGCCAGGAGCCGGAGGCGACGACGCCTTCGTTCTTGAAGTCGTCGATCTGGATCATTGCGTCGTGCCAGTAGCGGCCGACGATCTTGCGCTGGCCGCGCAGCAGCTCGAGCGCTGCCTTGTACTGGTCTTCATTGAGTTCGTAGGGGTCCTTGATGCCGAGTTCCGGCTTGTGCTTCATCAGGTAGTTGGCAGCGTCGGCCACATGGATCGGGCCGTCATAGGCCTGGACGCGGCCCTTGTTGGACTTGCCGTCGGGCAGGTTCATTTCCTCGAAGACGACGTTCCAGCTCTTCGGCGCTTCGCCCTTGAAGGCGTCCTTGTTGTACATCAGCACGTTCGGGCCCCAGACGTAGGGCGTGCCGTAGTGGACGCCATTGACTGTGTACCAGGGCGCGTTCTGCATGCGCTCGTCGATCGTCTTCCAGCTCGGGATGAGATCGGTGTTGATCGGCTGGACGCGCTTGCCGGCGACGAGGCGCAGCGAGGCGTCGCCCGAGGCGGTGACAAGGTCGAAGCCGCCTTCGTTCATCAGCGCCACCATTTCGTCCGAGGTGGCGGCGGTCTTGACCGAGACCTTGCAGCCGGTCTGCTTTTCGAAATCCGTGACCCAGTCATAGGCCTTGTCGGTCTCGCCGCGCTCGATGTAGCCGGCCCAGGCGACGATGGAGAGTTCGCCTTCGCCCTTGCCGAGTTCCTTCAGCGGCTCCTGCGCGAAGGCCGGGGCGACAAGGCCGAGCGACAGGGTCAATGCCGTGCAGGATTTGAGCATCTGCTTCATCTGAATTCTCCCAGTTTTGAGCCGCGTTTTGCGGCTTCGTTCCCAGGATGAAGCGTGCCTTCATTTCACCGTATTCGCAAATTCATTAAACAGAATGTCGCTTTCGGTTTTTCCGATATCGGTCACCCACCGGCACGCCAAAGGTGTGGCCAGTGTCGGGAGAAGACTAATAAATTTAGTGAATTAGCGCGGTCTGGCGCTTCTCAGCGCTTCGGCGATGCCGACGAAATCGCGCGCCGATTGTGGCAGGCCGGAGCCCTTGCGCCAGACCATGCCGACCTGCACGACGGGAAGCGCGCCCGACACGTCGCGGCTCTCGATGCGGTCGCCTTCCAGCGACCAGGGGCGGTAGACGAGGTCAGGCAAAAGCGCGATGCCGGCGCCTGTCGCCACCAGGCTGCGCACCGCTTCGACCGAGCGGGTGCGGAAGGCGACATGCGGGCGGGCGCCAAGTGCGGACAAAAGCTTGCCGGTGTTCTCCTCGATTTCGTCCACTGTCAGCATGATCAGCGGTTCCTTGGCGATATCGCTGACGGAGATGATGTCGGCGCTGACCAAGGGATGTCCGATCGGCAGCCATAGGCGATAGGGCGAGGTCTCCAAAATCTCCGCCTGCAGCGCCATGCGGTCGCGCAGGTTGGATATGACCATGACGGCGACATCGAGCTCGCCGCCGATCAGCAGATGTTCGAGATAGGAGCCGTTGTCCTCGATGGCGCTGACTTCCACGCCGGGGCAGGCGCGGCGATAGCGGGCGAGCAGATCGGAAAGCACGTAGCCAGCAACCAGCGAAGTGACGCCGAGGTTGAGCTTGCCGCCGGTTTCCTCGCGGCTGTCGGAAAAGCTGCGGCGGGCGTCCGAGACGTTGGAGAGGATCTTGGTGGCGTGGCGCAGGAACTGGTGGCCGTTGTGGGTGATCGACAGGCCGCGCGGATGCCGGTCGAAGAGCTCGACGCCGAGATCGCCTTCCAGCTCCTTGATCGCCTCGGTGATCGAGGATTGCGAGATCGAGAGGTTCTGCGCCGCACGGGTGATCGACCCCTGTTCGGCGACGGCGACGAAATACTGCAACTGTCTGAAAGTGAAGGCCATGGCGCGAGTTAATAGGTGCGAGGCCGGGCTGGCAAGCGGGTGGCCGATGCAACCGGATCGACCGCCGATTTTTTCCCGTCATGTCGGTTTTCGGACAGGGAGCCGGAACGCCGGTGCTAAGCTGCTGGCGACTTCGGGATTGCAGGGAGGACGACGTGGATCAGGTGACCAAGCGGCCGATGCCGACGGAGGAGGGGATCCTCGCCTTTCATCGCCGCTGCGAGGACTTCTATCCCGCCGACGCGGTCGATGCCTCGATCGAACAGCAGCGCAAATGGTATGACGCGCTCTGCGCCGAGTTCGATGCGCCGAGCCCGGCCGGGCTGACGCGCATGGATGAACTCGTCGACGGCCGTATCCCGACCCGGCGCTACCGGCCGGCCAAGGTCTCGAGCGAAACGCGCATCTATTACATCCATGGCGGCGGCTTCGTCGTCGGTTCGCTCGACAGCCATGATGCGATCTGTGCCGAGCTTGCGAATTTCGCTCAGGCCGAGCTGGTCTCGGTCGATTATCGGCTCGCGCCGGAGCATGTCTGGCCGGCTGCCTTTGACGACAGCTACGCAGTGCTGCAACACCTCCTGTCCGACGGCCGCCCGGTCGTCGTGGCCGGCGACAGCGCCGGCGGCAATCTCACGGCTGGCATCGTTCTCAAGGCACGGGCGGAAAGGCTTTCCGGCATCGTTGGCCAGGTGCTGATCTATCCCGGCCTTGGCGGCGATCTCGTGTCGGGTTCCTATGAGGAGATGGCCGAGGCGCCGGGGTTGACGACCGCCGATGTCAGCTACTATCGCGATATCCTCAAGGCGCCGATGGGCAATCCCTTCGCCGCGCCGCTGGCGGAAACGGATCTCTCGGGCCTGCCGCCGAGCTATGTAACCGGCGCCTTCTTCGACCCCTTGCGCGACGATGCCCGCATTTATGCGGCGCGGCTTGCCATGGCGGGCGTGAACGTCACCTTCCGCGAGGAGCCGCAGATGATCCATGCGTGGCTGAGGGCGCGGCACATGAGCGAGGGCGCGCGCGAAGGCTTTCGCCGGCTGGCGGAAGGCGTGGCGGTCCTTGTCGGAACGCGTTGACGACCTGCTGTGTCCGTTTGTGAAGCGGGCCTAGCTCTTCGGCTTGAACACCAGCACCGGATTTGCCTGGAAGGCCTCGGGGAACAGGGTTCTCAAGTTCTCGATCTTCGGCAGGTCGTTGTAGACGATATAGGGGTGCGTCGGGTTTCGCGTCAGGAAATCCTGATGATAGTCCTCGGCAGCGTAGAAGCCCTTGAAGGGCGAAACCTGCGTGACGATCCTTGCCGGGAAGGCGGCTGATTTGCCGAGCTGGGCTATATAGGCATCGGCGATCCGCTTCTGTTCATCGGTGACGGCAAAGAGCGCCGATCGATACTGCGGGCCGTGATCCGGCCCCTGATAGTTGAGTTGGGTCGGATTGTGGGCGACGGAGAAGAACACCTGCAGCAGCCGGCCATAGGTGACGTCGCGCGGATCGAAGGTCACTTCCACCGCCTCCGCATGGCCGGTCTTGCCGCCGCTCACGGTTTCGTAGTCGGCGGTTGCCGCGGTGCCGCCGGAATAGCCGGAGACCGCTTTCT
This sequence comes from Ensifer sp. Root954, assembly GCF_001429005.1. Lineage (NCBI taxonomy): Bacteria > Pseudomonadati > Pseudomonadota > Alphaproteobacteria > Hyphomicrobiales > Rhizobiaceae > Ensifer > Ensifer sp. Root954. Next base: position 56,720 of record NZ_LMJM01000025.1, read on the forward strand.
TCACGCCCTTAAGGTGCTGGAAGACGCCCTGCACGCCCCAGAAACAGCCGCCGGCAAAGACGGCGATTTCGGTCGAAGCGGATGACTTCTCGTCGAGTGACGGCGGCGGGATGACGACGGCCGGCTCCTGGGCGGCGGCGATGGGCGAAAACGCCAGCAACGCGGCGAAGACCGCGGTCAATCTTGTGAGGGATCTGTCAGAGGTTTGTACCGACTTGCTGCGCGCCATCGCGTCCTCCCGTCGCCCGGCTCCAGCGCCGGCGTTCGATGACCTCATGTTTTCATGGGATTGGCAACGGTCAAATCGCGATCGCGTGCTTCACGCCAACGTGACGATCCGATACCAGTGGGCAAGCACGAGGCGCCGAGAACGAGGGACGATGACATGGCCGGAGAAACGGATCTCGCGAAACTGCTTTCGACGATGAACCCGGTGCTGTTTCCGCAGACCTACGTCTATTGTACCGTCGCCTATCAGGATCAGGCGCGCTACCAGGCGCTGGAGGCGCTTGCCACCTATCGCGAGGACGAGGGGCTGACCCTGGTCGTTACCCGCGCGGCCGCTGACGAGGCCGGGCTCGCCTATGGTCCGCTGCTTCGCCGCATCACGCTCAACGTGCATTCGGCGCTCGAGGCCGTGGGGCTGACGGCGGCCGTTTCGGCAGCGCTGACGCGCGAGGGCATCAGCGCCAATGTGATCGCCGCCTATTACCATGACCACATCTTCGTGCCGGAAGCGGATGCCGAGCGAGCGCTCGATGCGCTCCGGGCGCTGACCGTCGCCTGACTGGCCGTGTGCGCTCACATGAAGCGCGTGTCGGCGGGCGCGTTGAAGTGGTCGTCATCGCGGCCGTTTTCGTAGATGATCGGCGCCTCGGCGAGTTCCGCGTCGCTGACGCCATCGAGGCAGGCGACATTGACCGCGTAGAAATGGCCGATGAAATCCTTGTGGTAGCCGCGCGAGAAGGGCCGGACACCGCAGCGGCTGCAAAAATAATGATCGACGTCGCCTTCGATCCAGCTCGAATTGTCGGCCCGGTAGCTCGTCAGCCGGTCCTTGCTTGACGTGATCTCGAATTCTTCGCGCAGCGCAAAGGCCTTCTGCATGCGCGTCTTGGCGCAGAAGGAGCAGTTGCAGCGGCGGATGCCCTCGGCGAGATCAAGCTGGCATTCGAAGGCGATGGCGCCGCAATGGCAGCTGCCGCGATAGAGCTTCTTCATCGGTTTCCTCCCTGGGATTGGACGCAGATCATCGCCCGCCGGCCATATGGCCGGCGCCGCTTGATATTGCGCTACTTTGCGTTTCCGGCCTGGCGCCGGGCACCGTTAACCGGCGTTGCCCGAAGCAGCCGGCTGATCGGCGGCCACCTGCGCCTTGCCGTCACCGTCATCGCTGGCCTTGCGCAGGAGCAGGAAGGCGATGAGTGCGGTGCCGAGCGATAGCAGCACGCAGATCGAGGCGGTGAAGGCGAAGGACTGAGTGAAGACGTCGCGCGCCGCCGTCAGCAGCCGTTCGGCTTCTGCAGGTGGCAGGTCGGCAGCCACCGCGACCGCTCCGCCGAGCGTCTGCCGGGCGGCGGCAACGGTTTCCTCCGGCAGGCCGGTGACCACCAGCTGGTCCATGCGGCCGCGATAGGCCGAGGTCAGCAGGCTGCCGAGCACGGCAATGCCGAGCGCGCCGCCGAACTCGAAGCTGGTCTCCGAGATCGCCGAGGCGGCGCCGGCGCGCTCCGGCGGGGCAGAGCCAACGATCATATCCGTCGTCAGCGTGCCGACCGGTGCAAAACCGAGGCAGAGCACCACGAGGCCTGTGGTGACGAGAAGCGGGCTGCTTGTGGTGCCGACCTGGGTGCAGATGGCAAAGCCGATCGCCGTCAGCACGAAGCCCGCTGCAATCAGGTTGGAGGCGGCAAAACGGGTGGCAAGCATAGGCACGGTCATCGAGGCGACGATCATCGCCACACCCGTCGGCACCGACCAGAGACCGGCGACGAAGGGCGTGAGCCCGAGCACCAGCTGCAGGTACTGCGCCACGAACAGGAAGGCGCCGAAGCCGACGAAGAGACCGAGGATATTGACGCCAAGGGCGGCGCTGAAGGCCGGCGTCCTGAACAGCGCCAGATCGATCAGCGGATCGGCGAGACGAAGCTGGCGCCGCGCAAACAGGATCGCGACGACGATGCCGAGCAGGATGAAGAAGACTGCGATCGTATCGAACCCGGCCTCGGCGATGTGCTTCATGCCGTAGATCACCGAAAGCACGGCGACGAGCGACAGGGCGGCGCTGACGAGATCGATCCGGCCGGCCTCGGGATCGCGGAATTCCGGCAGGAGGATCGGCCCGAGGATGAGGATCAGCACCATGACCGGCACGGCGAGCAGGAAGACCGAGCCCCACCAGAACTGCGACAGCATCAGCCCGCCGACCACGGGGCCGATGGCGCCGCCGGCCGAGAAGCTGGCGATCCACACCCCGATCGCAAACGTGCGCTGGCGGTCGTCGAGGAACATGTTGCGGATGAGCGAGAGGGTGGAGGGCGCAAGCGTTGCTGCCGCGACACCAAGCACCGCGCGCGCGATGATCAGCGTCTCGGCATTCCAGGCGAAGGCGGCGAAGATCGACGCCAGGCCAAAGGCGACCGAGCCGATCATCAGCAGGCGCCGGCGGCCGATGCGGTCGCCGAGCGTGCCCATGGTGATCAGCGAGCCTGCGACCATGAAGCCGTAGATATCGATGATCCAGAGAAGCTGGGCGGCCGAGGGCTTGAGCTGTTCGGCAAGCTGCGGGACCGCGAGGTTCAGCACCGTCAGGTCCATGGAATAGAGCATGCAGGGCAGCGCCAGCACGGCGAGCCCGATCCATTCGCGCCGGGTCGCCTTCGGACCGGGCGCGTTTTCGGTTTCAAGGTTCGAAATCTCAGACATGGTCGACGTAATCCCTGAGCCGCTCGAGGCACTCGCCCCAGCCATCCTGGTGCGAGTCGCGCTCTTCGACGGTCTCGAATGGTGTTTGCTGGAAGGTGAGCCGCGTCTTGCCGCCGATATCGGCGAAGGAAACGGTGATCAGCGTGTCGCTGCCGGGCTCGCCGTCTTCGTCCCAGGCGAAGGTGAAGACCAGCTTCTCGGGCTCGCGCACTTCGCGAAAGATGCCGCTCATCCAATAGTCCTGGCCTTCGGGCGAGCGGATGCAGGCGCGCCAGGCCCCGCCCGGACGGAAGTCCATGTTGACCGAATGCGGCGTGAAGTCCTGCGGTCCCCACCAGCGCAACAGGTGCTCCGGCGTCGACCAGACCTTGAAGACGAGGTTTATCGGCGCCTCGAAGTCGCGCACGATTTCCAGGCTGATATCCTTGCGTGCTGCGTTTGCGGTGGCCGCTGTCATGAATCCTCCTCCTCTGGGCGCCCCAATACGCCCAGTCTTTAACCGTAGAGTTATTTAACTTAGCGGTTAATATCCGTGCGAAAAGGCGATTGTCAAGGCAGGCTCAAGCCGCGATCTGATTTTTGTCAATTTGGGCGGGGGAGGAAGGGTGGTCGCTTGCTTTTACGATGATACGGGCAGGCGCGCCTTGAGGCGGGCCAGCACCCGGACGAAGGCGCCGGGGTCCTCGAGGCTTCGGGCAAGGATCAGCGCGCCCTGGATGCCGCCGACGATTTCCTCGGCAAGGCCGTCGCACTCGGCGGCCGGTGTGCCGGCGCGTTCAAGCGTTGCGGATAGATCGGCACGCCAATCGGAGAAATAGCGGTTGAGTTCGCGGGCGAAGCGGTCGTGTGCGCCGCTCGTGGCGATTATCCCCATCAGGCAGAGGCGTCTGCCCTGGCGGAAGTAGCCGTCGACGGCGGCAAACATCGCGTCCAGCGCTGCGGCCGGGTCTTCCGCATTGCGTAGTGGCTCGAAGATGTGCGTGCGGAACCAGGCGGCGATATCGCCAAGCACGGCCTCTGCCATCTCCTCCTTCCCGCCGGGGAAGAAGTGGTAGAGGCTGCCTTTGCCAAGCCCGGTCTTCTCGGTGATCAGGCTGAGGCTGGTGCCGTCATAACCGTGCTCGCGGAAGATTTCCGCAAGCATGGCGATCACGTCCTTTCGCTCAGCGACGACGCGGCTCATGCGGGCTTCCTCACCAGCGGATACTCGACCTTGGCGAAACGGTGGAACAGCGCGCCAACGGCGACGAGAATAAGCGAGCCGGTCAGCACCGGGAAGAGCAGGAATTCGAAGCCGGGATCGGCGGCGAAGACGACGAGCGGGTTGGCGCCTGCCGGCGGATGGGTGATGCGCAATGCCGCCATCAGCGCGATCGCCGCGCCGACGGCGATGGCGACCGCCCACCATTCATTCGGAAAGACGGTTCTGAGGATCAGGCCGACGAGGGTGGCAACGAAGTGGCCGCCGACGACGTTGGCCGGCTGCGACAGCGGGCTCGCCGTGACGGAAAAGATCAGCACGCAGCTGGCGCCGAAGGGCGCCATCAACATGGGGTGGCCGACAAGGCCTGTGAGGGCGCCGACGGCGGCGATGGCGACGAGGCCGCCGATGCCGGCAATCAAGCCGCGGTTGATATGAACGGGAGGCTGATGACGCGAGAAGAAATGGCGCATGGTTGTACCAATCAGTAAACTCTTTACCGATTGGTACAATGACTTGTGTGAGATGTCAATGCGGGGGCGGGGCAGCGCGTTGGAACCGGCCGCCCGTGCCCTTCACATGAAGTCGCGGGGGATGCGCTTCTTGAAATGCTTCTCGAAAATCCGTGTCTCGCCCTCATAGGCGACGACCTCCGCCTCGGTGATCCACTCGCTTTTCGTGCAGTGGAGCGTCGAGGTCGAGACGGTACGCACAGACCAGCCCTCGCGCTTGGCAACACAGGTCCAGGTCGAGGTTCCGATCATCGACGAGGGGTCGTCCGGTGCGATCGACCAGGTCTCGTCGCGGATATCCTGGGTGGCAAGGCCCGTATCCGGATGTTCTGAAAGCCCGGTGTCCTCGTAGATACGGTAATGGGTCATGCCGTGGGTCATGTCGCGCTCGACGGTGCGGCTCGAAGTACCGCGCGTCAGCTCGCGATACTTTGGCAGCGGGTCGGGGTTCTCCGGCTCGGGCACGGCGATCTCCCTGTGGGCGCCGAGCAGGGGAAGGGCGAGCGAGAGGCTTGCTGTGTCGATCGAAAGACCCGGATCGGTCGGGGGGGGAAGGATCAGCGGCCAATAGGAGGTCGAGAGCGACACCCGGATGCGATTGCCCGCGCGGAAGCGGTAGCCGCAGGCATCGAGCGTAAGCGTGATGCGCGTCTTGCGCCCGGGCTCCATGGCGCGCGGCTGGGCGTTGCCGTCGCGATGCGAAAGGTTGAGCACGCCGAAGGCGACGCGGGTGGCGGTACCGTCCGGATGCACGTCGACGAGGCGCACGGCGAGATTGGCGGTCGGCTCCTGGCAGGTGACGTCGACGGTCAGCGTTGGCTGGCCGAGATAGTCGGCGGCTTCCAGTAGCGGTGCCGTCTCGAAGGTGAGTGAGCCGGCATCGTCGATGCGCTGGTCGCCGGCCATTTCGGCATCGGGCTTCAGCGTGAAATACTCGCCGGATGCCGTGCCGGTATCGAGTGGCGATTTCAGGTAGACCTCGCCGATGCCGGTGCCGCCGGCCGACGGCGTCAGCCGGCCGTCATGGGAGATGCCGAAGAGATGCATTTCCGGCGTTGCCCAGGCGTCCTTCGCCACCCAGCGGCCGGGATCGCTGTCACGCCGGAGCGACGGGCGGGGCCCGTCGAGAATATAGGCGCGCACCTGTGGCTCGTTCTCGGCGCCGTTTTCCTCGTCGCGCAGCCAGCGGTTCCACCAGCGGATCGCCTCGCCGTGGAAATCGGCGCGCGGCTTCGGAAAGGCGAAATGCGGGTACTTGTGCACCCAGGGGCCGATCAGCGCCTTGGCCTTGTCCCCAAGGCCTTCGACCGCCTTCAAGGGCGTGTTGCGGTAGCCGTCGGCCCAGCCGGCGATGACCAGCGCGGGGATCCCAACCCTGTCGAAATCTTCGCAGATCGATCCGTGCTGCCAGAATTCGTCGCGACGCTGGTGCTCCAGCCATTCCTCCATGAAGAAGGGCTCCTTCTCCAGCCGCTCCATCCACATCTGCTTCCAACGGTCGCCGACGATGGCGGGATCCGGCGAGCGCGACTGGTAGCCGAGCATGGTCGCCGCCCAGGACAGCTGGGCGGAGAGGTGGCAGCCGTTCTTGTAGTGGATGTCGTCGTTGTAGCGGTCGACGGTCGAGGCGATGGAGATGACGGCTTTCAGCGCCGGCGGCTTCAAGGCCGCGACCTGCAGGCAGTTGAAGCCGCCCCAGGAGATGCCCATCATGCCGACCTTGCCGTTTGACCAGGGCTGGGCGGCGATCCATTCGACGATCTCGCAACCGTCGGAAAGCTCGCGCGGCGTATATTCGCCGTCGATCACGCCTTCGCTTTCGCCGGAGCCTCTGATGTCGACGCGCACGCCGGCAATGCCGGCGGCGGCAAACACGGGATAGGTGGATTCGTCACGCAGGCTCGTGCCGCCCTGCTTGCGGTAGGGCAGGTATTCGAGCACGGCCGGAACCGGATCGGCCTCCGTGCCGGCCGGCATCCAGATGCGGGCGGCAAGCTCGGTGCCGTCCTTCAGCCGGATCCATTCGTTTTCGATGACTGTGAATTCGCGCTCTGACATGTGGTTCTAACGATCTCTTTGTTTTCTCGGGAAATGCCGGACGCGAGCCCGCGTCCGGCATTCGTCGCAATGGCTTAGCTGTCGAACCAGACGCGGCTGCCGACGTAGCCGTTCGAGAGATCGTTGCCGATGTCGTCGACGAAGCCCTTGAGCGAAGCCGAGGCGGCGTTCACGTAATCGTTGAAGACGGGCAGGATCAGGCCGCCTTCGTCGCGCACGGTCATCGCCATGGTGCGGTACATTTCCTTGCGCTTGGCCTCGTCGAGCTCGGAGCGGGCCTGCAGCAGGAGCTTGTCGAAATCCTCGCGCTTGAAGCGGGTGTCGTTCCATTCGGCGGTCGAGAGATAGGAGGTCGAGTAGCGCGAATCCTGCGTCGGCCGGCCGCCCCAATAGGAGGCGCAGAAGGGCTGCACGTTCCAGACATTGGTCCAGTAGCCGTCTTCCGGCTCGCGGCGCACTTCGATCTCGATGCCCGCCTTCTTGGCGCTTTCCTGGAAGAGCACCGCGGCGTCGGCAGCACCCGGGAAGGCGGCGTCGGAGGTGCGCAGCAGGATCGGCCGGTCATGGCCGGACTTCTTGAAGTGGAAGGCCGCCTTGTCCGGGTCATAGGCGCGCTGCTCGATGCCTTCGGGTGCCAGCGCATAGTTGCCGTTGACGGGATAGTCGTTGCCGAGGGTGCCGAAGCCGCCGAGCACCCGGTCGAGGATCGCCTGTCGATCGACCGCATATTTCAGCGCCAGTCTGAGGTCGTTGTTGTCGAAGGGCGCGGTGTCGCAATGCATCAGGAAGCTGTAGAAGCCCTTGCCGGAGGTCCTGAGGATCTCGACGCGCGGGGCGCGCTTCAGGAGCGGCACGGTCTTCGGGTCGATGTTGTTGATGAAGTGGACCTGGCCGGAAGAAAGTGCTGCGATGCGCGCCGTCGTGTCGTTCATCACGATGATCTCGACACTGTCGACGAAGCCGCGGTCCGAGCGCCAGTCATCGGCGTTCTTCTCGAAGGTGGCGCGCAGGCCTGCCTCGTAGCTTGCAAGCTTGTAGGGGCCGGTACCAACAGGCGAGGCCGGATTGTCGACGCCGCCCTTCGGCTGGATGATCAGGTGATAGTCGGTCAGAAGCAGCGGCAGGTCGGCATTGCCTTCGGTGAGCGTCAGCACCAGGCTGCCTGCCTTCTCCTCGATCGTCTTGATCGAGCGCATCAGCCCGAGCGCGCCGGACTTCGAGCCTTCGTCCGCATGGCGCTTCAGCGTGGCGACGACGTCGGCAACGGTCAGCTTGCTGCCGTCGTGGAAGCTCACGTCGCTGCGGATCTTGAAGGTCCACTCGGACGCATCGGCCGAGGGCTCCCAAGATTCGGCAAGCGCCGGCAGGGGCGCGCCGGTCTTCGGGTCGGATTCGACCAGCGTATCACCCCAGAGGTGACCGATGACGAAGGAAACGGAACCGCTATAGGCGGCCGGGTCGAGCGAGTCCGTCGTGGCGCCGCCCTTGAGACCGAGCTTCAGATGGCCGCCACGCTTCGGCTCCTGAGCCCTTGCGTCCGTGGCGGCGAGCGTGCCGCCGAAACCGGCCGCAAGGCCCAATGCTGCCGTGCCGGCCAGGAAGCCGCGCCGGCTGAGGCCGGTCGAGGCAAGGCTCGCGGGGATAAGGAGGCCGTCAGGACGCTTCGTGAATTCGGTCATTCTAGGGTTCCCTTTGGAGTGATGCTTGTTAGGGAAAACCTAGCGTTTGCCGACCGGCACACAATTTCGCGACTTGACGCTTCTTTACGCTCTTTTACGCTACCTGAATGCTTCCTGTTCGACAGGGATTGGAAGCGCGTTGAATGGGGTTCGAAAAGCATCGTGCAGGACATCGACATCTTCGCCGCCAATCTCAAGTTTGCCTGTGCGACGCGACGGTCGATTTCGCAGATCTGCCGCGAAATCGGCATTAACCGCCAGCAGTTCAACCGCTACATCGGTGGCGAGGCGCGGCCATCGGCGCACAATGTGGCGCGCATTGCCCGCTTCTTCGGGCTTTCGGCCGAAGACTTCGCGTTGCCGGCCAAACAGTTCGAGGCGCGCATGACGCGCCCCGATCGGGACCGCTCGGATGCCGGCCTGCTGCTTGAGGGTTTCCCGGGCGACATCGCGGGCCTCCGGCGCCATGTCGGCTACTACCAGACCTATCACGTGTCGCTCTCCTGGCCGGGGCTGGTCGTCTGCTCCTGCGCGCGGATCTACGAGGAGGCAGGCTCGATCCGGGTGAAATCGATCGAGCGCATCCGCGATCCCGCAAACGAGATCCAGCAGTTCTCAAAATATGTCGGCCTCGTCACTCTCTGGCGAAACCGCATCTTCATCGCCGAGCGCAGCATCGGGCGCGAGCCGATGCTGGCGCAGACCATCCTTCTGCCGTTCGAAGTGCATCAGCGGGTCTATCTGCGCGGCACCACCATGGGGGTCTCCTGGCGCAAGGAAAACCTGCCTTACGCGTCCCGGATGATCTGGCGCTCGCTCGGGGCGCAGCCGGATCTGCGGCAGATGCTCTCACGCTGCGGCGTGCTGTCCTTCGGCTCGCGGCACCTGCCGCAGACGGTGCGAGCCTTCCTCGATACGCCCGATGCCGAGCTCTTGACCGTGCCGACCGAATATTGAGGCGGCGTCGCCATGTGGTAGGTTTCGCCGAACGCACCGATCGAGGAGGGGATCATGAAATCTGCTTTGGCCGCTATCGCCTGCCTTTGCTTCGCATTGCCGATGTCACCGGCAAAGGCCGAGGAGGCACGGGCGCCGATCCCGTCCTGTGCGCTTTCGGGTGCGTCCAGCGTGATGATCGGCGGGCAGCCGGCGCTCAGGCTTTCCGATGTCGCCAATTGCCCGCCGGAACTCTACGAGGTGGTGCCGAGCATCATGGTCGAAGGCCAGCCGGTGGTGCACTTCCGCGCCGGCAGCGGCGAAAAGGGCGACTGCTCGGCCAAGGGCGAGGCGACGGTGACCTTCGAAGGCGAGGCGGCGCAGAGGGTGGGCGACGTCGATTGCCGGCAGAAGTGACAGCTATCGTCAGACGAGCCTGGCCAACCGGGCACCCTCCCGAACGGCCGAAAGCGCCGGCGGATTGGAGATGGGATAGCCGGCAATGAAGCCCTCGACCGTGAACGACGGGAACTGGGTTTGCAGCCGCGATACGACCTCTGCCGCTTCCTCCATCTCGCCAAGGTACGCGTGTGCCATCGCCTGGAACATCAGTGTGTTCGGCGATTCCTGCGAACTCTTTTCAAGCGCGGACAAGCACGCGCGATAGCGCCCGACGACGAAGAGAACGCGCGCGAACATGCCGTGGTACCAGGGAGGGCCGAGCGGGTTGAGCGAGAGGGCGCGCTCGATGAAGGGAATCCCGTCGGCGGGATCGCCGACGATCAGGGCCTTGGCTCCCGCGAGCAGCGCCAGCGTATCGGCGTTGTTCCTGCCATATTCGAGCGCCCGGGCGTGGGCCTCGGCGGCACCCGCCAGATCACCGATGCAGGCTTTGAAATCGCCGATACAGGTATGGCCGGCCGGATCCGTCGGATCGAGCCGCAGCGCCTCCTCGGCGGCGCTGCGCCAGTTCTTTCTTGCGCTTTCGAGGTCGTCGCCGAAGCCGTTCGCCGCCTGGATGGAATGGGCATAGGCAAGTTCGGTCCAGGCGCGCGCCCGCCCCGGATCGAGCTCGATCGAGCGCGTCAGCAATTGCATGGCGGCGGCGTTGCCATCGGGGCTGAAGCGATTGTGCTGTTCGACGCCCAGCAGGAAGTAGTCATAGGCTTGCAGGCTGCCCGGCGGCTTTTGCCGGCTCGCCTTACGGCCGATGGCGGCCAGCGTGCCGAAGCAGCCGGCGAGCACGTTGATGACGCTTTCGGTGAGGCTGTCCTGCAGCGTCAGCAAGTCCTCCATCGTGCGCTCGTAGCGCTCGCTCCAGAGCGTCATGCCGGTGCGGGTATCGGAAAGCTGGATCGTCAGGCGGACCCGCCGGTCGTCCGCGCGCAGCTGCCCGGTGATGGCATAGGTGGCGCCGACCGCCTGGACGTGGTCTTCGAAGCTTTCCGGCCGGTTGCCGAGCAGCTTCATTGTGTGGAAGGCGATCACGGGCAGATCGGCGAAGCGCGCGAGATCGACGCAGATGTCGGATGACAGCCCGTCGGCGAAACGGCGCCAGCGCTCCTCCGGATTGAGGCTTTCAATGGGAAAGACGGCGAGCGTCGGCGAGGCGGGCTCGGCGTCGCGCAACGGCGCGACCGCCTCGGTCGCCGTCCTGCCGGCCACCATCTGCGCGACCGAGGCGGCAAGCTCGATCTTGTTGCGAACGCCGAGCTTGCCGTAGATCGTCGCCAGATGCGTGCGCACCGTCGACGGCGCGATAAACAGCGCCCCGCCGATTTCGCGATAGGTCAGGCCGGCGGCAAAACGCTCGGCCACGGCGCGCTCGCGGTCTGACAAGGCTTCGGTGGCGACCTGTGGTGTCGGGATACGGTTCATGGCTGCTTCCTGCCATCTGACCGGGCCGTTTTCAATGGCGACATAAGGCAAGGTGCCACAGTGCCTCTTGCGCGTCCAACGGGGCGCGCGGTGCTGCAGGCAAAATACTACAAATGCAGGAGAGGAAAACACAGCAGCTGCGCGATGTGGGACGCGTTCCACGGGCCTAGAGTTCCGACAATGTTTCAACGCCCTGAGGGGCAGGAAGAGGTGGGAACGGCGATGAGCAGCCTGCTTTCGGGAATGTCCGATTTCTATCATGCCGTCCGGCTTGATCTCAACCAGCCGGCCAAGCATCTGGCCGACAGCCTCGGCCGCCACGATCCCTTCCGGATCCTTGTCGTCTGGGAGGACCGCGTTCGCGTCCGCGAGCAACTTCAGCTTATGGCCGATCAATATCCGGAGCGGCTCAAGGATATCGGGATGACGAGGGCTGAGGTTCGCGCAGAGACGAGCAAGGCCTTCTGGCAACGCTGAGCTTGCCTGACGAAGGCATGAGACGGCGGCACGCGATCGTGCCGCCGTCTCGTTTTTCAGTTGCCGGCGCTTTCCATGCGGCGTGTCTTCAGCACCCGCTCCAGCCAGCCGATTTCCATCTCCGGAACCGACTTCAACAGCAGGTCCGTGTAGTCGTCGAAGGGCGGCGACAGCACCTTCGACTTCGGCCCGAAGCGCACGAGGCGGCCGCGATGCATGACCGCGACGCTGTCGGCGATCGCCCGCACGATGGCGATGTCGTGGGTGATAAATACATAGGAAACAGCGGTTTCCTCCTGAAGCTTCAGAAGCAGATTCAGGATGCCTTCGGCCACAAGCGGATCGAGTGCCGAGGTGGGCTCGTCGCAGAGGATCAGCTCCGGCTTGGCGGCGAGCGCCCTTGCGATCGCCACGCGCTGCTTCTGGCCGCCCGAAAGTTCGGCCGGATAACGATCGAGGAAACGCGTTCCCATTTCGATCTGGTCGAGCAGTTCCTTGACCCGCTCCGTCTTCTTCTGGCCGTGCATGCCGAAGTAGAAGGAGAGCGGTCGACCGACGATGTCTCGCACCGTCTGGCGCGGGTTCATCGCCGTATCGGCCATCTGGTAGATCATCTGGATGCGGCGGAGCTCGTCGTTGCTGCGGCCTTTCAGCGCCCGCGGCAGCTCCTTGCCCTCGAAGGTGATGCGCCCCTCGGTCGGCGGCAAAAGCCCGGTGATGACGCGGGCAAGGGTGGACTTGCCCGAGCCGCTTTCGCCGACGATCGCCAGTGTCTGGCCTTTCGGCAGATGCATCGAGACATCATGCAGCACCTTGAAGCCGTTGGCATAGCCGGCGCTGATATGCTCGATCTTCAACTGCGTCCCGGTCTGGTCGGCGGCTTCCTCGCGTTTCGTCTGGCGGACGCTGACGAGTGCCCGGGTGTATTCCTCGCGCGGCTCTTCGATGATCTGCTTCGTCGAGCCGTATTCCACCGTCTTGCCATGGCGCAGCACCATGATGTCGTCGGAGATCTGGGCGACGACGGCGAGGTCGTGGGTGATGTAGAGGGCTGCCGTGTGCGTCTCTTCGATCGCATGCTTGATCGCGGCGAGCACGTCGATCTGGGTGGTGACGTCGAGCGCGGTCGTCGGCTCGTCGAAGACGATCAGCTCCGGGTTGGGGCAGAGCGCCATGGCGGTCATGGCGCGCTGCAGCTGGCCGCCGGAGACCTGGTGCGGATAGCGCTCGCCAAAGGTTTCCGGATTGGGCAGGCCCAGCACGCGGAAGAGATAGAGCGCCCGCTTCTTAGCCTCCTCGCGGCTCATGATGCCGTGGCGGAGCGACGCCTCGATCACCTGGTCGCCGAGCCGATGCGCCGGATTGAAGGCGGCCGCTGCCGATTGCGCGACGTAGCAGACGCGGGCGCCGCGGATCGAGCGGATGCCGTTCTTGTCGAGCGTCAGAATGTCCTTGCCGTCGAGCAGGACCTGACCGCCGGTAATGCGCACGCCGCCGCGGCCATAGGCGAGCGCCGAAAGGCCGATGGTCGACTTGCCGGCGCCGGACTCGCCGATGAGGCCGAGCACCTTGCCCTTCTGAACGTCGAAGGAGACGCCCTCGACGAGGGTGACGACCTTCGGCGGTTCGCCCGGCGGGTAGCTGGTCGCTTCGATCTTCAAGTTCTTGACGGAGAGCATCTCAGGCATCGCCGCGTCCTCCCTTGAGGCTGGAGGTTCTCTTCATCAGCCAGTCGACCACAAGGTTGACGCAGATCGCGAGCGTCGCGATCGCAGCACCGGGGATGAGCGCTGCCGAAATGCCGAAGATGATGCCGTCCTTGTTGTCCTTGACCATGCCGCCCCAGTCGGCTGCCGGCGGCTGGATGCCGAGGCCGAGGAAGGAGAGGGTGGAGAGGAACAGGATCGAGAAGGCGAAGCGCAGGCCGAATTCGGCCAAGAGCGGCGACAGCGTGTTCGGCAGGATCTCGCGGAAGATGATCCAGAGCGAACCTTCGCCACGCAGCCTTGCCGCCTCGACGAACTCCATGACCGCGACATCGAGCGCCACGGCGCGGCCGATGCGGAAGACGCGGGTACTGTCGAGTACCGCCATCACCAGGATCAGGATCCACAGATGCTGCGGCAGGACGGCGAGAACGACGAGGGCGAAAATGAGCGTCGGAATCGCCATCATCAGGTCGTTGAAGCGGGAAAACAGCTGGTCCGTGAAACCACCGACAACAGCGGCGGTGAAGCTCAGGATCATGCCGAGCGAGAAGGAAAGCACGGTTGCCGCAAATGCCACGAAGATGGTGGTGCGGGCGCCATAGATCAGACGCGACAGCAGGTCGCGGCCGAGATTGTCGGTGCCGAGCAGGAAGTCGCCGCCGGCCGGAAGCCAGACGTCGCCGACCACGTCGCGTTCACCGAAGGGGGCGATGACAGGCGCAAAGAGGGCGCAGAAGATCGCAATCGCGATGCCGGCGATGCCGATCCAGGCGCTGAAGGGGATGGATCTCAGGTTCATCGCGGATGCCTCAGTCTCGGGTTGGCGATGATCGCGAGAATGTCGGCCGCCATGTTCAGGAAGATGTAGAAGGCGGCAAAGATCAGACCGCAGGCCTGAACGACCGGCATGTCGCGCACGGTCACCGCATCCACCATATACTGGCCCATGCCCGGATAGACGAAGACCACTTCGACCACGACGACGCCGACCACGAGATAGGCCAGGTTGAGCGCAATGACGTTGATGACCGGCGCCACCGCATTGGGGGCGGCGTGACGCGCGATGATGCGGAACATGCCGAGGCCCTTCAGCTCCGCCGTCTCGACATAGGCCGACGACATGACGTTGAGGATCGCCGCGCGGGTCATGCGCATCATGTGGGCGAGAACGACGAGAACGAGGGTCGCGACGGGAAGCGCGATCGCCGAGAGACGTTCGGTGAAGCTCATGCTGTCATAGACGGTCGCGGGGAAGGTCGCGACGCCGTACTTGACGGCGAAGAACATGATCAGGAGATAGCCGACGAAGAACTCGGGCAGCGAGATCGCCGCGAGCGAGACGACGTTGATGATCTTGTCGGGCAGCCGGTTGCGGAACTGCACCGCCAGCATACCGAGGCCGACGGCGAGCGGTACGGAGACGAGGGCTGCGAAGAAGGCAAGGAACAGCGAGTTGCCGAGGCGCTTGGAAATCTGCTCGCCGACCGAATTCTTGCTCGCCCAGGAGGTGCCGAAATCGCCTTGGACAGCGCCGCCGAGCCAGGAGACGTAGCGTTCGGTCCAGGGCCGGTCGAGGCCGAGATCCTTGCGGATGTTTTCGACCGCCTGCGGCGTTGCCGACTGGCCGAGATAGGTGGTGGCGAAGTCGCCGGGAAGCGCCTCGATGCCGCCGAAGATCATCAGCGATACGGCGAAGAGAAGGCCGACGCTCAAGCCGAGGCGCTGCAGGATCAGCGCCGCGAGCGGGCGGCGGAAGGTGAAGCGCCGCCAGAAGGTGCCGCCGATTTCACCGTTCGAGGGATTGGTGGCAGGGTTGGGTTTTGCTGGTACTCCGGAAAGTTCGGCAGACCGCGGGTGTGTTGCACCCGCGGTTCCATCCGTCGGAACCGGACCAGTGAGCGGTCCGCTTTCCATCATCATGCGTCCAGCCATACCCGGGTTGCGACATAGCCGTTCGACATGTCGTTGCCGATGTCGTGCACGTAGCCTTTCACCTGCTTGGTGGAGGCGTTCACGAAGTCGTTGAACATCGGCAGGATCAGGCCGCCTTCGTCACGCACCATCATGGCCATGGTGCGGTACATGTCCTTGCGCTTGGCCTCGTCGAGTTCAGAGCGGGCCTCGAGCAGGATCTTGTCGAAATCCGGACGCTTGAAGCGGGTGTCGTTCCAGTCGGCGGTCGAAAGATAGGCGGTGGAGTACATCTGGTCCTGGGTCGGACGGCCGCCCCAGTAGGAGGTGGAGAAGGGCTGCACGTTCCAGACGTTGGTCCAGTAGCCGTCACCCGGCTCGCGCTTGACCTCGATCTCGATGCCCGCCTTCTTGGCGCTTTCCTGGTAGAGCACCGCTGCATCGACAGCACCCGGGAAGGCGACGTCGGAGGTGCGCAGCAGTACCGGACCGCTGTGGCCGGATTTCTTGTAGTGGAAGGCCGCCTTGTCCGGATCATAGGCACGCTGCTCGATGCCTTCGGGGAAGAGGGCGTAGGTGTCGTTGATCGGGAAGTCGTTGCCGACCTTGCCGTAGCCGCCGAGGATGCGCTGGACCATGGTCTCGCGGTCCATCGAATATTTCAGCGCCATGCGCAGGTCGTTGTTGTCGAAGGGTGCGGTGTTGCAATGCATGATGAACACGTAATGGCCGCGGCCGGACGTGTTCAGGATCTCGACCGTCGGCGCCTTCTTCAGAAGGTTGACCGTCTTCGGATCGACGCGGTTGATGTAGTGCACCTGGCCGGAGGAAAGCGCGGCGATGCGGGCCGTGGCGTCGTTCATGGCGATCAGCTCGACCGAGTCCACATAGCCGCGGTCGGTGCGCCAGTCGTCGGCATTCTTCTCGAAGGTGGCACGAACGCCGGCTTCGAAGCTCGTCACCTTGAAGGGGCCGGTGCCGATCATTGCGTCCGGCTTGTCGATGCCGCCGCCCGGCTGGATGATGAGGTGATAGTCGGTCAGAAGCAGCGGCAGGTCGGCATTGCCTTCGGTCAGCACGAGCACCAGCTTGTCGCCGTCGGCCTTGATTTCCTTGATCGACTTCATCACGCCGAGCGCGCCGGATTCAGACTTTTCGTCGGTGTGGCGCTGCAGCGTCTTGATGACGTCGTCGAGCGTCAGCTCCTTGCCGTCGTGGAATTTTACGCCCTTGCGGATGGTAAAGGTCCAGGTCGACGCGTCGGTCGAGGGCTCCCAGGATTCGGCGAGTGCCGGCACCGGCGCGCCGGTCGTCGGGTGGCTTTCGACGAGCATGTCGCCCCAGTTGCGGCCGACGACGAACATGAATTGCGACAGCGCCTTGGCCGGGTCCTTCGAGTCGGTGGCGGCAGCGCCTTCGAGACCGAGTTTCAGGTGACCGCCGCGCTTCGGCTCCTGCGCTGCAGCGCTGGTGGCAAACAAAGTGCCGGCCGTCGAGGCGAGAATGCCGGCTGCTGCCGCGCGGCCCAAAAACTCGCGCCGGTTCATCTTGCCGAGCATGACCTGTCGTGTGAGGTAATCCTTGTAATCGCTCATTCCCCTGTTCCCTTTTCTCGTCGGCATTCGCCGTTCGTTGTGGTTGGTAGAGATTGCTGCGTACAGCCATTGTATCGATGGCTTCGGACTGGGCCGGAGGGCCGCTTGTTTTCTTCCGGGTTCTTGTCTCTCCTTCCTTCTGGCCGGGCGTCCTTCGTTCAGATCGATAAGCGTAATCGCTGGAACTCTTGTTGTAACGCCCTAAATTACAATTTATTTCCATAAGCGTGGCTTATGGACACGTGTTTAATGGCGCGCGATGTTGCCCGCGCGTCTCGTCACGTTCCGGTGCCGGTCATCCGGCTCTGTTGCCTACGCCGCCAAGGGTCGGCGGTGCTGTTCGAAGCGCGTTGCGGGCGGAAACCGCACGCATTCTCGTTCGGTCTCAGCGACCCTTCCACACGGGGTCGCGCTTCTCCGCGAAGGCGCGCGCGCCCTCCAGCTGGTCTTCGCTCGAATAGAGAATATCGACGGTCTTGAACTGCCGCTGGGTGATCTTGTTCATGGTCGTCTGGAAGGCTTCGCCCTCGGCGGCGCGGACCACTTCCTTGATCGCCGCATAGACCAGCGGCGGGCCGCTTTCGAGCAGGCGGGCGAGCTCCCAGGCGCGCTCCATCAGTTTGCCCGCCGGCAGGATCTCGTTGACGAAGCCCCAGCGGTGGGCTTCCTGCACGTCGAGCCAGCGGCCGGTCAGAAGCATGTCCATGGCGATGTGATAGGGGATGCGCTTCGGCAGCTTGATCGAGGCAGCATCGGCAACGGTGCCGGAGCGGATTTCGGGCAACGCGAAGGTCGCGTGTTCGGCGGCAAGGATCAGGTCGGTCGAAAGCGCGATCTCGAGGCCGCCGCCGCAGCAGATGCCGTTGATCGCGGCGATGATCGGCTTGTTGAGATCGCGCAGTTCCTGCATGCCGCCGAAGCCGCCGACGCCGTAGTCACCATCGACCGCGTCACCGTCGGCAGCAGCCTTCAGGTCCCATCCCGGACAGAAGAATTTTTCACCGGCGCCGGTGATGATCGCGACACGTAGACTGTCGTCGTCGCGGAAGTCGCGGAAGATCTCGCCCATGACCCGGCTGGTTTTCAGGTCGATGGCGTTCGCCTTCGGCCGGTCGATCGTGACTTCCAGAATACCGCCTTCGCGGCGTGTGAGGATAGGTCCGGTCATGAGGGTCAGTTCCTCCGGCGAATGAGAGCGTCGGCGGCAACGGCACCCTGACCGTTCGGCAACACCATCAATGGATTGATATCCAGTTCTTCGAGTTTCGAAGCGTTTGCAACGACATAGGATGCCGCTGCCGCGACAGCCGCGGTTAAAGCGGCGTAATCGGCAGCAGGCGCGCCGCGATAGCCGTCGAGCAGCTTGCGGATCTTCAGCCCGCCGATTGCTTCCCCGATCGCTTCCGGCGTCGTCGGCAGCGTCAGGATGGCGGAATCATCGAGCAGTTCCACGAGGATGCCGCCGGCACCGATCGTCAAAACCGGGCCGGCGACGGGGTCGCGCGTGGCGCCGATAATGAGCTCGGCGACCGGTTTCGCCACCATCTTCTCGACAAGGTACCCGGAGGTGACGGCGGCCATGGCCTTGGCCGCCGCAAGGACGTCCGCGCGGCTCGCAAGGTTGAGTTTCACGGCACCCGCTTCGGTCTTGTGGGCGACGCCGAGGCCTTTCAGCACGACCGGGAAACCGAGCGCTTCGGCAGCGTCTGCGGCTTCTTCGGCGGTTGCTGCGGTCTTGCCCTTCGGCACGGTCAGACCGGCGGCAGCAAGCTCCACCTTGGCCTCGTGTTCGCTGAGCGTGATGGCTTCACCGGCAGCGGCGACACCGCCATCGTGCAGGCGGGGCGGGGCGGGTTTGGCCCAGGCGGCTCCGATGTCGGCGGCCGTCTCGATGGCTGCCAGTGCCTCCTCGATGCCGAAGAAGGGTACGACGCCCGCCTTCATCAGGAAGAGGGCGGTGGCTTCCGGCATGTTTTCGCCAAGGCTGGCGACGATGCCGGCGCGGGCACCCGTTGCCCGGGCCGCGTCGATCACCGCATGGCAGGTGGTTTCCCAGTCTGCCGGGTCGCAGCGGTCAAGGCGCGGGAAGTCGAGCACGAGCAGATTGATCGCGTAGCCGCCCTTCATCATGGCGGTAAAGGCGGTGGTCTGCTTCTCGCGGTTGCCCCAGACGAAGGTGTGGTAGTCGAGCGGGTTGGCGATCGTCACCATCTCGCCGAGCGCATCCTTCAGCGGCTTCTTCTGCTCGTCGCGCAAGGGCCGGTAATTGACCCGGTAGCGCTCGCCGGCATCCGCCATCAGCGAGGCCTCGCCGCCGGAGCAGCTCATCGAGGAGATGTCGTTGCTCTCGAGTGGGCCTGCCACATGCAGCAGCTTCAGCGTTTCCAAGAGCGCCGGCAACGTGTCCACTCGGCCGATGCCGAGGCGGGCAAGAAGCGCCGAGGAGACGCGGTCGTTGCCGGCAAGCGATGCGGTGTGCGACACCGTCGCAAGCTGCGCCGCTTCCGACTTGCCGACCTTCAGCGTCACGACCGGTTTGCCGAGTTCGCGCGCGCGCGTCGCCAGCCGCTCGAGGGCAACAACGCTGTCGAAACCCTCGATATGCAGGCCGACGGCGGTGACGCGCGGGTCTTCGAGCACGGCGCAGGCGATGTCGGAGAGGCCCGTCTGCGCCTGGTTGCCGGCAGTCATGACATAGGCAAGCGGCAGACCGCGCGTCTGCATCGAAATGTTGCAGGCGATGTTGGAGGACTGCGTCAGGATCGCGACGCCCTTTTCGACGCGTTGCATGCCGTGCTGGTCCGGCCAGAGCAGGGCGCCATCGAGCATGTTGATGAAGCCGTAGCAATTCGGCCCGACGATCGGCATGTCGCCGGCAGCCGCCACCAGCGCCTCCTGCATGTCGTTGCCGTCGTCAAGCTCGCTTGCCGCCTCGCGAAAGCCGGAGGCGTAGCAGACGGCGCCGCCGGCGCCGCGGCTCGCAAGATCGCGGATGATATCGATCGTCAGCTGCCGGTTGACGCCGACGAAGGAGGCATCCGGTGCGCCTGGCAGTTCTGCCACCGAGCGATAGCACTTGCGGCCGAGGATTTCGGCTTCGCGCGGGTGCACTGGCCAGATCTCACCGGTAAAGCCCATCTTGTCGCATTGCTCGATGACACGCCGGGCTTCCTTGCCGCCGAAGACGGCGATGGTGCGCGGGCGGATGAGGCGGTCGAGGGAGCGTATCATCGGCCGATCACGCTCCCAGCGGCCGCAGCAGGTCGCGGCTGATGATGTGGCGCTGGATTTCAGACGTGCCGTCCCAGATGCGCTCGACGCGAGCGTCGCGCCAAAAGCGGGCGAGCGGCAGGTCGTCCATCAGGCCCATGCCGCCGAAGATCTGGATCGCCTCGTCGGTGACGCGGGCGAGCATCTCGGTGGCAAAAACCTTGGCGGACGCAATCTCGCGGTTCGAGGGCAGGCCGTTATCGAGCCGCCAGGCGGCCGAAAGGGTCAGGAGGTCGGCGGCGTCGATCTCGGTGATCATGTCGGCGAGCTTGAAGGAGACGCCCTGGTTGGCACCGATCGGCTTGCCGAACTGCTTGCGTTCGGCGGCGTAATTCAGCGCATAGTCGAAGGCGCGACGGGCACGGCCGACCGAAGTCGCCGCCACCGTCAGGCGGGTGGCGAACAGCCAGTCGTTGGCGACGTCGAAACCCTTGTGCACCTCGCCGAGGATCTGGGCGGAGGGCAGGCGGCAATCGTCGAAGGTCAGGACACAGTTGTTGTAGCCGCGGTGCGACACGGAATTGTAGCCCTTGCGGATCTCGAAGCCGGGCGTGCCGCGATCGACGAGAAAGCAGGTGATCTTCTTCTTCGGGCCGCGCGGCGTATCCTCTTCGCCGGTCGCGATGAAGACGATGACGAAATCGGCGATGTCGGCGTGGCTGATGAAATGCTTCGTGCCGTTGACGATCCAGTCGTCGCCGTCCTTGCGGGCAAAGCACTTCATGCCGCGCACGTCCGAGCCGGCGTCCGGCTCGGTCATCGCAAGCGCATCGAACTTGTCACCTTTGACGGCCGGCAGCAGGTACTTTTCGCGCTGCTCGGCGTTGCAGGCCATCAGGATCCCAGAGGGGCGACCGAAGAAGACGGTCAGGCCCATGGAGCCGCGGCCAAGCTCGCGCTCGACCAGGGTGAAGGAGGTGTGATCGAGACCGGCGCCGCCGACTTCCTCCGGGAAATTACAGCCGAAGAAGCCGATCTCCTTGCATTTTCGGGCGATCTCCTGACCGAGTTCGCGCGGCACTACGCCGGTGCGCTCGACCTCGTCCTCATGCGGATAGATTTCCGTTTCGACGAAGCTCCTGACCGTATCGACGATCATCTGCTGTTCTTCGGTCAGTGCGAAGTTCATTGTGTTGTTCCCCTCGTTTTCGCGCCGCTGACGTAGGTGCCGCAAACGATGGCCGCCTCCTCAAGCGTCCTTCGGCTGCGGTTTGCGGCTCCGCCGGAAGGCGAAGCTGCCTGTTGTTGCTGGCCTGCCGCTGTTGCGGTCAGGCGCGCTTCTGGCCGACGAAGCGTCCGGCACCATCGGGCGTCTGCAGTTGCGCATGGGCTTCAGTGATTGCGCGGAGCTTGCTCAGCACCGCCTCGGGTGCCGCGACCGCCTTGCCGGCCTTGCTGTCGACATGAAGCATCATCTGTTCGGCGGTGGCGACGGCCTCGTTGGTTGCGGCGTTGTAGATCGTCGAAAAGATGTGAAGACGCTTTTCGTCCGACGACAGGATCTGGCAGGTCGAGTAGAGCGCCTCGCCGAGCTTGGCTTCGCCAAGGTTCCGGATATGGGTCTCGACCGTGTAGTAGCTGTGACCGTCGCGGACATAGTCGAGGTCGACGCCGATCAGGCGCAGCACGCCGTCGGAGGTGTCGCCGAAGACCTGGAGATAACGGTGCTCGGTCATGTGGCCGTTGTAATCGACCCAGGCGGCGCTGACCTTGGTGTCGAGGATGCGCAGCGGCTTGACGTCGCCGAGGTCGGCTTCCGGCTTCCGGGCGTTGGCCCAGAGCTTGGCCTCGAAATCGGCAAGCAGCTTGCCCGCACCCCAGCCTTCGCCGCCGTTACCGGATTTCAGCGCATGCATGATGCCGACGAGGTTTTCGTCGCGGATGCGTTCGAGCTCGCGGATCGAGCGACCGGCGGCCTGCGCGTCCGACTGGGCGCCGATCTTTTCGACCAACGCATCGTCGAGGTCGACGACGTCGGTGAACTTCGTCCAGGGCCACTTCAGGCAGGGGCCGAACTGGGCGAGGAAGTGGCGCATGCCGGCCTCGCCGCCGGCGATGCGATAGGTCTCGAACAGGCCCATCTGCGCCCAGCGCATGCCGAAGGAATAACGCATGACGTTGTCGAGCGTTTCGGTATCGCAGATGTCGTCCTGGATCAGCCAGAGCGCCTCGCGCCAGAGTGCCTCGAGCAGGCGGTCGCCGACGAAGGCCTCGATCTCCTTGGCGATGACGACGCCCTTCATGCCGATCTGCTCGACGCCCTGCATGGCGCGCTCGATCGTCGCCTTCGACGTCTTCTTGCCGCCGACGAGCTCGACGAGCGGCAAGAGGTAGACGGGGTTGTAGGGATGCGCCACGAACATGCGCTCGGGGTGGTGCATCTCGGACTGCAGGTCGGAGGGCAAAAGGCCCGAGGTGGAGGACCCGATCAGCGCATCGGGCCTTGCGGCGGCATCGATCTTGGTGATCACGCCGCGCTTCAGTTCCAGCCGCTCCGGCACGCTTTCCTGAATCCAGTCAGCGCCTTCGACCGCTTCCTCGATGCTCTTGCAGAAGGTGAGCTTTCCCTTCGGCGGCAACGGCGCCATGGTCAGCATGGCATAGGCGCGCTCGGCATTGGCCATGACTTCGCCGATGATGCGCTCGGCTTCCGGATGCGGGTCGAAGATTTTTACGTCGATGCCGGCAAGCGCAAAGCGCGCCACCCAGGCGCCGCCGATGACGCCGCCGCCGACACAGGCTGCTTTGGTTATAAAGCTCATGGTGTCCAGTCCTTGCTCAGCGCTTCGTCAGCTTCAGTTTCTCGCGGACCTCTTTCGGTCCGATGATCTTGGCGCCCATGCCCTCGATGACGCCAACCGCCTTTTCGACGAGCTGACCGTTGGTGGCGAGCTGGCCCTTGCCGATATAGAGGTTGTCTTCGAGGCCGACGCGGACGTTGCCGCCGGCAAGGATGGCTGCTGCCGGATAGGCGAGCGCATTGCGGCCGATGGAGAAGGCCGAGAAGGTCCAGTTGGCAGGCACGTTGTTGACCATGGCCATGAAGGTGTTGAGGTCGTCGGGCGCGCCCCACGGAATGCCCATGCAGAGCTGGATCAAGACCGGATCCTCGATCAGGCCTTCCTCGACCAGCTGCTTGGCAAACCAGAGGTGGCCGGTGTCGAAGGCCTCGATCTCCGGACGCACGCCAAGGGCGGTCATCTGGCGGGCCATTTCGCGCAGCATCGACGGCGTGTTGGTCATGACGTAGTCGCCGAGCGAAAAGTTCATGGTGCCACAGTCGAGCGTGCAGATTTCCGGCAGACATTCGGTCACGTGGGCGACGCGCTCGGTGGCGCCGGCCATGTCGGTGCCTTTCTCGCTGAGCGGGAGCGGGCTTTCGACATTGCCGAAGATCAGGTCCCCGCCCATGCCGGCGGTCAGGTTCAGCACCATGTCGACATCGGCAGAGCGGATACGGTCAGTCACTTCCCTGTAGAGATCAAGCCTGCGGGCCGGCGCGCCGGTCTCCGGATCGCGGACGTGGCAGTGGACCACGGCAGCGCCGGCCTTGGCCGCCTCGACCGCCGCTTCGGCGATCTGTTTCGGCGTGATCGGCACGTGGCTGGACTTTGAAACGGTGTCTCCCGAGCCGGTGACGGCACAGGTGATGAATACCTCGCGGTTCATGCTGAGCGGCATTGCTGTCTCCCTTTTATTGCGCCCATTACGAGCCAAGAAAGACCGCGTTGCTTTTCATTATCGGCTTCATTCTATACATTATCGGCGACAGAGTGGAGAAGTTTGGGCATGGATCAGAACGTTTCGCAGGTGCAGCACGTCGATGTCCTGGTGCTGCCGGAGACCAATCTGATCCTCGTTGCCTCGGTCATCGAGCCGATGCGTGCCGCCAACCGCATTGCCGGCCGCCCGCTCTACGACTGGACGATCTACAGCCCCGACGGTGCGCCGATCGAAACGAAGAGCGGCATCCCCATTCCGGTCTCCGGTATCTTCCGGCCGCAGCGCGAGACGTCGCCGCTTTTCATCCTCTCGAGCTACAACTGGCAGCGCAGCGCCACTTCGCAGCTAAAGATGCTGCTCTCGCAGACCGCGCGGCACCGCGAGCTGATGGCCGGCATCGAATCCGGCTCCTGGCTGCTTGCCGAGACCAGCCTGCTCGACAATTTCAAGGCGACGACCCACTGGGAGGATTTCGAGGATTTCACCGCTGCCTACCCGCAGGTGACGATGGTGCGCGAGCGCTTCGTCATCGACGGCAAGCGCATCACGACCGGTGGCTCGTTGCCGACGCTCGACCTGATGCTGGAGCTGATCCGCCGGGCGCATGGCTATTCGCTGGCACTCGAAGTCTCCCGCCTCTTCATCTACGAGCAGGAGCGCACCCGCGGCGATCTCCTGCAGATGCCGACGATCGGCAACATGCGCATCCTCGATCCACGCGTCGGTGCCGCCGTCAAGCTGATGGAGGAAACGGTGGAAGCGCCCTTGACGCTCGCCAGGCTCGCCCGCCGCATCGGCGTCAGCACCCGGCATCTGCAAGATCTCTTTCGCGACACGATGGGCGTTGCGCCGCACGAGCACTACCTGGCGCTTCGTCTCAATGCGGCGCGGCGCAAGGTGATCGAGACGCGGATGGAATTTGCCGACATTGCCGCGATCTCCGGCTTCAACTCGTCGTCTTCTTTCTCGCGCAGCTACAGGGCGCACTACCGTGAAAGCCCGAGCGAAACGCGCAGGCGGCTGAAGCTGAAGAGCTGAGCGCGCGCTTCAAGTATCGATTCAGGCGGGAATTTCAGAGTCGTTTCAGGCGTTTGGCGGCCGATGATCAGGAACTGATTCCGCCGGCGATCTCGTCTCGGCGCTCATCTTCATCATCGAAATCATCAACTCGCCGATCTCGGCGGCGAAGGCGCCGCGCGGCCAGACGAGTGTCAGCGACTGCCGATAGGCGGGGCCGAGCCGGATCATGGCTGGCGGGCGATGCACGCGGGCGAGCGAGGATTGCGGCAGCACCGAGAGATAACCGTGCTGGCGAACGAGGTTGATGATCACGGGGATGGAATCGACCTCGACGAGGGTGATGCGCCGCCGTTCGGCTTCATCAAGCGTGTCGTCGAGGAAGCGCGCGGCCTCGCGGCGAAGGCCGCTCCGGACGCTCGGCACCGCGATCGGGCAGGCGGCGAGCAGCCGGGGCAGGTTGCCGCCCAGTTCCGAAAGGGCGGAGGCTGGCCCCGCCAGCACCAGCGGCGTCTGCGACACCAGCCGGCCGTCGCAGTCGGCCGGGATCTCGGCGACATCGAGCAGCGCGACATCGAACCGTCGGCTGCGAAGGCCGACGAGCAGTTCGTCGGCCGTGGTGCTGGAAATGAACAGTGGTTGGCGCGGGCGGGCGCGGTGCCAGTTCGCCGTCAGGGCCGCCAGCATGCGGGCGATCTCGCTTTCCGGACCAAGCGGCATGACGGCGCCGAGCCGCCAGGTGGCGACGTCGCGGCGAAAGCGGTCGGCAGAGGCGTGGGTCAGCCGCGCCCAGATATCGAGCAGGGCCTCGCTGAGAGGAATGATCCGCTCCGCGGTTGGCGTACAGAGGACCCCGCCATGGGAGCGTTCGAACAGCCTGGTGCCGAGATGGCGTTCGAGATCCGCCATCTGCCGCGTCAGTTGCGGCTGGCCGAGGCCGAGCGCCTTTGCCGTGGCACGGATGCTGCCGGAGCGGGCGATGCGCACGAAGCGGTCGAGCGCGACGAGGCCTATCGGCGGCACGGGGGCGGTCGTCTCCCGTTCGACGCCTTCCAGGATGGCGGTGATCTTGCCGGTTGCCTCTTCGACGTCGACGGCGCGCGCGCGCGCTTCGAGCGTCACCACCAGCGCTGTTTCTTCCCGACGGAAAAGCGGCATGGAGATCGCCTGAAGCGCTTGACCGCGGCGCTCACGCTCGACGGCGCCCGGCCGCAGAGAGTTGCGGCGCGGCGAACGCCACCTTCACGAAGCACCGCATCGACCAAAGCGATCGTCGCCATATCCATTCCAATGACCCCGGACGTGGCACCTTCATCAGGTGCGTTCTGAAATATGCATCACCCGTTCCGGATTTGGGATATAGCATGGATGCGCGATAAGCGCATAGCATGCATGAAGCACCCCGGCGTTTTCGAGCGTCGGGTGCGAGACATCAGAGCATCCGCGCACCGTTTCGAAACCGAAGCGCGCTCGGCGCGGAAGGATATTTATCGGCATGCTGTATCAGGTCAAAACCACCGTTCTCTGCGGGAAACCGCTGGACTTCGCGACGCTCGAGGATATCGGGGCGGGAAGGGCGCGACCGGTGGCTGACGACGGCGGCATGGAACGGGTGGCCGCCGCCCACAAGGTGGTTGCCGAACGTGTCGCGATGGGGCTTCCCGTCTACGGCTCCAACACCGGCGTCGGCTCGATGAAGGACCGGCTCTGGACCGCCGACGATCTCGCCGAATTCAACAATGCGCTGGTCAGAGCCCACCATTTCGGCACCGGCGAATTCTTTGCGCCGGCGATCGTACGCATGGCGATCGCCATCCGCGTGAACACCGCGATGCGGGGCCACACCGGCTGCAGCCCGGACCTGATCCGGGCGTTTCTGGCACTCAGCGAGCACGACATCATTCCGGCGGTGCGCCGCCACGGCTCCATGGGCTGCGCCGATATCGGGCTGATGGGCCAGATCGCCTCGGTGCTGACCGGTGTCGGCGAGGCCTATTACCAAGGGCGCCTCGTTTCGGCCGATACGGCGCTTGCCGAGGCGGGTCTCAAGCCGTTCGTCATGCAGCCGCGCGATGCACTGGCGGCTCTCAGCGTCAACGCCATTTCCTTTGCCGCTGCCGTAAACGTGCTGCGCGAGGCGGCGGCCGCGATCCGCGTGTTGCTCGTCACCGGCGTCATGTCGTCTCAGGCGCTTGGTGCCTCCGCCGACCCGTGGCGGGTGGCCGCGACGCTCTCGACCCGCGGCGAGGCGCTGGTCGGCTCCTGGCTCTATGGCCAGTCCGGCATTTCCGACTGGCCGTTACCGACGGCGATCCACGATCCCTTGAGCCTGCGCATGACCGCCCAGGTCTTCGGCGCGGTCGTCGATACGCTGCTGGTCGCCGCCGGCCGGCTGGTGGAGCAGACCTATCTCTCCGACGACAACCCTGTTGTCATCGGCGGCCAGGTCCATTCCTCCGGCGCATCGCTGCCGCTGACGACGACGCTCTATATCGAGGCGGCGCAGATCGCCTTTTCCCATGCGGCGCGCAATGTTTTGAACCGCTGCATCCTGCTGTCGAACGGCGGACGCCGCAATCTCTCGGTCAATCTGGTGGCGCCGGGGGAAGTCGCGACCGGGCTCGGGCCGCTGATGAAGCTTGCGGTCGAACTCTATATGCGCGTGCAGTCGCTCGCCGTGCCGCTTTCGGCGCAGTCGATCGTGGTTGCCGGCGGTCTCGAAGAGGAGGCGACCTTCCTGCCGCTGATCGTCGAGCGCATGGAAACCCAGGTGCGCGATCTGCGCCAGCTCGCCGCGATCGAGGCGATGCTTTCGGCCCAGGCGATCGATCTCGTCGGCGACCAGCCGCAGGGGATCGTCAAGCGCGCCTATGACCAGACCCGTTCGGTCAGCCCCATGTATCTCAAAGACCGGCCGCTCTCGAAGGAGATCGAGGCGCTGCAGGATGCGTTCACCTGCCACGACCTGTTGCGCTCCTTCGTCGCTCTGGCGCCGATGCCGGAATTCGACGACTTCTTCGCGCTCGACAAATAATCCGACTGGGAGAGCAGCATGTCCGATTTCGATCTCGTTCTGAAAGGCACCGTTGTTCTCCCCGAAAGGATCGTCGAGGGCGGCCACGTGGCGGTGCGCGACGGCAAGGTGGTGCATGTCGGGCAAGGGGCTGCACCCGCCGCGCGGGAGCGGCATGATCTCGGCAACGCGCTGATCCTGCCCGGAGCCGTCGACGCGCAGGTGCATTCGCTGTCGCAGAAGAACCAGGAAGATTTCATCTGGTCGACCCGTTCGGCGGCGGCCGGAGGTGTGACCACCATTGTCGACATGCCCTATGACGAGGGCAATCTCGTCTGCTCTGCCGAAGCCCTTCGCCGCAAGATCGACCATGCGGGACCGCAGGCGCGCGTCGACTTCGCGCTCTATGGCACCGTGGACCCGGAGGAGGGACCGGCGCGCATCGGCGAGATGGTGGAGGCGGGTGTCGCCGCCTTCAAGTTCTCGACCTTCGGCACCGATCCAAAGCGCTTTCCCCGCATTCCGGCAGCCCTTCTCGAAGACTGCTTCC
Source organism: Ensifer sp. Root954 (assembly GCF_001429005.1). NCBI lineage: Bacteria > Pseudomonadati > Pseudomonadota > Alphaproteobacteria > Hyphomicrobiales > Rhizobiaceae > Ensifer > Ensifer sp. Root954. Next base: position 85,174 of record NZ_LMJM01000025.1, read on the forward strand.
GGGCGATCGCGCCGACCGGGCTTTCAGCCGGCGTCCACAACGAGGATGACGAGGCGGTGCGTGCGGCGATCGACAAGGTCAAGGCGGCTGGCATCACCGACTACCGCGCCCATGGGCTGTCGCGTCCGCCGCTGACGGAACTGCTCGCCACCAACCAGATCTACGAGACGGGTGCCGCCACCGGCTGCCCGGCGCATGTGGTGCACTGCTCGCTCGGGCGCGGCTATGAGATTGCCGCCGCCTATCGCGCCCAGGGCTACAAAGCGACGATCGAGTGCTGCATCCACTACCTGACGCTCGACGAAGAAAACGATGTTCGCCGTCTCGGCGGCAAGGCCAAGATCAACCCGCCGATCCGGCCGCGCGCCGAGGTGGAAAAGCTCTGGCGGCACGTGGCCGACGGCACGGTGACGATGGTCTCGACCGATCACGTCAGCTGGTCTGAGGATCGCAAGACCAATCCGGACATGCTGGCGAACGCATCTGGCGTGCCGGGGCTCGAAGTCATGGTGCCGCTCTTCGTCAAGGGCGCGCTGGAGCGCGGCATTCCCTTGACGCGCGCAGCCGAGCTGATGACGCTGAACCCGGCCAGGCATTTCCGTCTTGATCATCAGAAGGGTGCGCTGGAACCTGGAAAGGATGCCGACATCATCGTCATGACGCCGGAGCCCTATGTCTATGATGCGGCCGAGAGCGGTCACAACGTCGTCGGCTGGTCGCCCTATAATGGCATTAGACTGCCCTGGCGGGTTTCAGCGACCTATCTGCGGGGCAGGCTTGCCTTCGATGGTCGCCAGGTTTTGGCCGAGCCGGGCGCGGGACAGTTTGTCCGGCCGCTCGCCACTTTGGCTCTGTAAAGCGGAATGCGGAAAAGTGCGTGCGATTTTCCGCCCGCATCCCGCATCGAGATTTAGGAAATGTGATGAGCAAGACCGCCCACAAAGCTCCGGCCAATCTGCCCGTCAATGCCAGCCGCATTGCCGGCATCGTCAACGGCCTGGCTGGTATCACCGAGCCGGACCGGCCCTACACACGCCGCGCCTTCACGCCGCTGTTCCTCGAGGGCCGGGCCTTTCTCGACCGGCGTTTTCGCGCGGCCGGGCTCGAAACCCGCATCGACGCCGCCGGCAACCTGATCGGCCGGCGCAAGGGGAAAAAGTCGGCGCTCGGCACGATCCTGCTCGGCTCCCATTCCGACACGGTGCCGGATGGCGGCCGCTTCGATGGCATCGCCGGCGTGGCGGCGGCGCTTGAAGTGGCGCGCGCGCTTTCTGACAACGGCATCGACCTCGACCACGATCTGGAGATCGTTGATTTCCTGGCCGAGGAAGTGTCGATCTTCGGCGTTTCCTGCGTCGGCAGCCGCGGCATGGCGGGCGTGCTGCCCGATGGGTGGCTCAGCCGCACGCAAGGGGATCTGAGCCTCAGGCAGGGTATCGTCGAAGTGGGCGGTGACCCCTCCAGGCTTTCCGGCTCGAAACGCTCCGACATCAAGGCCTTCCTCGAACTGCACATCGAACAGGGGCCCATACTGGAGACTGGGCGGCTCGATGTCGGGGTGGTCACCGCCATCTCGGGCATCACCCGCATCGAGATCATCGTCGAGGGCCAGGCGGACCATGCCGGTACGACTCCGATGGGGCATCGGCGCGATGCGCTGGTTGCCGCCTCGCATCTGGTGCTGGAGATCGAGCGGCTGGCGACAGAATTTTCTCACGGCGACGGGCATTTCACCGCGACGGTCGGTGAATTCTCGATCGAGCCGAATGCAGCCAATGTGGTGCCGTCTCGCGTCCGGCTGCTGATCGATGCGCGTGCCGAGCTGCGGCCGCAAATGGAGCGGTTCCTGGCTACGCTCGCCTCTCTTTGCCAGGGTGTCGCCGAGGCATCGGTTGTGACGATCCCGCCCGCCAATGTGATCTCGGACAACCACCCGACGCCGGGCGATCCGCTCCTGCTTTCAACGCTCGAAGAAAGCTGCGATGCGATCGGCGCCAAGCATCGGCGCATGGCCTCCGGCGCCGGTCACGACACCGCCTGGATGGGACGCATCACCCGTTCGGCGATGATCTTCATTCCCTGCCTCGGCGGGCGCTCGCATGCGCCGGAGGAATGGGCCGAAAACGATGATATCGCGCTCGGCGCGGCCGTTCTCTTCGATGCGGTGAAGCGACTCGACAAGAAATTGCAGGAGAAGGTGTGAGATGGGCCGGATACTGAAGGAAAAGGATGTCGAGGCAGCGGTCAAGGGCGGTTCCGTCTATGCCGCCGGGGGCGGTGGCTGGGCCGATCATGGTCGTATGCTCGGCTATGCAGCGGTCTCGATCGGCAAACCCGAGCTCGTCTCGATCGACGAACTCGAGGCACAGGACTGGGTGGCGACGGCCGCCGCGATCGGTGCACCGGCCTCGACCACGCCTTGGGAGATGCGTGGGGTCGATTACGTCAAGGCCGTGCAGCTGTTGCAGGAGGCGCTCGGCGAGAAGCTCTCGGGGCTCATCATCGGCCAGAACGGCAAGTCCTCGACGCTGAACGGCTGGCTGCCGTCGGCGATCCTCGGCACCAAGGTGGTGGACGCGGTCGGCGACATCCGCGCGCACCCGACCGGCGACATGGGCTCGATCGGCCTTGCCGGCTCGCCCGAGCCGATGATCCAGACGGCGGTCGGGGGAAACCGCGAGGAAAATCGCTACATCGAACTGGTGGTGCGCGGCGCCACGGCCAAGGTCTCGCCGGTCTTGCGCACCGCCTCCGACATGTCCGGCGGCTTCATTGCCTCCTGCCGCAATCCGGTCAGGGCATCCTATGTGAAAGCCAATGCGGCGCTGGGCGGCATCTCGCTGGCGCTGGCGCTCGGCGAGGCGATCATCGCGGCGGAAGCCAAGGGCGGCAGCGCAGTGATCGACGCGATCGTCAAGACGACCAATGGCGCGATCCTCGCCGAGGGCACGATCACCGACAAATCGGTCGTCTATACCAAGGAAGCCTTCGACATCGGCACGGTGACGCTGGGGAAGGGCGCTGACTCAACGGTATTGCACGTGATGAACGAATACATGGCGGTTGACTCTGCGGAAGGCACGCGGCTTGCGACCTTCCCCGACGTCATCACCACGCTCTCGCCGGAGGGCGAGCCTTTGAGTGTCGGCCAGCTGCAGGTGGGCATGAGGATCTTCGTGCTGCATGTGCCGAAGACGGTGATCCCGCTGTCCTCCAGCGTGCTCGACCCGACGGTCTATCCATCGGTCGAAAAGGCGATGGGCATCGAGCTTGCCCGCTACGCGCTTTCCGGCCGTAGCTGACGGGAGCAGGGTGATGGCGCGCGATGCAGGGCTAGAGGAACTAATCCGCGAAGAACTCGGTGACCGCGCCGGGCTTTCGGAAAAGGCCATGTTCGGCGGCTGGGCCTATCTGCTTCAAGGCAACCTGCTACTTGGCGCGCGCGAGGGCTCTCTGCTCGTGCGCCTCGGCAAGGGCAATGACGGCTGGGCGTTGGCGTTGCCGGATATCGAGCTGATGGTGATGAACGGACGGGCGATGCATGGCTGGGTGCGCGCAGGGGCGGATGCCTATGGCGATGATGCGCTGCGCCGGCGGTTGCTTGATGGGGCGATCGCGTTCGTCGAGACGCTGCCGCCGAAGTGAATGAGGCTCGCTGCCTCGGCGGCGAGCCTCATTGGCCGCTCTCGCCAGTGCGTGTCGGGCCGTCACCACCCGTCGCCACAAGCATGAGAGGCGGCGACTTGCGCGTGCCACGAATGCAAGGGAGCAGGGATCTGCCCCCGCCATAAACGAGAGGCAGCGACCTCCCGTCGCCATGAATGCGTGGGGCAACCACCCCGCCGACAAGACAAAGAGGAACGAGACGATGCCCAAGGCCAATCCCCGTCATCCTGGTTTTCCCATCCCCGGTGGACCGGAGTTGCGCGCCAAGGGCTGGCGGCAGGAAGCGCTGCTGCGGCTCCTGGAAAACGTGCTTTCGGTCGGCGAGGATCCGGACAATCTGGTCGTTTATGCCGCGCTCGGCAAGGCGGCGCGCAACTGGCCGGCGCACCGGGCTATCGTCAAGACGCTCATCGAAATGGACGAGGACCAGACGCTCGTCATCCAGTCCGGCAAGCCGGTGGGGCTCTTGAAGACCCACGCCAAGGCGCCGCTCGTCATCATGGCCAATTGCAACATTGTCGGCCAATGGGCGAAGGCCGAGGTGTTCTATGATTTGCAGCGAAAAGGGTTGATCTGCTGGGGCGGGCTGACGGCCGGCGCCTGGCAATATATCGGCAGCCAGGGCGTGATCCAGGGCACCTACGAGATCTTCATGCGCATCGCCGAACGCCGTTTCGGCGGCGATCTCTCCGGGCGTTTCGTGCTGACGGCGGGGCTTGGCGGCATGGGCGGCGCCCAGCCGCTTGCCGGCCGGATGGCGGGGGCGGCGATCCTCTGTGTCGATATCGACGCGGAGCGGGCGAAGAAGCGCCGGGAGATCGGCTATCTGCAGGAGATCGCGCCCGATCTCGATACTGCGCTCTCGATGATCGACGCGGCAGTGAAGGACAAGCGGGCGCTCTCCGTCGGCCTCGTCGGCAATGCGGCTGAGATCTATCCGGAGATCGCCCGGCGTGGCATCGTGCCCGACGTCGTCACCGACCAGACGTCAGCGCATGATCTCGTCTACGGCTATGTGCCGAAGGGCATGAGCCTCGACCAGGTGAAATCGCTGCGCGACGACGGCCAGGGGCAATTGATGGCGGCGAGCCGCGCCTCGATCGTCGAGCACGTCAAGGCGATGCTCGACTTCCAGCAGAAGGGCGCGGAAGTCTTCGACAACGGCAACCTGATCCGCACCCAGGCGCGCGAGGGTGGGGTTGCCAATGCCTTCGACATTCCGATCTTCACCGAGGCCTATCTGCGCCCGCTCTTTGCCCGCGCCATCGGCCCCTTCCGCTGGATGGCGCTTTCCGGCGAGGAGAGCGACATCGCCCGGATCGACGATCTGCTGCTCGACATGTTTCCGCACAACCGCATCGTCACCAACTGGATCAGGCTTGCGCGCCAGCATATTCCCTTCGAGGGCCTGCCGGCCCGCATCGCCTGGCTCGGCCACGGCGAACGCACGGCGCTGGCGCGGCGCGTCAACGAACTGGTGGCATCTGGCGAACTCAAAGGCCCGATCGCGTTTTCCCGCGACCATCTCGATGCCGGCGCCATGGCGCATCCGAACATCATGACCGAGCGGATGAAGGACGGCTCGGACGCGATCGCCGACTGGCCGCTACTCGACGCCATGCTGCTCTGCTCCTCCATGGCCGATCTCGTGGTCGTCCATTCCGGTGGTGGCGGTTATGCCGGCTACATGACGAGCTGCGGCGTGACCGTTGTTGCCGACGGCACGGTCGAGGCCGACGAGCGCCTCGACTATGCCCTCACCAACGACACCTCGCTTGGCGTCATCCGCTATGCGGATGCCGGCTATGACGAGAGCCTTGAGGAGATCGCCGCCAAGGGCATCGGGCATGTGAAGGTGTAAGGACCTGGCGGCGGCTTTGCCATAAGCAGTTTTGCACCTGTCACGGCACTCTGGAATCCATTTCAGGATAAAGAACAACGCTCTCCTGCGCGGTTGGCTCGTTGCGCGCCCCGATAAATACGGCTGGTTGGGCAGCTCGATTAACGGCCACGTGCAACACGTTGGCGGGGATGTACAGATAGTCTCCTGGGTGCATCACATCCCGGTGCTGGAGTTCATCGCCACTCCATAGTTCCAGCTCTTCGCCGCTCAACATGTAGAAGGCAGTTTCGTGGCGCTCATGCACATGCGCCTTGGTACGCTTTCCAGGCGGTATCGTAGCGATACCGAGCCACAGTGCGGTGGAGCCAACCGACTCTGCACTAACGCCGGGCAGGTAATCGGGCCCCTGTTCAGCCCGGTAACCTGCGTCCCCTTTGGATACGAGGGCCTTGCCCCGCGAGAAGCCGGGACGCGCGTCGGTTCGTTCTTCTGAAATCGTCATTTTTTGGTCTCCTCTGTGATAGTCTGGTCGACCTGCGCAAAGGATCGCAAGAAGACCGGCTGGAGTCCTGAATGGGAGGGCGAAAAGTTCCGAATTCTTCCGAAGACGTCGTGGCCGATAGTGTCGAGCCGCAACTTTTCGCGTTCGGGACATTCATCCTCGACATGGAGCGCGGCGCACTGACGCGTGAAGGGCGGCGGGTCGCAATTGGCTATAAGGGCTTGTTGCTGCTGCACGCGCTGGTGCGAGCGTCGATGCAGGTCGTGAGCAAGTCCGCGCTGATGGAGGCAGCCTGGCCCGCGGCTGTCGTCGAGGAGAGCAATCTCTCGGTTCAGATCGCTGCCTTGCGCAAGATGCTGGGCCCTCAACCGGAGGGGAACGAATGGATCGCCACCGTGCCGCGTGCGGGCTATCGTTTTGCCGCCCGGGTGAATAGCCTGCATCCGGCTGCCGCTGATGCGTCGCCGGAATTGCCAGGTTCGCCCGCGAACCCGGGCAGACCATCGATCGTGGTCCTACCGTTTGCAAATCTGAGCAGTGACAAGCAACAGTCGTATCTGGTCGATGGCATCACCGAAGATGTGATCACCGCGCTTACGAGATTTCGGTGGTTTCGGGTCATCGGGCGCAATTCAAGTTTCGTCTACAAGCACAAGTCGGTGAGCGCCAAGCAGGTGGGCCGAGACCTGGATGTCGATTACGTGCTCGAAGGAAGCGTGCGCCGCTCCGGCGGCCGTCTTCGGGTCTCCACGCAACTGGTCGAGACCACCTCGGCCAGCCAGGTCTGGGCCGAACGGTATGACCTGGAAATGGAAGAGGCATTCGCAGTTCAAGACGCCATCGCAGAGAGAGTTGCAGGTGCGATTGAACCAGAACTGTTGAAGACGGCATCATTCCCCTCGCCGGCGCGGCACACGGGAAATTTGTCGGCGTGGGAGATCGTGCGGCAGGGGACCTGGTATTTTCACCAGGTTGGCCAGCAGACCCACTTGATGGCGCGAGAGCTATTCAGGGAGGCGTGTCGGCTTGATCCCGAGCTTGCCGAAGCGCATCTCTGGCTTGGTCGCGTGAGCGCAGGCATCGTCGCCTATGGATGGAGCGAGCTTCCTTCCGATGACATCAGAGAGGGTTTGGACGCCGCCTTGGCAGCCGTTCGGCTCGACGAAAAGAACCCGTACACACACTATGCGCTGGCGATCTGCAGCGCGTACGCGAATGCGCCCGAGCAGGCGGTCCTTGCCGCCGAAAGGGCGATCGAGATCAGCCCGAGTTTCGCCCTTGGCCACCTTGTCCTGGGGATGGCGGAGCTGTTCAGGGGGAACGTGTCCGGTGCCATAGCGTCACTGGAACACGGTCTCATGTTGAACGCCAATGACCCGCAGAACTTCGTCTGGCTGAATTTTCTGGCGCTCGCCCACCTGTTTGCAGGCGACGGAACGAACGCGCTCGCTGCTGCCGTGAAGGCCCAAAAAGTGCGCCCTGCATGGCGGCCGGCCCAAGAAACGCTGGCCTGCTGTTATGCGGCCGCTGGGCGTCTTGCAGAGGCTCGATCATCGCGCGCGTTGATGAGCGAAATGGAGAACGCGTCAGGCGATGCTCTAGAGCCGCTAAGACAGCGCAATCCACATTGGCAGGAACGATTGGCGGAATTGTTGCAGCAAATCCCGAGCAACCCGCTTCAGACGCCTCAACGTTCCTGACTTTGCAGGCGATCTGACGACCGTTGCTCCCACCGTTGCTGCTGACGGCGCTCGAGCGGTGAGCCGGTCTCTTGGTGTCGCGCCTGCCGCACGTTACAATGCACGCCTCACTGCCCGGAGGCGATCATGACATCGAGCTTCAATGTGCAGAGTGCTGCCGGCTACGAACAGTTGATGGGTCGGTGGAGCCGGCAGCTTGCGCCGCCATTCATCGACTTTGCGGGTGTTGCCGACGGTGAGCGGGTGCTGGACGTCGGCTGCGGCACGGGCAGCCTCACCTTTGCGCTGCCGCATGCAGCCGATATCAGCGAGATTACCGCGATCGACTTCTCGCCCGTCTTCGTCGAGGCGACGATCAAGGCGAACAGCGATCCGCGGATCGAAGTCCAGCAGGCCGATGCCTGCGCGCTGCCCTTTGCCGATGCATCCTTCGACCGGGCGATGGCGCTGCTGGTGCTGCACTTCGTGCCGGAATCGGGAAAGGCGGTCGCCGAGATGCGCCGTGTCGTGCGGCCGGGTGGCGTCGTTGCCGCCGCTGTCTGGGATCACTTCGGCGGCATGCCGGGGATGCGCATGGTACTCGATGTGGCGGCGATGCTCGATGGCAATGCCGAGCAGGTGCGCAGTCGCTATTGTTTCCAGCCGATGATGCGGCCGGGTGAGATGATGCAGAGCTTCGTCTCGAATGGCCTCGCGGACGTCCGGCAGACCTCGCTCCTGATCCGCATGGACTATCAGTCCTTCGCCGATTTCTGGGAGCCGATTGCCGCAGGCGAGGGGCCGCTCGGCAAGTATGTCGGCTCACTGGGTGCGGGGATGCGGACGAAGCTCGACGCGGCCATTCGCGCCGCCTACGAAGCCGGCCAGCCGGATGGGCCGCGGTCCTTTGCGGCGGTTGCGTGGGCCTGTCGGGGTATCGTTCCCGGGTAATGACGGGCCTTTCATCCGCCGCTTCTCATCTCCGTGCTCGTCACAGAGATCCAGCAGCGCGAGGCAGCTCCTCTCGGAACTCTGGGCTCAGGCCATCACACCACTGTTTCGCCGCCGTCCACCACCAGGATCTGGCCGGTCATATAGGAGGAGCGGTCGGAAACGAGGAAGAGGATCGACTCGGCGATCTCCTCGACGCTGGCCCAGCGGCCGAGCGGAACCTTTTCGCGGATATAGGATTCGATTGCGCCGCGGCCGCCCATTTGCGCGATGAACGGTTCGTTGAAGGGGGTGTCGACCCAGCCGGGGCAGAGCGCGTTGACGCGAATGCCGTGGCGGGCGTAGTCGCCGGCCATCTGTTTGGTCATGGCGATGACGGCGTGTTTGGTGGTCGTGTAGGCGATCATCTCGCGGTCGTAGAGCACGCCCGAGGATGAGGAGGTGTTGAGGATGACGCCGCGGCCGGCGGCGCGCATCGACGGCATGACCAGCCGCGCTGCCATGAAATGGGCGCGGACATTGAGGTTCCAGGAGCGATCGAAGCCGGCGACCTCGACCTCTTCCAGGTCCCCCGCGACCTGGGCGCCGGCGTGGTTGTGCAGAATGTCGATGCGGCCGTGGCGATAGAGGATATCGGCGATGCCGTCAGAAAGGGCCGCGTCATCCGTCACGTCGATGGCGAGCGCCTCGGCGCTGCCGCCTTTGGCGGCGATTGCCTCGACGGCGGTTGCCGCGGCCGAAAGGCTGCGGTCGATGACGACGACATGGGCGCCTTCGCGCGCCATGATGGCCGCACCCGCCTGACCGATCCCGGAGCCCGCTCCGGTCACGATCGCGACCCGGTCTTTCAGGATCATGGTTTCACTCCCCGGATTTCGTTTTCTTTTCCCGCATCAGGATGCGGGCGGTCAGGATCAGAAGCAGCGAGGCGACGAGCACCAGCGTCGCGATCGCGTTGATCTCGGGCGTCACGCCGCGGCGGATCGAGGCGAAGACGTAGATCGGCAGCGTGGTCTTCGAGCCCGCGACGAAGAAGGCGATGATGAAATCGTCGAAGGAGAAGGTGAAGGCCAGAAGAAAGCCGGCAAGGATCGACGGCAGGATCTGCGGCAACACGATCAGCCGGAAGGTGGTGAGCGGTGTCGCGTAAAGGTCGCTCGATGCCTCGACGATATCGCGGCCGAGGCTGGCGATGCGGGCCTTCACGATCATCGTCACCAGCGCCATCGAGAACAGGCCGTGAGCGGCGATGATCGAGCCGTAGCCAAGGCCGAGCTGCGGCGGCTGGTCGCCGGGCCAGATCGTCGCCAGCGCCGGGTTGACGAAGGAGAAGACGGCAACGAGGGCGACCAGCGTGGCGATGCCGATGACGACACCGGGCACGACGATTGCGGCTGCAAACAGCGCATCGAAGATCGCCCGGTTGCGCGGAGCCATCCGCTCCATCCCGAGGGCTGCCATGGTGCCGAAGATCGCGGCGAGCGTGGCGCTGGTAAAGGCGATCAGCAGGCTGTTCTGCAGCGCCGAAACCAGGAAGGTATTTCCAAGCGCCTTGCCGTACCAGGCTGTCGAAAACCCGGTGAACTCGCTCGCATTGCGCCCGGCATTGAAGGAGAACAGGACGACGAGCGCGATCGGGGCGTAGAGGAAGAGGTAGACGGAGGAGATGAAGGCGCGCATCAGACGAGATCCACCTGTCTTGTGCCGGCGACGCGGAAGGCAATGCGCATTGCCACCATCAGGATCACGACGACGACGGCAACCAGCGTGACGGCGATCGCGGAGCCGAACGGCCAGTTTCGCGATTGAAGGAAGAGATCGACCAACGCATTGCCGATGAAGAACACTTTGCCGCCGCCAAGCAGCTGCGGGATCAGATATTCGCCGAGCAGCAGGATCGTCACCAGCGCGACTCCGGTCATGACACCGGGCAAGGAGAGCGGCAGGGTGACGCCGAAGAAGGTCGACACCGGCCTCCCGCCGAGGTCGGCGGAGGCTTCGAGCAGGCGGCGATCGAGTTTTTCGAGACTCACGTAAATGGGCATGATCATCAGCGGCAGGTAGCCGTAGACGATGCCGAGAAGCACGGCGCCCGGCGTGTTCAACATCCTCACGTCCTCGATGCCGATCATCGAGAGCAGATTGGGGATCCCGCGCGAGCCAAGAATGTACATCCAGGCATAGGTGCGCACGAGCAGGCTCGTCCAGAAGGGCACGACGACGAGCGACACGAGGATCAGCCGGTAGCGCGGGTTCGCCTTGACCGCCAGATAATAGGCGACCGGATAGGCGATCAGCAGGCAGGCGAGCGCGCCGACCGGCGCGAGGATCAGCGTGTTCCAGAAGGCGGCCGCCCGTGTCGGCAGGTTGGCGAATTGGGCAAAGGTGAAGGCTGCCTGATAGCCGCCTTCCGGTGCGCGTTCGCCGAAGGCGAAGACCAGCATGGCGATGAAGGGCAGCACGAGGAAGATCATCAGCCAGGCCGCCGCCGGCGCCACCAGCGCCGCCGTCACCAGGTTTCTCTTCGTGTTCGTTGCCGCGGTCATAAATTCGTCCGTTCGCGTTTCATCAGCACTTCGATGCGAGCGGGAGGGAAAGGCCCCTCATCCGCCTCACGGCACCTTCTCCCCGCAGGTGGGGGGAAGGGGATTCGTGGTACCCGCCCGGTCCCTTTCTTCCGGCAGAAGCAGGAGGGCAGGGAGCTTGCCGCTTGTTCCTTCTCCCCGCTTGCGGGGAGAAGGTGCCGGCAGGCGGATGAGGGGCAGTCACATGCCAGATCAAGCCGACTTGAAACGCGCCATCAGCTCGGCGCGGCCGGGGTCGGTGAGGGTCACGGCGGCGCCGAATTCGAGCGGCGTCAGCGCGGCCTCGTCCGGATAGACGATCTTGTTGGAGGTGACGTCGACCGGCAGCAGCTTCATGACGCGGCTGTCGGTGGTCGGTGCGCCGTTGGCGATGTGCTCCTTCATGGCGTTTTCCGGCGCCATCAGATAGTTGAGCAGCGCGTAGCCGGCGGCCTTGTTGGCGGCACTCTTCGGGATCGCGTAGAAGTCCGACCAGATCTCGCCGCCGTCCTTGCCGAGCGTGAACAGGATTTCCGGCATGTCGCGGTTGAGCTGGGCGCCGTCATTGGTCCAGCACATGGTCATCCAGGCATCGGTCGCGCGCATCGACGGCTGGTAGTCGCTGTTGATGGCGTAGAGGTGCGGCTTCACCTTGATCAGCAGTTCCTCGGCCTTGGCGAGTTCGTCCGGCTTGATCGAGTTGAAGGAATAGCCGAGCGACACCAGCGCGTTGCCGATGGTGGTGAGCTGGTAATCGTGCACCATGGCGCGGCCGTCGCCTTCGGTCATGGCGATCTCGAAGAATTCCTTCCAGCTCGTCACCGGCTTCTTGATCTTCGCCGAGTTGACCGCGATGCCGGTCGTGCCCCAGTTCTTCGGCACGGCATAGGTCTTGCCGTCGACGATGCCTTCGTTGGTGAAGCGCGCCGTCTCGGTCGACGCGTCGTAGTTCGCAAGCTTGGAAAGATCGAGTTCGTCGATGAGGCCAAGCTTCACATAGGTCGAGATCGTGTAGTTGGTGGGAACGAAGAGGTCCCAGCCGGTGCCGCCGGCCTGGAGTTTCGCCAGCATCTCTTCGTTGGAGCCGAAGACGTTGACCTCGACGGCAACGCCGGTGGCCGCCTGGAAGGCTTCGAAGGTCGCCGGATCATGGTAGTTCGGCCAGGTGGCGATCGACATCTGTGTGCCGAGGTCGCCGGCAAAGGCGGTGGAATTGAAGAGGCCGGGCTGGCGCGCCAGAACGGCGGTCGCAAGACCGAGGCCGGTGACGCCGAGGAAGTGGCGGCGCGTGACCGAGCCGCGCTTCAGGCGCATCAGTTCGTCCGCGAGCTGGTCGGCGGTGATAGGGGCATTTTCTCTGTACCATTTGCTCATGACGCTGTTCCCTTTATCGTTTGACGTTCATGCGTAGGCGGCAGAACCGGCTTCGGAAGCCGGGCGATGTCAGGCTGGAAAGACGTGAAGCGCGTTCGGATCGAAGGCGAGGCCGACCTTTTCGCCGGGCTCGACCAGTTCGCTGTCGCCGAGCGTGCGGCGGTCGGCCGTCACGAGGAAGTCGCCGAGACCGTCGACCGCGACGGAATATTCGACCGCTGACCCCAGGAAGATCCGGTGGGTGACGGTGCCGGCCAGCGCCGCCGTGCTGACGGCACCGTTACGCGTCAGGCGGATCGCCTCGGGCCGAAGTGCCACCATGGCCGCCCCCCGTGTGCCGTTGATCGCGGGGGCGGCAAAACGCGTGCCGTTGGCGAGCTCGATCGAGGCATTGCCGTCGACGGTCGCCGAGATGCGGTTGGTCTTGCCGACGAAATCGGCGACGAAGAGGCTTGCGGGCCTGTCGTAGATTTCCTGCGGCGGGCCGACCTGGACGATGCGGCCGGCATTCATGACGCAGACGAAATCGCTCATCGACAGCGCTTCCTCCTGGTCGTGGGTGACGAGCACGAAGGTGATGCCAAGCTCGCGCTGCAGCGTCTGCAGCTCGATCTGCATGGCGGTGCGCAGCTTCTTGTCGAGGGCGGCGAGGGGCTCGTCGAGCAGCAGCACCTTCGGCTTGTTGACGATGGCGCGGGCGAGCGCCACGCGCTGCTGCTGGCCGCCGGACATTTCGTGGATGCGGCGCTTGCCGAAACCGCCGAGCCGTACCATCTCCAGCGCCTCCTGGGCGCGGCGAGAAATCTCGGCGCCGGCGATGCGCGGCCGCATCTGCTTCAGCCCGTAGGAGACGTTCTGCTCGACGTCGAGATGGGGGAACAGCGCATAGTGCTGGAACACCATGTTGACCGGGCGGCGATAGGCGGCAACGCCATTCATCGGCTCGCCGCTGATGAAGACCGTGCCTTCGCTCGGCTGCTCGAAGCCGCCGATCATGCGCAGACACGTGGTCTTGCCGCAACCCGATGGCCCGAGAAGCGCCATGAAGGCGCCGCGCGGCACCTGAAGATTGATGTCGGAAACGGCCGTCACGGCGCCATAACGTTTGGCGACCGAACGGAACTCGATGTCGTTCGTCGAAGCGGATGTCACGTCTGTTCCCTGCGGTTGTTATCGGATGTCGCCAGGATCTTGCATCCTGGCACTCCACCGTCATTGACACACAGCCTAGTCACCGCGTGCCCTGCCGGTATATACCCCGAGAGAGGTATTTCAACGCAGATTGCTCTGTGTGAGGAGTATACCCCAGAGCAGGAAACACCGGCCGGGAGGGCGGTTTGAGCGTCGATCTCGAAGGACTTTTTCAGGTCATGGTGCCGCTGGTGGCGGGTGCCGCGATGGACGACGATGCCGTCGGCTCTACCTATCGGCGGCTGATGTCGACGCTGATGACCTTCGACTACGTGGTTGTCTTTGCCTATCGCGGCAAGGAACGGCCGATCGACCTCTACAGCACCTTCAACGCCAAGGATCACGTGCTCTTCGTCAGCCTCTATCAGGCTGGACCGTACCTGCTCGACCCGTTCTACCACGCGGCGATCAAGAGTGAGCCCGGCGTCTGGCGGATGCGGGAGCTGGCGCCCGACCGGTTCTTCTCATCGGAATATTATCGCACCTATTATGTGCAGACGGGGCTTGCCGAAGAGGTCGGCTTCTTCGTGCCGATCGACGAGCAGATCACCGTCGTGCTTTCGCTGATGCGGCGCGAGGCGACGGGGACTTTCAGCGCGACGGAATTCGCGCTGTTGAAGAAGGTGGAGCCGCTGGTCTCCGGCCTGGTGCGCCATCACTGGGCCGATCTCGGCCGCCGGTTCGATGCGGCGCTGGCGAAAACCGGGCGTAGCAGGCGCAAGGCGACGCACCCGCCGGCCGACGGCGTCTGGCAGCATCTCAATCTGACGGACCGCGAAGCCTCGATCATCGAACTGGTGCTGCAGGGCCATTCGTCAGAATCGATCGGCCTCAGGCTCGGCATCTCCACCGGCACGGTGAAGGTTCATCGCCGCAACGTCTATCGCAAGCTCGGCATCTCCTCGCAGACACAGCTTCTGTCGCTCTATCTGAGAAATCTCGGGCAATAATCCTGCGATCCTTGCACCGCTGATCGGCCGTTCGATCTTCCGCCTGCGTTGCCCTTTTTCCGCTTTTGACGAGCCTACGCCGTCTGGCGCTTGCCTGCGACCGCTGCCCCTGCGTGCAGCCGCCGCAACTGCTCAACCGTCTCTTCGCAAACGTGATCGCTCATTTGTCAAACGCTATTGACAAAAATTTCACGCCATGAAATTTCTTTCATTAATGGATAAAAATATCACGCGGTGCAAAAAATATCATGCAGCGCAACAAGAGCCGGGTGGAGACAATGACGATTGGCGGGACGGGCATTCGTGATGACGAAACCAGCATGGCGACACGGGCGGCGTGGCTGCACTATGCCGGCGGCCTGACCCAGGCGGAGGTCGCCAAGCGCCTGGGGCTCACCTCGCTCAAGGCCCACCGGCTGATCATGAAGGCCAACCAGGAAGGCCTGGTGAAGGTCTATATCGACGGCGAAGTCTCCGAATGCGTGGAGCTCGAACAGGCGCTTTCGGCGCGCTACGGCCTCGACTATTGCGAAGTGGTGCCGGACTTCGACGCCGATGACCTGCCGCTGAAGGCGCTTGGCATTTCCGGCGCACAGTTCCTGAAGCGTGAGATCGAGCGTGGCGAGACGGCGCTGGTCGGAGTCGGTCATGGCCGCACGCTTGCCGCTTGCGTCGAGTATCTGCCGCGGATCGCCAGCGGCAACACCCGCTTCGTGTCGCTGCTCGGCGGGCTTACCCGCAAGTTCTCCGCCAACCCGCATGACGTGATCCACCGGCTCGCCGAGCGCACGGGGGCAGAGGCCTATGTCATGCCAGTGCCGTTCTTTGCCAACACGGTCGAGGATCGCGACGTGCTCTTCAGCCAGCGCGGCGTGCGCGAAGTCTTCGATCTCGCCAAGACAGCCGATCTCCTGATGGTCGGCATTGGCACCGTCGAGCGCG
This sequence comes from Ensifer sp. Root954, assembly GCF_001429005.1. Lineage (NCBI taxonomy): Bacteria > Pseudomonadati > Pseudomonadota > Alphaproteobacteria > Hyphomicrobiales > Rhizobiaceae > Ensifer > Ensifer sp. Root954. The sequence continues at coordinate 100,836 of NZ_LMJM01000025.1, forward strand.
AGGCGTCGCTGGTTTCGACCGGCATGATCGAGACCAGCGAGATCGAGGACATCCAGAAGGGCGGGGCGATGGGAGAGTTGCTCGGCCACTTCTTCGACCGCGACGGCAAGCCGGTCGAGACGACGCTTTCCGACCGGACGTTTACGCTCAGCCGCGAGGACCTGAAGAACCGCCGCACGGTCGCTGTTGCCGGCGGCAAGATCAAGGTTCCGGCCATCCGGGCGGTGCTCGCCAGCGGGCAATTGAGCGGTCTCATTACCGACGAGAGGACTGCGAGGGCGCTGGCCGCCGACGGCGCATGAGGCGCTGACACATTCGAGGCCATGCGGAGGGCAGGGAGGATCTGCCATCCGGGCCTTAACGGGAGGAATACCGGTGGGGTAGCCGGCAGTCGCAATCATACCCGCAACGGAGGAGAAGACGAATGTACGAGAAGGAGAAGGACCTCATCAGCGCATTCCTGCGTGGGGAGGTGGACCGCCGCGGCATGCTCAAGGGATTGGGGGCTGCAGGCCTGGCAGCCGGCACGGCCGGCACGTTGTTCAACATGATGTCGACGCAGGCGCTCGCCGCCGATTTCGACTGGAAGGCGCATTCGGGCAAGAAGCTGAAGCTGCTTTTGAACAAGCACCCTTACGCCGATGCGATGATCGCCAACCTGCAGGCCTTCAAGGACCTGACCGGCATCGACGTTACCTATGACGTGTTTCCGGAAGACGTCTATTTCGACAAGGTGACGGCGGCGTTGTCTTCGGGCTCGGCAGAATACGATGCCTTCATGACCGGCGCCTACATGACCTGGACCTATGGACCGGCCGGCTGGATCGCCGACCTCAACGAATGGATCAAGGATCCGGCCAAGACCAACCCCAACTACAACTGGGACGATTTCCTCGCAGGCGTGAAGAATTCCTGCGCCTGGAACGGCCAGCCGGGCGGGGCGCTCGGCTCGGAAGACGCCAAGCAGTGGTGCATTCCGTGGGCGTTCGAGCAGAACAACATCACCTATAACCGCGAGATGTTCGACAAGGCCGGCGTCGAGCTGCCGAAGAACCTCGACGACATGATCACGGTTGCGGCCAAGCTGCAGAAGGACATCGGTGGCATCTACGGCATCGGCGTTCGCGGTTCGCGCTCCTGGGCGACGATCCATCCGGGCTTCCTGTCGGGTTATGCCAACTTCAACCAGAAGGACCTGAACGTCTCGGCCGACGGCAAGCTGTCAGCGGCGATGGGCACGGCAGAATCCAAGGCCTACCACGCCAAGTTCGTGCAGATGATCCAGGAAAGCGGTCCGAAGGACTGGTCGACCTACACCTGGTATCAGGTCGGCACCGACCTTGGCGCCGGCGCCTCGGCGATGATCTTCGACGCCGATTGCCTCGGCTACTTCATGAACGGTGGCGACAACAAGATGGCCGGCAAGCTCGGCTATGCCGCCTTTGCCGCCAACCCCGAAGCGACCGCCTCGACGCCGAACATCTGGATCTGGTCGCTCGCCATGTCCAACTTCTCCAAGGACAAGGACGCCACCTGGTACTTCCTGCAATGGGCTTCCGGTCCGGAGCATGCGCTGTTCGGCGCCACCAAGATGGACTTCGTCGATCCGGTTCGCCAGTCGATCTGGAAGGACGAGATCTTCCGCGAGAAGCTCAACGGCAAGTATCCGGGTTACGTCGAAATGTTCGACGCCTCGGCCGCCGGCGCCTCCATCAAGTTCACGCCGCAGCCGCTGTTCTTCGACGTGACCACCGAATGGGCGTCGACGCTGCAGAAGATGGTCGCCAAGCAGGTGCCGGTCGATGAAGGTCTCGACCAGCTCGTGGAAAGCATCAACCGCCAGCTCCAAGAGGCGGGTCTCGGCTGATAGGCCTCCCAAGCGATCCCCGGCGCCAGCACGCGCCGGGGATCCCGAGATGCCGGCTCGACCGGCCTGTTGCGACCGGTTTGAGGTCGCGCCGAAATCAACCTGAGATGCCGAGGAACTGGCGCGGCGCCTGAAGGCTGCCGCGTGCCGCGTGCTCTTTAAAGACGTCAGGAACGGAGCTCGACATGGCTTCAACAGAAACCCTCAAGAGACCAGCCTCCGGTTTCAGGATCAGCAGGAAGATGCTTCCCTATGTGCTGAGCCTGCCGGCGCTGCTCGTCTGCATCGGCATCCTCATCCCGTTCTTCACGGCGGTCATCTACTCCTTCCAGCGCTACCGGCTGAGCCAGCCCTGGGCGCGCCAGTTCAACTGGGGCGAAAACTACCTCAACTTCTTCACCGACCCGGCCTTCTGGAACACGCTGAAAGTGTCGCTGCTCTATGCCGGCCTCACCGTGACGCTGGAGCTGCTGCTCGGTCTCGGCATCGCGCTGCTGCTGCAGCGGCGCTCCGCGGTCAACAACTTCATCTCGATCATGCTGCTTTTGCCGCTGATGATTGCGCCGGCGCTGGCCGCCTTGATGTGGAAGCTGATGACCAATCCGAGCTTCGGTATCCTCAGCTATCTCGCAAGCCTGATCGGACTGCATGATTTCCGCTGGGCGTCCTCGCCGGACACAGCGCTGCTCACCGTCGTGCTCGTCGACATCTGGGTCTATACGCCCTTCATCATGATCCTGCTGCTTGCGGGCCTGCGCTCGCTGCCGACGCAGCCCTTCGAGGCGGCGGCACTCGATGGCGTGCCGCGCAGCTTCGTCTTCTTCCGCATCACGCTTCCGATGCTCACACCTTACATCCTGACGGCAACGCTGTTCCGGTTGCTCGACAGTATCCAGCAGTTCGACATCATCTACGCGATGACCCAGGGCGGGCCTGGCAACACGCTCACCGTCTTCCAGGTCGAGGCCTATCTCAACTTCTTCCAGTCGACCAATGTCGGCCGGTCGGCGGCACTGCTGATCATCCTGTGGGCGATCACCTACACGCTGTCCAACGTCTTCATCAAAAACTGGCTGCGGCTGCGCGAACGCGCACGCGGCGAAGCGTAAAGGAGGGACCAATGGAAACCATGTCTCCGCTCGAACGGACCTTGCGCGGTCTCGCCCTCACGCTCGTCGTCGTCTTCTTCATGTTCCCGATCTTCTGGATCTTCCTGATGTCGTTCCAGACGAACGAGACGATTCTCGCGATCCCGCCATCGGTCGTGTTTTCGCCGACGCTTTCCAACTATGCGGCGCTGATCACCGGCAAGCTGCAGACGGCGGCCGGAACGCTCGACATCGCCTTCATGCGCAATCTCGGCAACTCGATCTTCCTGTCGGTCGCCTCCGTCGCCGTGGCGCTGGTGCTCGGCGTGCCAGCGGCCTATGCGTTTGCCCGCCACAAGTTCAAAGGATCGGAAGACATCGCGTTCACGCTGCTGTCCTTCCGCTTCGCGCCGCCGCTGCTGGTGCTCCTGCCGCTGACGCAGTACTTCCAGTGGCTCGGGCTCTCCAACACTTACTTCGGCCTGATCTGGGTCTACCAGCTGATCTGCCTGCCGCTGATTCTCTGGATCGTGCGCGGCTACTTCGAGGACATTTCGGCCGACGTCGAATATGCCTATCGCATCGCCGGGCACTCCTGGTTTGCGACGTTCCGCAAGATTGCGCTGCCGCTTGCCGGACCGGGCATTGCCGCTGCCGGCCTGCTCGCCTTCATCTTCGCCTGGAACAACTTCGTCTTCGCGCTGGTGCTGGCATCTGCCGACAAGCAGCCGGTGACGGTCGGCGCGCTTGCCTTCGTCACCTCCTCGGGCATCCAATACGGACAGATCGCCGCGGCCATCGTGCTTTCGGTGACGCCGACGCTCGCACTTGCACTCTACGCCCAGCGCTACCTCGTCGAAGGCCTGTCGCTCGGCGCGGTGAAAGGGTAACTCATGACCACGCTGCAACTGAAGAATATCGTCAAGCGCTACAAGAGCCAGACGGTTCTCGACGATCTTACGCTTGACGTCGCCGACGGTGAACGGCTGGTGCTCTTCGGCCCCTCCGGCGCCGGCAAGACCGTGCTGCTCCGGCTGGTTGCCGGCGTTATCGAGCCGGACGAGGGCAGGGTGCTGATCGGCGGCGAGGACATGACCGATGTCGATGCCGAACATCGCGGCGTCGGCATGGCCTTCCAGAACTTCGCGCTCTTCCCGCACATGAGTGCATTCGACAACATTGCAAGCCCGCTGACGGCGACGCGATCGTCGAAGGAGAAAATAGCGGCAGGCGTGCAGAAGGTCGCCAAGCTCTTAAAGATCGACCATGTGCTGACGCATCACCCGAAGGCACTGTCGAACGGTCAGAAGCAGCGCACGGCACTTGCCCGTGCGCTTGTCGGCTCGCCGCCGCTGCTTCTCCTCGATGATCCCTTGCGCAACGTCGACGCGAAGCTCCGCTTCGAGATGCGGCTGGAACTGCCGCGACTGCTCGCAGCGCAAGGCGCCACCGTCGTCTACGTCACCCAGGACTACAAGGAGGCGATGGCGCTCGGCGACCGGATCGCGGTCATGGCCTCAGGCCGCATCCGCCAGATCGGCACGCCGCAAGAGATCTACAACGCGCCCGCCGATATCGAGATCGCACGGCTCTTCGGCGATCCGACGATCAACCTGCTGGATGTCACGCCGCAGCGCAGCGGCGGAGACGTCTTCGTCGAGCTCTCGAATGTCCGGGTGCGGCTCGGCGACTATGGCGCCGATGTCGTCGGCAGTCCGTGCGTTATCGGGCTCAGGCCGGAGGCGATCAGTTTCGTCGATGCGGCAGCACCTGGCGCCATTCCTGTGACGGTCGAGGCGGAAACGCCGCTCAACGAAAAGACCGTGACGCTGGCGCTGACGGCACGCGGCCGCGAAATCCTGGTGTCGCGTCCGGCCGGCACGCCTGGTCCGACCGCCGGACCTGCCCATATTGCCGTCAATGGCGCGCAGGCCTTTCTCTTCGACAAGACGCGCGGCGCTCTTTTGCCGCGCGCCGACCTTGCAGCCAAGCGCAATGGAGAAGCGGCATGACCGACACCGCTCTTTTGATCAAGGACGTCGACAAGTTCTACGGCCCCGTCGACTTCGGCGTGCATGCCGTGAAGAAGCTGAACATGGATGTGCGAAAGGGCGAGATCATCGCTTTGCTCGGCTCCTCCGGATGCGGCAAGACTTCGACCTTGCGCATGATCGCCGGCTTCGAGGCGGTCTCGCGCGGAACGATCTCGCTTGCAGGCAAAGAGGTCCAGACGCTGCCGCCGGTGCGCCGCAACGTCGCCATGGCATTCGAGGGCTATTCACTCTATCCGCCGCTGACGGTGCGCGAGAACATCGCCTTTGCGCTGAAGGCCTCGAAGCTCTCGCAGGGCGTCGTCGACGAGAAGGTGGCCAGTATCGCCAAACTGCTCGAAATCGAGGACATTCTCGGGCGCTATCCGAGCTCGATCTCCGGCGGCCAGCAGCAGCGCGCCTCGCTCGGGCGGGCGCTGATCCGCGACGCCAACCTGCACCTGCTCGACGAGCCGATGGGACAGCTCGAGCCGCAGCTTCGGGCGCTGCTTCGCGGCCGCATCAAGCACTTCATCAAGGAGCGCGGGCTGACCGCGATCCTCGTGACCCACGACCAGACCGAAGCGAACGCGCTTGCCGACCGCATCGCGGTCATGGAGGGCGGCGTGCTGCAACAGTTCGATACGCCGCAGAAGATCAAGGAGCGGCCGGCCAATCTGTTCACCGGCACCTTCGTCGGCGAGCCGCCGATGAACGTCTTTGAGGCCAGCGTCACCGGCTCGGACAGCAAGATGGCCTTTGGGCTCAAGGACGGCGTGCGGCTCGAATATGCGGCGTCGGATTTCTCGCATGCGGTGCGCGACGAACTCGTCAAGCGGCAGAAGGTGGTGCTCGGAATCCGGCCCTATTCGGTGCGCCGCAGCGCTGATGGTGTGACGGGCCGCGTCGCCGTCAACCAGTGGCTCGGCGACCAGACCCATATCGCCGCGGACTTTGCCGGCGGCACCATGGTGCTGGTCGAGCACGATCGCACGGAGCTCGATGTCGGCCAGCCGATCGGCATTCATCTCGATCCGTCGAGCCTGCATGTGTTCGATGGCGAGAGCGGACGGGCGATTAGTCACGGACAGGAGCTCGCCTGATGCGGGACATCCTCATCGGCATCGATGCGGGCACGTCGGTCATCAAGTCGGTGGCCTTCGATCTCACCGGCCGGCAGATCGCCACGGCGGCACTACCGAACGCCTATGAGGCCGTAGGCCGCGCCGGCAGCGTGCAGGATCTCGACCGCACCTGGGCCGACGCGGCAACGACGCTGAAGCAGCTCTCCGACAAGATCGAGAACCTCGCCGGCCGTGTTGCCGCGATCGCCGTGACCGGTCAGGGCGACGGCACATGGATGATCGACAAGGCCGGCGTGCCGGTCGGCAAGGGCTGGCTGTGGCTCGACGCGCGCGCCGGCGAGACCGTCGAGCGGCTGCGCGCCGACAGCGGCGATATCGCCCGCTTCGAAAGCACCGGCTCTGGCCTTGCCGCCTGCCAGCAGGGGCCGCAGCTGCGCTGGATGCGCGACCATGCGCCCGAGATGCTCTCAGGCGTCGCCACCACCTTCCACTGCAAGGACTGGCTCTATTTCAAGCTGACCGGCAAGCGGGTGACCGATCCGTCCGAGGCCAATTTCAGCTTCGGCAATTTTCGCATCCGCAGCTACAGCGACGACGTCATCGCCTTCCTCGGCCTTGAAAAGCTGAAGCACGTGCTTCCCGAGATCGTCGACGGCGCCACCACCCATCACAAGCTCTCGGGCGAGGCCGCGAAGGCCACGGGCCTCACCGAAGGCACGCCCATCGTGCTCGGCTACGTCGATGTCGTCTGCACCGCGATTGGCGCCGGGCTCTACGATCCGGGCACCGATACCGGCTGCTCGATCATCGGCTCGACCGGCATGCACATGCGGCTCGCCAATGGCGCCGACGATGTGCGGCTGAACCGGGACTTGACCGGCTACACCATGTGCATGCCGATCCCCGGCGCCTATGCGCAGATGCAGTCGAACATGGCCGCGACGCTCAATATCGACTGGATCCTCTCGCTGGCCTCAGGCCTCTTGAAGGGCATGGGGGTCGAGAAATCCAAGAGCGAGTTGCTCGCTTTTGTCGACGGCTGGCTGGCCGATGCCAAGGACACGCCATTGATCTTCCAGCCCTATATCTCGGAAGCCGGCGAGCGCGGCCCCTTCGTCGACGCGACGGCGCGGGCGTCCTTCGTCGGGCTGTCGGCCAACCACGGCTTTCCCGATATGGTAAAGGCGGTGTTCGACGGGCTCGCCATGGCGGCGCGCGATTGCTACGCCGAGATGGGGCCGCTTCCAGGCCGCATCCGGCTGACGGGGGGAGCTGCCCGCAGCGCCTCGCTCCGCCGCATCCTCGGTGCGGCCCTCGGCGCCAGCGTACAGACGAGCGAGCGGGAAGAGGCCGGTGCTGCCGGTGCCGCGATGATCGCCGCCGTCTCGCTCGGCATCTATCCCTCGATGGCCGATTGCCTCGGCGATTGGGTGACGCCCTATCAGCGCCCCGCGGAGGCCGCCGATCCGGCGCTTGCCCGCCGCTACAACGAACTCTTTCCCACCTACCAGCAGTCGCGCACAGCGCTCAGGCCCGTCTGGCACGCACTCTCCCAAGGTGCGGCCGCGGGAACTCAACAGGAAACATCGAAATGAAGAAGATAGCCATTATCGGCGACCGGTTCATGCTGCCGGACGTGTTTCGCGACAAGATCGTCGAGGCGACCGGCAACGGCCATGACATCCGCACGCTCGAACTGCCCTGGCCGGATGTGCCGATGGAGCACGGCTATGCCGTCGAGGGCATGGACGGGCTCAAGGAATATCTCGGCAAGCCGGAGGACATTATCGACTTCATCGGTGACGCCGAGATCCTGGTGACGCAGCTGGCGCCTCTGTCGCGCGGAATGCTTCAGGCACTGCCCGGCTTGAGGCTCGTCGCCGTCTCGCGCGGCGGTCCTGTCAACATCGACATGGGGGCCGCACGCGATGCCGGCGTTCGCGTCGTCAACACGCCCGGCCGAAATGCCAACGCCGTCGCCGAGTTCACGCTTGGTGCCATTCTCGCCGAAACGCGGCTGATCCGCACCGGCCACGAAGCCTTGCGCAAAGGCGAGTGGCGGGGCGATCTCTACCGCGCCGATCGCACCGGTCGCGAGCTCTGCGAAATGACCGTCGGCGTCATCGGCTACGGCAATATCGGCACCAAGGTGGTGCGCCTTTTGCGCGCCTTCGGCACCAAGGTGCTGGTGCACGATCCCTATGTGCAGCTCTCGGCCGATGATCTGAACGCCGGCGTCGAGCAGGTGTCGCTCGCCACGCTTCTCTCCCGTTCCGATGTCGTGACCTTGCATCCGCGCGTCACGGAGGAGACGCGCAACATGATGAACGCCGAGACCTTCGCCAGGATGAAGCCGGGCGCGATCTTCGTGAACACGGCGCGCGGTCCGCTCTGCGACTACGACGCCCTTTATGAGAACCTGGTGAGCGGCCATCTGTCGGCGGCGATGCTCGAAACCTTCGCGATCGAGCCGGTGCCGAAAGACTGGCCGCTGCTGCAACTGGCGAATGTGACGCTGACGCCGCATATTGCCGGCGCCTCGGTACGCACCGTCACCTTCGCCGCCGAAATGGCGGCCGAGGAAGTCCGCCGCTACATCGCCGGTCTGCCGCCGGTCAATCCGTGCTGATGACAGGAGCAACGATGGTGAGTTCCGAGACCGGAATATACGATCTGTTCGTCGTCGGCGGCGGCGTCAATGGTGCGGGCATCGCGCGCGATGCGGCCGGGCGCGGGCTCTCGGTGCTGTTGTGCGAAAAGGACGACCTGGCGCAGGGCACCAGCTCGCGCTCCGGCAAGCTGGTGCATGGCGGCCTGCGTTATCTCGAATATTACGAGTTCCGGCTGGTGCGCGAGGCGCTGATCGAGCGCGAGGTGCTTTTGGAGTCTGCGCCGCACATCATCTGGCCGATGCGCTTCGTGCTGCCGCATAACCCTCAGGACCGCCCGGCCTGGCTCGTCCGGCTCGGGCTGTTCCTCTACGACCATCTCGGCGGGCGCAAACGCCTGCCGGGCACCCGCAGCCTCAACCTTGCGACGGCGCCCGAGGGCGCGCCGATCAAGCGCGATTATCGCAAAGCGTTCGAATATTCCGACTGTTGGGTCGATGACGCGCGCCTCGTGGTGCTCAACGCTCTCGATGCCACCGCTCGTGGCGCCCGGGTGTTGACCCGGACCGCCTGCAGCGCGATCCGAAGGCGGGACGGGCTCTGGTTTATCGAGATGACCGACACGCGCACCGGCGCCAAGACCGAGGCGAGGGCGCGCTGTGTCGTCAACACCGCCGGTCCGTGGGTCAACGACGTCATCGGCCGGATCGGGGGCCTGAACTCCACCCGCAGCGTGCGCCTCGTCAAGGGCAGCCACATCGTCGTGCCGAAATTCTGGGAGGGGCGGCAGGCCTATCTGGTGCAGAACCCGGACAAGCGGGTCATCTTCATCAATCCCTACCAGAACGACCTGGCGCTGATCGGCACGACGGATATCCCCTACGAAGGCCGTCCGGAGGACGTGACCGCCGACGGCAACGAGATCGCCTATCTCTTGAAATCGGTGAACCGCTACTTCAAGCAGCAGCTGACGTCGGACGATATCGTCTACAGCTTCTCCGGCGTACGACCGCTCTATGACGACAATGCCGAAAACCCCTCGGCCGTCACCCGTGACTATATTTTCGAGGTCGATGCGACTGACAACCAGGCGCCGTTGCTCTCGGTCTTCGGTGGCAAGATCACCACTTTCCGCAAGCTTTCCGAACATGCGCTGGAGCGGCTGAAGCCGTTTTTCCCCAAGATGGGGCCGGCCTGGACGGCGAAGGCGCATCTGCCGGGCGGCGACATGGCGGCGGCCGATTTTGATCTGTTCCTGGGTGAGTTGAAGGCGCGCTATCGCTGGTTGCCATCGGATCTCGCCAAACACTATGCGCGGCTCTATGGCACCCGCACGCACGCGCTGCTTGCCGGCGCTACATCACTTGATGATCTCGGCCCGGCTTTCGGTTCGCTCTTTCGCGAGCGCGAGGCGCGCTTCCTCATCGAAAACGAATGGGCGCTGACGGCGGACGACATTCTCGACCGGCGCACCAAGCATGGCCTGCACATGACGCCGGCCGAGCGGCAGGCCTTTACCCATTGGCTGGACCGCCAGCAGGCCGCGGCCTGAAGGAGAACGTATGCGAAGTCTGGAATTCGAAGCGCTTCTCGATCTTTCGGCCCGCGTCGGGGCGGATCCGCTGCTGGTGCAGGGGGCGGGCGGCAATACCTCGATCAAGGAGGGCGGCACGCTCTGGATCAAGGCCTCGGGCCTGTGGCTGGTGCATGCGCGCCAGCGCGACGTCATGGTGCCGGTGGCGCTCGAGCCCTTGCTCAATGCGTTGGAAGCGAACGACCCGGCAACCGAGAAGGCGCAGGATTTCGTGATAACCGAGCGCAACCCTTCGGGCCTGCGCCCCTCGATCGAAACCACCGTGCATGCGCTGATGCCGCAGAAGGTGGTGGTGCATGTGCACTGCGTCGAGACGATCGCGACGGCGGCGCAGACCAACGGTGCGGCGATCACCGCTGAGCGGCTTGCCGGCTACCCCCATGTTTTCGTGCCCTATGCCCGCCCGGGCCTGCCGCTTGCAAGAGCAATCGCTGAGCGGATGCAGGACAACACGTCGGTTCTGATCCTCGGCAATCACGGCCTGGTCGTCGCCGCTGAAACCGTGGTCGACGCGGCGATCCTGCTCACCGACATTACCCGCCGCCTGACCGGCACGCGTCGGCAGGCGCTGGCCGCCGATCTCGCGTCGCTCGGTCGGCTTGCGGTCGACAGCGATTACCGGCTGCCGGAGGACATTGCCCTGCATTCGGTCGCCGCCGATCTCGACAGTTGCCGGCTTGCTGCCGGCGGCAGTCTCTATCCCGATCATGTCATCTTCCTCGGCAAGGGGGTGGCGGTGGCCGCGCCCGGCGAGACCGCGCTTTCGATCGAGACGAAGCGGCGTGCGACCGGCGACAGCCTGCCGCCCTTGCTGCTCTTCCCGGGCAAGGGCGTGCTCGTGCAGAAGGAGATTTCTGCCGGTGCCTTCGCCATGGCGCGGTGCCTTGCCGACGTGACAGCACGCATTCCGGCGGACGCACGGCTTCGCTACCTGACGGAGGCAGAGAATGCCGAGCTTCTCGGCTGGGACGCCGAGAAATACCGCCAGCAGCTCAACCGCGCCGGACAGGTGCTGCAATGAGCGGCGACAATCGCAAGCTGGTCGTCGGCATCGACCTTGGCACCTCTGGCGCCCGTGCGGTCGCGATGGTGGCGGACGGCACGGTCGTTGCATCGGGTGCAGCGAAGCTCTCGGTTTTTTCTGCGGATCACCGCGATCCAATCGGCTGGTGGAAGGCCGTGCAGGCGGCGCTCGAAGAAGCGCTTGGGGGTACCGACAGGCAGAAGGTCGTTGCACTTTCGATCGACGGTACATCGGGCACGATGCTGCCGGTCGATCATGCGGGCGCGCCGTTGGCAACGCCTATGATGTACAACGACCCGGTTGCCGACCGCGCACCGCTCGATGCGGTCTCTGCCCATGCGCCGCGCGAAAGTGCGGCCCATGGCGCCACATCCGGCCTTGCCAAGCTTCTCGCTTTCCAGACTGTGCCGGGCGTGTTCCGGGTGATCCATCAGGCCGATTGGCTGGCCGGGCATTTCACCGGGCTCTACGATGTCTCCGACGAGAACAATGCGCTGAAAACCGGCTACGATCCCGTATCGCGGTCCTGGCCCGATTGGATGGAAAAGACCGGCGCCCGCGTCGAACTGCTGCCGGATGTGCTGCCGGCCGGTGCGCCGGTCGCGACGATCTCGCCGGAAGCGGCCGAAGCCTTCGGGCTTTCAAGCGAGGTGGTGGTCGTTGCCGGCACCACGGACGGATGCGCCTCGTTTCTCGCCACTGGCGCCGATCGACCGGGCGACGGCGTCAGCGCGCTCGGCACGACGCTGACGGTGAAGATGCTGTCCGAGCGTCCGCTGTTTGCGCCGGAATACGGGCTCTACAGTCACCGCATCGGCGAGATGTGGCTCGCCGGCGGGGCGTCCAATACGGGCGGGGTGGTGCTGGCCGAGCATTTCTCGCCGGAGCGGATCGCTGCACTTTCGGCCGGGATCGATCCGGCCGTCGACACCGGGCTCGATTATTATCCGCTGGTGAAGCCCGGCGAGCGCTTCCCAATCGCCGATCCGGATTTCGCCCCGCGCATGAGCCCGCGGCCGGCCGATGACGCGACCTTCCTCAAGGCAATCTTCGAGGGCATCGCCGGCGTCGAGAGCCTCGCCTATCAGCGGCTGGCGTCGCTTGGCGGACCGGGGCTCCGATCGCTTCGCAGTGTCGGCGGCGGCGCCAAGAACGCGGTCTGGAGCGCGATCCGGGCGCGCAAGCTCGGCGTGCCGTTCCTGCCCGTCCTGTCCGAGGAGGCGGCGGCCGGCACGGCACGGCTGGCGCTGGCCGGTGCCAGAAAGGCTGGTGTGCTGTGACGTTTGCTCAAACGACTGCGATCGCGAGACTTGGCGAGATTGCCGATCGCTACGACGCCTTCCTGATCGATCAGTTCGGCGTGCTGCGCGATGGCCGCGGGCCCTATCCGGGTGCGGCCGAAACGCTGGTCAAGCTGAAGGATGCGGGAAAGCGCATCATCATCCTCTCGAATTCCGGCAAGCGCTCGGCGGAAAACGACCGTCGCCTCGTCGATCTCGGTTTCGTCGCGGGGAGCTGGGATTGGTTCCTGACCTCGGGCGAGGTCGCCTGGCAGATTCTCAGGCGGGAAGGCGAGGGTGCCGCCGGTAGGCGGCGCAAGTGCCTGCTGATCAGTCGCGACGGTGACCTCTCGCCGCTGACGGGGTTAGACCTCGAACGCACGACCAGTGGTGCCGATGCCGATTTCGTGCTGCTCGCCGCGAGCGAGGGCGATGTCCATCCGCTTTCCCACTACGAGGCGCTTTTGGCGCCGGCCGCCAGACGCGGCGTGCCCTGCCTCTGCACCAATCCGGACAAGGTGATGCTGACCAAGGAAGGTACCGCCTTCGGCGCCGGGCGTATCGCCGAGCTCTACGAAGAGCTTGGCGGCAGTGTGCGCTGGATCGGCAAGCCCTTTGCCGACATCTATGCAGCCGCGCTGGAATTCCTCGGCCATCCGAATCCGACGCGTGTCTGCGCGATCGGCGACAGCATCGAGCATGACATTGCCGGTGCCGCGAGCGCGGGACTTCACTCGATACTGGTGACGACGGGGATCCTGGAGCGCGCCTCGGACGCGGAGCGCCGCAAGCTCTTTGCCGAACACGGCGCCAACCCCGATTTCATCCTTCCGAAATTTCTCTGGTAGCCGGGAGTAAGGTCGTGGCCTTCACGCTGTCGCTCAACACCAATCCGCTGGTCAACCGCTTCGCCGAGCCTGACGACCTGATCGACACGATCGCCGAGCAGATCCGCATCGGCTACGTCCAGCTCACCCACGAGTTCGTCAATCCCGGCTGGCCGGCGGCAACGATCGCCAAGACCGTCAGGCAGTTTCGTCGGGCGCTCGACCGTACCGGCGTGAAGATCACCTCCGGCATGACCGGCCCCTATGGTCGGCTCAATCATTTCGGCCATCCGGACCCGGATGTCAGGCGCTACTATGTCGACTGGTTCAAGACCTTCGCCGATATCTCCGCCGAACTTGGCGCCTCGGGCATGGGCACGCAGTTCGCGATCTTCACGCTTCGCGATTACGACGACCCGTCGCGGCGCGAGGCGATGATGCGGATCGCCATCGATTGCTGGCGCGAAGTTGCCGAGCACGGCAAGGCGGCGGGGCTCTCCTATGTCTTCTGGGAGCCGATGTCGGTCGGGCGCGAGTTCGGCCACACGATCGAGGAATGCCGTGCGCTCGACCGGCGGCTCGCCGAAGCCCATTTGCCGATCCCGATGAAGATGATGGTCGATATCGACCACGGCGACGTCACCTCCGACAACCCCAACGACATCGATCCCTATGCCTGGGCGGCGGCGTTCCCTGCGCGCTCGCCGATCATCCACATCAAGCAATCCTCGATGAACAAGGGCGGTCATTGGCCGTTCACCGCCGCCTATAACCGCGACGGCCGCATCACGCCGGAGAAGCTGATCGGCGCGGTCAAGGCCGGTGGCGGCACCGACAACGAGATCTGCCTGGAGCTTTCCTTCCGCGAACGCGAGCCGACGGACCACAACGTCGTCGAGATGATCCGGGAGTCGGTCGAATTCTGGGAGCCGCATATCGATACGGGCTTCAATCGCACAGAAAAATCACACTGAAAGATCACAAAATCACGTTAGATAAATTGAAATATCACAAATAGGTGTTATCTTCTCACGGTGAGCGTGGTCGAGGCTGCGCGGGATCGGGACCGAGATGATGAAGCCGGAAGACAGGCGACAGGCGATCATGGATGTGCTGATGGAGGCCGGAACGGCCTCCGTCGAAGACCTCTCCTTGCGCTTCGGCGTCAGCAAGATGACAGTGCATCGCGACCTCGACGACCTCGAGCAAGCGGGCCTCTTGCGCAAGGTCCATGGCGGCGCCTCGATCCAGTCGAGCCCGCAATTCGAGAGCGATTTCCGCTACCGCGAAAAGATCGCCATCTCCGAAAAGCGGCGGATCGCCGAACATGCGGCGAGCCTGATCGAGCCGGGGCAGAGCATCCTCATCGACGACAGTTCGACCACCGGCGCGATCGCCGATTGCATCCGCGACATCCGGCCGCTGACGGTCATCACCAACAATCTCGGCGTGATCACCAGCCTCTCGGGTGCTGCGGGCATCACCGTCATCGCGCTCGGCGGCCAATACAACAAGAAGTTCAACGGCTTCTTCGGCATCGTCACCGACGAGGCGCTGCGGTCGCTGCGCGTCGATATCGCCTTTCTTTCCAGTTCTGCCATCGAAGGCACCACGGCCTTCCACCAGGACCAGGAGGTGGTGCAGGCCAAGCGCCTGATGGTGAAGGCGGCCAAGCGCAAATACCTCTTAGTGGACCACGACAAATTCGGGCGCTCTGCGCTCCATTTCCTGACCGGGCTCGATTCTTTCGACGCGGTGCTGACCGGCGCTGAAGTTTCGGCCGAACATGCTGCACCGCTCGAAGAGGCAGGCATCCGGCTGGTCAGGATCGACAATCTCAAGGAGAAAGCATGAGCAAGTCAGGCCTTTGGGTCGGCACCAGCTGGAAGATGAACAAGACGCTTGCCGAGGCGATGGTCTTTGCCGACGGCCTGGCGGCTGCCGACGCATCACGGGACGAGCGGATCCAGCGCTTTGTCATTCCGCCGTTCACGGCGGTGCGTGAGGTCAAGGCGCGACTTTCCGGCACCAGCGTCAAGGTCGGCGCGCAGAACATGCATTGGGACGATGCCGGCGCCTGGACCGGCGAGGTGTCGCCGCTGATGCTTGCGGATTGCAACCTCGATGTGGTCGAGCTCGGCCACAGCGAGCGGCGCGAGCATTTCGGCGAGACCGACCGCACCGTCGGCCTGAAGACGGCAGCCGCCGTGCGCCATGGTCTGGTGCCGCTGATCTGCATCGGCGAGACGCTTTCCGAGCGCGAAGCGGGCGAGGCGGATCAGGTGCTGAAGCGCCAGGTCGAAGGCGCGCTGGCACTTCTCGAAGGCGCGGCGAAGAAGGCGACGATCCTGCTGGCCTACGAGCCGGTCTGGGCGATCGGCGTCAACGGCATTCCGGCGACGGCTGACTATGCCGACGAGCGCCACAAGCGCATCGCAGAGGTGGCGGAAGCCGCCCTCGGCCGTCGCGTGCCGGTGCTCTACGGCGGCAGCGTCAACCCCGGGAATTGCGAAGAACTGATCACCCAGGCGCATATCGACGGCCTCTTCATCGGCCGCTCCGCCTGGGACGTCACTGGCTATCTCGACATTCTGCAGCGTGTCGCCAAGGCGATCTGAGCCCCCGGCCGTTGCAGCTCAAGAAGAAGGAAAGGAACAATCATGAAGATTGCAATCGGAGCCGACAGCGCCGGCAAGCCCCTGCTGGATGTCATTGCCGCCCATCTCGGTGGCCGCAGCGACGTGGAAGTCGTGGATCTCAGCCAGTCCGGCTTCTATGCGGACCTCGCACAGAACCTGGCGCAGCAGGTTGTCGAGGGCAAGCATGACCGCGGCATCCTGTTCTGCGGTACCGGAATCGGCGTATGCATCTCGGCCAACAAGGTGCCGGGCATCCGCGCGGCGCTGACGCACGACACCTATTCGGCCGAGCGGGCCGCCAAGTCGAACAACGCCCAGATCATCACCATGGGCGCCCGCGTCATCGGTCCGGAGCTTGCAAAGTCGATCGTCGACACCTGGCTCGCGTCCGAGTTCGACCCGAACGGCTCTTCGGCGGGCAATGTCGAGGCGATCAATCGCCTGGATGCCGCAAGAGCCGGTTGAGGAAAGGGGCGGGCGGCTTGCCGTCTGCATCCGGTTCCCGGTTCAAGGCCTACCTTATCTCGCGATGCCGTTGATCCTCCCTCAGGCATCGTGACGACACGCCCGGCAGCGATGCCGGGCGTTTTCATGTCCGGTCTCCCGCTTCGCCTTGACGAAGCTTCTGCAAATATTTGAATATTCTTGCGGATCGTCAATTGAAGGGCGTCGCCGCATGAGTGAAACCACCCCGACCGAGCCGCATCAAAGCGCGCACCACCATGTGGCGCGCATGAGCGGTCGCGACACGCATGAACATCACAGGACGGCGACGACGCTCGAACTCTTGTTCGACCTGACCTTCGTCATCGCCTTTAGCCTGGCGGCTTCGCAGCTTGCTCATTTCCTGGCCGAAGGGCACTTCTTTTCCGGCCTCTTCGGCTTCGCGCTTGCGACCTTCTCCATCTGCTGGGCCTGGATCAATTTCAGCTGGTTTGCCTCCGCCTACGACACGGACGACTGGGTATTCCGCATCGTCACCATGGTGCAGATGGTCGGCGTGCTGATCCTTGCGATCGGCCTGCCGCCAATGTTCGAATCGATCGACAAGGGTGAGCATCTCGACAACGGCATCATGGTGCTCGGCTATGTCGTCATGCGGGTGGCAATGCTCTTCCAATGGCTGCGCGCCAGCCGGCAGGACGCGGCCCGACGGGATGCCTGCATGGCCTATGTCAAAGCAATCAGCCTCGCCCAGCTTGGCTGGGTCGTTCTGATCTTCTTCGATTTCTCGCTGCTGGTGACCTTCGTCATGGTCGTGGGGCTGACGGCGATCGAGATGCTGGGCCCCTATGTCGCCGAGATGCGCTACGGCGGAACGCCCTGGCATGCCCATCACATCGCCGAGCGCTACGGGCTGCTCGCGATCATCGCGCTTGGGGAAGGGGTGGTCGGCACGGTCGCCTCAATCTCCGCCGTGGTCGAAGGGCAGGGCTGGAACCTCGATGTCGCGCTCGTCTGCCTCGCCGGTACGGGGCTCACCTTCGGCATGTGGTGGATCTATTTTCTGCTGCCGAGCGCCGAGATCCTGCACCGGCACCGTCAAAAACGCTCCTTCGTCTGGGGCTACGGCCACATGCCGATCTTCGCCTCGATCGTCGCGACTGGCGCCGGCCTGCATGTGGCGGCCTATTACATCGAGCACAAGGCGCATATCGGCTCGGTCGCAACGGTGCTGACCGTTGCGGTGCCCGTCGCGTGCTACATCGGGCTGCTCTATGCGATGTACGCCTATCTTATGCAGCAGGTGGAGCAGTTGCATCTCTGGCTGCTCGCGGGCACGGCAGTGGTGCTGGCCGCGTCAGTGGTCGCGGCCATGGCCGGGCTCGACATGGCCAAGTGCCTGATCATCCTGATGCTCGCGCCCGTCGTCACCATCGTCGGCTACGAGGTGGCGGGGCACCGGCACCGCGTGGCGGCACTGGATCGCAGCCTGCGCAAGAACGAGGCTGCGCATTGATTTTGCGAGTCGAAACAGCGCGTTGCCGGCTCAAGCTGGTGAGCCGATTCAGGTGGTTCAGAGGTTGATTCAAGCGCAGCGTTCGGCGCTGTTCGCCCCTGCCGCTGCCCCCTCACGCTAGCCTTCTCCCCGCAGGCGGGGAGAGGGAACGAGAACTGCCTCGGAGTTTGTGATGGACCCGGGTGGAAGGCCGTTCTCGGTAGCCCCGGGGAGAGAGTTTGCGCGACAAGGGTGCCGCTTGTGTCCTTCTCCCCGCCCGCGGGGAGAAGGTGGCCGGCAGGCCGGATGAGGGGCATTCCCCTCACCGGGCGGATGAGGGGCAAGCCTTCACCGGGCGGATGAGGGGCGAGCCAACCTCAACCGCATCTCGCCGATCAGGCGTTGACGAGCGCCAGCTTGGCGCGGGCATCGAGGATCTGGGCGCAGGCGTTGGCCGCCTCCGTACCCTTGGTAACGAAGTGCTCGCGGAAGAAGGCGATCAGCGGTTCGCTTTCCTGGAAATTGTGCGGCGTCAGTACGGCGGAAAGCACCGGCACATTGGTGTCGAGTTGCACGCGCATCATGCCGTCGAGCACGGTGCCGGCGACGAAATCGTGGCGGTAGATGCCGCCGTCGACGACGAAGGCGGTGCCGAGGATCGCGGCATAGCGGCCGGTCTTGGCCAGCGTCTGCGCATGCAGCGGGATTTCGAGCGCGCCGGGCACGTCGAAGATCTCGACGTCGGCTGCCGAGCCGCCAAGCTTCGTCCATTGCGTGACGAAGGCATCGACGCAGCGGTCGACGATATCGGCATGCCAGCGGGCACGAACGATCGCGATCTTGGCGGCGGGGTGGGAAAGAATGGTCATGGTCTCAAGCCTTTCAGGGTTTGGCGTTTTCCAATGATCCCGTCGGGCGAACATGCATGCGCGCGAGGTCCCGTCGCGGGGACCCACGTTGCTGCTTGCTCTCTTCCATCCGGACTGTGACCGTCGGCTCCGGAATCTGACCGGATCTGCTGACCCTCAGGGTGAAACCCTGAGGCGCTCGCGGGCTTCGGCCTTTCGGCCGCTACCGCCGGTGGGGAATTTCACCCCGCCCTGAGAACAACGCGACTATATAGCGCGACCGCGCGCGGTCAAACGCACGGTGCGACGAAAATGCCGGAAATCACGACAGATTTTTCCAGTGTTTGGAGCCATCGGAAGAAATCGTTCCGATGGCTTCCAATCCGCTTACTCGCGGATGACCAAGAGGTCCTTGGCGGCAAAGCGCAGTGTGACGTTGTCGCCGGAAACCGGCGGGGCCACACCCGGATTGTTGAACATGTCGAAGGAGATGACGTCGCCGCCGACGCGAAGGCGCGTGCGGATGACCGAGCCGAGGAAGCTCGTCGAGACGACCTCGCCGGCGAGCGACGTGTCGCCCGTGGCGCCCTCGGCGATCGAGCCCGCTTCGGGACGAAGCGCCAGCGATATGCTGTCGCCGCCCTTCATGCCGGCAATCGGATCCTTCAGCGCGATCTGCTGGTTGCCGATCGTGACGGCACCCGCGGCCGGGTCCGCGACCTTGCCTTCGATGATGCTGAGCGTGCCGACGAAGGAGGCGACGAAACGCGTTGACGGCGTGTTGTAGATCTCGAAGGGGGTGCCGATCTGGTCGGCGCGGCCGGCATTCATGACGACGATGCGATCGGAGATCGACAGCGCTTCTTCCTGGTCATGGGTCACGAACACGGTGGTGATGCCGAGCTGTTGCTGGATCTGCCGGATTTCCTCGCGCAGCGACACGCGGATCTTGGCGTCGAGCGCCGACAGCGGCTCGTCGAGCAGCAGCACCTGCGGCTTGACCGCAATGGCGCGGGCAAGCGCAACGCGCTGCTGCTGGCCGCCGGAGAGCTGGTAGGGGAAGCGGTCCGCCAGGTGCTCGAGCTTGATCAGCCCGAGCATCTGCTTCACCCTCGCGTCGATCTCCGACTTGTCTGTACCTGCGACCTTGAGGCCGAAGGCGACGTTGTCATGCACGTTCATGTTGGGAAACAGCGCATAGGCCTGGAACACCATGCCGATGTTGCGCTGGTTGGGCTTCAGCGAGTTCTGGTCGCGGCCGTTGATGACGATCTTGCCGCTGGTCGGGCTTTCGAAGCCGGCGATCATGCGCAGGACCGTGGTCTTGCCGCAGCCCGATGGTCCGAGGAACGAGACGAACTCGCCCTTTTCGATGTCCATGTTGAAATCGTGCACGACGTGAACCGGGCCGAAGGACTTCTTGATGCTGGTGAGTGACAGGAAACTCATGGGTGCGGTCCTCAGGCCTTAGGAGGCGCGCTTTTTTGAAAGCGCGAGACGAGCTGGATGAGGCCGAGGCAGCCCCAGGTGATGCCGAATGCAATGACGGCGAGTGCGGCCGGTTCATAGGCGCGGTTGGCGCCCAGGAGCTGCATGTAGGGGCCGAAAGCCGGGCGGTTGAGCAAGGCCGCCATGGTGAACTCGCCGATGACGATGGCAAAGGTCAGGAAGGCGCCCGAGAGCACGGCGACGAGCACGTTCGGCAGAATGATCTTGGCAAGGATCGTCGTCCATCCGGCGCCGAGGCTTTGGGCGGCCTCGGTCAAGGTGGCGACGTCGATGGTGCGAAGGCCCGTGTCGACTGCGCGGTACATGTAGGGTAGCGCAAGCGTCGCATAGCCGAACATCAGGAGGATGTTGGTGCCGGTGAGCGAGCCCGTCAACGGCAGCCAGCTCGAGGTGTTGTAGAGCCGGATGTACCCGAAGACGATGACGATCGCTGGGATGACCAGCGGCAGCAGCGTGATGAACTCGATGACGGGGCGCAGCCGCGGCAGCTTGAGGCGGACCCAGTAGGCTGTCGGCACGACGAGCAGAACACCGAAGAGGATGGTGAACAAGGCCTGCAGCACCGAGTAGGTGAAGGTCTCCTGGAAACGCGGGTCGGCGAAGACCTTCTGGTAAGCGTCGAAGGAGTATTCGCCGCGGCGCATCTTCAAGGAGAAGTTGGTCATGCCGATGAGCGGCAGGGTGAAATAGAGGAGGCCGAAAACGAGGGCTCCCCAGGCCCAGATCTTCTTCATTTCAGCCACCTTTCGCTGCGGCTGCGCAGCCAGATGTAGATCGCGTTGGCGATACCGGTGACGACGATCATGCCGAAGGCGAGCGCGTAGCCGAGATGCGGGTTGCCGAGCACGTCGCCGCGGATCTGGGCAAAGAGCAGGATCGGCACGATCGAGAGCGACGAGCCGGTGAGTGCGATCGCGGTCGCAACGGCGCCGAAGGCATTGGCGAAAAGCAGCGCCAGCGTGCCGAGCAGCGACGGAAGCAGGATCGGGAAGGCGACCATGCGCCAGTACTGCAGGCCGGTGGCGCCGAGGATCTCGGCGGCCTCGCGCCATTCGCGCTTCAGGCCGTCGAGTGCCGGCGTGATGATCAGGATCATCAGCGGGATCTGGAAGAACAGATAGGTGACCGTCAGCCCCCAGAAGGACAGCAGGTTGAAGCCGAGCATCCGGAGGTCGAGCCCGAAGTTCGAGCGCAGGAAGACGGTGACGATGCCGACAGGTCCAAGCGTCGCGAGAAAGGCAAAGGCGAGCGGTACGCCGGCAAAGTTGGAGGCGACGCCGGAGAAGGTGAGGAGCGGTCCGCGGATCCCCTTCGGCAAGCCGCCGAAGACGATGGCGGACGCCATGGCAAAGCCGATCAGGCAGCCGAGAAGCGCCGAGGCGATGCTGATCTTGATGGAGATCCAGTAGGCAGCCAGAATCGAGGGCGTGAACAGGCCGCGGATGTTGTCGAGCGTGAAGCTGCCATCGGGCGTCTGAAACGCGCCGACCACGATCTTCATCGTCGGCAAAAGCAGGAACAGCGTCACGAAGGCGGCAAAGGGAAGAATGCCCAGCCAGTGAAGCGGTAGGCGACGCGCCGGCGGGCTGGCGTCGGGTTTAGCAGATGACATTCCGTTCGCGCCCCTGAAGCCGCGTTTTCCACGCGGGCGTTATCGATTGTTGCAAGCAAGAAGCGGGAAACCGACGAAGCCGCGCACGGCTCCCAGATCTCGCTCCAAGGACTTGAATTTCTTACGAATAACCTATGCGCCCCGACCGGAAAACCGGTCGGGGCGACATGTCTGTGGAAAGGCTTACTGAACGTTCGCGCCGACGACGGAATCCCAGCCGCCGGTGACGGCAGCCTTGTTGGCGTCGACTTCTTCGAGCGTCGGGAAGTAGGCCTTCTCGTAAGCGGCTGCCGGCGGCAGGGCGTCGATCAGCTCCTGCGGAACCTTGCCGGCCTTGACCATGGCGTTGAAGCGGGTCGGGTGGCAGAAGCCCTTGAGCCAGCCGAGCTGACCTTCGTCGGAGTAGAGGTGCTCCATCCACAGCTTCGCTGCGTTCGGGTGCGGCGCGTAGGCGGAGATGCCCTGAACGTAGACGCCGGCGAGAACGCCGCTGGCCGGAACGACGACTTCGGTCGGCGGGTTGCCGTTGAGGGTCTTCGCCCAGCCGAGAGCGTTGTAGTCCCAGGCAACGACGATCGGGGTCGAGCCCTGGGCGAGCGTGCCCGACTTGCCGATAACCGGAACGAAGTTGCCGGCCTTGTTCAGTTCGGCGAAGTAGCCGAGACCAGCTTCACCGGCTTCCTTGCCGGACTTTGCACCCTTGGCGAGGCCAGCGGCGAGAACGCCGAGGATCGCCTGGTTCGAGGCGCGCGGGTCACCGGCGAGAGCAACCTGGCCGGCATATTCCGGCTTCAGCAGATCAGCCCAGTCCTTCGGTGCGTTCTGGACGAGGTCCTTGTTCACGAGGAAGGACATGACGCCGTAGTAGTCGCCGTACCAGTAGCCTTCGGCGTCCTTGACGCTGTCCGGGATCTCGTCCCAGGTGGAGACCTTGTAGGGCTGCAGCAGGCCTTCGGCCTTCATCTGCGGGCCGAAGGCGAGACCGACGTCGACGACGTCAGGAGCCTGCGGGCCCTTGTTGTCTTTGTTGGCCTTGACGGCTTCGACTTCGTCGGCCGAGCCTGCGTCCGGGTTCAGTTCGTTGACCTGGATTTCCGGATACTTGGCCTTGAAGGAAGCGATGACGTCGCCGTAGCCGCACCAGTCGTGGGGCAGGGCGACGGTCGTCAGCATGCCTTCCTTCTTGGCGGCTTCGATGAGCTCGGCGCTCGGTTCGGCAGCGGCGATTGCCGTCGTCGCCAGGAAAATGGCGGTGGAGAGCGAAAGCAGGCGTTGGGTTTTTGAAATCACTGGAGTTCTCCTTATGGGTTTAGTCAAATTCGTGGGGTTTCAGTCGATTTCGGCGAAGCTGTTAAAGAGATGCGATGAAAGTAATGTGACAGGGGTTTATCCGTTCGCGCCGCGTATGTCGTTGGAAGAACATTTCTTTTTTGGCTTCGGCGGGCCACTGTCGCATAACTGCATGAAATCCTGTGAACGTGTCGGCGAATTCTCCTAGACCGGTTTGCGAAAGATGCGGGTGGAATCGAACAGGCCCTCGAGCGTCTTCATCCGATCCCGGGTTTCGTCCCAGTTCGAACTCTGAACGGCCTCGATCAGGGCCTCGATCAAGAACAGGATGACGACGGAGCTGTCCCAGGCGGACGGCACCTCGATCTGCGAGCGAAACACCCTTGAGGCGGACTTGGCGACCGGCGAACTCCAGCGATCGGTAAAAAGGATGATCTCCACACCCCGCTCGCGGGCGGATTTGGCAAGCGTCACCATCTCCTGCTCGTAGCGGCGGATGTCGAAGAGAATCAGCACGTCGCCCTGGCGCATGTCGAGCACATAGTGCGGCCAGGCGCTGGCATTGGTGGCGATTTCGGTGACCCCCGGCCGAATGACCTGAAGGTGGGTGAAGAGATAATCGGCGAGCGAGCGGGTGATGCGGCCGCCGAGCAGATAGATGCTGCGCTTGCGGTCGGCGATCAGCGCGGCCGCCTCGTCGAATTCCTGCGGCTCGATCTGGGTCAGAGTCTCGCGTAGATTGCTGGTGATCGCGTCGGCAAAGCGGTTGAGCGTGTGGGTGCCGGGTGCATTGGCAGCCCAGCGGTCGTGCTTGGTGATCGGATTGGAAATCGTCGCTTCCAATTCCTGATGCAGCCTTGCCTGGAAATCCGGAAAACCGCGGAAACCGAGCTTCTGCACCATGCGGGCGACCGTCGGTGTCGAAACGCCGGCGTTCTCGGCAACCGTGGTGATCGAACCGAGTCCCGAAACGGGATAATTGTCGAGAAGCGTCTCTGCCAATTGCTTCTCCGCGCGGGTCAGCACGGTGAAGTGGGCGTTGATCACATCCGACACGGTGGTGGACGTCGCCTTGCTGCTCAAATTGTCTCCCCTGAACCGATCTTAAGCCGGTTTGTGACAGATTAAACATCGCTGTCACAATTGGAGTCAATCGCAATTTTGAAGAGATCGTTTCAGATTTTGATTGACATGCGTCATCCTCTGAAGAATTCTTTTCATTAACGAACGTCTAACGGGGCAAGAGGGGATGCCGGTGTTGACGCGACTTTTGACCGAAGCAGATGGCGATCCGGTTGCGATCGAGAACGCCGCAGGCAAGGGCGATATTGTGCTCGTCTGCGAGCATGCCTCGCGCCTCGTTCCCGAACGCCTGGGCACGCTTGGCCTCAGCGAACAGGCGCTCGAAAGTCATATTGCCTGGGACCCGGGTGCGCTTGCGGTTGCCAAGCTGCTCGCAACAAAGCTCGACGGGTCCCTGATCTACCAGCGCTTCTCCCGCCTTGCCTATGACTGCAACCGCCCGCCGGAAGCGGACGCGGCGATGCCTGCTGTCAGCGAGGTCTACGAGATCCCGGGAAACCGGACGATGTCGGCCGACGAGCGCCAGGCGCGGGTCGACGAGATCTATCGGCCGTTCCACGATGCCGTCGCCCGGTTCGTATCCGACCGCAAGGCCGCGGGACGCCCGCCTGTTCTCGTGACGATGCACAGTTTCACGCCCGTCTATTTCGGCAAGCCGCGCGCCGTCGAAGTCGGCGTTCTTCACGATGCCGACAGCCGGCTTGCCGACCATATGCTCGCGACCGCCACCAAGGGGCAGGTTGCCTACGACATCCGGCGCAACGAGCCCTATGGGCCGGCCGACGGCGTTACCCATAGCCTGATCGAATATGGCGTCCACAACGGGCTGCCGAATGTGATGATCGAGATCCGCAACGATCTCATTCGCAATGACATCGGCCAAAGGGTCATGGCCGATTACCTGGAAGGGCTGCTGCGCAAAGGCGCTGCGGCTGTTTCAGCACAATAAAAGACCCTGGGGAGCGGCGTTGCCGCGGTCCTGTTCCGGCCAGCCGGGGCAGGTGGTTGATGGGACCCTGCCGCAATGGGGCGGTGTGGTCTGAAGAAATCAGGGGAAGAAAAATGTCGGACTACAGTGATTCAGACAAAAAGCAGGACATGAGCGTCCTGCACTCGATGGGCTATGCCCAGGAGCTCGAGCGGCGCATGAGCCAGTTCTCGAACTTCGCGGTGTCGTTCTCGATCATCTGCATTCTTTCGGGCGGCATCAACTCGCTCGCCCAGGCGACCGCCGGCGCGGGGGGCGCCGCGATCGGCATCGGTTGGCCGCTTGGCTGCTTCATCTCCTTGGTTTTCGCCGTTGCCATGGCACAGATCAGCTCGGCCTATCCGACTGCGGGTGGCCTCTATCACTGGGGTTCGATCCTCGGCAACCGCTTCACCGGCTGGCTGACAGCATGGTTCAACCTGCTCGGTCTCGTCACCGTTCTCGGTGCGATC
This sequence comes from Ensifer sp. Root954, assembly GCF_001429005.1. Lineage (NCBI taxonomy): Bacteria > Pseudomonadati > Pseudomonadota > Alphaproteobacteria > Hyphomicrobiales > Rhizobiaceae > Ensifer > Ensifer sp. Root954. Next base: position 126,600 of record NZ_LMJM01000025.1, read on the forward strand.
AACGTCGGCACCTATTATTTCTTCATGGGTTCCTTCGGCACGCCCTATTTCGGCCTCGCCGATACGACTCTGACGCGCATCGTCTTCCTCGCCATCATCACCGGCGGGCAGGCGCTGGTAAACCACATGGGCATCGGGCTGACAGCCAAGCTCACCGACTTTTCGGGCTACCTGATCTTCGCGACATCGATCCTGCTGGCGCTCGTGTGCCTGGTCGCAGCCGACAGCTACGACATCGCCCGTCTCTTCACCTTCTCCAACTACTCCGGTGAAGCCGGCGGCAACGTGTGGCCTCAGACCTCGGGCACCTGGGTGTTCCTGCTCGGCCTGCTCCTGCCGATCTACACGATCACCGGCTATGACGCTTCGGCGCACACCTCCGAAGAGACGGTCAAAGCCGCCCATTCGGTGCCGCGTGGCATGGTCTCGTCGGTGCTCTGGTCGGCGCTTTTCGGCTACATCATGCTGTGCTCGTTCGTGCTGATGATCCCGAACATGGACGAAGCCGCCAAGCAGGGCTGGAACGTGTTCTTCTGGGCGATGGATGCGCAGGTGCACCCAATCATCAAGGACATCCTCTATCTCGCCATCCTCGTCAGCCAGTGGCTGTGCGGCCTGGCAACGGTGACCTCGGTGTCGCGCATGATCTTCGCGTTTTCGCGTGACGGCGGCCTGCCGGCCTCCAAGGCGCTTGCCAAGGTGAGCCCGACCTACCGCACGCCGGTTGCCGCGATCTGGATCGGCTCGATCCTGTCGGTCCTGTTCGTCTGGGGCTCGTCGCTGGTCTCGATCGGCGAGACGCCGGTCTACACCATCGTCGTTTCGTGCACGGTCATCTTCCTGTTCTTCTCCTTCGCGATCCCGATCACCCTCGGCCTCTTCGCCTGGGGAACCTCGAAGTGGGACAAGATGGGTCCGTGGAACCTCGGTGAGAGCATGTTCAAGCTGTTCGCGGTGCTCTCGATCATCGCCATGGTGCTGATCTTCATCCTCGGCGTGCAGCCGCCGAACGACTGGGCGCTCTACATCACCGTGGGCTTCCTGGTGCTGACCGGCGCTGTCTGGTTCGGCTTCGAGAGCCGCCGCTTCCGCGGCCCGCCGATCGGTGACGAAGTGGCACGCCGTCAGGCAGAGATCGCCGCTGCAGAGAAGGCCGTCGGCCAGATCTGATCAACGACAAAAGGGCGGAAGCGCGACCGCGACTTCCGCCTTTTCTTTGGGGCCGGACGAAATCGAAAACAATGTGCGCGGCTTCCGGCCCGCACTCCGCGCCAGACAATTCGAGCTGATCACGTTCACGCGGCCAAAAAATATCGTGACCTCAAGGGAACGGCCGCGTGACAAAACATGGGATGGAAGTTGATGAGCTATACGTTTGACGAGTTGAAGGAAGACGTCGCCGCCGGCCGCATCGATACGGTGCTCGCCTGCCAGGTCGACATGCAAGGCCGGCTGATGGGCAAGCGGTTCCACGCGCAGTTCTTCGTCGATGGCGCCTGGAAGGAAACGCATAGCTGCAACTACCTGCTGGCGACCGACATGGAGATGGAGACCGTTCCCGGCTACAAGGCGACAAGCTGGGAAAAGGGCTACGGCGACTATACGATGAAGCCGGACCTTTCGACGCTTCGCCGCATCCCCTGGCTCGAAGGCACGGCGCTGGTTCTCTGCGACATGCTCGACCATCACACCCATGAGGAAGTGCCGCATTCGCCGCGGGCGATCCTGAAGAAGCAGGTGGCGCGTCTCGAGAAGATGGGCCTCAAGGCCTATATGGCGAGCGAGCTCGAATTCTTCCTCTTCGACCAGTCCTATGACGACGCCCGCCAATCCGGCTATCGCGATCTGCAGCTCGTCAGCGGCTACAACGAGGACTACCACATCTTCCAGACGACCAAGGAAGAGGACGTGATGCGGGCGATCCGCAACGGTCTCCAGGGTGCAGACATTCCGGTCGAGAATTCCAAGGGTGAGGCGTCGGCCGGCCAGGAAGAGATCAACGTACGCTATGCCGACGCGCTGACGATGGCCGACCGGCATGCGATCATCAAGAACGGTTGCAAGGAAATCGCCTGGTCGCGCGGCAAGGCCATCACCTTCCTCGCCAAGTGGAACTATGCGGCCGCCGGTTCGTCCTCGCATATCCACCAGTCGCTCTGGAGCGCGGACGGCAAGTCGTCGAAGTTCTACGACGAGAGCGGCAAATACGGCATGTCCGAGATGATGCGCCATTACGTGGCCGGGCTTCTCACCCATGCGAGCGAGATCACCTATTTCCTCGCCCCCTACATCAACTCCTACAAGCGCTTCATGGCCGGTACCTTCGCGCCGACCAAGGCGGTCTGGAGCAAGGACAATCGCACGGCCGGCTATCGTCTCTGCGGCGAAGACACCAAGGCGATCCGTATCGAATGCCGCGTCGGCGGCTCCGATCTCAATCCCTATCTCGCTTTCGCCGCTTTGATCGCGGCGGGCATTTCCGGTATCGAAAACAAGATGGAACTGGAAGCGCCCTTCGTTGGCGATGCCTATGGCGGCAAGGACGTGCGCGAGATCCCGCGCACGCTTCGCGATGCGACGGCCGCGCTGACGGAGTCGAAGATGCTGCGCGCCGCCTTCGGCGACGAGGTCATCGAGCACTATGCGCGGGCAGGGCGCTGGGAGCAGGAAGAATATGATCGCCGCGTCACCGACTGGGAGGTCGCACGCGGTTTCGAACGGGCCTGACCCGCGACATAATCATTCACAAGGATGGCCGTTCCTGACCGGAGCGGCCATCGCATCATTCGCAATGAAAGCAGGAAGACGATCATGAGCATGATCAAGTGCATTTCGCCGGTGAACGGCGAGGTCTACGCAGAACGCCCGGCGATGCCGCTGGACATGGCGAACCAGGTGGTTTCCCGCGCCCGCCAGGCGCAGAAGGCCTGGGCGCGCCGTCCGCTCGACGAGCGCGTCAATCTGGTTCTGGCCGGTGTCGCGCGCCTCAACGAGATGGTTGACGAAGTGGTGCCGGAGCTTGCCTGGCAGATGGGCCGGCCGGTGCGCTATGGCGGCGAATTCAAGGGTTTCAACGAGCGCTCGAACTATGTCGCGACCATCGCCGCCGATGCACTGAAGCCGCTGGTGATCGAGGAGAGCGACCGCTTCGAGCGCCGCATCGCCCGCGAGCCGCACGGTGTCGTCTTCGTCGTGGCGCCCTGGAATTACCCGTACATGACCGCGATCAACACGGTCGCGCCGGCGCTGATGGCCGGCAACACGGTCATCATCAAACATGCGAGCCAGACGATCCTCGTCGGCGAGCGCATGGTGCGCGCCTTCGTCGAGGCCGGCGTTCCCGCCGACGTCTTCCAGAACATCTTCCTCGACCATGAAACAACCGCGGCGCTGATTGCGGCCAGGAGCTTCGACTTCGTCAACTTCACCGGTTCGGTCGAAGGCGGGCGTTCGATCGAACGGGCGGCGGCCGGTACCTTTACCGGTCTCGGTCTCGAACTCGGCGGCAAGGATCCGGGCTACGTCATGGAAGACGCGGATCTCGACGCCGCCGTCGACACGCTGATGGACGGCGCCACCTACAATTCCGGCCAGTGCTGCTGCGGCATCGAGCGCATCTACGTGCACGAAAAGCTCTACGACGCCTTCGTCGAGAAGTCGGTCGCCTGGGTTTCCAACTACAAGCTCGGCAATCCGCTCGATCCGGAAACGACGCTGGGGCCGATGGCCAACAAGCGTTTTGCTGCCACCGTGCGCGAGCAGATCGCCGACGCCGTTGCCAAGGGCGCCAAGGCTCTGATCGACCCGAAGCTTTTCCCTGCCGACGACGGCGGCGCCTATCTCGCGCCGCAGATCCTCGTAAATGTCGACCACTCCATGGCCTTCATGCGCGAAGAGACCTTCGGCCCTGCCGTCGGCATCATGAAGGTGAAGAGCGACAGCCAGGCGATCGAGTTGATGAACGATAGCCAGTATGGCCTTACCGCATCGCTCTGGACCAGGGATGCCGAGCGTGCCGCGCGCATCGGCGCCGACATCGAGACTGGCACGGTGTTCATGAACCGCGCCGACTATCTCGACCCGGCGCTCTGCTGGACCGGCGTCAAGGAAACCGGCCGCGGCGGCTCGCTTTCGGTCATCGGCTTCCAGAACCTCACCCGTCCGAAATCCTATCATCTGAAGAAAGTCACCGCATGACCATCACCGCCAACTGGAGCTATCCGACGTCCATCAAGTTCGGTGCCGGCCGGATCAAGGAGCTTGCCGACCATTGCAAGGCGGTCGGCATGAAGAAGCCGCTGCTGATTACCGATCGGGGCCTCGCGCCGATGGCGATTACGCAAAATGCGCTCGATATCCTCGAGGCCGCCGGCCTCGGCCGCGCGATCTTTGCCGACGTCGATCCGAACCCGAACGACATCAATCTCGCCGCGGGCGTGAAGGCGTTCAAGGATGGAGGCCATGACGGCGTCGTCGCGTTCGGCGGCGGCTCTGGCCTCGACCTCGGCAAGTGCGTCGCCTTCATGGCCGGGCAGAGCCGCCCCGTCTGGGACTTCGAGGATATCGGTGACTGGTGGACGCGGGCGAGCGTCGAAGGCATTGCACCGATCATTGCAGTGCCCACCACCGCCGGCACCGGCTCTGAAGTCGGCCGCGCCAGCGTCATCACCAATTCGGCAAGCCATGTGAAAAAGGTGATCTTCCATCCGAAGTTCCTACCGGCAGTCACGATCTGCGACCCGGAACTGACGGTCGGCATGCCCAAGGTGATCACGGCGGGCACCGGCATGGACGCCTTTGCCCATTGCCTGGAAGCCTATTCCTCGCCCTTCTATCATCCGATGTCTGCGGGCATTGCGCTTGAAGGCATGCGGCTGGTGAAGGAATACCTGCCGCGCGCCTACAAGGACGGCACCGACATCGAGGCGCGCGCCAACATGATGAGTGCGGCCGCCATGGGTGCCGTCGCGTTCCAGAAGGGCCTTGGCGCCATCCACTCGCTGTCGCATCCGGTGGGCGCGATCTACAACACCCACCACGGCATGACCAATGCGGTCGTGATGCCGCCGGTGCTGCGTTTCAACCGTCCGGCGATCGAGGACAGAATAGTGCGCGCTGCCGCCTATCTCGGCATTTCCGGTGGCTTCGACGGCTTCTACGACTACGTGCTGAAGTTGCGCGAGGAACTCGGCGTTCCGGACAAGCTCGCAGCCCTCGGCGTTGGCACCGACCGGATCGACGAAATGTCGGAGATGGCGATCGTCGACCCGACGGCCGGCGGCAACCCGGTCGAGTTGACGCTCGACGCCGCGAAGAAGCTCTTCCGCGAGTGCATCTGACCAATTCCCGACGCCTTTGCCCCCAGGCGAAGGCGTCGGCCTATCGGTTTAGTTAGCCCAAAAATACCACTTGCCATTGCGGCGGATCTGTCACCTAATCGTCATCGAACTGTCACGTTTCGGGCTCGCGGAGCGTTTTCTTTACGCTTTGTTTACCGCGGTCTGGAACGCTTGCATTAGGGTGTGCGTATGTATCGGCCCGCGAAAAGCCGGGCCTGCGTTGAGTTAGGGTCGACCGATGGCGATTGTATCCCTCGCGAATGCGAAGGGGGGAGCCGGCAAGACAACGGCAGCCTTGCTGCTTGCCTGCGAATTCGCCCGGCGCGGCGATCGCGTTGCGGTTCTTGATTGCGATCCACTCGCCTGCATGACCGACTGGTTCCGCCACGGCCGCAACGATGGCAATCTCTTCGTTCTCTCAGGTGTCGCGACAACCACGCTCAGCGATCATCTCCGGCGGCTGCGCGGTCAGGTCGAGCATGTGATCATCGATCTCTCCGGGGCGGCCGACGTGCTGGTGGCGCTGGCGATCGGTCTTTCGGACCTGACGCTGATCCCGGTGCAGGGCTGTGTGATGGATGCGCGCGGCGCCATCCAGGTGCTGGACCTGATCCGCCACATCGAGAACAACGCGCGCGCCAACATCAACCACGCGGTTCTGCTGACCCGGGTCAACCCGATCGTGACGACGCGGGCGATGCGCCGGGTCAAGCTGCTGCTTTCGGAGAACCGGATCCGGCTCGTCGATACCCCGCTGGTGGAGCGTACGGCCTTCCGCGAACTCTTTGAGCGGGGCGACACGCTTTCCTCTCTCGACCCCGCGAAGGTCAGCAACCTTGCCAAGGCGCAGGCCAACGCCCAGGCGTTTGCGAATGACGTGCTGACCCTGCTCAGCCCGACAGGCGAGGCGGTGCGGCACGGGCCGTTCTCGTCGATGTGCTATCGATCACAGCACGTGAGCGAACCGGCAGTTTTGCCGGTCTGAGGCCAGAACTCCAGCATTTTCATCACCATAGCAGTGTCGCTGGCACGCAGCCTTAAGGCCGACTGTCAGGTTTGACGTGCCGGCGTTACCGTTTCGTTAACCAAATTCTGTAAGGTTTCGTTAAGAAGCGAACCACCGGCTGTGGCCGTCCGGTTCAGCGCGATACAGGCATAGAATGGGGAATATCATGGCGGTCATCACTTTCGCCAATGCAAAGGGTGGTGCGGGCAAGACGACCGCGGCGCTGATCCTGTCGACGGAACTGGCGCGGCAGGGGCACCGGGTGGTCGTCCTCGACGCTGATCCGCAGCGCTGGATCACCAGCTGGGCGGAGGCTTCCGGCCATATCGCCAACCTCACCGTCATTTCGCACATCACGCCCGGCTCGCTCGAATGTCATATCCGCGAGGCGAAGGACGAAGCGGATTATATCGTCATCGATCTCGCGGGCGCCAAGGACCAGATCGTAGCACTTGCACTTGCCATCTCTGACCAGGTGCTGATCCCGGTGCAGGGCTGCGCCATGGATGCCAAGGGTGCGGCGCAAATTCTTGAGCTGATCCGCCAGATCCAGGACCGTTCGGGTCTGCGCATCAACCATTCTGTGGTGCTCACCCGCGTCAATTCGCTGGTCACCACGCGTGCGCTGCAGACGATCAAGGCGATGCTCGCCGAGCGCGGCGTCTCGGTTCTCGACACGCCGATCGTCGAGCGCGCCGCCTATCGCGAGATCTTCGATTTTGGCGGCACGCTGCAGACGATGGATCCGAACCGCGTCAGCAATCTCGACAAGGCGCGCGAAAACGCAGCAGCCCTCGCAAAGGAAGTGCAGGCGCTGATGCCGGTCAAGACGCGCCGCTCCTGGGCTGCGCGCATGCCGTCCTGGGCTTCGCGAAACGCCGCCTGATCCTTCGCCGTTCCACCGTTTATTGCGTATCAACCGGAATTGATATTCGTCAGTTCCGGTTGAGTTGTATTTCAGGCCTCGCGAAATAGCTGTTTCGCGTAAGGCTTCCTTTACCCTGCGCTTCTATCAGTGGCCTAGGACACAGCTTGCCCCTGCGACCGACTGAACAGGGCAACCAGCCGCCATGATTGCGGCCATGATCTCAGACGCTGCAGCGCCCCAGATCCTGTCTCCATGATCCAGAAATGAGCATGCAGGGAAGTTCGCGCATGAAAACGGAACACGCCGCTGCCGGCACGCAAGACGTTGCCGGTCGTCTGAATTTCATGGCGCTCGATGACGCCGCCAAGACGAGCCTGAAGGCGCTGAAGCCGATCCTCGAGAAGGAACTTAAACCCGCGCTCGACAAGTTCTACGTCAAGGTCAAGACGACGCCCGAGACCAAGCGCTTCTTCTCCTCCGACGCTCATATCGACCGCGCCAAGGGCGCCCAGGTCGGCCACTGGGCCAATATCGTCGATGCCAATTTCAACCAGGATTACAGCGCCAAGGTTCGCACCATCGGCCTGGTGCACGCCCGCATCGGGCTCGAGCCGCGCTGGTACATCGGCGGCTACGCGCTGATCGCCGAGCATCTGATCACCGAAATCGTCAAGGCGCACTGGCCGAAGGCCGGCCTGTTCTCGCGCAAGGGGACTTCGGCCGAGGACATGGGCGCGATGCTGTCGAGCCTGATCAAGGGCGTCTTCCTCGACATGGATCTGTCGATCTCCGTCTACATGGACGCCTCCGACGTCACCAAGCAACGTGCGGTGCAGGAAGAAGTGCTGGCTGCCGAACGCGCGCTGATCAGCAAGACCTTCGGCGCGGCGCTGAAGAAGATCGCCGATGGCGACTTGACGGCACGCATCGGTGCGGACCTGCCGGTTGCCTATCAGGAGCTTGGCGAAAATTTCAACCACGCGATCGGCGAGCTTGCACGCGCCATCGGCGGCATCGAGGCCGGCGCCAGCCAGATCCATACGAGCGCCAAGGAGATTGCGGCGGCTGCCGACGATCTGGCCCGGCGCACGGAACGGCAGGCGGCCAACCTTGAAGAGACGGCCGCTGCCGTCGAGCAGGTGACGCGCACGGTCAAGCAGACGGCCGAAGGCGCCAACCAGGCGAATTCGACCGTGATTGCCGCCCGCGCCAATGCCGAACAGAGCGGCGAGATCGTCAGCCACGCGATCGAGGTGATGCAGGAGATCCAGACGTCTTCCGCCAGCATCGCGCGGATCGTCGACGTCATCGACGAGATCGCCTTCCAGACCAACCTCCTGGCGCTGAACGCCGGCATCGAAGCGGCCCGCGCCGGCGAGGCGGGCAGGGGCTTTGCGGTCGTCGCCTCCGAAGTCCGGGCGCTGGCCCAGCGTTGCGCCGAAGCGGCCAAGGACATCCAGGGCCTGATCGCCAAGTCGCGCGGCCAGGTGGACGACGGCGTCAATTCGGTCAATCAGGTGGCGCAGTCGCTGCAGCAGATCGTCGCCCAGGTCGTCGAAGTCAGCTCCGTCTTCGGCGCCATCCGCGCCAGCACCGCCGAACAGGCAACCGGCCTGCAGGAGGTCAACACCGCCATCACCCAGATGGACCAGATCACGCAGCAGAACGCCGCCATGGTCGAGCAAGCGAACGCCGCAAGCCAGGCATTGACGGGAGAGGCCGAGCACATCGCCACGCGTCTGCGGGCGTTCCGCACGTCGGGTCAGGTGCAGGTCAGCGCCGGCTCGGGTTACCGCGCAGCGGCGTAATCGCGCCTTCCGTTCGAGAGACAACGCCTCGGGTCAGGGATGATCCGAGGCGTTTTTGTTTTGCTGATCGAGGCGCGGTGAAGTTGGGGGCAGCTTCACCGCGCGGCCAGGGACTTTCTACGCCGGAAGCGATCGATGGTGGCTTTCGCTCTTTGTCCCGATGGAATTAAGATGTCCGCGCGCTCTGCCCCGCCCGGACACCTGAAGTCGATCACGCCGCCCGTTGAACTAACGACGAGCCGCCTTCACCTGCGTGCAGCCCGCTCTGAACACGCAGCGTCCGTGTTTACGGAATACACCGGCAACAGCATGGCAGCACGATTTTTGCCGCGCGGCGCTCATCCCGCACAATCCAGCACCGAGGCGGTCATCCATGCGTGGGGAGAAAGCAACTGGGCGGATGGTGACCGCTTCATCTGGAGCATCATCGACCGCAGCGACCAGCGGCCGATTGGCCTCTTCCTCATGTTTGTGGATGGGGACGGCGCGGAAATTCACTATGGCATCGGTCCGGCCTATTGGGGACGGGGCTGGCGACGGAAGCCGGTCTTGCGATTATGCATTGGGTCAAGCAGCAGTCACCCCTATCCGAGGTTCATACCATATGCGCGGCAGCACATGAGAGCAGCTGCCGTGTTCTCGAAAAGATTGGCCTGGTGCGTGGCCAGTTCCTGCCTGACGCCTTGTTGCTGAAGGCCACCGGAGAAAGGATCGACGGTTGGTCATATCGCTGGAGACGCTCCGAGTGAGGGCAAAGGCAGCGCGAACTTGCCGCCGCAGTTCGCGGCGCGCTCACTTGGCTTGAAAGCCAAGGTCGCAGCTGAAAAACGAACCGGGTCGAATGCGGATTTCACGCCGTTAGCGCGAAGCACAGAGCCGCTCGCTGACGGGACCGGCAAGTCCGGCGACTAAGCGGGAACGTAGACAAGCCGCACCACGTCCTCGCCGATCCGATCATGAGCGATCAGGCGGAGCCGCGGGCGGGGGCCGGCGAAATAGGGGTTGCCGTGACCAAGGACGACCGGGTGCAGGTAGATCCGGTACTCGTCGATCAAGCCCAGTTCGGTGAGGCTGTGCGCGAGGACGGGGCCCGCCACTTCGATCTCGCCGTCGTGCTCGGCCTTCAGCATGCGCACGGCGCCCGCAAGATCACCGTCGACGAGCCGGGCATTGGGGCCGACGGACGCCGAGGAGCGCGAGACGACCCATTTCGGCTGCTTCCGCCACGCGGCTGCGAAGGCCTGTCTGTCCGCATCCCATTCCGGATGCTCGTCGTCCCAGTAGCGCATGATCTCATAGATCCGGCGACCGTACAGGCTGCCCGTCTGCTGTTCGGCCTCCTTGATGAAATGGCGGAAGAGCGTGGGACTTGGCGCAAACTCCATGTGGTCGACGTAGCCGTCCAGCGACTGGTTCATTCCGAACACGAGCTTAGCCATGGCCAGTTCCTTGTCTCGAATGGCCCGTTCGCACGGGTCTGCTTGCGACGTGCAATCGGTCAACGCTAAGCCGACTGATTTCAAATCGCAAGCGGTTTTTGGGCTTTGCCATCGACGGTCTCTACCGTGCACGGGCCACCGATGGTCGCTGCTGCGCTATTGCGAATTGGCCGCTGTCGGCCGTCTGCGTTTCGTCACGGCCTTTTCAAGGTGCTGATCGTACCAGTGGTCGGGGAATTTTATGTCCCACATCAGGTGGCGCAAGTCTCCGGCGTCGATATCTCGGTATCCCAGTTCCTCCAGCCGAAGCAGAAGCAACATATGATCGGTGATGACGATCAGCCGGGCGTGGTTGCCGACCTGAAGCAGCGCCGGGCGCAATGCCGCATGGGATTTGAAGCCGAACGACGCGGCGATTGCCTCGTCCAGGTGGGATGACTTGATGTGCGGGTAACGATCCCGGAGGGACTTCTTCAGGGCGGCGATATTGGACGGCGAGAACCTGACCTGCGGGTGCAGCATGAGACGATCCGATGCTCCTGGTCGAAGTCTGCCGATTACGCTTCGACGTTGATGAACATGGTCGTCGAGTAAAGTTCCGCGGCCCTTCAACCCGGCAGCAGGTTTGGAGGGGCACCCGCGGCGGACGCTACACCTCAGGGTTTCAACATTCAAGATAGGTCAGCATGGGCCGGCGCAGTCCGGCTGGCGCGCATTTCACCCCGTGGCGAAACCGCATGGCATGGTCGCGAACCGAAATGAACGGTCCGCACCGTGCGCTACCTCAGAACCGACGGTCGATGAAGTGCTTGGCCTGGGCGCCTGCGTGGTAGAAGGCGGACTTCACGCCGCGCCAGGTGTCCGGGGTCACGGGCGTTTCGGCGAGCGGGATCGCCGAGGTTTCGCCGGTGACGTGGCTGGCGAGTGCGCGGCCGAAGACGGTGCCCGGCGCGATGCCGCGGCCGTTGTAGCCGCTGACGGAAACGACGTTGGGGGCGAGCGTGTGCATGGCCGGCAGGTTGTTGGTGGTCATGCCGATGCGGCCGTCCCACCAGTACTCAAACCGGAAATTGCCGATGAAGGGGAAGAGCTTGCGCAGCGAGCGGGCGGCAAAGGCGCGGTGCGTGCCTTCAGCGATCGCGTCGAGCCGGCCGATCGAGCCGAAGATCAGCCGGTTCTGCTGGTCCATGCGGAAGGAGGTCATGACGAGGCCGGTGTCCCAGGTGCCCTGGCGCTCCGGCAGGATGCGCTTGGCGACGGCGTCCGGCAGCGGATTGGTGGCGAACTGGAAATAGGGCAGGATCGTCAGTTCCTGCGTATGGGCCTGCCAGGGGCTCTCGGCGAAGAGGCCGCCATAGGCATTGGTGGCGAGGATCACCTGTTTCGCGCGGACCGTGTTGTTGCCGGCCTTCAGTACCCAGCTGTCGCCCTGGTGCTCCGCACCGGTCAGCGGCGTGTCGGTGTAGATCTCGGCACCGGCGGCAAGGGCAGCGCGGGCGAGCCCGCGGGCATAGGCGAGCGGCTGGATGGTGCCGGCGCGGCGGTCGAGCAGGGCGCCGGAAAAACCTTCAGCGCCGGTGAGCGCGTGCGCCCGCTCGGCCGAAAGCGCCTCGACCGGCGCGCCGCGCTTCTGCCACTGCGCTTCGCGGTCCTTGATCTCGGTGACGCCCTCGCTGCCGACGGCCATGTGCAGCGTACCGTTGCGCACCGCCTCGCAAGGCATCCCGTGTTTTTCCACGAGCGCATAGACCATCGAAGGGCCGTCGCCGAGTTCGGTCAGCAGCCGGTTGCCGGCCTCGGGGCCGAGCGTCGAGATCAGGTCGTCGGGCTTCACCCACATGCCGGCATTGACGAGGCCGACATTGCGGCCGGAGCCGCCAAAGCCGATCATCTTGGCTTCGATGACCGTTGCCTTCACGCCTTTTTCGGCCAGGTGCAGCGCTGCCGAGAGGCCGGTAAAGCCGCCGCCTATGATCGCCACATCGGTCGTCAGGTCCTGGCTGAGCGGCCTGGTCTCAGGGGCGGCCGGTGCCGTCGCATGCCAGAGGTTGGGCAGGGTGCGCTCCGTCGCCATTCAGGCCATCCTTCAAGTGCGGCCGCAGGTCGGCCATTGTCGTTGAGATATCCGGTGATAGCCGATTGCCGGAAAAATTCTCATGACAATGTTTCATGAAGTCATGATGGACGGGGAGAGCGGCGGAAGGGCTTTTGCACCCGGCGCTCGAAAAAAAACCGCAGCTGGGTCGTCGGCAGCTGCGGTCTTCGTAAATGGATAGGTCTGAAACGATTTAGCCGACGGGTCGGCGCAAAGAAATTTAAAAAAGAGTGCCTCGTCGTGGATGGTCGGCCAGGCAACTCCATCATCTATGCTGCAGGCGCGAAGTCACTCACCCAATTGGGGGAAGCCTCAAGAAAAATGCCAAAAAAACAACGGTTCGGTTAACGGGCGGCCGGCTTCGCTCAGTCGACGAACTCGACCGTGACGCCCGTGCTCACCATCTTGGCAAGCTCAGTCGCGTCCCAGTTGGTCAGGCGCACGCAGCCATGGCTCTGGGTCTTGCCGATCTTCGAGGGTTCCGGCGTGCCGTGAATGCCGTAGGTGGGCTTTGAGAGCGCGATCCAGACCGTGCCAACGGGACCGTTCGGGCCCGGCTGCAGGGTCAAAATCTTGTCGTTGTTGCCCTGCTTGAAGTTGATCTTCGGATTGTATGTGTAGCCCGGATTGAGCGCGATGCGCTCGACATTGACCGTGCCTGACGGAGACGGCGTATCGGACGAGCCGATCGTTGCCGGATAGGCGGCAATCAGCTTGCCGGCGTCGTCATAGGCGAGCACCTGCTTGCGCGCCTTGTCGGCGAGGATGCGGGCGACCTTGCCGGTCTTGTTGGCACCGGGGTTGATCACCTTGATGATCGTGCCTGGAATGGTGAAATCGACGCCCGGGTTCAACTCGCGCAGATAGGCCTCGTCCATGTGGAACTTCTCGCCGAGCATTTCCGTCGTCGAGGTGAAGGACATGTGCGGCAGCATCGCTTTGTGCGCGTAATCCTCGGGGATCGACGCGACATAGGGGCCGGCGGCGTCGGCGGCCGTGATCGTGTAGCTGGTGATCGGCATGCCGCCGTTCATCCGCAGCCGCTCGAGAATGTCGTCGGTGTTGTTGGGATCGAGCGTTTCGCCGGTCGACTGCTGAAAGGCTTCGATCGCCTTGGTGACGTTCGAGCCCATCTTGCCGTCGATCACGCCCGGCGAAAAACCTTCGCGGTCGAGGAAGACCTGAAGTGCTGTGATCTCGGCGCGCGACTTCGACTTGACCGAGATCGCGGGCGGCATCGATTGGCGCATTGGGTTGCCGTCGTTCGGATCGACGGAAGCCTCCTGGGTGCCGTCGATCAGGCCGGGCAGGCTGTTTGGCAGTTCGTTGCCGTCGGTCGACGGCGGAACGACGTCGCGGTAGTCGGGAACGGATCCGGTGACGTCGCCGGGCTCGGAATAGCCGTAGCCGCGCTCGGTTTCCCGGTAGCGTCGGTTGGAATAGATATCCACGTCACCCTGACGGCGATAGCCGCCGTAATCGCCCTGGCGGTTGCCGCCGTAGTCGCGTTGGCGGCCGCGATTATTGGGCACCACGGTTGCGACCACATTGCCCCAGCTGTCGATCAGAAGCGTGCGGCCACGGCTGTCGCGCATGGTCTGCACTTCGTCGGAGCGGGGTACATAATCGAGGATTTCGCCGTCGGGCGTGACCAGCATGACATCGTCGCCATAGCGATTGTAGCCGCGATAGTCCTGCGCGAAGGCGGCCGTCAGATCCACGGCAAGAAAGCCGACTGCGGCGAGGAGCGAGAGGCCTGTGCGGGTCGCTGACGTCACGAGAGAACCTGTTTTCATTGTGGTGAATGTGGCGCGATACATTTCGATTTCGACGTTAATGTGAAAAAAATGAATTCATCATGAACAAGCAGTTAAATTCTATCTAGGCGGCGCAATCCCGGGCTTCAACCGGTGAAATGCGTCTCTCCTCAGCTATCATCTCTTTGTGATTGCAGTGATTCTGCGGCCGATTTGAGGAGGAGAACATGCTGAAGACGCTCGAAGAACCACAGGATTTTCAAGAGAATCATGTGCTGTTCGACCGGCTCTCCGCGCTCGATATCGCCGCCTTCGTCGTCGACGGTATCGACCTGTCGCCGGGTGCTGCGATCCCGTCGGATGGGGACCCGAGGATCGACCGGGCGCTGGCCGGTTTTCTCTTTACCTGCGGTCCAGACCATATCCGCCATCCCGAGGCGATCGAAGGTGGCGCGGAAGGCGCATGCTATCCGCTGCACGGGTCACTGGCCGGAACAGCCGTCAGCCACGCGGAGATGGCGAGCGACGGGGCCGAGTGCACGGCGACGATCGAGGTGGCGCTCGCCGATGGCGGGCGGGCGCGGGTCGAGCGGCGCTGGCGGATCGATGCCGCGCGGCACGAAGTGGTGCTCGAAGATCGCGTCGTCAATTCCGGCGGCACCGCCTTTCCGCCTGTCATGATGTATCACCTCAACATTGGCGGCCGGTTGCTCGGGGACGAGACCCGCATCGTCAGCGCTTCGCTTGCAGGCGGGGAGAGCGCCTGGTGCTTCGGCACCGGCGAGAGCGCACATTTCTGCCTGCCGGCGGCCATCGGTTCCGATGGCTGGTCGGAGGTCACGCTTGCGGATCTCGCGGGGCTCGGCGGCCGAAATCTGAAAGTGCGGTTCCGGGCCGATACTTTGCCCTTCCTGCAGATGTGGCGCTGCCAGCGCGGCGAGGCCAACGTGATCAGCATCGAGCCGGTATCGCACCGGATCGCCAAACGGCCGGAGTTGGCTGCGGCCGGGGAACTGACACCGCTTCAGCCGGGCGAGGCGCGCAGCTACGCCATCGCCTTTTCGGTCGTCTGATCCTGCGCCTTGACGATGCGGCTTTTGAATTGACGGGAGATAAGGCTGCGCCTACATCAGAGGCCGGGAAATTTGCCTCAAGGAAGACGACCATGGACATCCGCCAGATCAACGACGAATACTCGGTTACCGGCCAGATCGCGGTCGAGGACCTCGACCAGATCAAGGCGCTCGGCTTCAAGTCCATCGTCTGCCACCGCCCGGACTTCGAGGCGCCGGACCAGCCGACCTTTGATTCCATCGCCGCCCGTGCCGAAGAACTCGGCATCGAAGCCAAGCACATTCCCGTCGGCCCGATGGGCGTGACCGCCGATGCCGTGAAGAGCATGGTCGACGCGCTCGACGAGTTCCAGCGGCCGATGCTCGGCTATTGCCGTTCCGGCGCGCGCTCGACGGCCGTCTACCAGCAGACCCAGCATATCCGCGGCTGAGCCACGCAAAATCCAAACTCTCGCGCTCGGCCGCATCGTTCCATCTGACAGTGGAGGACCGGCATGGCCGAAGCGCATCTCATTTCGCGGGAGCAATGGGCGGATGAGCCCGACGCCTGGAAGGGCGAATTCGAGGGCGGCGCCTATGGCGCAGGCCTTTCGGTGATCTTCGTTTCCACCGACGAGATCGGGTACGGGCCGAAATTGCACCGCCATCCCTATCCGGAAACCTTCATCGTCCGCGTCGGCCGCGCCCGCTTCACCGTCGGCGACCGCATCATCGATGCCGAGGCCGGTCAGATCGTCGTGGCGCCGGCCAATGTGCCGCACAAGTTCGAGAACCTCGGGCCGGGGCGCCTGGAGACGACCGATCTGCATGAGGCCGGTGCGTTTTCGACGGAATGGCTGGAGTAAGCGGCTGGACGTATCTCGCAGGCAGTTAGCGGGCGTGATCGTTCCCCGCGCCGCCGAGGCGGCGCTGCTGGATTCGGTGGCCGATCGGCGTTCAATTGGCGCACGACGCCCTGGGAAGCGTCGCTTCGCCCGCACGCTGGCAGGCACAGAAGCGCGGGCGCGTGGGAAGAAGGCCCCCGTCGCAAATGCTCCAGCGCCCTCATTCCTGTGCTTGTCACAGGAATCCAGCCACGGCGCGTCTGCGCCGTGATTGAACCCTTTCTTGAACAAAGCCTGCTCAGCCTGCCCTGATCTCGCTCAGTGTGCGCGTCGGGGTGATCGCTTCGGGATCGAGCTTGATCTCGATGATCGACGGCTTGCCGCTGGCGCGCGCCCTGAGGAAGGCGTCGGCAAACTCTTCCGTCTTCTCGACCGTCTCGCCGTGGCCGCCATAGGCGCGGGCAAGGGCTGCAAAATCCGGGTTGGTGAGATCGGTGGCGCTGACGCGACCGGGATAGTCGCGCTCCTGGTGCATGCGGATCGTGCCGTAGATACCGTTGTTGACGACGACGGTGATGATCGGCAGGCGGTAGCGCACGGCGGTTGCGAATTCCTGGCCGTGCATCAGGAAGCAGCCATCGCCGGCAAAGCAGATGACTTCGCGATCCGGATGCAGCTGCTTGGCGGCGACCGCCGCCGGCAGGCCGTAACCCATTGAGCCCGAAGCCGGGGCTGCCTGGGTGGCGTAGCGGCGGAAGCGGTGGAAGCGATGCACCCAGGTGGCGTAGTTGCCGGCGCCGTTGGTGAAGATCGTATCCTCCGGCACGTTCGCCTCGATCCAGTTCATGATCGGGCCCATCTGCACCGCGCCCGGGCCGGTTTCCGGCGGGGTCGACCACTTGAGATAGGCGGCGTGCATGGTCTCGGTGCGTGCGGACCAGCTCGGTTCGCTCGGCGGTGCAAGGCTTTCGAGCGCGGCGACGAAGTCGCGCGGGCTGGCGGCAATCGCCAACTCCGGACGGTAGACGCGGCCGAGCTCGGAACTGTCAGGATGCACATGGACCAGCGTCTGGCGCGGGTAGGGGCTATCCATCAACGTATAGCCGGACGAGGGCATTTCCGAGAAGCGGCCGCCGATAAGCAGGATGAGATCCGCTTCCTTGACCTCTTTTGCCAGAGCGGGGTTGATGCCGATGCCGACGTCGCCGGCGTACATCGGGTGCAGGTGATCAAACAGCATCTGGCGACGGAAGGAGCACCCGACCGGCAGCTTCCAGCGTTCAGCGAAGCGCTGGAATTCAGCAACGCTTTCCGCTGTCCAGCGAGTGCCGCCGAGGACGGCGATCGGGCGCTTGGCGTTGCTCAGCATTTCGCCGAGCCGCTTCATCTGCGCCGGACCTGGATGACCCTCGACCGGCTGGTAGGGTTTGGCGGCGGGTGCCTCGGCGCTGCGGGTCAGCATGTCCTCGGGGAGCGTCAGCACGACAGGGCCGGGGCGGCCGGACGTGGCGACCGCGAAGGCGCGGGTGACGAATTCCGGAATGCGGGCGGGATCGTCGATCTCGCCCACCCATTTGGCGACCTCGGTGAAGGCGCGGCGGTATTCGATCTCCTGGAAGGCCTCGCGCTCGCGCGCTTCGCTCTGAACCTGGCCGATGAAGAGGATCATCGGGATCGAATCCTGCTTGGCGACATGGAGGCCGGCGGAAGCGTTGGTCGCGCCAGGGCCGCGGGTCACCATGCAGATGCCGGGCTCGCCGGTCAGCCGCCCCCAGGCATCCGCCATCATCGCGGCCCCGCCTTCCTGGCGGCAGACGAGCACGTCGATGTCGGTGTCGTAGAGCGCGTCGAGCACGGCGAGATAGCTTTCCCCCGGCACGCAGGCGATGCGCTTCACCCCGTTGGCGACGAGCGCGTCAACGATGAGCTGACCTCCAGTTTTCATGATATTCCTCCCGATGGTCTTTCTTTTGTTTTCAGATGGCTTTGTTGTCAGATGGCTGGCGACACCGGAGCGACGCTCGTGTCCTTGTGCACGCGGCGCTCGCGCCAGATGATGTAGAGGCCGGAGCCGATGATGATGGCGATGCCGAGCCACTTCAGCGCGTCGGGCAGGTCGCCGAAGACGAGCCAGCCGAAGATCGTGGCCGAAACGATTTCGAGATACTGCAGCGGCGCCAGCACCGAGGCCGGGGCGGCGCGATAGGCATAGACGCCGAGCACGCCTGAAATGGTGGCGGTGACGCCGACGCCGAGCAGGTAATACCAGGTGTACCCTTCTGGCCAGACCGGATCGAAGATGCCGGAACCGGTGCCTTCGCCGAAATAAAGCAGCACGAGACAGAAGAGCGCGCCCCAGACGCCGGCGTGAAACTGCATCGACCAGGGGTCCTCATTTTGCGCGACCATGCGGGTGACGAGCAGAAACACGGCAAGACCGAAGGCGGCCACAACAGGCAGAAGGGCGATCCAGCCGACCTCCTGCATGCTCGGCTGGATGACGAGCAGCGCGCCGAAGAAGCCGACACCGCAGGCGGTGTAGCGCCGCCAGCCGATCGTCTCCTTCAGGAAGATGCTGCCGAGGATCGTGAGGATGATCGGCTCGACGAAGAAGATCGCGATCGCGTCGGCGACTTCCATGACCTTCAGCGTGGTAATGAAGGAGAGCATGGTCACGACCAGCAGACCGCCCCGCAATGCGTGCAGCCCGGTCTTCTTCCAGGTGAGATCAAACAGGCTGCCGCGGACAAGCACGATCGGCAGGATGAAGACGACCTGCAGCAGAAAGCGCACGGCGGTGATTTCGGCCGAGGGAACGGTGGCGATCGCGAGCTTGGCGAAGATGTCGATCAGCGGCGACAGAAGCACCGAGATCACCATCAGCGTCAGCCCGAAGGAGATGCGGTTGTGGTCGGCGGCGATCTTGGGAAGCGACATGTCGGCCATGATATTTCCGGTCAGCGCCGCCCTGCGACGGCGCGCAGGCACCAGGCGGCAAAGTCGGCCGTCGCCTCGTCCCGGCCGAGTTCGTTCAGTGTTTCGTGGCGCATGCCGTCATAGACGGTGACGCTAACGTCGCTGAGACCGGCGGCTTTCATCTTCGTGCCAAGCCAGCGGACGGCGTTGCCCATCTCGGTCGACGGGTCAGCGCTGCCGCCGACGAGATGAATGGGCAGGTTTTTCCGGAGCCGCGCCAGCCGGTCGGGCCGGGCGCCATCGAAGGACAGGCGGAAAAGATCGAGCCAGAGCGAGACCGTCGCATCGAAGCCGCAGAGCGGGTCGGCGGCATATTTGGCGACCTCGGCATCGTCGCGCGACAGCCAGTCGAGATCGGTCTTGCGATCCTTGATGGCGCCGCCCCACATGCCGAAGGTGAGCTTGGTCAGAAGCGGGCTCGGCACGTCAGACCCTTTGAGCGCCTTTTCGATCTTCAGGATCACCTGTCCGCCACGGCCGGCAAGGCCCGGCCGGAAGTTGGAGTTCCAGACGGCAAGCGCATCGTAGAGGCCGGGATCGGTTTCGGCGGCATTGAGCGCGATCAGTCCACCCATGGAATGGCCGAAGAGGATGACCGGCAAGCCCGGATGGGCGGTGGTCGCAATCTCCCGCACTGCCCGGATGTCCGCGAATATCTTGTCGAGGCCGTCGCGGCTTGCGAACATCCCAAGCTGGGCGTCAGGCGCCCGCGTCGCGCCGTGGCCGCGATGATCGTGGGCATAGACATGGAAGCCGTGACCGGCCATCGCCTCGGCAAAGCGGGCATATCGGCCGGAATGCTCGGCAAGGCCATGGCTGACGAGAAGGATGCCGCGGGCTTCTGTGGTTGCCGGAAAATGCCGCCAGCTCAAGCTGGCACCGGTCGGGCTCTGATGCGTCTTCACCTGCCCGAACATCTCTACTCCCGGAAGCAATCGACAGACCTTTGAGATTTCAAATCGATTTGCGTGGCAAAGGCAATCGCCGCTTGTTGATCGTTGCGCATGAGGTCACAAGCGATTTGACGGTGCATTACATTAGGGGTTGCAATTTTCCCGTTTTGGGCGATATTTGTTCCCGTTTTGTTTTTGCGGGAGGATATCATGGTCCGTTTTTGTAAAGCGATATCAGGTTCTGTGGCGGGCATCCTGGCAGCGCTGACGCTGTTGCTTGCGTCCGGCGCCTTTGCAGCCGGTGAAGACGCATCCAAGGGTGCTCCGCCGGCAAGTTCAACCAGCCGCACCGACTATGTGCTGGCGGTCAGTTGGCAGCCCGGTTTCTGCGAGACGCGGCCGCAACGCAAGGAATGCGAGAGCCAGACGGCGGAACGCTTCGATGCCACCAACCTCTCGCTGCATGGCCTGTGGCCGCTGCGCAAGAGCTATTGCGGGGTCGCGGCAGAAGCGCGGGCAACCGACCGCAAGGGCAGCTGGCTGGAGCTGCCGAAGCTTGCCATGGCCGACGACACCGCGGCGCGGCTGCTTATCGCCATGCCCGGCGTGCAATCCGGTCTCGACCGGCACCAGTGGCTGCGAAGCGGCACCTGCCAGAGCGGCTCGGTCGACGACTATTTCTCGGTGCAGCTGCGCATGCTGGAAGAGCTCAACCGCTCGGCGGTCGGGGCACTTTTCCGCCAGCGTGTCGGTGCGGAACTCGATGAGGCGGCGATCAAGCAGGCCTTCGACCAGAGTTTTGGCGCTGGAGCCGGCGACCGGGTGCGCATGCGCTGCCAGACCGTGCAAGGCCGCAGCATCATCACCGGGCTGACGATCGGGCTCACGGGCGATGTTATGAAGGCTGCGAGCCTCGGGCCGCTGATCCAGGCCGCAGGCACGACCGAGTTCAAGTGCGCCAAGGGTATCGCCGATACTGCCGGTCGCGGGTAGGGTGTTTCGCCCGGTCGGCCATGTCAGCGCCTTATGGTGCGGCCTTGACTGCGCGGGCTTAGGCGCCTTCCGGGAAAGCCTGCCGGGCGTTCCGATGGCGATGTTCGTTTTGGGATAGGGCGGGGGCGGATGCCTTTGATCATTGCCCCCTTCCTATAATTCGCCTACATAGCGGGCAAATTTCCTTATCCCTGCGGAGCATTCCCTCATGGCACGTCAGTTCATCTATCATATGGCCGGACTTAATAAGTCCTACGGCGCGAAGAAGGTTCTTGAGAACGTTCATCTGTCGTTCTACCCGGATGCCAAGATCGGTATCCTCGGCCCGAACGGCGCCGGTAAGTCGACGGTTCTGCGCATCATGGCCGGCCTCGACAAGGAATTCACCGGCGAGGCCTGGGTGGCCGAAGGTGCGACCGTCGGATACCTGCCGCAGGAGCCGCAGCTCGATCCGACGAAGACGGTGCTTGAAAACGCCATGGAAGGCGTCGCCAAGAAGAAGGCGATCGTCGACCGCTACAACGAACTGATGATGAACTATTCCGACGAGACGGCGGAAGAGGGCGCCAAGCTCCAGGATATCATCGACAGCCAGAACCTCTGGGATCTGGAAAGTCAGGTCGAAATGGCCATGGAAGCGCTGCGCTGCCCGCCGGGCGACGCGGAAGTCACCAACCTGTCGGGCGGTGAAAAGCGTCGTGTCGCGCTCTGCAAGCTGCTGCTCTCGCAGCCGGACCTGCTGCTCCTCGACGAACCGACCAACCACCTCGACGCCGAGACGATCGCCTGGCTCGAAAAGCACCTGCGCGAGTATCCGGGCGCCGTGCTGATGATCACCCACGACCGTTACTTCCTCGACAACGTCACCGGCTGGATCCTCGAGCTCGACCGCGGCCGCAGCATTCCCTACGAGGGCAACTACTCGGCCTACCTGGTTGCGAAGGCCAAGCGCATGCAGCAGGAAGGTCGCGAAGAGGCGTCCCGCCAGAAGGCGATCGCTCGCGAACAGGAATGGATCGCATCCAGCCCCAAGGCTCGTCAGGCCAAGTCCAAGGCGCGTATCCGCTCCTATGACGAACTGGTCAACGCGGCGGAAAACCAGCGTCCCGGCGACGCGCAGATCATCATCCCGGTCGGCGAACGTCTCGGCCAGGTGGTCATCGAGATGGAAGGCGTCACCAAGGGCTATGGCGATCGCCTGCTGATCGACGGCCTGTCGCTGAAGCTGCCGCCGGGCGGCATCGTCGGCATCATCGGCCCGAACGGCGCCGGTAAGACGACGCTCTTCCGCATGATCACCGGCCAGGAACAGCCCGACAGCGGCTCGATCCGCATCGGTGATACCGTGCACCTCGGCTATGTCGACCAGAGCCGCGACGCGCTCGACGGCAACAAGACCGTCTGGGAAGAAATCTCCGGCGGTGCTGAAGTCATCAAGCTCGGCAAGCACGAGATGAACTCGCGCGCCTATTGCTCGACCTTCAACTTCAAGGGCGGCGACCAGCAGCAGAAGGTCGGCAACCTCTCGGGCGGTCAGCGCAACCGCGTTCACCTCGCCAAGATGCTGAAGAACGGCGGCAACGTGCTGCTGCTCGACGAACCGACCAACGACCTCGACACCGAGACGCTGGCAGCGCTCGAAATCGCGCTCGAAAACTTCGCCGGTTGCGCCGTTATCATCAGCCACGACCGCATGTTCCTCGACCGCCTGGCAACGCACATCCTCGCTTTTGAAGGCGACAGCCAGGTCGAGTGGTTCGAAGGCAACTTCGAAGACTACGAGAAGGACAAGATCCGCCGCCTCGGCCCGGACTCGGTCAACCCGAAGCGCGTCACCTACAAGCGCCTGACGCGCTGATTTCAGCCGCCGCCATATCGCGGCGCTGGACCTTGCTGCGTCCGTTGAAGCGGGCGCTGCAACATTTGTTCTAGGAACGGGCGAGGCGCAGGCTTCGCCCGTTTTCCTTTGTCTCCTGACCTGAGGCGAAGACCAGCTGTCGCTCGGTTGCGCGCCAGGGTCTGTTCGTCGCTTGGCCCGCGCGGGGGATGAACGTGCGGGACGCTCCAAGGGTCGGCGTAACGATCAGCTCTGCGGTTGCCGTCCCGATGGCGGGCGCGAACGGGCGTTTGCAGGTTTGTCTATCGCTGCGGCGAGATGGGCTGTCGGATGACGCGTACCTGGGGCGGCACAGACGCGGATAGTGTGGCGTCCCAACACCGGGAAGGGCGCCGGGTTTGTCACGGTTGGGTGGGGCTGCCCTCATTCCGGTCGTGAAGTCGGCCTACTAGCGGGACCTTCGCAGGTCTACTGACGTGCCGCCCGAGACATCGTTTGTGGCGCATGGCGTCCATACACAAGCCTCTGTTCCGCCGGCGGCATTGTTTGGCCTCTCCGCGCAAATCCGCTTGCGTCACCACCGCAAATCACATAAACATATCTTTATGTGTTGATGGGGATCGCTATGGCTCTGCAGAGAGAACTGGGTCTGGATGCGTTGGTGGACGTGCTGAAGGCGGCGGGCGAGCCGACCCGCATGCGTCTCGTCGCGCTTCTCGCCGCCGGCGATCTGACCGTCACCGATCTTACCGAAATTCTCGGTCAATCGCAGCCACGCATTTCCAGGCATCTGAAGCTGCTGGCGGAGGTCGAGCTGATCGACCGCTACCAGGAGGGCGCCTGGGCCTATTTCCGCCTCCGTCAGGACGGTGCCCGGGTCGGGCTCGTGCGGGCGATGCTGGCTTCCGCCTCCGCCGACGACGCGGTGTTGGCGCGTGATGCAGCCCGGCTCACCACCTTGAAGAAGGCGCGCTCGGAGAAGGCGCAGGCCTATTTCAGCCGCAACGCCGCCGGCTGGGACGAGCTTCGCCGCCTGCATGTCAGCGAGCGTGACGTCGAGGCGAAGCTGCGCGAAATGGTGGGCGACGAGCCGGTCGAAAGCTTGCTCGATCTCGGCACCGGCACAGGCCGCATCCTGCAGCTGTTCGAGGGCCTCTATCGGCGCGGTATCGGCGTCGACGCCAGCCGCGACATGCTTGCGGTGGCGCGCTCCAATCTCGATCGCGCCGGCATCACCAAGGCGTCGATCCGCCATGGGGACATCTTCAACCTGCCGCTCGACGGCCAGGCCTTCGACCTCGTCACCATTCACCAGGTGCTGCATTTCCTCGAAGAGCCGGAAGCCGCGATCGCGGAAGCCGCGCGCATGCTGATGCCGGGTGGACGGCTGGTCATCATCGACTTCGCGCCGCACGGGCTTGAGCATCTGCGCGACGAGCACGCCCATGCGCGCCTCGGCTTCTCGCACCAGGCGATGGCCGATTGGCTGGCGAAGGCTGGCCTTGTGCTCGAGAAGACCACGGATCTTTCGCCTGAGGGGGCGAATGATGGAAAATTGACGGTGACGATCTGGCTCGCGCGTGATCGGCGGGCCATGAACGAGAATGAAACGCCGCGGCCGCGTGTCCAGGCGGGGGGAGTATAATAATGACGGCACAGACGCTTTACCCGGCCGAACGCGGCAATCTCCGGCTCTCCTTCGAATATTTCCCGCCCAAGACCGACGAGATGGAAGCGCAGCTCTTCCAGACGGCAGACGACCTTTCGGTCTTCGGTCCGGCCTTCATCACCGTCACCTACGGCGCCGGCGGCTCGACCAAGGCGCGTTCGCTGACGACGGTCAGGCGCTTGATCGCGGAAAGCGGCTTTGCCAATACCGCCGCGCACCTGACCTGCGTCGGCGCGCCGAAGGCGGAGGTCGATGCGGTGATCGACGAATATCTCAGCTTCGGCGTCCGCCACTTCGTGGCGCTGCGCGGCGATCCCCAGGGCGGCATCGGCAGCACTTACCAGCCGCATCCCGAGGGTTACGCCAGCAGCACCGACCTCGTGCGGGCGATCCGTGCGCGCGGGGACGACATCGAGATTTCCGTCTCCTCCTATCCGGAGAAGCACCCGGAAAGCCCTGACGTCGCCGCTGACATCGACATGCTGAAGCGCAAGGTCGATGCGGGCGCAACCCGGGCCCTGACCCAATTCTTCTTCGACAACAATGATTTCGAGCGCTACCTCGAACGAG
Organism: Ensifer sp. Root954; assembly: GCF_001429005.1. Taxonomy (NCBI): domain Bacteria; kingdom Pseudomonadati; phylum Pseudomonadota; class Alphaproteobacteria; order Hyphomicrobiales; family Rhizobiaceae; genus Ensifer; species Ensifer sp. Root954. The sequence continues at coordinate 151,747 of NZ_LMJM01000025.1, forward strand.
TGCGGCGCGCTGGCGTCAACATCCCGATCGTGCCGGGCATCCTGCCGATCAACAATCTGGCGCAGGTGCAGAAATTCGCTGGCCTCTGTGGCGCCACCGTGCCGGAGGCGATCGTCACGCGGCTCGTGCATCTCGAGGACCAGCCGGTCGAGCGCTTCAAGGAGGCGACCCACATCGCCGCCGAGCAGATCGTCGATCTCGCCCGGCGCGGCGTACGCGATTTCCATATCTATTCGATGAACCGCACGCCGCTGGTGACAGCCGTGCTGGATCTCGTCGGTTTCGAGCGGGCCTCTGTGGAAGCGGTGGGCGCGATCGATGCACCGCGGATGGTGGCGGCCGGCGCGGCCGCCTGACCTTCGCTCGCACCTTGCGACGGGCAAGGTGCGCTTCGCCATGTTGAACTTCCGAATGGCTGCGAACGCGCCGCGTGTCCTGGCAGACAGAGGTCGCCGCCGCGCTTTGGTATGGCTCCATGCCTTTTGGGGTCTCTTCGGCTGCGGTCGCAGCAAGCGTCCCGATCGCTACAGCATCCACCAAAAAGGAAAGCGCCCGAAGATCGATCTTCAGGCGCTTTCTCGTTTGTCGCAGCGTCTAGACCTTATGCTCTCTTGGCGGTCTAACTGGCTTGGTGCTGCAAAATGGTTTCCCGGAAATTTAAGTCCCTATTCGGTTTGGACTCTCAGCGGCCGCTCCTCAGATGAAGAGCATCGTGGCCACGAATACGAACGCTGCACTGATCATGATGACATTCAGCGAATGTGTAAGGCCCATGGAAGACCCTCCCTGCGTTAACGCGTTAAAACATAGGGCGAAATCACGACACGTTAAAGGGAAACTTGTGCTGCAGTGCGAAATGCGTGAGCCGGCGCTGCCTTATTCACAGGCCTATAGTTCTGATTTTATTTAAGTTTCCAGGCTGCCACATTTTTTTCACAATCGCTTCAGCAAGGTTAATATAAACGTTTGTTACCGTGCGTGAGTGGCCCGGAGCGGGACGAAAATCGGCCGTCGATTCCCCCGCAAACCATGTCTTTTTCACGCGGTGCGAAGCACTCAAGGTGTGTGGGCTTTTCCTGTAACCGACCACGATCAGACGTCAGGCGACCCGCCTGAAACGCAGGATTCGACCGTCGAGCACGGCAAGGCCAAGGGCGATCAGCACCATGCCGGCAAAATCGGCCGCCTGCAGCGTCTCGCCGAGAAAGAGGTAGCCGAGCAGGATCGCGCTTGGCGGCACCAGCAGGGTGACCAGTGAGGCATTGGTGGCGCCGGCCGCGCGCATGATGCGGAAAAAAAGGATGTAGGCATAGGCCGTCGAAACCAGCGCCAGGCCGAGGATCGACAGGATCACCTCGACGGGCGGCATCGGCAGCAGCCAGGGCGTGTCGGTAAAGGCGGCCACCGGCAGCGCGATCAGCGTCGAGGCGGTCAGCTGGCCTGCGGCCGTCACGGGAGGCGCGAGATCGCGGAAGCGTTTGCCGTAGGTCGCCGCAAAACCATAGCTGATGGCGGCAAGCACCGGCAGCAGCAGCGCCCAGAGCGGCACGCTGCTTGTGGTGCCGAAGAGACCGGCAACGGCGCTCGGCCCGATCAGGACGACGGTGCCGGCGAGCCCGAGCAGACAGCCGGCGATCTTGGCGGAACTCAGCTTCTCGTCCTCGGTCGCCATGTTGGCGATGATCACGGTCCAGACCGGGGTCGTGGCGTTGAGGATCGCCGCCAGTCCGGCGCCGATGTGGGTTTGTCCAAGGAAGATGAAGGCGTGTGGAATGGCGTTGTTGATCAGCCCCATCAGCGCGAATTCGCGCCAGCGGCCGGCAAGCGCCTCGTACATGCCGAAGCGGCCGCGGATGTAGATATGCAGCGCCAGGGCTGCCAGGCCCAAACGCAGGAACACCAGCGTGAAGGGCGGCACATGGGCGACGGCAACGCGGGCGAAGAAGAACGATCCGCCCCAGATCAGGCCGAGCAGGGCAAGCAGCGCCCAGGTCCCGGCGCTCATCTGATTGCCATCGACGGTGCTTCGCGCATTCATGGTGATGCCTATCCGTGCTGATTGCGTGGTGGCGTCAGTCTCCCTCCGCCGGGTGGACGCCATGGCGCAAGCGCCTGGTTACCGCTCCCGGATCGGTTGTGCTCCGACACAGGATACATAACCCGGCACGCCCGGCGGAACCACCCGGTTCTTGCGGCGATGATGAGGGCGGCATGCGTGGGGGCGAGCCGGTGGGCTCTCATCAACCGGGATCCGGTCGGCCGTTGTGGCATGAAAAAACCCCGGAGATCGATCCGATCTCCGGGGTCATGGTTTTGAAACGGCGGTTCGGGCTTAAAGCGCGTTCAGGAGTTCGAGCGTCGCCCAGCCGTCGGCCGGACGGCCGAGGCGGAGCTGCTCCTTCTGGAGTGCCGCGCGGGTGCCGGAGCCGAGGATGCCGTCGATCTTGCCGACATCGTGGCCGAGCGTCTGCAGCTTGCTCTGCAGTGCCTTCATGCCGGTGTCGTCGAGGCCCGGTTCCGGATTGCCGCCTTCATAGGTCGGCGCGCCGCCGAGACGGGTCGCGAAATAGGCGGCAGACGTTGTGTAGATGAACGACTGGTTCCATTCGAGATAGACGTTGAAGTTGGGGTAGGTGAGGAAGGCCACGCCCTTGCGGCCCTGCGGCAGCACCAGCGAGGCTTCGAGGTTGCCGAAGGCGGTGTCGCCGTTGCGCGGCTTGACGCCGAGCGCGAACCAGTCGCTGGCCTTCATGCCCGGCTGCAGGCCGGTCTTTTCCCAGGGGAGTTGCTCGGGAACGCTGACTTCCTGGATTACCGGCTGGCCAGCCTTGTAGCCGAGGCTCTGGATGAACTTGGCGGCGGTCAGGATCGCGTCGGGCGAGCTCTTCTTCAGGTTGACGTGGCCGTCGCCGTCGCCATCGACGCCATAGGCGATGATGTCTTCCGGCAGCATCTGCACCTGGCCGATCTCGCCGGCCCAGGCGCCTGTCGTCGTCGCCGGGTCGAGGTCGCCGTGCTGGACCATCTCGATCGCCGCGATCAGCTGCGGGCGGAACATCTCTGGACGGCGGCAGTCGTGGGACAGCGTCACCAGCGCGTCGCGGGTGTTGAAGTCGCCCTGGACGGCGCCGAAGTCGGTCTCCATCGCCCAGAAGGCGGTGATGACCGGGGCCGGCACGCCGAATTCGTTCTCTGCGCGAGCAAAGACGTCAGCATATTCCTTCATCTTCTGCTGGCCGATATCGAGGCGCGACTTGCTGACGGTGCGTTTGGAGAATTCGGTGAAGGTCTGCTTGAAGACGCCCTGGGTGCGGTCGCGGCTGAGCACCTTTTCATTGATGGCGGCACCGGCGAGCGCCCGGTCAGCGACATCGGCCGGAACGCCCTTGGCGACCGCTTCGGCCTTCACGCCCTGAAGGAAGGTTGCGAGATCGCCACCGCAGGCAACGGCCGGGGATGCCGTCTTCGCGCCTGTCGAGGCTGCGGTCTGGGCGGCGGCGGCCGAGGCGGTCAGCGCCAGAAGAGCGACGGAGGCAAGCGCGCGCCGGGCTGTGCGGGTCATCATGAAATTCCTTTCTTTGCCGTGGGGCGCCTTGCACCACCACGGGCAATCAAATCGCTGCGAAATCTGTCGTTGCTCTCTCAGAGCATTATGACCGAAAGAAGAAAATGGGTCTTCCTGCCGCACCTGTCGGCAGGAATGTCAGTTCTGCTTCGGCTGCGAGACCGCGGCGACCCAGTTCTTCCAGTTTTTCGCCGAGCCGGCGAAGACATTGATATCGGTGGCGCCGTCGATGCCGGGGATGACCCCGGTGCTGGTATATTGCCAGAACGCCCAGCGGCGCTCGACGTAGACCTCACCCGGATGCTTGGCGACCGAGCGCACCCAGAAGTGATGTTCCTTGAACTGGTCGACGAGATTGTCGCGGTGGAAGTCGACCGAGGTGTAGATGATCGGGCGCTTGCCGTAATGGGCTTCGAGCCGGTCCATGAAGCGCTTCATCTCGACGCGCACTTCGTCCGGCGTCGGGCGATGGCGGCAGGTCTTCGATTCGCCGTTCCACTCGACGTCGAGAACCGGCGGCAGATAGACTGCGCTCTTCGGCACGTTGGCGATGAACCAATCGGCCTGGTCGTCGGCGGTCGAGCAGAAATAGTAGAAGTGATAGGGCGCATAAGGGATGCCGGCGGCCCGTGCCTTCTGCCAGTATTCGGGAAAGCGGGTATCGACCCGGTCCTTGCCTTCCGTCGCCTTGATGAAGGCGAAGGAGACGCCCGAGTTCTTCACCTTCATCCAGTCGATATCGCCATTCCATTTCGAAACGTCGATGCCGTGGATATTGTGGTGCTGCGGGGTCCGGTCGCCGAAGTTCTGCGGGTCCGTATCGTGGAAGCGCGGCGGGATCGATGCCGTCTGCATCAGGTCATAGTCCGTCGACGAGCAGCCGGAAAGAAGGGTGGCAAGCGGCAAGAGAGCCAGGAGAAGCCGGCGCATGATTTTCCTGTCTAGAGACGATCGATGATCCTGCCTCACACGATGGCTTCCTGTCGGTGATTTCCCCAGTGAGGCGTGAACCCCATTTTCACCATATCATCGTAAAAATTAAGTTAGCTCAAGCGGGAATTGCGGACGGCAGAAAAGCGCAAAAGCGCCGAAAACCAGGCGGTTTCGGCGCTTGCCGGAATGGCTGCCCTCAGGCGGGATGCAAAACCTTTGTGTAAACCGCCTGCCGTTCAGGCGGCGATCGCCACGGAAGGGCGGTGATAGACGGCGAGCCAGGCATAGCCGCGGCCGATCGTGCGCCGCTCGAGATCGGCACCATTTTCGCGGGCTTTCTCGCGTAACACGTCGAACAGCCGCTCGCGCGGCGTCACGTGGAAGCGGTTGAGCCAGCCGTGCAGCGCCCGGCGGAAGCTCGTCGGCAGGCGTTCCTGCTGGCCGAAATCGGCAATGTGCAGCGAGCCGCCCGGATTAAGCGCTGCGATCGCCGCGTCGATCGCCTTCTGCCAGTCGGGGATCATCGACAGCGAGTAGGAGATGACGATGTGATCGAAACCCCTTTCGCCGAAGATCGCCGGATCGAAGTCCGTTGCGTCGGCGACATGCAGCGTGGCGCGCCTGTTGCCGCCACGGTTGAGCTTCGCGCCGGCCGAGGTCAACATTTCCTGGGATATGTCGAGCCCGAACAGGCGGGCCGACGGGAAACAGCGGCCGATCAGCGCCAGATTGCGGCCGGTGCCGCAGCCGACCTCAAGCACCGAGGCACCGGAGGCCGGGTTCATGTCGCGGATCAGCGTGTCGCGGCCGAAGAGGTAGTACTTCCGCGTGAGATCGTAGAAGTGCCGCTGATAGCGGTACATGTGGTCCATGCGCCGCGCGTGGGAGATCCCGGCCTGTTGCACGTCTCAGCCCTTCCTGCGGTAGATGTGGAAGCCGCCATAGATGGCGGAGCGGTCTTCGGCGCCGAGCCGTAGCGAGGTTTCGGCATCGTAGTGCCACTGGTCGAGCAGGGCCGGGGAGACACGGCCGGGCAGGATGCTGTCTTCCGCCGCGGTGCGGAAGATCACCACTGCGCCCTCATCCGCCGTGCGGGTGATCTCGGTCCAGAGGTCGTTCAGCTGCTGGTCGGTCATCCAGTCCTGCGCGTCGAGCAGGATATAGCGGTCGACCGAGCCGGCGGATTTGCCGGCGAGAAGCTCGGTGAAGCTTGCGTGATGCACCTCGACGCGCTCGGCATTGTTGCGGATCGCCTCATAGGCGCCGGCGTCGAGATAGGGCGGCAGGTCGCCTTCATGCGGCAGCGGGTAGCGGCGGCCGAAGGCCTGCCAGGCGAAGTAGTTTTCGCGCAGCGGGAAGTGACAGGTGAGCTTCTCCAGGCGATGGCGCAGAACGGCGGCGAGCGACTTTTCGGCACTCAGGCTTGCGAGCTCGTCGAACTGCTGCGGCGGAATGCCGAGGCCGAAGAGCGAGCTCTTGCGCCCGGTGATCCAGCGGATGACGGGACGATCGAAGAGCGGTGCCAGGCGCTCGTCGAAGAACTGTCGCTGTTCACGCATGGAGCGCGCCTGGACGAAGTCCTCCGGATTGACGCCGTGCAGGCGGGCAAGCAGGTGGCTGGCTGCAATGAAGCGGCCGAGCAGACCGGTGCGGTAGATATTGCGGCCAAAGACGCCGATACGCCGGCGACCGGTCATGTCGCGGCCGGTCCAGTAGCTGCGCGTCGCTGTATCAAGCTTCGGCGCGAGGAAAAGATCGAAAGCCTGGACGTTGGTCGTCGTGCCCTGGATCGCCAGGAAGCGCGTGACATCCTTGTGGCTCGGCAGATGGCGGAAGGCTGCGAGCTTCAGGCGGTTGAGCGCGATATGGTGCGGGTTGAGGTCGACGACGTCTATTTTCCGTGGGCCGGCCGACAGATAGGTGAGCATGTTGCAGCCGCCGGAGCCGATGGTGACGATCCGGCTTTCCGGGGTCAGTTGCATCGCCTCCATGTCGACGATCGGATCTTCCCAGATCTGCGGATAGACGAGGCCCGAAAAGAGCAGGCCGAACAGACGTTCCGAGAAGCCTGCGAGGGAGAGGGTCTTGTGCTGGAGCAGGGCGTTTTTCAGCTTCGGATTTTTTCTGCCAAAGCCAACGTCGGAAGCGATTTCATTCATCTCAGACGGTCATCCAGTTGAAACTTAGGCGCTTCTAAAGTGACTCGGCTACACTTTGATGACGGGCTTTCTCACAGGGCCGGGGCGGTCTCCGGAACGTAAATCTACAATTTTTCACCCATAAGAATTCATTAAACCCTGACGTGCTAGCACCGCCTTACATACGGGGGGCGTCGACATGATGTTAGGTACGTTTCTGCCGAAGCCCGAGCAGCGATTTGCGGCTGCCGGCGCGGCATTGGGGGCTCTGGTTTCTGTGGCGTGGCTTGCCAGCGGAACCGCTCTTCCCGACCAGATGGCGCCGCATTGGGACGTCCCTGCCGTTATGGCGGCCGGCGCCATGCCTTTCATCCTCGGCGGCTCCTTCTATCGCTGGCGCTACTCGCGCCGGCTTGAGCTGGAGCTGCGTGCCGCGCGGCGCGCCGAGCGTCGCCTGCGCAACGAAGTCCATCGCGACAAGCTGACTGGGCTTGCAAACCGCGCTGCGCTCGAGGCCGATATCAGCCAGGCACTCAGCGCAGAAGGTGCCGCGTTTGCGCGCAACGCCTTGCTTCTTCTCGATCTCGATCGCTTCAAGGTGATCAACGACACGCTGGGACATGACGCCGGCGACCGGTTGCTGGCTCTGTTCGGCGCCCGGCTCAGGCGTGCCTTTGCCGGCGAGGCGACGGTCTACCGCCTCGGCGGCGACGAGTTCGTGCTTGCGGCCGCGTGCGCGCCGTCTCAAGCCGATGCGGAAATGCTCGCAACGCGGGTGGAAAAGCTGTTCGAAGCGCCGTTCGATCTCGGGGAAACGCGCATCGCTTCCGGCTGCAGCATCGGCATAGCCTTCATCGAGCGGTCGGACAAATCGACATCCGACGTGTTGAAAAGGGCGGACTTGGCGCTTTACGAAGCCAAGGCGATCAGCGGCAACAGTCATGCCTTCCACTCGGAAACCCTGAGTCATGCCGTGCGGCAGCGGGCGGAAGCCGAGCGCGATCTTACGCGCGGTTTCGAGGCAGAGGAGTTCTTTCTCGCATTCCTGCCGATCCTCGGCATCGAAAGCGGCTCCATCGGTGGGTTCCAGGCGCTGCTGCGCTGGCGGCATCCGCATCTCGGCGTCATCGGCGCGGAAACGTTCGAGCCGCCGGAGCAGAGCGCGACTACGCTGGCGCTTGCCGCCTGGGCTCTTCAGTCCGCCTGCAGGCAGGCGGCCGGCTGGTCTTTCCCGAAAGGGCTGACGATTGCACCCTTCGTCTCGCAACTGCGCGACCGCGATTTCGTCACGCAGGTGGAGCGGTGCCTTTCGGATGCCGGCCTTTCGCCGGAACGCCTGACGATCGAGGTCGCCGAGGGCGTCTCGACCGACGATCTTGTCATCGTCACCGAAAACTTGCGGGGGCTGCGCGCGCTGGGCGTTCGCGTCGCGCTTGGCGGCGGCTCCGCTTCGTCGCTGCCCCTGAACCAGATCTCCGACGTGCAGCCCGACCAGGTGACCGTCGATCTCGCCGCCGTGCGGGCCGCACATGGCAGCGAACGCAGCGTGGCGTTGCTCGCCTGCCTGATCAAGACCGGACAGGTGCTGCGGCTTTCGATCGCCGTCAGCGGTGTCGAGAAGGAGAGCGAGGCGGATTGCGCGCGGGCCTGTGGCGCTGCCGAGATCCGCGGTCCCTGGGTTTCGCCTGTTATGGCCGACGTGTCGGTGCTCGTCGGCGACGGCGAAGCGGGAGAGGCGCGCCTCTCTGCGAGTGCGTGAGCGAGAGCTCGAAGCGCTGCACTTTTTTCGACTGCTTGTGCGTTTTTCCAATATGAAAAGTTGAGGCGGCCGGGCTTTCCCTTGCAGCAAAATGCTGGTTCTCTTTGCGCATCAGGCCGGAGGATCGCATGGGACGTTTGTTGAAGATTTCGGGTGCCGTGCTGGCGCTCATCGTCGTCGGTCTGTTCGGTTGGCTTGCGCTGGCGCCGCCGGAACTGCTGAAGGTCGGCGACGGCTATGCGGCGAAAATCGTCTGTTCCAACGTCTTCATCGCCGAGCGCGATGCCCAGGCTGTGCTCGCCGACGACGTGCAGGCCCCCGGCCATCCCTTGCTCAAGCTGGTGCGCGTCGGTGTCGACAAAGAGAAACAGCTGGTGACGGCGCGCATCCTCGGTTTTGCCGCACCCGGTTACGCGGCCTATCGTCCGGGTGCCGGCTGCGCCAGCCTGCCGGACGGCGATGCCGCGGCTCTGGCACCGATCGAAACGAAAACCGCCGCTTCAGCGCCCGTGCCGGGTGTGGCCTGGCCCGAAGGCGAGGGGGCCGTGATCGAGCCGTCCTTGCAGAAGCTCGTCGAGGACGCTGACCTCGCCGGGCCGGGCATGCGGGCGATCGCCGTGATCCACGACGGCCAACTGGTGGCGGAAACCTATGGCCAGGGTTTCGACCGTTCGACGCCGTTGCTCGGCTGGTCGATGACCAAGTCGGTGACGGCGGCGCTGATTGGCCTCAGGATTGCAGAAGGGCGCATGGACGTGTCGCAGGGCGACCTGCTGCCGGAATGGGCCGGGGACGAGCGGGCGGGCATCACGCTTGCGGACCTGATGGGGATGCAGAGCGGGCTTGCCTTTAACGAGAATTATGGCGCCGTCACCGACGTGACGCGCATGCTCTATCTGGAAAGGGACATGGCGGGTTTTGCCGCGACGCGGACGTTGGGTGCAAAGCCCGGCACAAACTTCAGCTATTCCAGCGGCACCAGCACGCTGCTGTCGCGGATCTGGATGCGCACCTTCGACGATCCGGCGACAGCGCTTGCCTTTCCCTATGACGCTTTGTTTGCGCCGCTCGGCATGACAAGCGCCGTCCTGGAGACGGACGAGAGCGGCACCTTCGTCGGTTCCTCCTACATGTATGCGACGACGCAGGACTGGGCGCGGTTCGCGCAGCTCCTGCTGCAGGACGGTGTCTGGAAGGGGAGGGCGATGCTGCCGAAGGACTATGTCGCCTTCATGCGCACGCCGACCAAGGCATCGGGCGGCAAATACGGCCAGGGCCAGGTATGGCTGGAGGAAAACGGCGCGCGGGCGGGAACGGGCAGTTTCCCGGCGGATGCCTTCTGGATGCTCGGGCATGACGGCCAGGCGATCATGCTGGTGCCTTCGCTGAAGCTGGCGGTCGTGCGGCTGGGGCTTACGCCTTCGCGGCTCGGCTATGACGTGCAGACACTCAACGCCAAAATAATAGAGGCGCTCGATTGAGCGCCTCGTAAGGATATTCCAGAGCCGTCGAGAAGCAGCTTCGCTTCGGGCCAGCCGGGTGGCCGGCTTACTTCATGCCGAGCTCTTCGAGCAGGCCCTTGCGCTTGGCGTGATAGTAATAGCCGCTGGCATAGAGCTTTACTGCGCTGTCATGCTGGTTGTCGGCCACCATCCAGGCGCCGTGCAGATACTTGGTCGCGTATTTGAGGTTGGTTTCGGCGTCGAACAGACCTTCCGCCGGACCGTCATAGCCGAGACCCTTGGCGGTGTTGTAGCGGATCTGCATCAGGCCGTAATTGCCCTTGCTGTAGGCGCGCGGATTGTAATTGCTCTCGCGCTTGACGACGCGGTGCACCAGTTCCACGGGAATGCCGTTGAGATCGGCATAGTACTTGATCATCTTGTCGAGTTCGGGACGCGAGCTCGTCGGCGTCTTGGTGAATTTCATCGAATCCGGAATGACGTTGGCGACTGCGGCCACCGTCGAGCCGATGACGCCGGTCTTCGGGCGCTCGGTCGGAACGATCATGCGGTTGGCGACCAGCGTTTCGAGGCCGACCGGTTCGCCGGTGTCGAAGTCCGATTCCATCGCGGCTGCAACTGCGAGCGTCGAGACCGGCAGATCCTGGACGCGGGCCGTCTTGGTTGCCGTCGGCGAGAGGGCAGCGGATGCCACCTGAGTGGAGTCGGCGGGCGAGGGGGCTTCCGCAGCGGCAATCGCCGCGCTGGCGCCGGTCTGCGTCGTCGGGGCAACCATGGCAAGCGCCATGGTGTCGCCCGGCTTGGCCGCGGGGACCGCGACCAGTGCGGGTGCTGCTTCCGCACCCTGTGCCAGATCGGTCGCGACCGGATAGGTGGCGGCGACCCCAGCGGTCTGAGCCGTCAAGGCCGCGCTCGTTGCGGTAGCGGCGCCGTCGGGCGTCGGCAGTGCATAGGCGGTCATTTCTGTGCCGGGCTTTGCGAGGGGCGTAACCGTCTGCACGGCCGTGAGGTCTGCCAGCGACGTGTGCTCTACCGTTGAGCATCCCGAGACGATGGTCGCCGACAACAAAGCTGCCACGCCAAACGTCTGTTTGGAAAGGGAAATACGGTAATTCGCCATTCTGTCACTTTCGTGCTTCTGGGCCCCGTAGCCCCTGCAAATCAGCGGTTGCCAGCCGCCAAGCGTGAATCTCCATTAACCTATGAGGCTGGCGGCGGCAAGCGTGGGGTCGAATTTCAGGCCGTGGCCCGCTTCATCGTGGCCGTCAAAAGCCCGGCGCCGATCAGCATGGAGCCGCCGGCGCGGTTGACGATCCGCCGCACATTCGGCTTGGAAATCGTGCTGCGGGCGGCGGTCGCAAGGGCTGCATAGAGGCTGGCATTGAGGATCGCGAGCGTGAGGAACGTCAGCTCGAAAATCGCCATCTGGGTAAAGAGCGGCTGGCTGAGATCGAGGAACTGCGGCAGGAAGGCGACGAAGAAGACGATGCTCTTCGGGTTCAGCGCAGTCACCGCATAGGTATGAAAGAAGATGCGAAGCGGGCGTTCCGTCGACGTGGTTTCGAGGTCGACGTCACCGCCGGCGGCCACCGGCGCGCGCCAGAGCTTGATGCCGAGCCAGATAAGATAGGCAGCGCCCACCCATTTCAAGACGGTGAAGATGGCGGCAGAGGTGGCAAGCAGGGCGCCGAGGCCGAGCATGGAGGCGGTCATGGCGGTGAAATCGCCGAGCGCCACGCCGGCGACCGTCGCGCCCGCGGTCTTGCGGCCATGGCCGAGCGCGTAGGAAATGACGAGGAGAATGGTGGGGCCGGGGATGGCGAGCAGCACGGCCGAGGCCGCGGCAAAGGCAAACCAGTGTTCGAACGACATGAAAAAGCTCCGCGCTAAAGGTGGTGTTCGGCAATCAATTCGCCGAGCCAGCCACGGAAACGCGGAGCCGTCAACGTCTAATCAAGCGTTGTCGGCGGGTGGCATATCCACCCGCCGGCAAGTGTCGGTCAGTGCTTCTGGGCCTTCCACTTCTGGCCGATGACATCCATCACCTCGCCGAACCACCTGGTGGAGGTATCGAACTGCTTGCCGCCCTTGATGCGCGGGAATTCGATGGTGCGCAGCTTGCCGCCCTGGTCTTCGTCGTGACCGGTGACGCCCGAGACCTTGTTGAGGGCGCTTTCGACGGCAAGGTCGACCATGCCCTGGATCAGGCGCAGGTCGTCGCCGTTGGCCGGGGCCGAGCGGGCGTAGTAGCCAGATTTCTGCACCATCGAGCGTTCGGCGCCGAGAAGGGCTGCGAACTGCTTGGAGAACCAGTTGCCGACATTGATCGTGTCGATCTTCACGTGGCCGAAGGCATCGCGCTTGATGGTCTCGCCGGCTGCTTCCCGCTCGGCGACGATGGCGTCGAGGCAGGCGCCTTCACTGACGAACAGCGTCACGAAGCCGGTGCGGTCCATAACCTTGCGCAGGCGATCGGCTTCGCCCTGCAGGTCGAACTTCATCTCCGGCAGATAGAGGCCGTCGATGTTCTTCATCTGGCGGTTCATCATGAAGCCGTCGACGAATTCCTTGTCGTCGGTCATCTGGATATAGGAGCGGGCGGTGGCTGCCGTCAGCCAGCCGCTATGGCGGCCCATGACTTCATGGACGACGAGCGTGCGCGGGGCGGCACTCTGTTCGTTGCTGACATTGTCGAAGAAGCGGGCGCCGTATTCGGCAGCCGTCCAGGCGCCGAGCGTCTGGCGGATCGGAACGACGTCGTTGTCGACGGTCTTCGGCAGGCCGACCACGGTCAGGTCGTAGCCGTTGGCGTCGAGATAGGCGGCAAGGTCGGCAGCGGTCGTGTTGGTGTCGTCGCCGCCGATGGTGTGCAGGATCGAAATGCCGTCCTTGGCAAGGCGCTCGGCTGCGACACGCAGCGGGTTTTCGCCTTCCTTGACCAGGCCGCGCTTGACGCAGTCGGCGGCGTTGGTGAGCTTGACGCGGCTGTTGCCGATCGGCGAGCCGCCATGGCGATGCAGGATATGGGCCTTTTCGCGCATGTCGCGCGTAATTTCGATCTGGTCTCCAAGGAGTACGCCCTGGTAGCCCGAGCGATACGCGACCAGCTCATATTCGGGTGCTACGTCCGTATAGCGCTCGATCAGTCCTCCAACGGCCGATGACAGACAGGGCGCGAGCCCGCCGGCCGTCAGCATTGCGACTTTTTTCTTGGCCATGTTTCCTCCTCGGGACTTTGGCATGCGATGGGTGCGGCCTCCATAGCGCAAATCAGATGGAATTTAAATGACGGGCCTGTGGATGTTGTGTCGAGGCCGCGCGAGAACGGCTGCTGGGCGCCGTCGGAAACGCGGGGCGGGCTCGGTGTCGCGCCGATTGTCGCAGCCGGAGGAGCGCAATCGGGCGGCGCGGCCTTCGCGGCCGGTGCATTTGGCGTGTTTTTCGGCATAAATTCGCCGCTTCGGATCGCTAGGTTGTTCCCAAGGGAACAGCTTTCCGTCTACCAGCTGTCGCAAGTTCCAATCGATGGATTGACAATAGTGAGGTGCCATCACAAGTTCGTCATCCTCGTGGTTCGGACCATCCCACCGCTTGCAATTTGCCACCACACAAGTCCATGCTATACGCTGGAGAGACAGGGATTCTCGCATGTCATTCTGGGACAGCCTCCTCAAAATCGTTACCGCCACCGGCAATGCGCTTGCCGGTGTGGTCGAGGCCGTGCGTACCCTGTTTGAGGGCGACCCGGAGACACGGCGCAAGGTTGCCTTCTCCGTCGCGATGATCGCGCTTTCGGCCAAGATGGCCAAGGCCGACGGCATCGTCAGCGAGGCCGAGGTCGCTGCCTTCCGCGACATCTTCCAGTTCCCGCCCGACCAGGCGCAGAACGTCGCGCGTCTCTATAATCTCGCGCGCCAGGACGTCGCCGGCTACGAGGCCTATGCCGAGAAGATGGCGTCGCTGTGTTCGTCCTGCGAAGAAAACTGCCCGATCCTCGAGGATATCGTCGACGGCCTGTTCCACATCGCCAAGTCCGACGGTGCAGTTCATGAGCGCGAACTGGCGTTCCTGGTGCGGGTCGCCGAGATCTTCGGCATGGACGAGGCGCATTTCGAGCTCATCATGGCCCGCCATGTGCACGGAGACGGTCGCGACCCCTATCAGGTGCTCGGCGTTTCGCGTAAGGATGATTTCGCCGACATCCGCAAGCGCTACCGTGTGCTGGTTTCCGAAAACCACCCGGATATGCTGGTGGCGCGCGGCGTACCGCAAGAATTCCACGCGATCGCCAATGATCGCATGGCGGCGCTGAACGCCGCCTATGAGGCGATCGAGAAAGAACGCCGAGCTGCATGACTTCGAAATACTGCGACTATCCGGGGGCTCGCTTCATGCCGTCGCCCAATTTTGGCGACCGCGCCGACAGGCGGGCACCGGATATGATCGTGCTGCACTACACCGGCATGGCGACGGGCGCTTCGGCGCTCGAATGGCTGTGTCGCGAAGAGAGCCAGGTTTCCAGCCATTATTTCGTTCATGAGGACGGACGCGTCGACCAGCTCGTGCCTGAGACGCTGCGTGCCTGGCACGCGGGCAAGAGCTACTGGAAGGGCGAGACCGACATCAACTCCTGTTCGATCGGTATCGAGATCGCCAACCCGGGCCACCCCGGCGGGTTGCCGGATTTCCCGAAGAAGCAGATCGATGCGGTCGTCGAATTGTGTCGGGACTGTGGCCAGCGGTGGTCGATCGCCCCGGAAAGGGTGCTGGCGCACAGCGATATCGCCCCCATTCGCAAGGTTGATCCGGGAGAAAAATTTCCCTGGCATGTTCTTCACCGCGAAGGGGTCGGGCACTGGGTCGAGCCGGCTCCGATCGGCGGCGGGCGCTTCTTTCAGCGCGGCGACCGCGGTCAGCCGGTAGAGGCCATCCAGTCGATGCTGTCGCTCTATGGCTACGGCATTGAAGTGACTGGTGATTTCTGCGAAAAAACCGAGGGCGCCATCGCCGCGTTCCAAAGGCATTTCCGGCAACAGAGGGTAGACGGCATCGCCGACATCTCAACCCTCGATACGCTCCATCGCCTGCTTTCCGGGCTGCCGCAATTTGTCGCCTGACGCGGAAGAATTTTTCGTTTCGAAGCCTGTTTTCCGGATGTTCGTGGCATGTTTTTTTAGCTTTGCCACATGTTTACCATGATGCGCCGTTCATTTCCCGCTCATTGAAACTGCAGGAACTTCGGGGCGCAACGCTCACGTCCTGTGAATGAAACGATCGGGACGTGAGGCTCGAAGCGGGGTGCGCTTCGGTCCAATCCCCAGACCGGAGAATTCAAACTACATGAGAATATCGTCTGTTGCTGCGGTGGCGGCATGCCTTGGCATGTTCTTCGCCGGGATGGGTACGTCGTATGCGGGGAATGTCGACAAGACCATCAAGACCTCTTCCATCCCGACCGTCACCCGGACCACAGGCTTCCCGAAACCGGACCTTCCGCAGAACGTTCAGTATACGGCCCTGATCAAGAGCTATGCGAAGCAGTACGGCGTTCCCGTCGATCTGGCGCATGCGGTCGTCAAGGTCGAAAGCAACTTCAATCCGAAGGCACGCGGCAGCGCCGGCGAGATCGGCCTGATGCAGATCAAGCCCGCCACGGCGCGCATGATGGGCTATTCGGGCTCCTCCAAGGGTCTCTACGACCCGGAAACCAACATCAAGTTCGGCATGAAGTATCTCGCCATGGCGCATGAACTTTCGGGCGGCACCACCTGCGGCACGATCCTCAAGTACAATGCCGGCCATGGCGCCAAGCGCATGAACCCGGTTTCCAAGCGCTATTGCGGCAAGGTCCAGGACATCATCGACTAGAACGCCGTGGGTTCCAGCGAACGCACGAGGGGCGCCTTGGCATCCCTATTCTAGAGCATCTGGCCGCCTCGGTGTTTCCACCTGAGGGCGGAATGCTCTAGTGCCTGACAGGCGTGGGTGATCCATTTGCCCACGCGACGAGAGAGCATCGTCCGCCGGCCACGCGGCAATGGCGGATGCTCCAGCCGGACAGGTCTCGCGTTCCGGCGCCAATTAAATCCTTGAGTGGTGGTGCCCTAAGAGCACCGATATGCTACCTCCTTCCGTGTCAGTAGAGCGGGGATGAGCATGTCGGAAAGCTTTGATTTCATTGTCGTCGGCAAGGGCATGATGGGCGCTGCGGCTGCCCGGCACCTGGCGCTCTCGGGTGCTGGCGTCGCGCTCGTCGGTCCTGACGAGCCGACCGACTGGGCCAGTCATTCCGGCGTCTTTTCCAGCCACTACGACAATGCCCGCATCACCCGCACGATCGACGACGACCCCGTCTGGGCGCGTCTCGCCCGTCGCTCGATCGAGCGCTACGACGAGATCGAACGCGAAAGCGGCATCCGGTTTTATCACGAGGTCGGCTGCCTGATGGCGGGGCCAGCGCCGGGCTCGAGCTACGACTATATCGAGCAGGTGGAAAAGGCGCGGGATGCGCTCGGCGTCGAAGCGCCGCTCTATGACAGCGAAGCGCTGTCGCGGCGCTTTCCCTGGTTCCGTTTTCCCGAGGGCACGGCCGGCGTTTATGAGCGCCTTGGCGCCGGCTACATCAATCCACGCGCGCTCGTTGCGGCGCAGGTCATCTGTGCCGAGAAGGCCGGCGCACGGATCGTGCGCGACGAGGTCGGCGCCGTCTCCGAAGCGGACGATCGCGTTGTCGTCACGACGGTCTCGGGCATGCGCCTGGAAGCGGGCCGGGTCATCGTTGCGGCCGGCGGATTTTCCCTGTCCGACAAACTGCTGCCGCGGCCGATCGACTTGACGGTCAAGGCTCGCACGGTGCTGTTCGCGGAGGTGGCGGCGAGCGAGCTGCCTGACTTCGAGGGCATGCCCTCGCTGATCGGTGCAGCGCCCGAGCAGGAGAAGAGCTACTACCTGCTGCCGCCGGTCGGCTATGCCGACGGCAGGACCTATATCAAGATCGGCGGCGATCCGACCGACAGGATCCTGAGTGACGAGCCGGCGATACGGCACTGGTTCCGCGGGCCGGGCGGCGCCGCGGCGGCCGAGCATCTGCGTCGGCTGCTGGCCGAGGTGATGCCTGACTTCCGGCCGGTCTCCACCCACTTTTCACCCTGTGTCACCTCGTTCACCCGCGACGGGCTGCCCTATATCGGCTTTGCCGAGGGCGACCGCATCGCCGTCGTCACCGGCGGCAACGGCCAGGCGGCAAAAAGCTCCGACGAGATAGGCAGGCTCGGCGCTGTCCTTGTGCAAAATGGCCGGATCGATGAGCCCGAATACGACGCCGACTTCGCGGTCGCCTTTCGCTAGGTGCGGCGGCATCCACCCGGTCTCGACCGATCTGCCCTGTTGGCAGCTTGAAAAACACTGCCGTTTTTTCTGGCGCCGGGCGGGGGCTTGCGTTAAGGAGCGCCTGCCAGTTGGCCGGGCAGCCGCTCTCCGCAAGTGCCGAAAGGCCGCGGGGGGAGGAAAGTCCGGGCTCCACGGAAGCACGGTGCCGGATAACGTCCGGCGAGGGTGACCTCAGGGAAAGTGCCACAGAAAGCAAACCGCTCCGCTTGCGGAGTAAGGGTGAAAGGGTGGGGTAAGAGCCCACCGCGGACATGGCGACATGGACGGCACGGCAAACCCCACCGGGAGCAAGACCGAATAGGGATGACGCGGACGCGCAAGCGCCCAGCCTGTTTCCGGGCCAGTCATCCGGGTGGGTTGCAAGAGGCTGCGTGCAAACGTAGTCCCAGATGAATGGCTGCCACGTTCCGTTGCCTTCGGGTGACGGGGCCATACAGAACCCGGCTTACAGGCCAACTGGCGATTTTCTCTCTCTCTCTCTCTCTCTCTCTCTCTCAATGCGGGCCGAACGGTTCAGCGCGTGCGGATCGCGCCTTGCAAATCGGGCTGATCCGCATGCCATTTTTGCGGCCGGCAGCGGTGCGGGTTTAGGCGGTTTTGTCGTTGCCGCCGTGGATTCTTCTCTTGCGATGGCTCGCAAGGGCCTCTGCATAACGGTGTGTCTGCGCTTTTTCTCACATTCTGATTTTTCAACGATTTGAAGCCGTTCGACCGTCGCATTCCCGTACGGTGGGGGTCTCTTCGTAACCCTTCGTTAAACTTAACAACCTATCAATATTTGATCAGCCCGACGGCTGTTTGTGATCCATTCCCATTGACGCCCATATGGTCCCATGATATCCCATAATGGCACTGCGCAGGGGCTGCTTCGCGGCCCAATATCGCAAGATTCCAATGCCTTCCGGCTTCGGAGGGTGGTCGGACATTCCGCTGTTCGGCGGGGCGGTCTTGCGTGCGGAGTGACGTGTTCTCGCGGGTCGATGATCGTGGCCCGTCAGTCTTGGGCGGCCGTTTCGCGTTATGAACCGCTTCTTGTCACATGCCACCAATCGGATCGATGCGAAGGGGCGGGTCTCTGTTCCCTCGGCGTTTCGCTCCGTGCTGTCGGATGGGGGCGTTCGGGAGCTATACTGTTTTCAGGATTTCGTCTTTCCGGCGATCAGCGTCGGCGGGCCGGAGCTCCTGGATCGGTTCGAGAGGCAGATGGCGGCCGAGGATCCATTTTCTCCGGAAGCCAACGAGATGTCGCTGCTGGTTCACGGGGGTGGCGTCTTTGTGAAGCTCGATCCGGAAGGCCGGTTGATGATGACGGATTTTATCCGCGACTTCACCGGCATCTCGACCGACGTGATGTTCGTCGGGCGGGGCGATTATTTTCAGCTCTGGGAGCCGCAGGCCTTTCAAAAGGCGCAGGCGGCGGCCCGGGAAGGGCGCAAGTCACGGGGGTTGCGTCCAGAATAGAATGGAGAGAGGGAATGGTGACGGATCAAGGCGGAGGTGTTTCTGAAGCCGAAGGCGGACCGGTTCGTCACATTCCCGTTCTCTTGCCCGAGGTGCTTGCGGCTCTGGAGCCTGCGCCCGGCAAGGTCATCCTCGATGGCACCTTCGGTGCTGGTGGCTACAGCTCCGCAATCCTCAAGGCCGGTGCCGACGTGATCGCGCTCGATCGCGACCCGACGGCGATTGCCGCAGGGCAGGCGCAGGTCGCCGAGTGGGGCGGCCGGCTGAAGCTCGTTCATGCACAGTTCTCCGATCTTGCCGCCCATGCGCCCGAAGGCGGGCTCGATGGCGTCGTGCTCGATATCGGCGTTTCCTCCATGCAGATCGACGAGGCCGAGCGCGGCTTCTCCTTCCAGAAGAAGGGGCCGCTCGACATGCGCATGTCGGCTTCGGGCGTTTCGGCGGCCGATGTCGTCAATCGCGCCAAGGTCTCTGATCTCATCCGCATCTTCGGCTTTCTCGGTGAAGAGAAGCAGGCCGGCCGCATCGCGCGTGCGATCGAGAAGCGCCGGGCCGAGCAGCCCTTCGAAACGACCCGCGATCTTGCCGGCCTGATCGAGGTGGTGACGCCGCGCAAGGCCAAGGACAAGATCCATCCCGCCACCCGCGTCTTCCAGGCGCTGCGCATCTTCGTCAACGACGAGCTCGGCGAACTGGCAGAGGCGCTGTTTGCGGCCGAGCGAGCGCTGAAGCCCGGCGGCCGTCTTGTCGTCGTCACCTTCCATTCGCTCGAAGACCGCATCGTCAAGGCCTTCTTCCAGGACCGCTCCGGCAAGGCCAGCGGCTCGCGTCACCTGCCGATGGTGTCCGCGCGCGCCGCAACCTTCACGCCAGTTGGCAAGCCTATGGTGGCAGCCAGCGAGGAAGAAGCGTCCCTCAATCCGCGCGCCCGCTCTGCCAAGCTTCGCGCCGGTATCCGCACGCAAGCTGCGTCGCCGGGAAACGATCTGTCCATTTTCAATCTGCCGGAACTGGCAAGCCTTGCACGGCTGGGGGGCTGACAAGACATGCTTCGAACGTTCGATATCGTTCTGATCGTCGTCATGACGGCCGCGGCCACGGTGACCTATACGATCAAGCACCGCGCCGAAAACAAGCTTGAGGAAGTCCGCAAGCTCGACGTGGCGATCAAGCTCGAGGAAGACACGATCGATCTGCTTCGGGCCGACTGGGCGCTTCTGACCCAACCGAACCGCCTGGAGCGCCTCGTCGGTGCCTTCGGAGCCGACCTGCAACTCGTGCCGACCCCCTCGACACAGCTCGCCCAGCCGCAGGAACTGCCGATGCTGAAGGCCGATCTGCCCGTGCCCGAGGACAAGTCGGCCAAGGATGGCATCGCTGCCATCATCGAAAAGACCGATAAGATCGCAACTGGCTCGGTGGCGCGCTGATGTCGTTTCTCTCCCGCATCATGGTGTTGAAAAGCAAGGCGCACTTCTCGGCGGGCGGCAACAACCGACCGGCTGAAAGCGGCGTAAACGTCACCTTCCAGGGGACGCGCAAGAAGACCACGAACCAGGCGAAGAACCGCGTCGCCATCGTGATCGCCAGCTTCGGCATCGTCTATGCCGTCATCGGCGGCCGCCTGGTGCAATACGGCATGGCGGCACCCGAAACCGTTTCCAGCATCGGCCGGGCCGACAACCTGATGGCGTCGCGCCCCGACATTCTCGACCGCAACGGCGAGATCCTCGCGACCGACATCCGCACCGTCTCGCTCTATGCCGAGCCGCACAAGATCGTCGATGCCGACGAAGCGGTCGAGCGGCTGTCGACGGTGCTGCCCGACATCAACGCCCGCGAAATCTACAACAAGCTGAAGTCGAAATCGCGCTTCCAGTGGCTGCGCCGGCAGCTGACCCCGAAGCAGCAGTCGGAGATCCTGGCGCTCGGCATTCCCGGCGTCGGCTTCCGCCCGGAAAAGCGCCGCTTCTATCCCGGCGGCCACACCGCCGCACACATCCTGGGCCACGTCAACATCGACAACCGCGGCGTTGCCGGCATGGAGCGATACATCGACAGCCAGGGGCTGGCCGACCTTGCCGCGATCGGCATGACCAGCGACGCCAAGCTCGAGCCGGTGAAGCTTTCGATCGACGTGCGCGTGCAGAACATCGTGCGCGACGTCATCGACGCCGGCATGAAGAACTACCAGGCGCTCGCTGCCGGCGCCGTCGTGCTCGACGTGCATACCGGCGAAGTGCTGGCAATGGCGTCCGTTCCCGACTACGACCCGAACAAACCGGCCGAAGGGGCGGAAGAGGGCTGGATGAACCGCATGTCGAACGGCACGTTCGAAATGGGCTCCACCTTCAAGACCTTCACCATCGCCATGGGCCTCGATTCCGGCAAGGTGACGCTCAACGACAGCTTTGACGCCTCGGCGCCGATCCGTATCGGCGGCTTCACCATCAAGGACTTCCACGGCAAGCGCCGCGTGCTGACTGTTCCGGAAATCTTCCAGTATTCGTCGAACATCGGCACCGCGAAGATTGCCGATCTCGTCGGCATTCCCGGCCACAAGGAATTCCTGACGCGCCTCGGCCTGCTTTCGAAGCTGCCGACCGAACTGCCGGAAGTGAAATCCCCGACGCAGCCGCGCGAATGGAAGAAGATCAACTCGGTCACCATCTCCTTCGGTCACGGCGTCTCGACGACGCCGCTGCAGACGGCTGTCGCGGGTGCTGCACTCGTAAACGGCGGGAAGCTGATCGAACCGACCTTCCTGCCGCGCACCGAGGAGCAGGCCAACGCAGTCGCCACACCGGTGGTCAAGAAGAGCACCAGCGACGACATGCGCTTCCTGCTTCGCTGGAACGGCATTGCAGGCTCCGGCAAGCGCGCACTGGTGCCGGGCTTCAACGTCGGCGGCAAGACCGGCACGGCCGACAAGGTGGTCAACGGCCGCTATGCCAGCGACCAGAACTTCAACGCCTTCCTCGCGGCCTTCCCGATCGACAACCCGAAATACATCGTGCTGACCTTCATCGACGCGCCGAAGACCGGCGAGGGTGGCGGGCGCACCGCAGGCTCGAACGCGGCTCCCATGGTTCGCGACATCATCAGCCGCTCTGCGCCGCTGCTCGGTGTCGAACCAAAGTTTGGAGAAGACGGTTCTGCCTTGCTTGTGTCTTATTAGACATGAAATGAGAAAGCGGACGATTCGCGATTCTTGCGGATCGAAATCGATGCGAGACGTGCGTTCATGAAGATCAAAGACCTGGCGGGATCGAGCTTCCCGGAACTTTCGGCGCAACTGAGCGGCGCTGCCGCCGATATCGACGTTGCCGGACTGACGGCCGATAGCCGGCAGGTTCAGCCAGGGGATCTCTTCGTCGCCGTTTCCGGCAGCAAGGCCAATGGCAGCGTCTATGTCGCCGATGCCCTGAAGCGCGGCGCGGTCGCCGTCGTCACCGAAGCTGGCTCGGACGTCGACACTTCGGCAGCGCCGGTCCTGAAGCTTTCCGAACCTCGCGCCTTTCTCGCCCGCGCTGCCGCTGCCTTCTATGGCCGCCAGCCGGAAACCATGGTCGCCGTCACCGGCACCGCCGGCAAGACCTCGGTCGCCTCCTTCACCCGCCAGGTCTGGGCGCATTCCGGCCTTGCAGCCGCGATGATCGGCACGACCGGCGTCGTCGCACCCGGGCGTAACGATTACGGCTCGCTGACGACGCCCGATCCGGTGTCGCTGCACAAGCTGCTCGCCGAACTTGCCGATGCCGGCGTCACCCATGCGGCGATGGAGGCCTCCAGCCACGGCCTCGACCAGAGCCGGCTCGACGGCGTGCGCCTGTCGGCTGCCGCCTTCACCAATCTCGGCCGCGATCACATGGACTACCACCCGACGGTGGAGCACTACATGGCCTCCAAGATGCGGCTGTTCGAGGCGCTGTTGCCGAAGGGCGCGCCCGCGGTGATTTTTGCCGACGACCAGTGGTCGGACCAGGCCATCGCCGCTGCCCGCAAGGCCAAGCTCGACGTGCGGACGGTCGGCCGCAAGGGCGATTACATTTCGCTGAAGCGGGTCGAGCACTTCCGCCACAAGCAGTCGGCCGAAGTGCATGTCGGCGACGACATCTTCGAGATCCACATTCCGCTTGCCGGCGACTTCCAGGTGGCCAATGCGCTCGTGGCGGCCGGCCTTGCCATGTCCACCGGCATCAGCGCCAAGGCGGCCTTCTCCGCGCTTGAAAAGCTGCAGGGGGCCTCCGGTCGTCTTGAACTGGTCGGCCAGACCAGGGACGGCGCGCTCGCCTATGTCGATTACGCCCACAAGCCGGATGCGCTGGAAAACGTGCTCGCCTCGGTGCGGCCGTTCACGACCGGCCGCGTCGTCGTGGTGTTCGGCTGCGGCGGCGACCGCGACAAGGGTAAGCGCCCGATCATGGGCGAGATCGCCACCCGGCTTGCCGACGTGACGATCGTGACCGACGACAATCCGCGCTCGGAAGTGCCCGATGTGATCCGCGCCGAAATCATGGCGGCGGCCAGGGGCGCCATCGAAATCGGCGACCGCGCCACGGCGATCCGCACGGCGGTCGGCATGCTGAAGACCGGCGACACGCTGATCGTCGCCGGCAAGGGGCACGAGGAGGGGCAGACGATCGGCTCCGTCACGTTGCCCTTCTCGGATCACGCGGAGGTCCGCAAGGCATTGGGAGGCTTGTGATTTGAACTGGCTCTGGACAAGCAGCGATCTCCTGGCCGCCATGAATGGCCGGCCGGTCGGCAATCTGCCTGAAGGCATCTCGGGGATCTCCATCGACAGCCGCTCGATCGGCAAGGGCGAAGCCTTCTTCGCGATCAAGGGTGATCGCGTGGATGGCCACGACTATGCGGGTATCGCGCTCGCCAATGGCGCCGCGGTGCTGGTCGTCAGCGAAGGCAAGCTGCCGGCGCTCGGACGGCTGAATGCGCCGATGATCGTCGTCGACGACGTGCTCGAAGCGATGATCCGGCTCGGCTGTGCGGCGCGTGACCGCAGCGCCGCCAAGATCATCGCCGTCACCGGTTCGGTCGGCAAGACGACCACCAAGGAGATGCTGCGCCACGTGCTTCAGCCGCAGGGCCGCGTACATGCGTCGGTCGCCTCCTTCAACAATCACTGGGGTGTGCCGCTGACGCTTGCACGCATGCCCGAGGCAACCGATTTCGGCGTCTTCGAAATCGGCATGAACCATCCGGGCGAGATCCGGCCGCTGACCGCCATGGTGCGCCCGCATGTGGCCATCGTCACCAGCATCGCTGCCGCCCATCTTGGCAATTTCGAGAGCCTCGACCAGATCGCCGAAGCCAAGGCCGAGATCTTCGAAGGCGTCGTCAATGGCGGCCACGCGCTGATCATTCACGACAGCCCGCAGTACAAGCTGCTTGAAGACGCCGCGGCAGCGGCCGGCGTCAGCCACATCCATTCCTTCGGCGCCAACCCGAAGGCCGAATTCCGGCTGGTTGAATTCAGCGGCGGTGCGGAGGGTTCCATTCTCTGGGCCGGCATCGGCGGTCGCACGTTGGAAGTCGCGATCGGTGCTCCCGGGCGCCACATCGCCGAGAATGCCGTTGCGGTTCTCGCAGCGGTGAAGCTTGCTGGCGGCGATCTCGACTATGCGGCTTCGGCGCTCGCAACCATGCAGGCCGAAACGGGCAGGGGCCGGCGCCACACGCTTTCGATCGGCGGCGGTACGCTGAAGCTGATCGACGAGAGTTACAACGCCAATCCGAGCTCGATGCGGGCGGCAATTTCGCTGCTGCGCGACAGCGAGCCGCCGGTCGGCGGTCGTCGTGTCGCCGTGCTCGGCGACATGCTCGAAATGGGCGAACACGCGGCCGAGGTGCATGCGGCCCTTGCCCGTCCGCTCATCGAAGCCGGTATTACCGATGTCTGGCTCGCCGGACCGCTGATGGCGCACCTGCGCGACGCGCTTCCGCCCGAAGTTTCGGTGATCTATCGCGAGAGCGTTGAGGACCTCAAAGCCTATGCGCTGGCCGCTGTCGCGCCGGGCGACGTTGTCATGGTCAAGTCGTCCAAGGGGACCGGCTGCGCCAAGATCGTGCAGGCGCTGATCGAGAGCTATCCGGAGACGCAAGCCGAGGAATACGGGGCCGAGGGAACCGAAGCCGAGGGGTAGCCGGCGTAATAAAAGCCGGCGGAACCGCCCATGATGGCGCGGTGGATACAGTTTGAGGTTAGGCGGCGCGCCCTAACACTTTCGCATGCAAGCGCGTATCGTTTTTCAGATGATTCTGTTGGACGTGTTTCGAAATACTACGGCGCCGCGTCTCCCGGGGCGGGAAAGCTTCGCTGTAACACTTTAAACTGCTGCATCATTGTGCAGGAAACCTTTGGGGAAAGGTCCCTTATGCTCATTTGGCTTGTGGAACTGGCGGACCACTTTCAGTTTTTCAATCTTTTTCGCTACATCACGTTCCGCACCGGCGCGGCGCTCTTCACGTCGGCCATGATCGTCTTCCTCTTCGGGCCCGCGATGATCGCCTCGCTGCGCATCCGCCAGGGCAAGGGCCAGCCGATCCGCGCCGACGGGCCGCAGACGCATTTCAAGAAGGCCGGCACGCCGACCATGGGCGGCCTGATGATCCTGGCCGGCATCGTCGTCTCGTCGCTGCTCTGGGCCGATCTGTCGAGCGTCTACGTCGTCTCGACGCTGCTCGTCACGCTCGGCTTCGGCGCCATTGGCTTCTACGATGATTACCTCAAGGTTACGAAGCAGTCGGACAAGGGCTTTTCCGGCAAGGCACGCCTCGGCATCGAATTCGTGATCGCGGCGATCGCCGTGTTCTTCATGATGCAGGCCTCGCTTTCGGGCGGTCCGTCCGGCTCCACTTTCGGCTCCTCCGTCACTTTCCCCTTCTTCAAGGACCTGATCGTCAATCTCGGCTATTTCTTCGTGCTGTTCGGTGGCTTCGTCATCGTCGGCGCCGGCAATGCCGTGAACCTGACCGACGGTCTCGACGGTCTTGCGATCGTGCCTGTGATGATCGCCGCTGCCGCCTTCGGCCTGATTGCCTATCTCGCTGGTAACGCCGTCTTCGCCAACTATCTGCAGATCCATTTCGTGCCCGGCACGGGCGAGCTTGCCGTCATCCTCGGCGCTGTCATCGGCGCCGGCCTCGGCTTCCTCTGGTTCAACGCGCCGCCGGCCGCCATCTTCATGGGCGACACCGGGTCGCTGGCGCTTGGCGGCCTGATTGGCACCGTAGCCGTTGCCGTCAAGCACGAGATCGTCATGATCATCATCGGCGGCCTCTTCGTCATGGAGACGCTGTCGGTCATCATCCAGGTCTTCTGGTTCAAGCGCACCGGCCGCCGCGTCTTCCTGATGGCGCCGATCCACCACCACTTCGAAAAGAAGGGCTGGACCGAGAGCCAGGTCGTGATCCGATTCTGGATCATCGCCGTCATCCTGGCGATGGTTGGCCTCTCCACCCTCAAGCTGCGGTGAGCGGACGATGATCCCGGTCACTTCCTTCAAGGGCAGGAAAGTCGCTCTCTTCGGTCTCGGCGGTTCGGGCCTTGCGACCGCGCAGGCGCTCGTCGCCGGTGGTGCCCAGGTTACCGCATGGGACGACAACCCGGATAGCGTCGCCAAGGCTTCGGCCGCAGGCGTGCCGACGGCGGACCTGCGCACCGTCGACTGGGCGGCCTTTGCCGCCTTCGTGCTTTCGCCCGGCGTGCCGCTTACGCATCCCAAGCCGCACTGGACCGTGGATCTTGCCCATGCGGTTGGTGTCGAGATCATCGGCGACGTCGAACTTTTCGTGCGCGAACGCCGGGCGCATGCGCCCGATTGCCCCTTCATCGCGATAACCGGCACCAACGGCAAATCGACGACGACGGCGCTGATCGCACATATCCTCAAAGAAAGCGGCCGAGACACGCAGCTCGGCGGCAATATCGGCACCGCGGTGCTGACGCTTGATCCTCCGAAGGCCGGGCGCTTCTACGTGGTCGAGTGCTCGTCCTACCAGATCGATCTGGCGCCGACGCTGAACCCGACGGCAGGCATTCTGCTCAACCTGACACCCGATCATCTCGATCGCCACGGCACGATGCAGCATTACGCCGACATCAAGGAACGGCTGGTCGCCGGTAGCGGCACGGCAATCGTCGGTGTCGACGACAGTTTCTCGGCGCTGATCGCCGATCGCGTCGAGCGCGCCGGCACCAGGACCGTGCGGATCTCCCGTCGCCATGTGCTGGCAAGCGGCCTCTATGCCGAGGGCCCGCGCATCCTGAAGGCTGAAGGTGGCACTTCCGGCCTGTTCGTCGATCTCGACGGCATCCAGACGCTGCGCGGCGGTCACAACGCCCAGAACGCAGCCGCCGCCATCGCGGCCTGCCTTGCGGTCGGCGTCAGCGCGGCGGAAATCCACGCTGGCCTGAAGAGCTTCCCCGGTCTCAAGCACCGCATGCAGCCGGTCGGCCGCAAGGGCTCTGTCGTCTTCGTCAATGACAGCAAGGCGACCAATGCGGATGCGGCGGCACCGGCGCTTTCGAGCTATGACCGCATCTACTGGATCGCCGGCGGTCTGCCGAAGGAAGGGGGCATCACGACGCTTGCACCCTTCTTCCCGAAGATCGCCAAGGCGTATCTGATCGGCGAGGCCGCGCCGGCTTTCGCCGCGACGCTCGGCGAAGCCGTACCCTATGAGATCTCGGGCACGCTGGAGCAGGCGGTAGCGCATGCCGCGGCCGATGCCGGCAGGGACGAGACGGGCGGCTCGGCGGTGATGCTTTCACCGGCTTGCGCAAGCTTCGACCAGTATAAGAACTTCGAGGTACGCGGTGATGCCTTCGTCGGACATGTGCGCGCGATCGAAGGCGTGACGATGCTGATTTGATCCCTCGGCCGGCGCGCATGCGTGCCGGTCGATGCGGAAGGTGGTGCGGGATTTCGGACGTGGGCGCGGTGGGCGCCGGAGAAGGGGACTGACAAGATGGTAAGCCGAGCCGAACGTGGCCCCGTGGCCGACTGGTTCTGGACGATCGACAGGTTCTTTCTGGCGACCTTCATCCTGTTGATGGGCGTCGGCTTCATGCTGTCCTTCGCCGCAAGCCCTGCCGTCGCCGAGCGCATCGGCCTCGACAGCTTCCACTTCGTCCGGCGCCACGCACTCTTCCTTCTGCCGTCGCTGGTGGTGATGGTGGGGATTTCCTTCCTCTCGCCGCGCCAGGTCCGGCGCGCGGCGATTCTGCTTCTTGCCGGTTCGCTCGGCATGATGGTGCTGGTACTCTTCATCGGCGAAGAGGTGAAGGGCTCGATGCGCTGGATTTCGCTCGGTGGGATTTCGATCCAGCCGTCGGAGTTCATGAAACCGGCCTTCGTCGTCGTCTGTGCCTGGCTGTTTTCCGAACATGCGCGCCAGCCGGAAATCCCCGGTAATCTCTTTGCCATCCTGCTCTTCGGCATCGTCGCGGCCCTGCTGGTCGCCCAGCCCGACCTCGGCCAGACGATCCTGACCACCGCCGTCTGGGGCGGCATGTTCTTCATGGCCGGCATGCCCTGGCTCTGGATCATCCTGCTCGGCGGTGCGGCCCTCGGCGGCTTCTTCGTCGCCTATACGTTGCTGCCGCACGTGGCCGCGCGTATCGACAAGTTCCTGACGGGCGAAGGCGACACCTTCCAGATGGATACCGCCCGCGAGGCGATCATCCGCGGCGACTGGTTCGGCCGGGGCCCGGGCGAAGGCATCGTCAAGCGCATCATCCCGGACAGCCATACCGACTTCGTCTTTTCCGTTGCCGCCGAGGAATTCGGCATCGTCTTCTGCATGGTCATCGTGCTGATCTTCGCCTTCCTGGTGATGCGCGGCCTCAACCATGCCTTCCGCGAACGCAACGACTTCAACCGGTTCGCCGTTGCCGGCCTGGTGCTTCAGATCGGCATCCAGTCGATGATCAACATCGGCGTGAACCTCGAACTGCTTCCGGCCAAGGGCATGACCCTGCCGCTGATCTCCTATGGTGGCTCGTCCATGGTGGCGATCTGCGTCACTGCCGGCTTCATCCTGGCCTTGACCCGTCACCGCCCGGAGAAGCGCGCCGTGGAGCGCAGCCTGTTTCGGTCCGGCATTGGCGTGCCGGCGGAGTAAAATATGACTAAAGGCATCATCCTGCTTGCCGCCGGCGGTACCGGCGGCCATCTCTTTCCGGCAGAAGCGCTGGCCCACGAGCTGAAGGCCATGGGCTATTCGGTGCATCTGGTCACCGATAGCCGCGCCGAACGTTATGCCGGCAAGTTCCCGGCCGACGAGGTTCATGTCGTGCCTTCGGCGACAATCGGCTCGAAGAACCCGGTCAGCGTCGTCAAATCGCTCTGGACGCTGTGGAGCGGCATGCGCGCGGCGCGAAAGCTGATTGCCCGGCTGAAGCCCAAGGCCGTCGTCGGCTTCGGTGGCTACCCGACCGTGCCGCCGCTCTTGGCGGCAACCGGCATGGGTGTGCCGTCGATCATCCACGAGCAGAACGCGGTCATGGGACGCGCCAACAAGGCGCTGGCCTCGCGCGTCAAGGCGATCGCCGGTGGCTTCCTTCCGGAGGGCACGGGCGCCTTTGCCGCGAAAACCGTGACGACGGGCAACCCTGTTCGCCCGGCGGTGCTAGCCGCCGCCAACACGCCCTATGCGTCGGCTGTCGGCGACGCGCCATTCCATCTCGTCGTCTTCGGCGGCAGCCAGGGCGCACAGTATTTTTCCAAGGCAGTACCGCAGGCGATCTGCCGTCTCGACGACGAGGTTCGCCAGCGATTCAAGGTCACGCAGCAGGCCCGGCCGGAAGACAGGGACGGCGTGATCGCCACCTATGAGAAGCTCGGTGTGCCCGCCGAGGTCTCGCCGTTCTTCACCGATATGGCCGAGCGCATCGCCGGCGCTCAGCTCGTCATTTGCCGCTCCGGCGCCTCGACGGTATCGGAGCTTGCGGTCATCGGCCGGCCGGCGATCCTCGTGCCCTATCCCTATGCGCTCGATCACGACCAGGCGGCCAATGCAGCCGCCCTTGCCGCCAAGGGTGGCGCACGCGTGATCGCGCAGGCCGAACTCACCGCCGACCGTCTCGCCGGCATCCTCAATGATGCGATCGGCAAGCCGCAATCGCTCGCGGAGATGGCGGCAAATGCCCGGGAAACCGGCAAGCCGGACGCAGCAAGCTTGCTTGCATCCCTCGTAGAGGCTATTGCCAGCGGTTTGACAGTCGAGAAATTCAGGGAAACACGCTCATGAAAATGCCGAAAACCATCGGGCTGGTCCATTTCATCGGTATCGGCGGCATCGGCATGAGCGGCATCGCCGAGGTGCTGCACAATCTCGGACACAAGGTCCAGGGTTCCGACCAGTCCGACAGTGCCAATGTGCAGCGCCTGCGCGCCAAGGGCATCGAGGTCTTCGTCGGCCACAAGGCGGAAAACCTCGGCGAAGCAGAGGTGATCGTCGTTTCGACCGCGATCAAGAAGGACAATCCGGAACTGATCGCCGCGCGCGAGAAGTTCCTGCCGGTGGTGCGCCGCGCCGAGATGCTGGCCGAGCTCATGCGCTTCCGCAATGCGATCGCGATCGGCGGCACGCATGGCAAGACGACCACGACCTCGATGGTCGCAGCGCTGCTCGAGGCCGGCGGGCTCGACCCGACCGTCATCAACGGCGGCATCATCAATGCCTATGGCACCAACGCCCGAATGGGCGAGGGCGAGTGGATGGTGGTTGAGGCCGACGAATCCGACGGCACGTTCCTGAAGCTGCCGGCTGACGTTGCCATCGTTACCAATATCGACCCGGAACATCTCGACCACTACGGCAATTTCGATGCCGTTCGCGCCGCGTTCCGCCAGTTCGTCGAGAACGTGCCCTTCTACGGTTTCGGCGTGCTCTGCCTCGACCATCCGGAAGTGC
The DNA here is from genome assembly GCF_001429005.1 of Ensifer sp. Root954. NCBI lineage: Bacteria > Pseudomonadati > Pseudomonadota > Alphaproteobacteria > Hyphomicrobiales > Rhizobiaceae > Ensifer > Ensifer sp. Root954. The sequence continues at coordinate 182,395 of NZ_LMJM01000025.1, forward strand.
AGACCATGGTCGGCAAGATCGAGGACCGCAAGGTCGTGACCTACGGCGAGAACCCGCAGGCCGACGTGCGCTTCCACAACATCCGCATGGACGGCGCCACCTCCGTCTTCGACATCGAGATCCGCCGCCGGCGCACCGGCCAGGTGATCCCGATGAAGGACCTGCGCTTGCCGATGCCCGGCCGCCACAACGTGTCCAATGCGACCGCGGCGATCGCCGTTGCGCAGCGCCTCGGCGTCAGCCCGGAAGCGATCGCCAAGGGGCTTGCCTCCTTCAGCGGCGTCAAGCGCCGCTTCACGCTGACCGGCGAGACGAACGGCGTGCGCGTCTATGACGACTACGGCCACCATCCGGTCGAGATCAAGGCGGTGCTGCGCGCCGCGCGCGAGGCCTGCCAGGGCCGAATCATCGCCGTGCACCAGCCGCACCGCTACTCGCGCCTTTCGAGCCTGTTTGAAGATTTTTCGGCCTGCTTCAACGATGCCGACACGATCCTGATCGCGCCTGTCTATGCGGCCGGCGAAGACCTCATTCCGGGCGCAACGGCCGAGGAACTGGTCGATCGCATCAAGGCGGGTGGCCATCGCGACGCCCGTTACGTCTCCGGTCCGGAGGCAATCGCGCCGGTTGTCAGCAAGATTGCACAGCCCGGCGATTTTGTGGTTCTCTTGGGGGCTGGCAGCATCACCTACTGGGCGGCTGCCCTGCCTAAGGAACTCGCGGATATTTCAGGAAATTGAGCATGAAACAGGTCAACGGTCAGAAACTACTGGAATCGCTCGGAAGTGGCGTCAGCGCTGTGCGCGGCCGTATCACGCCGGATGCGCCGATGGATCGTGTCACCTGGTTCCGCGCCGGCGGTCTTGCCGAGCTGATGTTCCAGCCGCACGACACCGACGATCTCATCACCTTCCTGAAGCTGGTCCCGGCTGAAGTGCCGGTCATGGTTGTCGGCGTCGGCTCGAACCTGCTGGTGCGCGACGGCGGCATTCCCGGCGTCGTCATCCGGCTGTCGGCCAAGGGTTTTGGCGATCTGGAACTGGTCGGCGAAAACCGCATCAAGGCCGGCGCGATCTGCCCGGACAAGAACATCGCCGCCATGGCGCTCGATCACGGCATCGGCGGCTTCTACTTCTACTACGGCATTCCCGGCTCGCTCGGCGGCGCGCTGCGCATGAACGCCGGCGCCAATGGTGCCGAGACCCGCGAGCGGGTCGTCGAGGTGCACGCGGTCGACCGTCAGGGCAACCAGCATGTGCTGTCGAATGCCGACATGGGCTATGCCTACCGCCATTCGGCGGCGGCGAAGGACCTCATCTTCACCCACGCGGTGTTCGAAGGCTACGCCGAGGACAAGAACAAGATCCGCACCGACATGGATGCCGTGCGCCAGCATCGCGAAACGGTGCAGCCGATCCGCGAAAAGACCGGTGGCTCGACCTTCAAGAACCCGGAGGGCCACTCGGCCTGGAAGCTGATCGACGAGGCCGGCTGCCGCGGCATGATGATCGGCAGCGCGCAGATGTCGCCGCTGCACTGCAACTTCATGATCAACACCGGCCAGGCGACCGGCTACGAGCTCGAATATCTCGGCGAAACCGTGCGCCAGCGCGTGCTCGAACATTCCGGCGTCCGGCTCGAATGGGAGATCAAGCGCATCGGCAACTTCATGCCGGGCTACGAGATCAAGGAGTTCCTCGGCCGCGGCATCGCGTAAGGCTCGGTTGCGAGACGTGATCTGAAAGGCCGTGGCGGAAGCGCTGCGGCCTCTTGTTTTTCCGGCGGGTGGCAAGCGGCTGCCAGCGCCTTTGCAGAGTGCCGGGTCGCCTATTCAATCACGGTCGAGGAGAAAGCTCGAGTGCGTTGCTTGCAAAGACTGTCGTATGCGAGGTTGCTCGCCGTTTCAGCCCTATTGGCCAATCTTGCGTTCTTTGCGCCCGTCAAGGCTATGGATGAGGTGCGTCTGCAAGCTGCCGTCGCCTCGCTCGGTGACGGTGCTGACGCCCAGCGTCTCGAAGCCAGGGTTGCCGATCTCGTAAAATCAGGCGACCAGATCGAGCTTGCGAAGCTGGCCGAAAAGATCCGGATGAAAGACGGCGATTTCCTCGACATTCTGGCAAAGTTCTATGAGCAGCCGGAGCAGGCGAACGCGACGCCCGGTTGGCAGCAGATCGCACTCTCAATGGGGCCGTGCCACTACGCCAACGCTGCCATCCGCATCGTCGCGATGACGATCGCGAACGGCACTCACCCAGCCATCCGAAACGGCGTTGTCATGATCGACGGCACGGAGGTCGACAATATTTTCGCGGAATCGATGCATCGCTGCGAGTTGATTGCGCGTCTTCCCAAGTCCACGCGGCAGGTCGGCTCTAGCTGCGCCATGACCGGCGACTGCGCCGACGATCCGGACCTCATGGAGTGAACCGAGCCACCCGCGCTTTGCTGGCGCCGGGCCATTGCCTGCTGCGATCGTCATCGGTTTGGCTTCGGAGGCTTCGCAAACAGCACCCGCTAAGCGAAAGGGCCGCTGCGTTGCCGCTGCGGCCCTTCTTCGTTGTGATCGGCCGCGCTAGGCGCGGCCAGTCGTGATCAGGCCGAAACCTCGTCTTCCGTCGACAGCACCAGGCACAGAAGCGTGATGGCGGCGGCGGCCAGCAGGTAGTAGCCGACGTAATCGAGGCTGTAGTTGGTGGCGAGCCAGGTGGCGATGTACGGCGCCAGCGACGCGCCGAAGATGCCGGCGAGGTTGAAGGTCATGGACGCGCCGGTGTAGCGCACCGAGGTCGGGAAGGGGGCTGCCAGCGCTGCGCCGATCGGGCCGTAGGTGAGGCCCATGAGGCCGAGGCCGATGATCGAGAACAGGAAGGCGCCGCCAAGGCCGCCGGCAAGAAGCGGGGCCATGAACAGGCCGAAGACGCCGATGCCGATGGTGGTGATGATCAAGATCAGGCGACGGCCGTAGCGGTCCGAGAGGATACCGGCAACCGGGATCATCAGGCCGAAGAAGACGACGCCGGTCATCTGCACAACCAGGAACTGCTCACGCGAATAGCCGAGCTTCGCCGTGCCCCAGGAGAGCGAGAAGACGGTCATCAGGTAGAACAGCACGAAGGTCGCAAGCGCCACGAAAGTGCCGAGCACCAGGCTGCGCTTGTGGAAACGGAAGATCTCGGCGATCGGCACCTGCACGCGCTCGTGCTTGTCGACGGCCTTCTGGAACTCTGGCGTTTCGGTGATCTTCAGGCGGACATAAAGGCCGACGGCGACGAGCAGGATGCTGGCGATGAACGGCACGCGCCAGCCCCAGGCGAGGAAGGCTTCGTTGCTCATCACTTCGCCGAGGATCAGGAAGGTGCCGGCCGACAGGATGAAGCCGATCGGCGCGCCGAGCTGCGGGAACATGGCGTACCAGCTGCGCTTGCCCTCAGGCGCATTCTCGGTGGCAAGCAGCACTGCGCCACCCCATTCGCCGCCAAGGCCGAGACCCTGGCCGAAACGGCAAAGTGCGAGCAGCAGCGGAGCTGCGACGCCGATCGTGGCATAGGTCGGCAGAAGGCCGATGACGACCGTGGAGATGCCCATGGTCATCAGCGCCGCCACCAGCGTCGCCTTGCGGCCGACCTTGTCGCCGAAATGGCCGAAGATCACGGCCCCGAAGGGGCGGGCGAAAAAAGCGATCGAGAAGGTCGCGAAGGATTGCAGCATTGCCGAGGTCGGGTCCGAGCCCGGGAAGAACAGGTGCGGGAACACCAGAACGGCGGCGGTGGCGTAAACGTAGAAGTCGAAGAATTCGATGGTCGTGCCGACGAGGCTCGCGAACAGCACCCGGGCAGGGGAGTTCACTGCCGCGTGCTTTGACGCATTGTCCTTCGGCGACAGGGAGGTTGTCGCGTCTGTCATTATCATTGTTCCTATGGATGTAAGACCGTCTTGGGAGGCGGGTGCGGGCGTCTTAACGCAAGTTTCGACATGACGAAACCCTGATATCGTAAGAAGTGCGAACGATATCGGCGTCATACGCATCAATATTCTGTCGGCGCTCCGCCCTGGGGTCGCGGCGCGGGACGGCCTTTTCGCTTGCGCCTCAACTGCTTTGCCGTAGGCAGATTTTCACGTTTTGCGGGAGCTTCGCTTGGCTGGACAACCCGGATTGACGAGAATCAAATTGTGGCAAACTCTCGACGGCGAAGCGATCGGCTTCGTTTTTCAGGAGCGAATGCATGTTCAAAAGGCTTTCTGCGGAATTTCTCGGTACATTCTGGCTCGTTTTCGGCGGTTGCGGCAGCGCCGTGCTGGCGGCTGCCCTTCCTGAGGTCGGTATTGGTTATCTCGGCGTCTCCTTTGCTTTTGGTCTGACGGTGCTGACCATGGCCTATGCGGTCGGCGGCATTTCCGGCGGGCATTTCAATCCGGCCGTCTCGGTGGGGTTGCTGGTTGCGGGCAAGTTCCCCGCGCACAAACTTGTCGGCTATGTCATCGCCCAGGTGCTGGGTGCCATCGCCGCGGCGGCGGTTATCTATCTGATCGCCAGCGGCAAGGGGGATTTCCAGCTCGGTGGCTTCGCTGCCAACGGTTACGGCGCGCATTCGCCGGGCGGCTACTCGCTGACGGCGGCGCTGGTTGCCGAGGTGGTGCTGACCGCCTTCTTCCTGTTCATCATTCTCGGCTCCACCCATGGCCGAGTGCCCGCGGGCTTTGCGCCGATCGCCATCGGCCTGGCGCTGACCTTGATCCATCTGGTCTCGATCCCGGTGACGAACACGTCGGTCAATCCGGCCCGCTCGACGGGGCAGGCGCTCTTCGTCGGCGATTGGGCGATCGCGCAATTGTGGCTGTTCTGGGTGGCGCCGATCGTCGGCGCGGTGATCGCCGGCATCGTCTGGAAGATCGTCGGTGATGACGACTGATCCAATTCGGATGCCGTCACGCATAGACCCGCCGCCCTGGATGCGGCGGGTTTTTTCATTTTTTCTTCTGTTTATGCATTAGATTCAAGATTACTCCGCAACCCTTTGATCTCTCGCTAAAATGCCTTGTTCCACATGCGCTTGCGCCTGCAGGCGGCGTTTCATTTCCTGACCGGGGTTAACGAAAGTAAACGGTTCGTTAACCTTAATGACGTTCTAGTGACCCCAATGGCGCAGCTGACTCGCGAGGGCGGGAGCCAGCCAGACGCAAGGAAACCTTGCGATAGTGGCGTATTGTCTGGGGGTTTGAATGAACGGCAAGCATGTGGCTGTCCTGATGGGCGGATTTTCTTCGGAGCGACCGGTTAGCCTGTCGTCCGGGGCTGCCTGTGCGGATGCCCTGGAGGCTGCCGGCTATCGCGTCACCCGGATCGACGTCGATCGCAATGTCGCAGAGACGCTGGCCGCGCTGCGACCCGACGTTGCCTTCAACGCCCTTCATGGACCGTTCGGCGAGGACGGCACGATCCAGGGCATCCTCGAATATCTTGAGATCCCCTACACCCATTCCGGCGTACTTGCCTCGGCGCTCGCCATGGACAAGGCGCAGGCCAAGCACGTTGCGGCTGCTTCGGGCATTCCAGTTGCCGATGCGCAGGTCATGGATCGCCATGCCTTTGGTCCGAAGCACCCGATGAAGCCGCCTTACGTGGTCAAGCCGGTTTCCGAAGGCTCCAGCTTCGGTGTCGTCATCGTCAAGGAAGATCAGTCGCATCCGCCGCAGGTGGTGACATCGAGCGAATGGCGTTACGGCGACCGAATCATGGTCGAGCGTTATGTCGCCGGCCGCGAACTGACCTGTGGTGTCATGGGCGACAAGGCGCTCGGCGTCACCGAAATCATCCCGCAGGGCCATGCCTTCTACGATTATGATTCCAAATACGTAAAAGGTGGTTCGCGTCACGTCATTCCGGCACAGATTTCACCAAATATTTACCAAAAAATACAAACACTCGCTCTGAAGGCGCATCAGGCAATCGGTTGCCGGGGCGTCAGCCGATCCGACTTTCGTTTCGATGACAGTTCCTCCGCCGAGGGCGAGCTGATCTGGCTGGAGATCAACACCCAGCCCGGCATGACACCGACCTCCCTGGTGCCCGAGATGGCCGCGCATGCCGGCTACAGCTTCGGTGAGTTTTTGAGTTGGATGGTGGAGGACGCGTCGTGTTTGCGTTGAGGGGCAAAAGGGGCAAGAGGGTTCGTCACCTCGATGGCGCCGCCGCCGTCGATGTGGATGGCGCGCGCGTACTGCCGCGTCCGCTTCGTCGCGTTGTGCGCTTCTTCGTCAGCCTCGGCGCTGGCCGCATCCGCTTTCCCGCCTATACCGGCACGCTGTCGGCGATCGCCTTTTTCGCCGCCACCGGCTTTTACGGCATGTCGCTCGGCGGCCATACGCAGAATTTCGCGCAGGCCTCGACCACGGCCGCAGGCTTCGCGATCGAAGACGTCAAGGTTTCCGGCAACGACCAGACCTCGGAAATCGACATTCTCCAGCAGCTCGGCCTCGACGGCACGACGTCGCTGGTGGCGCTCGATATCGCCGAGGCGCGCAAGCTGATTGCGGAAATGCCCTGGGTGCAGGGCGTCACCGTTCGCAAGATCTATCCCGGTACGATCGAGGTTAGCCTCACCGAGCGCAAGGCCTTCGGCATCTGGCAGCACGGTTCGGATCTTTCGCTGATCGAGCGCAGCGGCAGCGTGATCGCGCCCTTGCGCGACAACAAGTTCGCCGCTCTGCCGCTCTTCGTCGGCCGTGACGCCGAAACGGCGGCTGCCGATTTCTACGACGAGTTTTCCCGCTGGCCGGAGATCCGCTCGCGCGTGAAGGCCTTCGTGCGCGTGGCCGGCCGCCGCTGGGACCTGCGCCTCGACAGCGGCATCGTCGTCAAGCTGCCGGAGCACGACGTCGCCCGGGCGATGAAGGTGCTCTCCGACATGGAAAGCCAGCACCAGCTCCTCGAGCGCGATATCGCTGCCGTGGATCTGAGGCTCGAAGACAGAACAACAGTTCAGTTGACGCCGGACGCAGTGACCCGGCGCGAAGTTGCCTTGAAGGCGAGGGACAAGATGCTGAAGGCGCAGGAGACCGAAAAGAAGAAAGAAGGCCGCATATGAGTCTATTCGGTTCCTCCAGCTTTGGCCTGCCGCGCCTGAAGCCGCTTTCCTCGAAGCGGTCTCATGTCGTCTCGGTGCTGGATATCGGTTCGACCAAGGTGGTCTGCATGATCGGCCGGCTGACGCCGCGCGCCGAAAGCCAGATCCTGCCCAACCGTACGCATAGCGTCGAAATCATCGGCATCGGCCACCAGAAGTCCCGCGGCGTCAAGAACGGCGTCGTCGCCGACCTTGATGCGGTCGAGAGCGTCGTCCGGCTCGCCGTCGATGCGGCCGAGCGCATGGCCGGCCTCACCATAGACAGCCTGATTGTCAACGTTTCGGCCGGCCGGCTGCAGAGCGACGTCTATACCGCGACGATCGATCTCGGTGGCCAGGAAGTCGACGCCAATGATCTGCGCAAGGTTCTCTCCGCCGCCGGCCAGCAGTCGCTGCGCTCCGACCGCGCCATCCTGCACTCGCTGCCGACGGGCTTCTCGCTCGACGGCGAGCGCGGCATCCGCGATCCGCTCGCCATGTTCGGCGACGTTCTCGGCGTCGACATGCATGTGCTGACGGCCGAACGGGCAGCGCTCAAGAACCTCGAACTCTGCGTCAACCGCGCCCACCTTTCGGTCGAGGGCATGGTGGCGACCCCCTATGCCAGCGGTCTTGCCGCTCTGGTCGACGACGAGGTCGAGCTCGGCTGTGCGGCGATCGACATGGGTGGCGGCACGACGACGATCTCGGTCTTTGCCGAAGGCAAGCTGGTTCACGCTGACGCTGTCAGCCTCGGCGGCCATCACGTGACGACGGATCTGGCGCGCGGTCTTTCGACCCGCATCGAGGATGCCGAACGGCTGAAGGTCGTGCACGGGTCGGCTCTGCCTAACAGCGCCGACGAACGCGACATCGTATCGGTGCCGCCGATCGGCGAGGACGACCGCGATCAGCCGACGCATGTGCCGCGCGCACTTGTGTCGCGCATCGTGCGCGCCCGCATCGAAGAGACGCTGGAACTCATCCGCGATCGCATCCAGCGCTCGGGCTTCAGCCCGATCGTCGGCAAGCGAATCGTTCTGACGGGCGGCGCCAGCCAGCTGACCGGCCTGCCGGAAGCGGCTCGCCGCATCCTCGCCCGCAATGTTCGCATTGGCCGTCCGCTCGGAGTTTCCGGGCTGCCGGCCGCTGCCAAGGGCCCGGCCTTCTCCACGGCGGTCGGCCTGATGATCTATCCGCAGGTCGCCGACCTCGAGACCCATGCCTCCCACGGCGGCATGTTCTCGGCGCTCGGCGCCGGCAACGGCCGCATCGCCCGCATGGGCCAGTGGCTGAAAGAGAGCTTTTGAGTGACGGCCGGCTCCGACAGGGACGGGGCCGGGTGAAGACAAACTAGGACTTTGAAAGATTTGGCCGGCTCGGCAAGGCGGCCAGAAACCAGAAGGAACGGGACTATGACTATCAACTTGCAGAAGCCGGATATCACGGAGCTGAAGCCCCGCATCACCGTCTTTGGTGTAGGTGGCGGCGGCGGCAATGCTGTCAACAACATGATCACCGCAGGCCTCCAGGGCGTCGATTTCGTCGTCGCCAACACGGATGCCCAGGCACTCACCATGACCAAGGCCGAGCGCATCATCCAGATGGGCGTCGCCGTCACCGAAGGTCTCGGCGCCGGTTCGCAGCCGGAAGTCGGCCGTGCGGCCGCCGAAGAGTGCATCGATGAGATCATCGATCACCTCAACGGCACCCACATGTGCTTCGTCACCGCCGGCATGGGCGGCGGCACCGGCACCGGTGCAGCCCCGATCGTCGCACAGGCCGCCCGCAACAAGGGCATCCTGACGGTCGGCGTCGTCACCAAGCCGTTCCATTTCGAAGGCGCGCGCCGCATGCGGCTCGCCGACCAGGGCATCGCCGAACTGCAGAAGTCGGTCGACACCCTGATCGTCATCCCGAACCAGAACCTCTTCCGCATCGCCAACGACCGCACGACCTTTGCGGACGCGTTTGCTATGGCCGACCAGGTTCTCTATTCGGGCGTTGCCTGCATCACCGACCTCATGGTCAAGGAAGGCCTCATCAACCTCGACTTCGCCGACGTCCGCTCGGTGATGCGCGAAATGGGCCGCGCCATGATGGGCACCGGCGAAGCTTCGGGCGAAGGCCGCGCACTGGCCGCCGCCGAAGCCGCGATCGCCAACCCGCTGCTCGACGAAACCTCGATGAAGGGCGCCCAGGGCCTCCTGATCTCGATCACCGGCGGCCGCGACCTCACCCTGTTCGAACTCGACGAAGCGGCTACCCGTATTCGCGAAGAAGTCGACCCGGATGCCAACATCATCCTCGGCGCGACGTTCGACGAAGACCTCGAAGGCCTCATCCGCGTCTCGGTCGTTGCCACCGGCATCGACCGCACGGCCGCGGAGGTGGCGGGTCGTTCCGCCGACTTTCGTCCGGTAGCAGCAAAGCCGGTCGTCCGCCCGTCCGCCGCCGTTCCGGCCCAGCAGCCGCAGCCGGTTGCCCAGCACCAGCCGGCCCCGGTTCACCAGCCGGTGATGCAGCAGCCGGTCGCCCAGCCGGTTCAGCAGCCGATGCAGCAGCAGGCAACCGCCGACCAGATCGCAGCCGCCATCCGCGAAGCCGAAATGGAGCGCGAGCTCGACATCGCGACCCGGGCTGCCCAAGTGCAGGCCCAGGCCCCGGTTCAGCAGCCGATGCACGACGACAACTTTCGTCCCCAGAGCAAGCTCTTCGCCGGTGCTGCACCGGTAGAGGCCGCTCCGGTCATGCGCCAGCCGCAGCCGCAGATGCAGCCGGTTCAGCCCCAGCCGCAGCCGATCATGCGCCAGGAGCCCGTCGCTCCGGTCATGCGCCAGCAGCCGGAACAGGTTCGCATGCCGAAGGTCGAAGACTTTCCGCCGGTCGTAAAGGCAGAGATGGACCGCCGCGCACAGCCGGCTGCCCCGATGCAGGAAGAGCGCGGCCCGATGGGCCTGCTCAACCGCATCACCAGCTCGCTCGGCCTGCGTGACCGCGAACAGACCCCGGCAGCCGCCGACATGACGGCTTCCGCCCCGACCGCTGCTTCCCAGCAGCGCCGGCCGCTCTCGCCGGAAGCGAGCCTCTATGCGCCGCGCCGCGGCCAGCTTGACGATCACGGTCGCGCTTCGCCGCAGGCGCGCCCGCAAGAAGATGATCAGCTCGAAATCCCGGCGTTCCTGCGCCGTCAATCGAACTGATTGGAAGGCCCGTTCCTTCACCTTGCCGAATGCCCGGGCAACTGCCCGGGCATTTTTGCATTTTGTTCATTATTTCAGGTGTTTGATTCGATGTTACGGACCGTCGCAAATGCGTAACAAAGCGAAACGAACAGTGATTTGGAATGGTGCCTCCAAACTCCTATTTTCAGACTCGGAATTGGGGACGCATGCGATTCGATCAAGCGCTGTCTGTTCGAAACGCAGAGGACCGGTCGTTGAGCCGGGACTCTCGGGCATCTTTCTTGTGCCCTGAAGATCGTTGCGTCCACCAGCAGGTTTTGGCCATTGGCCACAGGTATTGAAAGTGACGAGAATGGGAATCGAATTGCTCGGGTTTCAGACGACGATTGCAAGCCCGGTAGCGCTCAAGGGAATTGGCGTTCACTCCGGTGCGGAAGTGTCGATCACCTTCCATCCGGCCGAAGCCGATGCGGGCATCGTTTTCCAGCGCGTTCTCTCCAACGGCCGGGTCAGCGAATACAAGGCGGTTTCCTCGCAGGTCGGCAACACCGATCTCTGCACCGTTCTCGGGATGTCGCCGGCGACTTCGATCGCCACGATCGAGCATGTGATGGCGGCGATCTACGCGCTTGGCCTCGACAACCTCACGGTCGAAGTGCACGGCGCCGAAATGCCGATCATGGACGGCAGCTCCGAACCCTTCATCGACGCGATCGAGCAGGTGGGCGTTCGCGCCCTTGCGGTCAAGCGTCGCTACATCCGCATCGTCAAGCCGGTGCGCATCGAATCGGGTGCCTCCTGGTCGGAGTTCACGCCCTATGACGGCATGCGCTTCGAGGTCGAGATCGATTTCGATTGCCCGCTGATCGGCCGCCAGGCCTGGAAGGGCGACATGACGCCTTCGGTCTTCAAGCGCGAGCTGTCGCGTGCCCGCACCTTCGGCTTCATGCGCGATGTCGAACGCCTCTGGGCGGCTGGCTTTGCGCTCGGCTCCTCGCTCGAAAACTCCGTCGTCATTTCCGACGACAACACGGTGATCAACGTCGAGGGCCTGCGCTACACCGACGAATTCGTGCGCCACAAGACGCTCGATGCGGTTGGCGACCTCTCGCTCGCCGGCGCGCCGTTCATCGGCTGCTACCGCTCGTACCGCGGCGGCCACAAGATGAACGCCAACGCGCTGAAGGCACTTCTCAGCGACCCGACGGCCTACGAAGTCGTCGAAACGGCAACCCCGCGCCAGCGTACCCGCGCGCGCGATATGGTTGCAGTGGCAGCTCCGGGCTTCGCGCCCTGGTCCGCATAACAAGAAAAGTCATCATCTCCTCCAGTCGCCGGCCGAAAGGCCGGCATTTTCATGATAGAGCTGCCACAAATTTGCATGAATCACCGATCATGACGTTGCGGTCTCAAGGTAACTTGCTCTAAAAGCGCATGTCTGGCGGGGTCCATGCCCGCAGAATGGAACGGGAATATCCGATGGTTCTTGCAGTTTCTGTGGATTTGAAAAAGTCAGCGCGCGTCGCCGCCGTCATTGTCGCGGCCGTTGCCGGCAGCGCCCTGATTACCGCCTGCCAGAACGATCCCGATATCGACATCACCAAGCTGACGGCCGAAACCGATCCGCCGGAAGTGCTCTACAATCAGGGCCTCGCCAACCTCAATGCCGGCAAGACGACGGAGGCGGCGCGCAAGTTCGAAGCGCTCGACCGCCAGCATCCGTTCTCGGAATATGCCCGCAAGGCGCTGGTCATGAACGCCTTCGTTTCTTACCGTAACGGTCAGTACCAGGAGGCGATCAACGCCACCGGCCGCTACCTCAATCTTTATCCGCAGTCGGAAGACGCGGCCTATGCGCAGTACATCCAGGGTCTCGCCTATACCAAGCAGATCCCGGCGGTGACGCAGGACCAGAAGCCGGCCTTCAAGGCGATCGAAGCCATGCAGGCGGTCGTAGACCGCTACCCGGACTCCGAATATGTCGACGACGCCAAGTCGAAGATCCGCTTTGCCCGCGACCAGCTGGCCGGCAAGGAGATGCAGGTCGGCCGCTACTATCTCGAGCGCAAGGAATACCTTGCCGCCGTGTCGCGTTTCCGCGTCGTCGTCGAGCAGTATCCGAACACCAACCAGGTTGAAGAAGCGCTGGCGCGCCTGACGGAAGCCTATTTCGCGATGGGCGTGACTCAGGAGGCGCAGACCGCTGCCGCCGTTCTCGGTCACAACTACCCGGACAGCCAGTGGTACAACGATAGCTTCAAGCTGCTGCAGTCGGGTGGCCTTGAGCCGCGTGAAAGCGGCAACTCCTGGATTTCGCGCGCCGCCAAGAAACTAGTCGGCGCCTGATATCTATCGGCGCCCTTCAAGGAAGATATAACCCCGGATGCTTGCCCAGCTTTCGATCCGCGATATCGTCCTGATTGAACGGCTCGATCTCAATTTCGACGCCGGGCTCTCGGTGCTGACCGGTGAAACCGGGGCCGGCAAGTCCATCCTTCTCGACAGCCTGTCGCTCGCCCTTGGCGGGCGCGGCGATGGCTCGCTCGTTCGCCACGGTTCCGACAAGGGGCAGGTGACGGCGGTCTTCGACGTGCCGATGGGGCATTCGGCGCGGCTGATGCTCAGGGAAAACGGCATCGACGACGACGGCGACCTGATCTTTCGTCGCGTGCAGTCGGCCGACGGCCGCACCAAGGCCTATGTCAACGACCAGCCGATCAGCGTCCAGCTGATGCGCCAGCTTGGCCAGACGCTGGTCGAAATTCACGGACAGCACGACGACCGCGCGCTCGTCGATATCGACGCGCACCGCACGCTTCTCGACGCCTTCGGTGGCACCGCCGAAGAAGCGGCGCATGTGAGCGAACTCTATCGCGCCTGGAAGGATGCCGAGCGCGGCCTGAAGAAGCACCGCGAGCGGGTCGAGGCGGCCGCGCGCGAGGCGGACTACCTTCGGTCTTCGGTCGAAGAACTGGAGAAGCTCAGCCCCCGCGACGGCGAAGAGGACGAGCTTGCCGAGAACCGGGCGCGGATGATGAAGGCCGAGCGCATCGCCGGCGACATCAACGAGGCCTCGGAGTTCCTGAACGGCAACGCTTCGCCGGTTCCGCTGATCGCCTCACTCGTGCGCCGTCTCGAGCGCAAGAGCCAGGAGGCGCCGGGCCTGCTCGAAGAAACGGTCGAGTTGCTCGACGGTGCGCTCAACCAGCTTTCGGACGCGCAGATGTCGGTCGAGCGGGCGTTGCGCAACACGGAGTTCGATCCGAAGGAACTGGAGCGGGTGGAGGAGCGGCTGTTCGCGCTGCGCGCCGCCAGCCGCAAATATTCGGTTCCGGTCACGGAACTGCCGGCACTCGCCGTTCGCATGATTTCCGATCTCGCCGATCTCGATGCCGGCGAGGAAAAGCTGAAGCAGCTCGATGCACAAGTCGGCGTGGCGCGGGTGGCGTTCGACGCTTCGGCGCGCTCGCTCTCCGAAAAGCGTCGCCATACCGCGACCGCGCTTTCCGACGCTGTCATGGCCGAACTGCCGGCGTTAAAGCTCGAGCGGGCACGCTTCATGGTCGAGGTGCAAAGCGATCCGTCGCTGCCGACGGTCGACGGTATCGACCTCGTCGAGTTCCACGTCCAGACCAACCCCGGCACGCGGCCGGGCCCGATCATGAAGGTGGCTTCCGGCGGCGAACTTTCGCGCTTCCTGCTGGCGTTGAAGGTGGCGCTTGCCGATCGCGGCTCGGCGCCGACGCTCGTCTTCGATGAAATCGACACCGGTGTCGGCGGTGCGGTGGCCGATGCCATTGGCCAGCGGCTGAAGCGCCTTTCGGCAACGGTGCAGGTGCTCTCCGTCACCCACGCGCCGCAGGTCGCAGCCCGTGCGGCAACGCATCTTCTGATCTCCAAGGGTCCTTCGACCGAGAAGGCCGAGATGATTTCCACCCGTGTCGCCCGCATGGACGACAAGGCGCGCACCGAGGAAATCGCCCGCATGCTTGCCGGCGCCTCGATCACCGAAGAGGCGAGGGCGGCTGCCGCTCGCCTGCTTTCCGGCAACGGCTAGATCATCCTGGCGCCAAGTGGAAACATTGGCGGCTGAAGGATGCGATGTCCTCAGAGTGTTCATCTGAACCCACGGCCTTGGGCTTCCTAAGCCTTTTGGTTGAATTGTTGCGCCGCTGCACCCGTGTTCTATTTCCTCTGCGGTTGGGGCACTTCGGGCATGTGGGAGAAACTCGAGCATAGACTGGAGATCCGGTTTGCGCAGATGCGTGCGCATCCGGAACTGATCCTGCTCATCGCGCTTGCCTATGCCGGCCTTATCCTGACGATAAAGGAAGCGAACCAGGAACTGGGCGGCTTCGGGGTGTTCGCGTGCGTTGCGATCGCCGTGACTGCAGCAACTCTCGTCGCAAGGCTGCGACACGCCTCGCAGGTCGGGATGGCGGAGGAGGAGGCCGATGCTCAGCCGCCGAACGCGGACGAAGTCACGCCGTTGGCGCTTGTCGCGCCCTGTGCGCACGGGGACCGTTCCTATCTTGTCCGCGTCCCGGCGCCGACGGCGGTTGCCTATGAGGTGGTCCGCAAGGCACAGGATGTGTTTCGCAGCGGCGCGATCGATCCCGAAGAGGATATGAGAGCGTTCCATTCCGACCCCTACAGCCTGATCTGCCTGCAGGACCTCGACGGCAACATCTTCGGCTTCATCGACTACTACGCTTTCGAGAAGAACCACTTCAAACTGTTCCTGCAGGGGCACTATGCCTTTGGCAACCTGCTGGCGAGCGGGCTGCTTGCCCATCCGCAGGCGCGAAAGGCGAAGGTCGTCTATCTCGCGACCATCCTCAATATGAGCTTCCTGCTCGATTCCATGCGCGCCGAGCGCCGCAGGCAGAACGGCATTCTCGTCTGGGCGACGGTTTCGGCGATCCTCGAACACCACACGTTCCCGCCCGACGGCATCGACATCTACAGCATCGGCTGGGACAAGGGCGGGGCCGCGATCCTGAAGATGTTCGGCCTGCAGCCGGTGAGCCGGGTGATGCGTGGCCAGGCGGAAGGCAAATGGATCTACTGCAAGCGTGGTGTCCAGAAAAAGGATCTCGAGGCTATCCGCTGCCGTTATCAGAGGCGCTATGAACGCTGGTGCGAACTGGATGTCAGGCCGCTTGTCGGGCTCGCGCCGGGGGCCGTCAATGCCACTGGCGCGTGAGCCGACGGCGCCGGACGGTCTTTTCTTTCCCATCAGTTGCTCTACAAAACGACTTCGAATCCGGAGTCGTCGCGCATGTCCCAAGAATTGAAACCCGTCGAGAATCTCAACGAAACGGAAGCGGCCGAAGAGCTTGCCTTTCTCGCGGCCGAGCTTGCGCGCCATGACGCGCTTTATCATGGCCAGGACGCGCCGGAGATTTCGGATGCGGACTATGACGCGCTGAAGCGGCGCAACGACGCGATCGAGCAGCGCTTTCCGGTACTCATCCGCGACGACAGCCCCTCGAAGAAGGTGGGTGCTGCACCCTCCGTCACCTTCCAGCCGGTTGTGCACGCCCGGCCGATGCTGTCGCTTGACAACACGTTTTCCGACGAGGACGCGCGCGATTTCGTCGCCTCGGTCTATCGTTTCCTCGGCCAACTGCCGGACAACTCCATCGCCTTTACCGCCGAACCGAAGATCGACGGGCTCTCCATGTCGCTGCGCTATGAGAACCGCCGGCTGGTGACGGCCGCGACCCGCGGCGACGGCACGACTGGCGAAAACGTCACCGCCAATATCCGCACCATCGGCATGATCCCGCAGACGCTGCCGGCAGGTGCGCCCGATGTCGTCGAGGTACGCGGCGAAATCTATATGGCGAAATCGGACTTTGCCGCGCTCAACGCCGAGATGGCGGCGCTCGGCAAGCCGCTCTATGTCAACCCCCGCAACACCGCTTCGGGCTCGCTGCGCCAGCTCGACGCCAAGGTGACGGCGAGCCGCAAGCTGCGTTTCTTTGCTTATGCCTGGGGCGAGATCTCGGAAATGCCGGCCGATACGCAGATGGGCATGGTCGAGGTGTTCAAGTCCTGGGGCTTCCCGGTTAACCCGCTGATGCAGCGGCTCTCCTCGGCCGACGCGCTGCTGGAGCATTACCACCACATCGAGCGCGAACGGCCGGATCTCGACTACGATATCGACGGCGTCGTCTACAAGGTCGACCGGCTCGACCTGCAGGCCCGCCTCGGCTTCCGTTCGCGCTCGCCGCGCTGGGCAACCGCGCACAAGTTTCCTGCCGAGCAGGCCTTCACCCGACTGACGGCGATCGACATCCAGGTCGGCCGTACCGGCGCGCTGACGCCGGTGGCACGCCTTGAGCCGATCACGGTCGGTGGCGTCGTCGTCACCAATGCGACGCTGCACAACGAGGATTACATCAAGGGTCTCGGCAATTCGGGCGAGCCGATCCGCGAGGGCCGCGACATCCGCATCGGCGACATGGTGATCGTCCAGCGCGCCGGAGACGTCATTCCACAGATCGTCGACGTGGTCATGGACGAGCGCAAGGCGGGGAGCGAGCCCTATCGCTTCCCGACCACATGCCCGGTCTGCGGCAGCCATGCGGTGCGCGACA
Source organism: Ensifer sp. Root954 (assembly GCF_001429005.1). NCBI lineage: Bacteria > Pseudomonadati > Pseudomonadota > Alphaproteobacteria > Hyphomicrobiales > Rhizobiaceae > Ensifer > Ensifer sp. Root954. The sequence continues at coordinate 199,288 of NZ_LMJM01000025.1, forward strand.
TCAACGAGAAGACCGGCAAGGTAGATGCGGTGCGCCGCTGCACCGGCGGTTTCGTCTGCCGCGCGCAGGCCGTCGAGCACCTGAAGCACTTCGTCTCGCGCAACGCCTACGACATCGAGGGCCTCGGTTCGAAGCAGATCGAGTTCTTCTTCGAAAGCGAAGACCCGACGCTGATGATCCGCACGGCGCCGGATATCTTCACGCTGGAGAAACGCCAGGAGGCGTCGTCGCTCACCAAGCTCGAAAACATCGACGGCTTCGGCCGCGTCAGCGTGCGCAAGCTTTACGACGCCATCAATACGCGCCGTTCGATCGCGCTGCAGCGTTTCATCTATGCGCTCGGCATTCGCCATGTGGGCGAGACGACGGCAAAGCTGCTGGCGCGTTCCTATGGCACCTACGAGCACTTCGGCGAGGCGATGCGCGACGCGTCGACGTTTACGGGCGACGCCTGGAATGAACTCAACAGCATCGACGGCATCGGCGAGGTGGTCGCCCGTGCCATCGTCGAGTTCTACAAGGAGCCGCGCAACCTCGAAGTCGTCACCCGGCTGTTGTCGGAGGTGACGCCGGAGGCAGCGGAAGCGCCGGTCGCGAGCGACAGCCCGGTCGCCGGCAAGACGGTCGTCTTCACCGGTTCGCTCGAAAAGATGACGCGCGATGAAGCCAAGGCCAAGGCCGAGAGCCTCGGCGCCAAGGTGGCAGGTTCCGTGTCGAAGAAGACCGACATCGTCGTTGCCGGACCGGGTGCCGGCTCCAAGCTCGACAAGGCCCGCGAACTCGGCGTCGCGACCATGGACGAGGACGAGTGGCTGGCGCTGATCGGCGGGTAATCCCCGCCGGTTGCATGCAATCGGCAGAGCGTCGTTACGCCTGCCTGCTGTCGTACTCTTCGGAGGCGGCTTTCAGGGCGGCAATATCGTCGGCGCAGATGAAACGGCGCAGCGCGTCGAACTTCGATCGTTCCCACTGGTAGATGCCGAGCGCAAGCAGCGTCTCGACATCGGTCGCGGGGAAACGCTGGCGCACGGGGCGGGCAGGGTTCCCCGCAACGATGGTGTAGGGCGCAACGTCCTTCGTCACGATGGCACCCGACGCGATGACGGCGCCTTCGCCGAGCGTCACACCCGGCATGATCATGGCGCGCATGCCGATCCAGGCGCCGTCGCCGATGACGGTGTCGCCCTTGCCGACATAGGCTTCGCCGATCACATCGAGGAAGGGATAGAGGATCACCCAATCGGTGCGATGGGTGTGGTTGCCGCCCATGAGGATCACCGCCTCGGCGCCAATCGCGACATAGTCGCCGATCAGCAGTTGATCGATTGGCCATTGCGGTTCCCAGGCCCTGAGGCTGTAGTCGTCGCCATAGAGGTAGCGAACGACACTTTCCTCGAAGGATCCGGTCCAGGCGTTGCTGTAGTAGCTGTTGCTGCCGCGCACGTGAATGTTCGGGTTGCGCACTGTCTCATGCAAGAGCTCGACCTTGGACCAATGCTTGGCTTCGACCTTCGTGGACATGGGGTTTCTCATTCTCAATGCTTGCAAGCGAAGCTGCGCGTCGCTCGCCATTCGTATCCCGTCCCAACTATCGGATTCACCGGTCGCTTTCTTCTCAAATCGGGCGCCGACCGGAAGCTTTGTCAGGCACTGCGATCATTCCATCACACAAAAACGCCCGCCGCTTTTGGCGGCAGGCGCAAAGTTCGGGGCACTGCGCGAGATCAGGAGGCCTGCTGCTGGGCGGCTTCCTGGTCCATCCACATGAATTCCCAGACGTGACCGTCGAGGTCCTGGAAGGAAATGCCGTACATGAAGCCGTAGTCGAGAGCCGGCTTCCAGGGCTTGGCGCCGGCAGCGAGCGCCTTGGCGAGCATGTCGTCGCATTCAGCGCGGCTGGACGCGGAAAGGGCGGTAATGACCTCGGTTCCTTTCCGGGCGTCGCTGATCTCGCCGGTGATGAAGTCGCGGAACTTCGGCTCGGTCAGAAGCATGACGAAAATATTGTCCGAGATCACCGTGCAGGCGGCGGTGTCGTCGGAGAACTGCTCGTTGAAGGTGAAGCCGAGGGCGGCGAAGAACGCGCGCGAGGCCTTCAGATCCTTGACCGGCAGGTTTACGAAAATCATGCGCATGAAATGCTCCTTGGAATGGATTTCGTGTTTTACGGATCTGATCACTTCGTTGTTTCGGCGAAACCACGAAGCGATCCAACTCTTTGATTGACGCAACTCCGGACGGAAAACTGCGTCGCACTTTTCCTGGAGTTGCCCTAAGGACGAATGCCGGTCGACGATCCCGACACCGGCTCAAAGATTTTTTGAGCCGGGCTGATGTGGGGTGCAACTACAGGTCTTCAAGCGGAGCGAGACCTGCTTCGATGCTGCAAATAGGATCGACGGTGCTAGCGGCTGCGAGCGGCCCCAAGGGCGCGCGCCGCTGCTCGATGTTATTGTCACTTCACGGTGCACACGCCGTTGGCGCCGCCCTTGCCGGTGTAGGACACGCTCGGCGAGCCGTCGGGATTGATGCTGAGCGAGATGGTGACGCCGGCGCCGTGCGCTTCGTAGTAGTTCTCGTTGAACACCTTGAGCTTGGCTTCTTTGCCGTTGATGTAGATCGGGCCGCCTTCGTCGGCATGGACCTCGATCTTGCCGGGGCAGGTGGCGTTGACCAGCGGGATTTTTGCTTCGGCCGCAGCGGCGAAGGCAAGCGTCGGGACGAGAACGCCGAGAAGGCGCAGGCAGGGTTTCATCTTGCTCTCCAGCGTGGGTTGCAGGTGGCATCGATCGCCAACCGTGACAGGCTGCCGGTGGAAGTCAAGCGCGGCTGAGCGTCACCAAGCTGTCATCAATCCGATTGTTTTTTTGCGCTGCACAAGATAGAGGATTGCAGCCGAATTTTATGCAAATGCCTTTTCGCGGAGCAGGTCGCGGCCATCTGCGAAGGCAGCGCGCCAGCATCCCAAAGGGCAGGGCGCCGGCGCGGATTGGAGGGTCCGGAGATGAAGACTTTCACCACCATCGCCGAGCTGCGTGCAGCGCTTGCCGAGCATAGACGCGCCGGCAAGACGGTCGGCTTCGTGCCGACCATGGGCTACCTGCATGTCGGCCATATGGAGCTGATGCGCCGGGCCCGCGAGGAAAACGACGTCGTCGTCGCCAGCATCTTCGTCAATCCGCTGCAGTTCGGCGCCAACGAGGATCTTTCCAAATATCCGCGCGATCTCGCCCGCGACCAGGCGATGCTCGAAGCGGGCGGCGTCAACTATCTCTTTGCCCCCGGTGTTGCCGACATGTATCCGCGACCGATGGAAACGGTGGTTGACGTGCCGACGCTTGGCAGCGAGCTCGAGGGCTCCGTGCGCCCCGGCCACTTTGCCGGTGTTGCCACCGTCGTCACCAAGCTCTTCAACATCGTTGGGCCCGATCGCGCCTATTTCGGCGAGAAGGATTTCCAGCAGCTGCAGATCATCCGCCGCATGGTGGACGATCTCGCCCAGCCGGTGACCGTGATCGGCGTGCCGACGGTGCGCGAGGCCGACGGGCTCGCCTGCTCGTCGCGCAATGTCTATCTGACGGCCGAAGAGCGGCGTGCCGCGGCGATCGTGCCGAAGGCGCTGGATGAGGCGCAGCACCTCGTCGCCTCCGGCGTCAGCGATGTCGCCGCACTCGAAAAGGCCGTGACCGAGTTTCTGGCGAGCGAGCCCTTGGCGAAGCCCGAGGTCGTAGCGGTGCGCGATCCCGAGACGCTGGAGACGATCGAAACGATCGGCGACCGGCCGGTGCTGCTTCTGCTCTTCGTCCGCTTCGGCACGACGAAGCTGCTCGACAATCGCGTGATCGCCCCGAAATCCGCATCATTTGCAAAGGTTGCCTGACATGAGCGTGCAGACCGCCAAGCGCCGGCTCAGCCCCGCCAACATCGAAGCGCTGAAGGGCGAGCGCCCGATCGTCAGCCTCACGGCCTATACGACGCCGATTGCGCGGCTGCTCGATCCGCATGTGGACTTTCTGCTGGTCGGCGATTCCGTCGGCATGGTGCTCTATGGCCTCGACACGACCGTCGGCGTGACGCTGGAAATGATGATCGCCCATGGCCAGGCGGTCATGCGCGGCTCGCAGCAGGCCTGCGTCGTCATCGACATGCCCTTCGGCTCCTACCAGGAATCGAAGGAGCAGGCGTTCCGCAGTGCGGCGCGTATCCTCAAGGAAACCGGCTGCAGCGCAGTGAAGCTCGAGGGCGGGGCGGAGATGGCCGAGACGGTCGAGTTTCTCGTCAGCCGCGGCATTCCGGTGCTCGGCCATGTCGGCCTGATGCCGCAGCTCGTCAACACGACCGGCGGCTACCGCTCGGTTGGCCGCAACGACAAGGAAGTGGCAAAGATCCGCCGCGACGCCAAGGCGATCGACGATGCCGGAGCGTTTGGCATCGTCATCGAGGGCACGGTCGAGCCGGTGGCCCGCGAGCTCACGGCCGAGTTGCGCTCGCCGACGATCGGCATCGGCGCATCGCCTGCCTGCGACGGCCAGATCCTCGTCTCCGACGACATGCTCGGCCTCTTCAACGACTTCAAGCCGCGCTTCGTCAAGCATTTCGCCGAGTTGGCGCCGGCGATCTCGAAGGCGGCCGAGGAGTATGCGAACGAGGTGAAGGCGCGCACGTTCCCCGGCATCGAGCATACGTTCCAGGTCAAGAAGTAAGGGGCGGCTGGCCCGCGCCGGAGCTTATTCCAAGCGATAAAGCGCATCGTTTTCCTGATCGGTGCGCCTTTTGTTCAAGCCTCGTTCGCCGAGGCATCATAAAATTCAATCATTGTATCAGCGCATTTGAATTGTTGCCGGGGGCGCAAGCGCCTATCAGTCCGGCACCGGCCGCGTGGCGCGTCATCGCCTCGGCCGGCGGAGGTTTCCATGAAAAAAGATGAATTCTGGGAAGGGGTCCGCGGCGGCTTTCCCATCATGCTGGCAGCATCGCCCTTCGGTGCGCTGTTCGGGGCGCTTGCGGTCGACAATGGCTTCACCATTGCCGATGCGGTGTTCATGAGCGCGACCGTCTATGCCGGCGCCAGCCAGATGGTCGGCATCGAGCTCTTCGGCAACCACGTCCAGCCCTGGCTGGTGGTGCTCTCCGTCTTTGCGGTCAACTTCCGCCACGTGCTCTATTCGGCCTCGATTGCCAAATATGTCCGGCACTTCACCTTCGGGCAGAAGTTCCTCGCCTTCTTCCTGCTGGTCGATCCGCAATATGCCGAGACCGAAAAGCGTGGCGAGCGCGGCTTGCCGATCACCTTTGCCTGGTATCTCGGCTTCGGTCTCGTGATCTACATCCCGTGGATCATCAACACGCTGGTCGGCGCGATCTTCGGACAGATGATCGGTGACCCCAAGGCGATCGGCCTTGATGTCCTGCTGCCGGTCTATTTCATGGGTCTCGTCATGGGCTTCCGCAAGCGTGACCGGTTCCTGCCGATCGTCATCGTCTCGGGGCTTGCATCCGTCGCCGGCATGCATTTCGTCGGCTCACCATGGCATGTCAGCATCGGAGCACTAGCCGGCATCATTCTTGCCGCCTGTCTGCCGCCAAGCGAGCGGGCAGTGGCACCGACGGGTGTCGAGAAGGAGGCGTGAACATGGATCCGCAACACCTGAACCTCATCTACCTGATCATCGCGGCGGCCGTTGCGACCTTCCTGACGCGTGTCGGCGGCTATATCCTGATCACCCAGATGAAAGAGATCCCGCCGCGGCTGGAGGCGGCGCTCAACGCCGTTCCCGCAGCCGTTCTGACGACGCTGGTGGCGCCGGCCTTCGTCTATGGCGGGCTCGACGTGACGATTGCCATGTTCGTCGCCTTTGCCATCGCGCTTGGGCTGAATCTCTCAACACTGCGCATGCTCGTCATCGGCTGGGTGGTGGTCATGGTGATCCGGCATCTGGTGATGTAGGACGCCCGTCCGCGGTGGTGTGCGAAGCCGTGGACGGATGTGTTGCGCCGTTTCGATTGGCGGCGCGCGCATCCTGGACTATCATCTCTGCCGTTGCCGGAGAGGCAGGACATATCCCCCCTCGTTAGGTGGCGTACGACGTCACCGCAGCATGAAGCCTCCCGGCAGTGGAGGAGCGACCATGTTGACCAGGATCTCTATTGCCCTTTTGCTGGCGCTTGCGCCGGCAACGGCCTTTGCCAATCAATGCCCGACCATGATGAAGGCGATCGATGCGGCCATGCAGACCGCTTCCTTGTCCGATGCCGACATGGCCAAGGTCAAGGAATTGCGCACCAAGGGTGAGGCACAGCACCAGGCTGGCGACCACGCCGCCTCGGAGGCAACGCTTGGCGAAGCGAAGAAGCTTCTGGGCATCTGAACGAGAGACCAGGACGTCTGGAGCCAAGGTCTGGCGGGTGAGGGCGCAGCACGCTATCGGCTGCGCGACGGCTCGTTTTATGGGCTCCCGCGACAGCAGGAGCCCAGCAGAGAGCATGACTCAGCGTGACAGCGCTTCCGTTGCGGCCTTCAGCCAGGCGCGCGTCTCGTCGCTGGCCAGCAGCGGCATCAGCTTTTCGCGCGTCTCGGCGTGATAGGCGTTGAGCCAGGCGAGTTCCTCGTCGGTCAGAAGCGCCGGCAGCACCAGGCGGCGATCGATCGGGCAGTAGGTGATCGTGTCGAAGCCGAGCATCGGCAGGTCGCCGCCATCAACCATCGTTGCCGGCTGCACCACGATGAGGTTCTCGATGCGGATGCCGAAGGCGCCGGGGCGGTAGTAGCCGGGCTCGTTGGAAAGGATCATGCCGGCCAGCAGTTCCTGCGTCGAAAGACGGGCGATGCGCTGCGGGCCTTCATGCACCGAGAGATAGGAGCCGACGCCGTGGCCGGTGCCGTGGGCATAGTCGGCGCCCGCCTTCCAGAGCGCGATGCGCGCCAAGGGGTCGAGATCCACGCCGCGCGAGCCCTTGGGGAAGCGCGCCGTGCTTATCGCAATCATGCCCTTCAGCACCAGGGTGAAGAAGCGTTTCTGCTCTTCAGGCACGGCGCCGACGGCGACCGTGCGGGTGATGTCGGTGGTGCCGTTGATATACTGCGCGCCGGAATCGATCAGGAACATGGTGCCCGCTTCGATTGCCTGGTCGGTGGCCGTGGTGACGCGGTAGTGCATGATCGCCGCGTGCGCGCCGGCGCCGGAGATCGTGTCGAAGGAGATGTCCTTCAGCGGGTTCTGCATGCGCTCGCCGACGGTGGCGCGGGCAGCTTCCAGCTGGTTGGTGGCACCGATCTCGGTGACTGTGCCGGGCTGTTGGCTGTCGAGCCAGGCGAGGAACTCGACCATGGCCGCACCATCCTGCAGATGGGCGCGGCTCGAGCCTTCGATCTCGGCCGTGTTCTTCTGGGCGCGGGGCAGGCGGGCGGGATCGACCGCTTCGACGACCTTGCCGCCCTTGGCGCGGATCAGTTCGGAAATGGCGAAGGAGGCGAGATCGGGATCGATCATGACGGAGGCGCCGGCGGTGCCGAGAGCCCGCAGACGGTCGTCGAAGGTTGACGGTGCGACGATGTCGGCGATCTGGGTGAGGTAGGCCTCCTGCTCGATGCCGGTCTTGCGCTTGTCGAGGAAAAGTTCGGCGCGGCCGTCGGCATGGATGATGGCGCGGGCCAGCGGATGCGGCGTGTGAGGCACGTCGGACCCGCGGATGTTGAATGTCCAGGCGACGGAGGAGGGGTCGGTCAGCACGACGGCTTCGGCGCCCGTCTTGGAAAGGCCGGCTGCGATCGTCGCGATCTTGTCCTTGGCAAGCGTGCCCGCATGTTCGATCGGCTGAATCGTCACCTTGCCGAGCGGGGCAGCCGGACGGTTCGTCCAGATCCTGTCGAGCGGGTTGTGATCGAGGAAGACGAGCGAACCGCCGAGGGCGGCGAGCGCCTTTTCCAGCCGGCGCACTTCGGCGCCGGTGTGGACCCAGGGATCGATGCCGAGCTTGAAGCCCTTGGCTCCATGGTTTTCCAACCAGAGATGCGGCGGCTCGCCGATGAGGTCGCCGCCGGTAAAGACGGAGCCGTCGACCTGCTCCTTCAATTGCGTGACGTAGCGGCCATCGACGAAGACGACCGCTTCACGCCGCGTGATGAGGGCGACGCCGGCCGAGCCGGTAAAGCCGGTGAGCCAGGACAGGCGCTCGGAGGAGGCCGGCACATACTCGCCCTGGAACTCGTCGGCGCGCGGCACGAGAAAGCCGTCGATGCCGAGGGCTGCGAAGGACGCGCGCAGGGCTTCGGTGCGCTCCTTGCCGAACTGCGGCGTGGAGGTGACTTCAAATGACTGAAACATGAGGGAATTCCGGTAGATTGAGCGGCAAACCGCGGGAAAAGATGGGCTATGTTAGCGGAAATCGCCCTTGCCGGGAAAGAGGCGATATCCTGCAGGGTGGCCTGATCCCCGGCCCGCGCAACGCTGCGGTTGCACCCTGATAGGAGGGCAATTGCTCATTTACCATACATATGCGCTCAGCGCATGGCACCCATGCTCAGAAAACTCTTTCTCTATCGGAATAATAGTTTATAAGCCGCCTCAACGAACACGGACGAACATCCGGTGGTTCAAAAAGCTGCGGTTCCGAGAATAGTTGGTCACTCTGTTCTCCTCCTCCCTCAAGGGTGGTCAGCTTCGGAACGGTAGACGCCCGCTCGAGCACTCCTCCTCCTCAGGCTCGCGGGCATGGTTGGCCACAAGCCAACCAGCAGGCGATGCCTCTGGCATCGCCTTAGTTTCGAAAGGCCGCCCGTCATGATGGACGAGGCGGCCTTTTCGTTTTTCCCACTTTGCCTTGCGGCTGACGCGCCGCATTCGCGTGCGTGCGGCGGGGTGATTTAGCTGCACGTCATAATCCGATATTGTGGGAGACGTTCGATTTCCGAACGGGGTGCATCACCCGGAGGAGAGCTGGGAGCGTGGTCGAGAAGCCCATCCACCGTCGCTTGGTTGCGATCCTCGTTGCCGACGTGGTCGGCTACTCCCGCATGATGGAAGCCGACGAGGCCGGAACGTACGAAACGTTGAAGCAACGACGAAACCACGTGCTCGATCCCGTTGTTAAGGCGCACGGAGGACGCATCGTCAAATTGATGGGTGACGGTGTACTGGTTGAGTTCGCCAGCGCGGTGGACGCCGCTGAGGCGGCCATTGAACTCCAGCGAAAGATGAAGGAGGCGAATGCCGGCGTTTCCGAATCTCGCCAGATCTTGCTCCGCATCGGCATCAACATGGGCGATGTGATCGGCGAGGGCTCCGACATCTATGGCGAAGGCGTCAACATCGCCGCCCGGCTGGAGGCGTTGGCCGAGCCCGGTGGCCTCTGCATGTCGGAAAAGGTTCACAATGAGATTCAAGGCAAAATCCCCGTCGTGATGAAGGATCTGGGACTGGTGCAGCTCAAGAACATTGCGGCACCCGTCCGGACCTTCGGGATGGAAACGGCACGTCCGCTCGCGGGGGTGCCGCCTTCCCGCGGCAAGGAATTTACCACCATCGCGGTTCTTCCCTTCACAAACATGTCGGGTAATGCGGACCAGGACTACTTCGCCGACGGCATTACCGAGGACATGATCACCGAGTTGAGCCGATTCCGAAATCTCTCTGTCGTCGCCAGAAACACCACCTCGAGTTACAGGGGGCAATCGGTAAACGCGGCGAACGTGGGGCAAGAACTCGGCGCAGACTTCGTGCTTGAAGGCAGTGTCCGGCTGGCCGGCCAGCGCCTGCGCGCCTCGGTGCAATTGATCGAAGCACAGACCGGTGCACACGTCTTTGCCGAGCGGTTCGATCGCGAAATGGCCGACATCTTTGCGGTTCAGGATGAAATCGTGGAGGCGATCGTCGCGCGGCTGTTCTTCAATCTGCAAGAGGTTGCGGGTGTCGTTCGTGCCAGGAGCGCCAAGACGAACATCTCTGCCTATACATCGTGGCTGCGGGCAGGGGCCGCCTGGCGCAATGGAGACGAACCGGGTGCGCGCGAACACATGCAGCAGGCGATTGTCCTCGACCCGGCCTATGCGCCCGCACTCGCCTCGCTGGCGCTGCTTTATGCCTATTGGCGGTTCAGCGAGCCGAACGCGGCGACGGATGCCAAGCTTGAGGCCGAGTGCCAGGAGTTCGCAGCGCGAGCAATCGCTGCCGACAAGAACGATCCATTCGTGCTTTCCACCGTTGCCGCCTGCTTGCTGTTGGTCGGGAGAGTTGACGACGCCATGCGCTACTCGGGCATCGCGATCTCGATGAGCCCGCGCGATATCAACGGTCTCGTTGCCCGAGGCATGATCGTTTCCTATGCGGGGCTACACGAAGAAGGGTTGGCTCTTGTCGAACGGGGCTGCAAGTTCGAGCCGCTCCTGCCGCCGGCGTTCCTCTCCAGTCTGGGCGATTGCCACTATCTGGTGCGCCGGTTCGATGCGGCGCTGGCAGCCTACGGAAGCCTTATCGATCCGCCGATCTTCTTCAGGCTGAACCAGGCGGCGTGTCTGGCCCAGCTTGGCCGAGCCGAGGAGGCGGCAGCCATAATGCACGCAATGCCGCAAGCGTTTGACACGGAAGTCTATGCGCGAAACACGGCGAAGATGTGCGCCTTGCCTGAAGATGCGGAACTTTGGCTGAGTGGCTTCCGCAAAGCAGGAGCGCTTATCGCTCCGTCCTCCGGTCCGGCAAGGGGGTAGGCCGCGCACCTCGGTGTCGGCAGCTTCTCATTGAAGTCTGCCGTCGATGTGTCACCTCCGTGTGAAGCGCCTCACTTCTCCAGATGGATCGTTACCCAGCCGTTGCGCCAGATGGTGCGCACGTGGCGCAGGTGCTGGCCGTTGTAATGGGCGAGCACTTTCCAGCGCTGTTCGGCAAGGATGCCCGAGAGGATCACCGAGCCGCCAGGGGCAAGGTTGGCGACGAGTTGCGGCGCCATCTTCATCAAGGGGCGGGCAAGGATGTTGGCGATGATGAGGTCGAAGGGGCCGTTGGAGCTGAAGGCTGTCGAGTGAAAGCCAGGGGCGGTCGCAAAGGTCATGCCGGTGACGACGCCGTTGACCCGGGCGTTTTCCTCCGCCACGCGGGTGGCGATCGGGTCGATGTCGGTGGCGAGCACCGGTACATGCATCAGTTTCCAGGCGGCGATCGCCAGCACGCCGCTGCCGGTGCCGAGATCGAGCACGTTCTTCACGGTGCGGGTGCGGGCGACCGAGGCGAGCACTTCGAGGCAGCCGGCTGTGGTGCCGTGGTGGCCGGTGCCGAAGGCCTGGCCGGCATCGATCTCAATCGCGATCTCGCCGGTCTTGACCTTGTCGCGGTCATGCGAGCCGTGAACGACGAAGCGGCCGGCGCGAACCGGCGCCAGACCCTCAAGCGACTTGGCGATCCAGTCGATATCGGGCAGCACTTCGCGCTCGATCGGAAGATGGCCGAAGTCTTGCGTGAGCGCTTCAGTGAGGCGTTCGTTCACGCTCTCCTCGTCGACGGTCATCATGTAGATCGAGGCTTCCCAGATGTCGCGCTTCTCGTCGACCTCAGTCGTGCCGATGGCATAGTCTTCTTCGCCGAAGACCTCGCTCATGCGGTCGAGCACGGCTTCCGCCTGCTTTTCGGTGGTGGTGACGAAAAGTCTGATCTCGCTCAAGGGTCCGTCCTTCGGCTGGGAAATCCGCCGCCCGCATCAAACCGTGGAAGGGTGCGCCAAGCGTCGGCAATCGTGTGCTGTGCGCTATCACGATTGCCCCACAAAGGCAAAGCGCCGGACGGGGCCGGCGCTTGCATCTTCGCGGTCACGATCGAGGGCTCAGCCCTTGGTGAGGTTTTCCAGTTTCTTGACCGCGGTCTCCGGGTTCTCCTCGTAGGCGATCGTGCCGGAGAACTTGCCGTCGGCGTCAAGCAGGAAGACCGATGCGGTGTGGTCCATGGTGTACTCGCCATCAGGCTTGGCGGCATCGACCGGCACCTTCTTGGCGTAGACGCGGAAGCCCTTGACCATCTCCATGACCTTGTCGGCCGGGCCGGAAATGCCGGTGATGCGCTTGGAGACATTGGAGACGTACTGGCCGAGGATTTCCGGCGTGTCGCGCTCGGGGTCGACGGTGATGAAATAGGCCTGCAGCTTGTTGCCTTCAGGGTCGACCTTTAACAGCCAGCCGTTCATCTCGAACAGCGTCGTCGGGCAGACCTCGGGGCAATGGGTGAAGCCGAAGAAGAGCGCGGTCGGCTTGCCGATGAAGGCCTTCTCGGTGATTTCCTTGCCGTCCTGGGCAACCAGCGTGAAGGGCACGCCGAACGGGCCGGAGGCGGCCTGCTCTTTCGACTGGGTCATTTCATAGGTCAGCCAGCCCAGGATGCCCGCCATGACGACGACGGCGGCCCAGAGGACGATGCGGATGGTTTTCATGCGTGCTACCGATTTTGTTGGGGCCGAAGACGGCCGTGTCCGGTTGATAGGCCCTTGATACCGCCTTCACGGACTCCGCGCAAATGGGACAATTGCCGCAGGTTGTGGCAGCGGGGCGAGCATTTTGTCGGGCGGCTGCCACTCATCCCGCTGCCGCGACCTTCCGTCGTGACGGGGAGAAGGGACCGCACGGCTACCTCCCGCTCCGACAATGAGCCTCAGTGCGCCAACACCCACCGCAGAAGAACCGCACGGCGACGTTTCGCTCGCTCTCGTCCCTTCTTCCCGCAAGCAGGGAGAGGGTTAGGGTAAGGGTAAGGGGCAAAACTTAGAAGCGTGGCCGCGCTAAAAACACCAGGAAAGGCCGGACTGGGCGAGTGCCAGGAACATCTCGGCGCCGTTTTCCATCCAGCCGCGGAAGGCAAGCAGCAGCACGACGGCGATCGCGGCCGCAAGCGTTGCGACCAGAGGAAGGCGGATCGAGCGCTCGGTCTTCGTGTTCATGGCGTCATCATAACAGTTCGGGCGGCAAGGGGAAGCGGGCGCGCTGCCGGCGGACCGTGGGTCTGTCTGGGCCTGTCACGAGATCGGTGTCAAAACCGGCACCCGGCGTGCTGATGGATTGTGCGCTTAAATGCCGGGAAAACCGGCGCTTGCAGTAAATATGCGCGATCTCGAAAATAAGGCGTTTTCCCTGGGGATCGGCGAGGCGCCTTAGCGAATGTTTAAGGTCTGTTTGACAGTGTTTTTCCAGTGCGGGGGAGCGTTGTGCTCCGACATGACATGAGGTCATCCGGTTTGATCGAGCCCGGTTTTCCGCATCGATCCTAACGGAGGATCCGGCCCGCGCCGGGTCCGTGAGCATGGAATGTCTATGACCGCCGCATCTTCCCCATTGAAGCGCAATCTTTCCGTAAGCCAGCGGCTGGCAACGCTTGCCGGTGCCGCTTTCGTCGGGTTTGGCTCCGTGCTCGGGGTCGCCTGGTACGAGGGCCGGCAGGCGAACGATGCCCTGCAGGGCGCGCTCGCCGCGCAGAACGGGCTGACCACGGTCGACGAGGTCCGGCTTGCGACCACCAATCTCGTGCTCAATGCGATGGACAGCATCATCGACCGCGAGGAGGGCGCGATCCAGCCGGCGCGCGCCGCCAGCATCGCCGAGATCCTGAAACTGCTTGAGACGAAATCGAGCGATATCAAGGCGCTTGCCGGCCTCATTGGCGGCAGCGATGCGCTTTCGACCTTTGACGCCGATGTGGCGGAACTGCGCCAGGCGATCGGAACGGACCTGAAGGCACTGATCGAAGGCAAGGCTTCGGCTGACGACTTCGGCAAGATCGACGACGCGATCGACGGTGCCGGCGAACGGGTCGCCACGGCGCTCGCCGGCCTTTCCGAAGCGGCAACGACGCTGGTTCAGACGCGCGTTGCCGAGGCGCGCGCCACCTCCGACGAGGCGTTCCAGCTTCAGCTCGCCTCCGGCCTCATCGCCATGGCGACGCTGCTTTATCTGCTCTGGTTCCATGGCAGCACGCTCAGGCGCGGCATTCTCTCCCTGCGCGATGGCATGCAGCGGATCCAGAAGGGCGAACTTTCGACCAAGCTGGAAGCGCTCGACCGCGGCGATGAAATCGGCGCCATGGCGCGCTCCGTCGACCTCTTCCGCCTGTCGGCAATCGAAAAGCAATCTCTCGAACAGAGTGCTGCCCACAGCCGCCGCGAGATCGAGAAGGAACGCGAACAGCAGCAGCAGGAACGCGAGGAGGCGGTGCGCCGCATCCAGGCGGCGATCGACAATCTCGGCCGCGCGCTGACCCAGCTTGCCGAGGGTGACCTTGCCGTTGCCATCGACCGACCGTTCGACGGCAATCTCGACCAGCTCCGGCAGAACTTCAACCAGACGGTCGAGCGGCTGCGCGTGGTGCTTTCGAGCGTCAAGGACAATGCGCTTTCGATCGAATCCAACGGGCGGCAGATGCGCACGGCGGCCGACGACCTGGCGCGCCGCACCGAGCGGCAAGCCGCTTCGCTGGAGCAGACCTCGGCAGCCCTCGACGAAATCACCGTGACGGTCCGCACCGCGACCCAGCGCGCCGAAGAGGCGAGCCAGATGGTCGACCAGACCCGCACCAATGCCGAGGAGTCCGGCCGCATCGTCGGCCAGGCGATCGCCGCCATGGCCCGCATCGAGGGTGCCTCGAACGAAATCGGCAAGATCATCAACGTCATCGACGAGATCGCCTTCCAGACCAACCTTCTGGCGCTCAATGCCGGCGTCGAGGCGGCGCGCGCGGGCGAAGCCGGCAAGGGCTTTGCGGTCGTGGCGCAGGAAGTGCGCGAGCTGGCGCAGCGCGCCGCCGGTGCCGCCAAGGACATCAAGGCGCTCGTCAGCCGCTCCGGCAGCGAGGTCGGCACCGGTGTCAAGCTGGTGCAGGCGACCGGCGAGGCGCTCGGGCGGATCGGCACCGATGTCGCGCGCATCAACGAACTGATGACCGCGATCGTGATGGCGGCGCGCGAACAGTCGACGGGTCTCAACGAGATCAGCACGGCCGTCGGCCAACTCGACCAGATGACGCAGCAGAACGCCGCCATGGTCGAACAGACCAATGCCTCCAGCCACACGCTGGCGCAGGACGCCGAACGCCTGACGGACCTCGTCGGCCAGTTCCGCGAAGGGCACACGATGCAGCGCGCCATGCCGACGGCGGCGCCGGCGCCTGTGACGCCCGCGGCGAGGACCGCTGCGCCGGTGCAGACGAAAACACCTTCGGTTTCAGCCGTTCAGCGGCCGGCAGCCAAGGGCACCAGTGAAGCGGTGCCGCTGCGCAAGATCGGCGCTGCCAAAATGGCCTCGTTTCCAACTCCATCTCCCGCCAAGGCCCTGATGGGCAAGCTTGCGGGCGCATTCGGCAACAAACCGGGCTCGGTGCCGTCAACGACGGCCTCCGGTGAAAACTGGGAAGAATTCTGAACATGAGCAACGCAATCAAGCAGTCCGGCGCCTATCTCGAAATCGTGTCGTTCCACCTCGGCGACCAGGAATTCTGCATCGATATCATGGCGATCCGCGAAATCCGCGGCTGGGCGCCGGTAACGCCGATGCCGCATACGCCGCCCTACGTGCTCGGCCTCATCAACCTGCGCGGCGCGGTGATCCCGGTCATCGACATGGCGGCCCGCCTCGGCATGAAGATGACCGAGCCGTCCGAGCGCTCGGCGATCATCGTCACCGACATCGCCGGCAAGCTCGTTGGCCTCCTGGTCGAGCAGGTCTCGGACATGATGACGATCAAGAGCGAGGCGCTGCAGCCGGCGCCGGAGATCATCCCGGAAGCGCAGCGCGCCTTCTGCCGCGGCATCGTCGCTTTGGAAAAGACCATGGTCTGCTTCCTCAACCTCGATACCGTCATTGCCGACGAGCTGGCCCAGGCCGCCTGACGCAAGCTTGTTCCTTATCTGAGAAAGCCCCGGTGCATCGGCGCCGGGGCTTTCTTGCGTTTCGGCGTGTTTTCAGACCGTTTCCGCACGTACTGGAACGATACGGTCAAGTTAAACTTCGGCAATGAACTTCACGCTTGGGCGATGCCATTGTGACAAAACGTCAAGTGGCTGGGCGGGTTACTTGTACTACTTTACCGGTGTTGCCGGGTGCCCGAACGGAGGCCGGGTGCCTGGTCCCGTCAACAGGAGTTGAACCTATGACAATCTCTCTCAGGAAACTCGCCGCCGTGCTCTCCGTTACGATGGTCATCGCCGGACCGGCCCTGGCCGACAGCTATTACCAGGGCATCGACGTCAACAATCCTCCCGGAACGCAGAACACACACAAGATGATGACGCCAATGAAGCGGCCGAGCGCTTCGGTTGACACGATGTCGACGGGCAGCATCAACAGAATGTCGGCGCCGGCGCCGACGCCGGTCTACCGTGATCGCAACCCCTATGGTGGATACCAGGGCGGTGATGGCGACTACTACCAGGGCATCGTTCCGCCGACGGCCTACTAGATCACCCCGCGGTGAAGTGGAAACGTTGAAAGCGGAAATTCGATTTGGCATGAATGCGCCAGGGAGTTCACGTAGGTTTGTGTGAACGCACGGAACGTCAGGTGCTTACAAAAGCGGAACGGGTTGCTCCCAGACTTCTCCCTGTTTCGCACCGAAGAGGTTTCGGAAGCGCCCGCAAAGCGGCGGGCGCTTTCAACCTTTGACCGATCGCCTTGCACGCCGATGCCGGCGGCAGGGACCGCTCCTACTGCGGCTTGCCGTTCTGCCAATTGACCGTCTGGCCGTAGAGCGGAATGGTGGTGATCGACATCTTGGCAGAGCCATCCGTCAATTCGCGCGAATGCGCCAGATAGATCAGCGTATCGTTCCTTCGGTCGTAGATCCGTGTGACGAGCAGGTTCTTCCAGACGAGCGACAAGCCGGCGCGAAACACTTCCTCGCCTTCCTTGGAAAGATCGATGTCGCCGATTTCGATCGCGCCGGTCTGCCGGCAGGCGATCGAATTGTTCGACGGATCCTCGAACCAGTTGCCGTTCTTCAGCCGGTCGATGACGCTGCGGTCGAAATAGGTCACGTGGCAGGTCACACCCTTGATCTTCGGGTCGCTCACGGCATCGATCATGATGTCGTTGCCGAGCCAGTCGACCCCGACTTCGCCGACTGTTTCGGCGCGAGCGGGCAGGGCTGTGGCGGCTATGGCAAGGCCGGCAAAAAAGAGCGCACGAAGCGAACGCGACATGGATGTCCTCCTGCAGCGCCTGACGTCTCACGCAAGGTCGCCGTAGCATTTTGAATTGACGCATGTTTTTGCCGAGGCAATCCCCGGGAAGGCATGCGCTCGGGCAGCCAGGTTCACATAGGTTCGGGAATTGGCTTTACAAGGCGTGCCGGCTCAACCGGTGCCGCGAAGAAGCTGCGGCTCGAGGTTTCGGTGGTCGGCAGCGCGCATTTGCGCGGCGGCGGCGGCAAGCGCCCGTGCGCTGGCCTCGGGCTGGAAGCGGCCGGCGATGGTGCAGCGGTCGCGGCCGTCGGCTTTGGCGTCGTAGAGCGCCATGTCGGCGCGGATCATGATGTCGCTGATCGTATCGCCGGGCTCGGCCTCGGCAAGGCCAATGCTCACTGTCAGCCGGATCGGGCGGTCGAAGCGGCCGATCGGCGTATCGCGCACCGTGCGACCGATCTCCTCAGCCACCGCAAAGGCGGCATCTTCCGAGTGATTGGGCAGGACGATGCCGAACTCTTCGCCGCCGATGCGCCCGAGCGTGCCGCGCCCGCCGAGACAGGCGGCGACCGTGCCGGCGAAGTGGCCGAGCGCCGTGTCGCCGACCGCATGGCCGTAGCGGTCGTTGATCTGCTTGAAATAATCGAGATCGAGCAGCAGGAAGGTGACGGGTCTCTGGCGCGCAAAACCCACTGCCAGCGCCCGCTGTCCGAGGTCGAGCAGCGCGCGGCGCGACAGGGCGCCCGTCAACTCATCGCGGGCAATGGCGCTCTTGAGGTCGGCGATCACCCGGTTCTGGATCATCAGGATCACGCCGAGGAACAACACAGGCAGGTAGAAATATCTAAGCACGACGCAGGCGAAGTCCCAGCTGGCCGACGCAAGCGGGGTTTCGGCGGTCCCGTGGGCGATCGGCGAGAAAATCGTGACCGCGATCAGAGCGGAACAGCCGATGGCGGCGCAGCCGATGACGCAGAGGCGCTCGATCGGCCCGGGCGCTGCGCGCCGGTGCTGCGAACAGACGGCGATGATCAGCACGAAGGCGGCGGCGATGCCGACGGCCGACAGTGCGTGCAATGTCGCGCTGTGCGGGCCGAAGGCGGCAATCAGCACCACGACGGCCGAAATCGAGGCGGCAGCGACCAGCGGCGTCGACATCGGCCGGAGGACGCCGAGCGCCCGGTGAAAGCCCGAGAGCACGAAAAGACAGGCGCCAATGAGAAAGACGATGCCGATCAGCGACAACGGCCGCAGCGCCGGGATCTCGGACAGCATCAGAAACAGCGTTGCCGCCGCTGCGATGGCGCAGGCGGCTGCAAAATCCGTGCCCCCCTCGACCATGGAGGCCCGCAGGGAAATCAGCACCGGGAGCATCGCCAGAAGAGCGATGATCGATATGGCAGGGAGAAAGCTCATTTCGAAACGGCCTGTCGTGCTAAAATCAACAAAGGCGGCTTGCGTCTCAGCCAGATATGTGACGCCAATTGGTAGCGATGGCGCCTTAACGAAACCCGGCGAAATCCGTTGCAATTTTAGCGATTGGTCGGGATTGGCACGGTTGTTCACAGCGGCGCCCGATCAACCGTGGGGCGGCACGCCGGCAGGCGAAGAGGCGTGCATGAACGGTACCGCCCGCAGCCCCGGGGTGAGGCCCTTCGGGCGGCGCGATCCGAGCCTCGGGCCAGGCATGCGCGCGCCTTGTTTTCAGGGCCCGATACTCACGCAGCAGGACGAACCGGGAGAGGCGACATGTTCACGGCAACGTGGCTCTTCGAGGACAGGGCGGATGCCGGGCGCCAGCTGGCGCGCGCGGTCGAAGACGAGGGGCTTGACGATCCGCTCGTCATGGCGCTGCCGCGCGGAGGCGTTCCGGTCGCCTATGAAATCGCCGTCCATATTGCGGCGCCGCTGGAAATCCTGATCGTGCGCAAGATCGGCGCGCCTGGGCATGAGGAATTCGGTCTGGGCGGTCTGGTCGATGGCGAGGAGCCGGAACTGGTACTCAACCGTCGGGCGATCCGGCTGGTCCGTCCGCCGAAAGGCTATCTGGAGGCCGAAACGGAGCGCCAGCGCGCCGAGATCCTGCGCCGCCGCACGCTCTATTTCGGCGACCGCGCGCCGGCGTCGGCCCGGGGCCGTGATGTAATCCTCGTCGACGACGGTATCGCCACCGGCGGCACCGTGCGGGCGGCGATCAAGGCGCTGCGGCGAATGGGGGCGGGGCGCCTCGTGCTTGCCGTTCCGGTGGCGCCGAAAAGCGAACTTACCGAACTGCGCAGCCAGGTCGATCGCATCGTCTGCCTCGCCACGCCCTTCGCCTTCCGTGCCGTCGGCCTGTACTACCGCAATTTCGAGCAGACGGCAGACGAAGAGGTGCTGGCGCTGATGGAGAAGGCGCGGCTGCGCAACGAGCGCGATTGATCCATGTTCCGGGCAAGCCGGGCTCCGGTTGCCGCGATTTCCGCCAGGCATCCGATTAGTTGCGCGAGGCGGCCGAAACCGTCTTGCAAGCCTCCTTCTCCCGCGCCACATTCCCGGCGCGCGATGTTGCCGGGAGAGGGGCGCCAGAGGAGGCGCCCGGAGGAGATGTCATGGCCGCGAAACTGGAAATCGGAAAGACGCTTGAGGATTTCTGCCGGCCGGAGCGGATGGCGCTCATCGTCTACGACATGCAGGTGGGGATTACCAATCAGGTCAAGAACGGCCCGGCGGTGCTTTCCAAGGTGCTGAAGGTGCTGGACGCTGCGCGGGCCGGCGGGTTTCCGGTGATCTTTCTGCGGCATCTGTCGATGCCGAAGCCGCTGATGGGCGCCTTCCAGCTGCGCCAGGCAATGGGCTGGCAGCGCACCGATGATCCGGATGCTGTGCACCCCTGGTTCCTGCGCGGCACGCCGGGCTTCGAGCTGGTGCCGGAACTTGCCCCTCGCGAGGATGAGGCGATCCTCGACAAGATCACGTTTTCTGCCTTCGAGGGCACGCCGCTCGCCATGATCCTGCGCGACCTCGGGCTTACTTCCTTCGCCATCTGCGGTATCGCCACGGAAATCGGCATCGACCCGACCGTGCGTCATGCGACCGATCTCGGCCTGGTGCCCGTCGTCGTGCGCGACGCCTGCGGGGCAGGCCACCACGAGGCCGGCGAGCGCGCGATGGAAAACATCGCCTTCATGGGCGATGCGATCATGACCGACGTTCAGGCAATCACCGCCGCGATGACCAAACACTAGGGGCCGCAGTGCCGCTCCATCCAATCGATCACAGGACCGACAAATGACCGACAAGCTTCACATCCGCCCGATAACCCGGACCGACTACGAACAATGGCTACCGCTCTGGGACGGCTACAACGCCTTCTACGGCCGCTCCGGCGAAACCGCGCTGGACCCGGCGATCACCGCCATGACCTGGTCGCGCTTTTTCGACGCCTACGAGCCGGTGCATGCGCTGGTGGCGGAGAGCGAAGGGCGGCTGATCGGGCTCACGCATTATCTCTTCCACCGCAGCACGACGATGATCCAGCCGAACTGCTACCTGCAGGACCTCTTCACCAATGCGGAAGCCCGCGGCAAGGGCGTCGGACGAGCGCTGATTGAGGGCGTCTATGAGGCGGCACGTGCCGTCGGCGCGCCACGCGTCTACTGGATGACGCACGAGACCAACGAGACGGCGATGACACTTTACGACAAGGTGGCGGAGAAGTCGGGGTTTCTCGTTTATCGCAAGGCGGTCTGAGGGCTCTCCCTGCGGCTGCTTACGTCGCCGTGTGCGCGCGGATGCCAGGGACACATGCATCGGGATCCGGCATCCGCGTGGTCCAGATCTCGGTCGGGCCGAAGCCCTTGATGTCCTCGCGGCCAGAGCAAATGAACAGGAAAGACTCGCCTAGTCGCTGCCTGATTTCTGCGGTGGTGGTGATGCAGCCGGGCTTGCCGATCGCTTCCAGGCGCGCGGCAAGGTTCACGGGTGCACCCCAGATATCATAGGCGTATTTCGCTCGCCCAAGCACGCCAGCCGTTACCGATCCCGAGGCCATGCCAGCGCGCAGCTTGAGGACGACGCCATGGCGTTCGCCGATCTCGCGGGCCGCGGCGATGGCGCCGAAGCCGAACACTGCCGCCGCCTTCTCGGGCGTGGGGTGCCGGGCGGGCACGCCCGCCACCGCAAGATAGGCATCGCCGACGGTCTTGATCTTTTCGACACCGGTTGCTGCGGCCAGGCAATCGAACTCGCTGAAGAGCTCGTTGAGCAGGTTGACCGTCCGTTCCGGCCCCAGGCTGTTTGACAGGGCCACGAACTGGACGATGTCGATCAGGACAACAGTCGCATGCTCGAATTCGTCGATGATCGTTTCACGCTCGTTCCGCAGCAGGCGCGCCACGATCTCGTCCGGCATGATCGACGTCATCAGGCGGGCGAGCCGCCCCTGCGCCTCTCTCGCCATCTGGAAGGCATAGTAGATCGTTGCGAAGCACATGAGCGTGAGGGTGATGATCGACGACGAATGGAGGAGTTGCAGGAAACGGGTGTCGTCATAGACACCCGCCCGCGCCTGAGGAAACGCGATGGATGCGGCGATGACCGTGATTGCAGCCATGGCGCTGAGGACCGTCACCAGTGCGATGTTTTGAAACCCGAGGATCGCGAAGGCGACCGGCGTCACGCCGAGCAGCGTCAGCAGGACGCCGGAGTCCCGGCCGACATAGGAGGCGATCCAGACGAGGACCACCACGCAGATGCCGAATTCCCAAAGCCCTGACGCGACGCGGCCGAAGCGATGAAAAAGCGGAGTCATGGCTGCCGCGACGGCTAGCGCGAGATTGGCATAGACGAGGGGAATGAGGCTCGGCTCGCCATAGAGTGCGTAGATGAGGGCAAAGCTCGTGGTGGTGACGACGATCACACAGGCCGCGACATTCGCGACGAGGATGCCTTCACGGTCACCCTCCGCAGCATTTGCGGCGCCCAGCTCCAGCAGGCTGCGAACAGCGCTCGTCCAGGACATGTCTCCACCCACTTTGCGTCGAGGGAGATCGGTACATGGTTTCGTTCAAACGCGAGAATTGTGCCCGCAATATTATTGCACTTCGCCGGTTGGCGCCATGAGATCGATGGTTGTGCAGTCCATAGGGAGTGCACGTGAGGAGGGCTTCGACCTCCTCACGCCTTCTCCACAAATCCATCCAGCACCCGCTTCTGGCCGGCGCGGTCGAAGTCGATGGTGAGCTTGTTGCCTTCGATGGCGGCGATGTTGCCGTTGCCGAACTTCATGTGGAAGACGCGGTCGCCGACCGAGAAACGCGAGGGTTCGGTGGCCGTCGATTTCGCCACCAGCTCGCCGTCGATCGTGCGGCCGCGCGGGCCGCTTTCGCCGTAGCCGATGCGCTCGACCGCGTGGCCGGAGCGGGTGCCCCAGTTGTCTCGGGTGGCGTCGGAGCGGTGCTGCTGGGCGCGCTTCCAGCCGGGCGTGGAGTAGTTGTTCTGGAAGGGATCAGCCTTGTCGAAGCGCGACTGGCCGTAGCCGCCACGACCATAGCCGCCATAGGATTGTTCATTCTCGGCCACGTCCACATGGGCGAGCGGCAGCTCCTCGAGGAAGCGTGACGGCATGGTCGACTGCCAGAGGCCGTGGATGCGGCGGTTGGAGACGAACCAGATGTGGCAGCGATGCTTGGCGCGGGTGATGCCGACATAGGCGAGGCGCCGTTCTTCCTCAAGGCCGGAGCGGCCGCCCTCATCAAGCGCGCGCTGGTGCGGGAACAGGCCTTCCTCCCAGCCGGGCAGGAAGACGGTATCGAACTCCAGGCCCTTGGCCGAGTGCAGCGTCATGATCGAGACGGCATCGAGGTTCTCGTTCTGCTCGGCATCCATGACGAGAGCGACGTGTTCGAGGAAGCCGCGCAGGCTCTCGAAGGCTTCCATCGAGCGGATGAGTTCCTTCAGGTTTTCCAGCCGTCCGGGGGCTTCCGCCGTCTTGTCGTTCTGCCACATGGCCGTATAGCCGCTCTCGTCGAGGATCTGCTCGGCAAGCTCGGTGTGCACGGTCGTTTCAAGCAGGCTCTGCCAGCGGCGGAAATCGGTGACGACGTCGAACAGTGCCTTGCGCGCCTTCGGCTTCAGCTCGTCGGTCTCGATGATCTCGGAGGCCGCCGCCAGCATCGGGATGTCGCGGGCGCGGGCATAGTCGTGCAGCGTGCGCACGGTGGTGTCGCCAAGACCGCGCTTCGGCGTGTTGACGATGCGCTCGAAGGCCAGATCGTCGGCCGGCTGGCAGACGAGGCGGAAATAGGCCATGGCATCGCGGATTTCGAGGCGCTCGTAGAAGCGCGGGCCGCCGATGACGCGGTAGTTGAGGCCGAGCGTGACGAAGCGGTCTTCGAATTCGCGCATCTGGAACGAGGCGCGCACAAGGATCGCCATGTCGTTGAGCTTGTGGCTCTTGCGCTGCAACTGCTCGATCTCTTCGCCGACGGCGCGGGCTTCCTCTTCGGAATCCCAGGCGGCGTGCACCTGCACCTTCTCATCATCCGGATCGGTGCGGTCGGTAAAGAGCGTCTTGCCGAGGCGGCCCTCGTTGTGGGCGATCAGGTGACCGGCAGCGCCCAGAATGTGCTCGGTCGAGCGGTAGTTGCGCTCAAGCTTGATCACCTTGGCGCCCGGGAAATCCTTTTCGAAGCGCAGGATATTGTCCACTTCCGCGCCGCGCCAGCCATAGATCGACTGGTCGTCGTCGCCCACGCAGCAGACGTTCTGCGGTACGCCCTTGGGGCGCTGGGCAAGCAGCCGCAGCCACATGTACTGCGCCGTGTTGGTGTCCTGGTACTCGTCGACGAGAATGTAGCGGAACTTGTCGTGATAGTCCTTCAGCACATCCGCATGCATGCGGAAGATGCGGATCGGGTGCAAAAGAAGATCGCCGAAGTCGCAGGCGTTCAGCGTCAAGAGCCGGTTCTGGTAGGCAGCATAGAGTTCGCGGCCCTTGCCGTTGGCAAAGGCGCGGGCGTCTCCCTCGGGGATCTGGGCGGGATCGAGGCCCTTGTTCTTCCAGCCGTCGATCATGCCGGCAAACTGCTTGGCCGGCCAGCGCTTGTCGTCGATGCCTTCGGCCTGGATGAGCTGCTTGATCAGCCGCACCACGTCATCTGTGTCGAGAATGGTGAAATCGGAACGCAGGCCGACGAGCTCGGCGTGGCGGCGCAGCAGCTTGACGCCGATCGAGTGGAAGGTGCCGAGCCAGGGCATGCCTTCGACCGCATGGCCGACGAGCACGCCGATGCGCTCCTTCATCTCGCGTGCCGCCTTGTTGGTGAAGGTCACCGCCAGGATCTGCGAGGGAAAGGCGCGGTTGGTCGAAATGATATGGGCGATGCGGGTCGTCAGCACCCGGGTCTTGCCGGTGCCGGCGCCGGCAAGCACGAGCACGGGGCCATCGAGCGTCTCGACCGCTTCGGACTGTTCCGGGTTGAGGCCGGAGAGATAGTCCGGGCGCGGCTGGGCGCGATCGCGCGCCGCCATGGCGCGCGCGGCGATGCCGCCCGTTGCCGGAATACCTGCGGGGGCGGGCTGCTGCTTGCGCGGCGCCGGCTCCTCGTCGAAGAAGGGAATATCGTCGAAACCACTCATCATGCGGCTCAATGTAGTGATTCGGTGGGGAAAGGCCAGAAAGGATGTTCTTCTTTTATTCCGTTTTCTGCGCCAGCCGCACCAAGCCTGTGGAAAGACAGGCGATTTCGAGACCGCTTATTCTTGGTCGCGCGGACTAATCTTTTGTCTTGTCGAAGGCGGTATCCACAGGCACCTGCAGCGCCGTCGCCAACTGGTTGGTGCGGGCGGCAAGCGAGATTACCCTGAGCAGGTCCGCATGCTCGGCGTCGGTCATGCCTTTCGCCCTTGCCGCCGCCGTATGGGAATGGGCGCAGTAGCCGCAGCCATTGGTGACGGAGACGGCGATATAGAGCATCTCCTTGACCAGCGGATCGAGCGCCGAGGGCGTTGCCATCACCGTCTTCACGTCGCGCCAGGTCTGTTCCAGGAGCTCCGGATCGAAGGCGAGCCACAGCCACATATTGTTGATGAAGTCGGATTTTCGGGTGGTGCGAATGTCGTCGAACACGGCTTTGACACGCGGATCGGCTTCCGGGTTCTGAGGCGGGGATACGGTGCTCATGGGGCTCCTTCGCTGTTGTTCTCGGCGGTTGTGTGCGGGCCGGCCGGTCGCCTGAAGCGGTGACGATAGCCGACGTCGCGGCGATTGCCAGCGCTGCGTTTTGGGGAAGCCGTCGCCGATGCGTTCAGTTGGGGATTTCGCTGCAGGGCTGATTGTTCGTGCCGAAGGGCCCGGTCGTAAACAGCACGCCCTTGCTCGAGCCCTGATAGGCGTTGCCGTTCTGCGTGACGATGAAGACCCTGCGGCCGCAAAAGCCCGTCGGCTGCGCGGCAACCACGCGCGTCTGGCCACTGGCGTCAGTGACGGTCTTGGGGTTGCAGGCGCCATAGGGCGTGTCGGCCATGCGAACGGTTGCCGTCGAGCTGCGGCTGAGCGGCGCGGAACTGCCGGGTGGGTACGTCCCCGAAGCCGTGCCTGCAGCGGCCACGGTCGATTGCGTGATCTGAAAATCTGCCGTGCTGTCGTCGTAGCGGCACCGCTTGATGGCCCAGATCCAGACGGCAATGTCGCGCACACCGCTTTCGGGGTCCTCGGCCGAAGCTGCAATCGTCAGGGGCGCCAGATCGGGAACACTTCGGCGGCGGTTGCAGCAGCTGCTGTCGTTGAAGACCGGGTCGGGATTGCCATGGTCATCCAGGATGCCGGTGATTTCGAGTTTCGTGGTCGGGCCGGTCTTGTCGTCCGCCTGGACAGTCACGGTCTGACACCCCGCAAGAAGCAGGCCCATGGAGACGAGTGCGAATGTCAGGCAAAATGCATGCGGCCCCATGACGACCCCCGCCATTGTCCGTACCGCTGCCCAAGATACTCCCGAAGACTTTTGCCCGCAAACAAGCGCCTTCCTTTGCCGCGCTCGATCAACCCCGCGGCATCGTTGCCGCCCACAAACGATGCCCGTCCGTCAGCACCTTCCTCTGTCGCTATCGCAACCTCGTCGAACGCTTCGTCAGCACTCAGGCACTTCCGTGCCGTCGTCACCGGCTTCGACAAGCACAGCGAAAACGACCTTGCTCTCGTCAAACTCGCTTCAGCCAAAACCTGGTTGTGCTCTACAGGTCGGTGACCTAGAAGAAGCTTCGAACGCTCGGAGCGGCGTTCAGGCAGGAGCCCGACCATGATCAAGATGAGCGTCTACTATCCGGCCGATGGCGGCTCGAAGTTCGATCACGACTACTACCGCACCCGCCACATGCCACTGATCCAGGAACGGCTCGGCGATGCCTGCCTGCGCTACGAGATCGATAAGGGCCTTGCGGGTCGCGAGCCTGGAAGCGCGCCGGGGTTCGTCGCGGCGTGCCACGTCTACTCGCCGAGCCTCGAGACATTCCAGGAGGCGTTAGGTCCCCACCGCGCCGAGATTGCCGCGGACGTCGCCAACTATACGGACATCGCGCCCATCGTGCAGATCAGCGAAGTCGTTGGAGGGTAGGGTGCTTTGGCGCACCATGACCCATGGTGGCGCAGCCGGTGCAGAACCGGTTGACGGTCGGGGACATGTGGTTGCCGTCGAAGCGTAAACGACCTTGCTCTCGTCAGTCTAGCTTCAGCCAAAACCTGGTCGTGCTTTATAGGTCGGTGACCTAGGCCAGCGCGAAGACGCGGGCCGGGCCGCCGGTGCCGCCGCGGTGCTTCGGCGCGCCGAGGATGAGAGTTGCGCCCTTGACCGGCAGCTTGTCGAGATTGGCTGCTGCCTCCAGCCCCCAGCGACCCTCCGGCAGCCAGGCATAATGCGTGGCGAAATCGGGCGAGGGGCCATGGTCGAGCGACAGCGTATCGACGGCGATACCAGCCGCCTTGCTTTCCTCGATCAGATATTTGGCCGCCTCGACGTGGAAGCCGGGGAAATGCAGCTTGCCGCCGCCATCGGCATTGCGGAACTTGTCCGTGCCCAGATGCGCGCCCCAGCCCGACAGCATGGCGACGCAGGCGTTTTCCGGGATCTCGCCATTGGCGGCGACCCAGGCCTTGAGGTCTTCGGGCGTCACCTGTGCATCGGCATCGGCCTCAGCCTTCTTTCTGATATCGACAATCACCAGCGGCACCACCAGCTTGTCGACGGGCAGTTCGGCGACCGAGAGGCCATCGGCGGAAAAGTGCAGGGGCGCGTCGACATGGGTGCCGGTGTGTTCGTTCACCCGGAGCTCGAACATGTTGAACTTGTCTTTTGCGTAGTTGAACTTCTCCTCGCGGAAGAACTGCTGCTGGCCGAAGAAGGTCGGGAAATCTTCGTGCAACTCGTGGGTCAGGTCGGTGACGCTTGAATGCCCCTGCGCCAGCGCCGGCGGGGCCGCGCCCACGCTTGCGGCGGCAAGACCCGCGGTTCCGACCGCGGCGGCCTTGAAGAAGCTGCGGCGCGAGAGCATGCGCTCTTTCACCGTTTCCATAACACAGGCATCGCACATCGACTTCTCTCCCCCAAGAGGCCTGAAGACAGGCGCAAAGCCGGCCGAAACACGCTGCCGGCGGTTGCAGGATAGCGCAGTGTCGGCGGCTGTAAACGGTAATTCTCTAGTGAATTTCTGGACAAAGCTGCGAGGCGTCGAGCGAAGCCCCCGTGCGTCATCATCCCGCCAACAAATTCGCTTTTATTACAATTGCGTAATGATGGTATTCTGTCGTTGCCCCGACACGCGCGAACAGGGATACTCCGCGCACAATCGGAACGAACCGCCGGCCGCGCCGCGCTGGGGCGTGTTTTATGTTTAATTCGGAGACTTGAATGCGGGTTTGGAAACAGCTTGCGGTGAGCGCCGCTGTGCTTCTCGTGGGCGCAGCCGTCTGGGTGCGTTTTGTGCCTGGTGCTGGTGAAACGCTGGCGGCGATTGGTGTTTCGCATCCGCTGATTGATGCCTTGTCCAAGCCGGGCGCCGGTGGCGGCGAGGGCGGCGAACGCGGCAATGGCCGCGGGCAGGGCGGCAACAACGCCATTCTCGTCATGGTCCGGCCTTCGGGCACGTCTGTTGTCAACGACCGGCTGAACGCGATCGGCAACGGCGAGGCGATCCATTCCGTCACCGTGACGCCGACGGCAACCGGCAACCTCACCGAAATCCTCGTGCGCTCCGGCGAAAAGGTGTCGCAGGGTCAGGTCATTGCCAAGCTCGACAGCGACGACCAGAAGATTGCTGCCGACCAGGCGAGGCTGACACGTGACAGCGCACGCGAAAAGGTCGAGCGCTACCGCAACCTGAGCACCGCCCGCGCGGTAACAGCCGTGGACGTGCGCGACGCCGAAATCGCCATGCAGACCGCCGAACTGGCGCTGAAGACCGCAGAGCTCGACCTCAAGCGCCGCGACATCGTGGCGCCATCGAAGGGCGTCGTCGGCATCATCACCGTCAATGTCGGCGACTACGTCACGACCACGACGCCGATTGCCGTCGTCGACGACCGCTCGGAAATCCTCGTCGATTTCTGGGTGCCCGAGCGCTTCGCCAACAAGATCTTCGTCGGCCAGCCGGTCACGGCCTTCGCCATCGCCCAGCCGGGCAACCAGCTCGACGGTGCGATCCACGCGATCGACAACCGCCTCGATCAGGCGAGCCGGACGCTGCGCGTGCGCGCACGGCTTGAAAACCCCGACGACAAGCTGAGGGCGGGCATGTCCTTCTCGGTCACCGTGGCCTTTGACGGCGACACTTATCCGACGGTCGATCCGCTGGCGATCCAGTGGAGTTCGGAAGGCTCCTATATCTGGCGCGTCTCCAGCGACAAGAGCGAGAAGGTGCCGGTGAAGATCATTCAGCGCAACCCGGACAAGGTGCTGGTGGACGCCGCACTGTCGCAAGGCGACGAGATCGTCACCGAAGGCGTGCAGCGCCTGCGCGACGGCGGCGCCGTGCGCATCGCCGGCCGCGAGAACAAGCAGGAACCGCAGAAGGTTGCGGAGGAAACCAAGTGAGCGGCGGCGACAGTCAGGCAAGCGGCCATGGTGCCGGCCAAGGCAGCGCCGGCGGCCAGATGTCGGCCCGCGAACGCGGCAAGACCGGCTTTACCGCACTCTTCATCCGCCGGCCGATCTTCGCGCTGGTGGTCAATACGCTGATCGTCGTTGCCGGCCTTGCGGCCTGGAACGGCATCGAGATCCGCGAACTGCCGCAGGTCGACCAGCCGGTCATCTCGGTGACGACAACGCTCGATGGCGCCGCACCCGAGACCATGGACCGCGAGGTGACCTCGGTGGTCGAAGGGGCCGTGTCGCGCGTGCAGGGCATCCGCGACATTTCCTCGACCTCGTCCTTCGGCCGCAGCCGCGTGACGCTGCAGTTCTCCGACACGACCGATATCGGCCAGGCTTCCAACGACATTCGCGACGCGCTCGGCCGGGTGCGCAACCAGCTTCCCGACAATGTCGACGAGCCGAGCATCGTGAAAGCCGATGCTGACAGCCAGCCGATCATGCGGCTGGCGCTGACCTCCGATACGATGTCGATGGAAGACATGACGCTGCTCGTCGAAAACGAGATCAGCGACCGGCTCGCCGCCGTTGAAGGCGTGGCCGACGTTGCCGTCTATGGCGACCAGGAGAAGATCTTCCGCATCGACCTCGACCAGGCGAAGCTCGCCGGGCGCGGCGTGACGGTCGCAAACCTGCGCACTGCGCTTGCCAATGCCTCCTATGACGTGCCAGCCGGCAAGCTGACGAGCGCCAGCCAGGACATCTCGGTACGCGCCACCGCCGACCTGCAGACGCCGGAGCAGTTCGAAAACCTGATCCTCGTCAACAATGTGCGCCTGCGCGATGTGGCGACCGTTACGCTCGGTCCCGACACCGGCACGACGGCGCTGCGCTCCAACGGCCGCCAGGGCATCGGCCTTGGCATCGTGCGCCAGGCGCAGTCCAACACCGTCGATATCTCCGAGGGCGTGCGCAAGGTCGTCGAGACGATCCAGACGCAGATCCTGCCCGAGGGTACGCAGCTCCGCATTACCAGCGATGACGCCGTCTTCATCAACGGTGCTATCCACGAGGTGGAAATCGCGCTGATCGTCGCGGTCTTCATTGTGACGCTGGTCATCTACATGTTCCTGCTCGACTGGCGGGCGACGCTGATCCCGACGATCTCGATGCCGATCGCGCTGATCGGCACGGTGGCGGCGATCTATCTCGCGGGCTTCTCGATCAACATCCTGACGCTGCTCGCGATCGTGCTTGCGACCGGGCTTGTCGTCGACGACGCCATCGTGGTGCTCGAAAACATCGTGCGACGGCGCGCCGAGGGGCTCGGCCCACGCGCGGCGGCCGTTCACGGCACGCTCGAAGTGTTCTTCGCGGTGCTGGCGACGACCGCGACGCTTGCCGCCGTCTTCGTGCCGCTCTCGTTCCTTCCGGGCCAGACCGGCGGTCTCTTCCGCGAGTTCGGCTTCGTGCTTGCCTTCGCGATCCTCCTGTCCTCCTTCGTGTCGCTGACGCTTTGCCCGATGCTCGCCTCGCGCATGCTGACGAAGGATACGCATACGGTGCCGGGGCCGATGGCGCGGTTCGGTGCGCGGGCGGCCGGGTTCTACCGGGTGACGCTGCGCGCCTGCCTCAACTCGCCGCTGATCGTCTTCGTCGTCGCGGGCTTCTTCACCGCCATGGGGGCTGCCGGCTTCCTGACGCTGAAATCGGAGCTGACGCCGACGGAAGACCGCTCGCAGATCATGATGCGCATCAACGCGCCGCAGGGCGTTTCGCTCGAATACGCCCAGGCCCAGATGCGCCGCATCGAGGACGGTTTGCAGCCGTTGGTGAAATCCGGCGAGATCGACAACATCTTCTCGATCTCCGGACAGGGCGGTTCGGTCAACAGCGGCTTCATGGTGCTGACGCTCGCTCCCTGGGACAAGCGTGACCGCACCCAGCAGGAGATCGTCACCGACATCAACAAGGTGACCGGGCGCATTCCTTCGGTTCGCGTCTTTGCGATGCAGCCGAACAGCCTGGGCATTCGCGGCGCCGGCAGCGGCCTGCAGGTGGCGCTCGTCGGCAACGACTACAACAAGCTCGGTGATGCGGCGGCAAAGCTGGTGCGCCAGATGGAAGACACCGGCCGCTTCGAAAACGTCCGCCTCAACTACGAGGCCAACCAGGCGCAGCTTTCGATCACCATCGACCGCGAGCGCGCCTCCGACATGGGCGTCGATATCGGCGGCCTTGCCTGGGCGCTGCAGGCCATGCTCGACGGCAACAGCGTCGTCGACGTCTATGTCGACGGCGAGTCCTATCCGGTGAAGCTTCTGTCCTCGACCAACCCGGTCAACGATCCGACCGATCTGCAGAACATTTTCCTCAAGGCCGGTGACGGCAAGATCGTGCCGATGTCGACGATCGCCAGCGTCGAGGAGATGGCGGTGGCGCCGCAGCTGTCGCGGGAATCGCAGCTTCGCGCCGTTTCGCTTTCGGCCGGCCTCAAGTCCGATCTGGCGCTCGGCGAGGCACTGACCATGGTCGAGCAGATGGCAGAGCCGCTTCTGCCGCCGGGCTCGCGGATCATGCCGCTTGCCGAAGCCGCAACGCTCAACGAAAACGCCAACGGCCTCTTCGTCACCTTCGGCTTCGCGCTCGTCATCATCTTCCTGGTGCTGGCGGCCCAGTTCGAAAGCTTCGTCAGCGGCCTGATTATCATGTCGACGGTGCCGCTGGGGCTTGCCTGCGCGGTCTTTGCGATGATCATGACTGGCAACACGCTGAACATCTACAGCCAGATCGGCCTCGTGATGCTTGTCGGCATCATGGCGAAGAACGGCATCCTGATCGTCGAATTCGCCAACCAGCTGCGCGACCGCGGCCAGGACGTGCGCTCGGCGATCGAGAATGCCGCCAACATCCGCCTGCGCCCTGTCATGATGACGATGATCGCCACCATCGTCGGCGCGGTGCCGCTGGTGCTTGCCAGCGGCGCGGGCGCCGAGGCGCGCATCGCGCTGGGCTGGGTGCTCGTCGGCGGTCTTGGTCTTGCGGTGATCGTCACCCTCTACCTGACGCCGGTCGCCTATCTGGTGATCGCGCGCTTCACCAAGCCGCATGCGGACGAGGAGCGCAAGCTGCACGAGGAAATGGACGCGGCGGCAGCGCTGGAGGTGCGCTAGCCGGAGCGGCCGTCGCGCGACGGCTTATTATTCGAGCCCGGCGGCAACGAGAAAGATCGCTGCCGCCAGCCCGCCGAGCGCGCTGCGCCCGGCGTGAAGCCTGCCCCAGAGACCGAGGAGATCTCGGCTTTCCGGGCCGGCGTCGTCCGGCCGGACTGCCTCCAGCTGGCGGTTGACCGGCATCACGAAGAGCAGCGTATAGGGCCAGTTCAGGATGATGATCGCGGCCCCCAGCCCCCACAGCACATGGCCGGTCTGTCCCCAGGCACCGGCGCCGAACAGGCCCGAGACGAGCGCGAGCGTCGCCTGCATCTCGAAGCCGCGCCGATAGGACGGCACCCACTGCACGAGTGCGGCGCGATCATCGAGATGCAGCCGTGCGGGCTGTTCTGCCCAGGTGATGTAGATGGCGGCGCCGAAGAAAACCGACGCGGTGAGCAAAGCGGTTAGACCCAGCATTTGCCTCTCCTTCCTTCACGCCTCCATCATAATCCAAGGCTCACGAAACGGCAGGTGTTTTCTGCCGTTTCGCTCTCATACGTAGCAGTACCGGAGTTCGGTCGGTCTGAGGCGTGACTTTTGCCAGCAGCAAATGTGGTGCGACGCGGCTTGCCCGTTTGCAAGGCCCTCTGTCTACCGGCCCGCCCGCCCTACGTGCCGTCACGCCGCACGGCCAGCGCCGTCGCGCAGAGCACGACCTCCACCTCTTCTTCGAGTTCGAGGCAGATCTGCCGGTACTCGTCAGCGAGATCCGGGCGGCCGCCGCCCAACACGAGTGCGTCCCGCATGTTGACCGCGAGTTCATAACTGCAGAACAGCTCAATCATGCAATCTGACGATGCCGACGCGATGCTGCCTCTCAGGTGCGGCAACCGCATCATCAGTCGCTTTCTGCCGATCTCTCCAAGCACGTCACACGTCCTTCCGCTCGGCTTTTATACGCAAGGACTTCCCGAACGGATCACCGCGCGGCGCGGTGTGGAGATGACATTTCGGCAAACGGGGACATATCGTGTCGGCTTTTCAGCGTTGGTGTTTTCCACGCTGTCATACAGTCTTGTGACACTCCGGTCTCACGTCAGGCGTTTTCCTGCGCTACTGTGACCGGGAAGTGCGCGAGCGTCTGGACAAAGTGATTCCGATTTGCACAGTAGCGCCTTGAAATGACTGCGCTTCCCGAACATCGAAAAGGCAGCGTGGCGAATGCAAGAGGAAGGGCGTTTTCCGTGGCATTGAAGGCGATCAGGGCTGGCGCGAGAAACGAGGCGGGGATTGCGGCGGCGAAGGCGGACCTTTCCGCCCGCTTCGGCGACCGGTTCCAGACGGGCGAGGCGATCCGCGCCCAGCATGCTCACACCACCACCTATATTCCGGCACAGCTTCCCGACGGCGTGCTGTTTGCCGAAGGCGCCGGGGACGTGCGCGAGATCGTCCAGATCGCCGCGCGACACAAGGTGCCGCTGATCCCGTTCGGCACCGGCTCCTCGCTCGAAGGGCATATCAACGCCCCCCATGGCGGCATCTCGGTCGATCTCTCGCGTATGAACAAGGTGCTCGAGGTCAATGCCGAGGACCTCGACTGCCGCGTCGAGCCGGGCATCACCCGCGAGGAGCTCAACACCTACCTGCGCGACACCGGCCTGTTCTTCCCGATCGATCCCGGCGCCAACGCCTCGATCGGCGGCATGGCCTCGACGCGGGCGTCGGGCACCAATGCGGTGCGCTACGGCACGATGAAAGACAATGTGCTGGCGCTGACGGTGGTGACCGCTGACGGGCGCGAGATCCGCACGGCGCATCGGGCGCGCAAGTCCTCTGCCGGCTACGACCTGACGCGGCTTTTCGTTGGCGCCGAAGGCACGCTCGGCATCATCACCTCGATCACGCTCAGGCTGCAGGGTATTCCGGAGGTCATTTCCGGCGGCGTCTGCCCGTTCCCGACGATCGAGGACGCCTGCAATGCGGTGATCCTCACCATCCAGTCGGGCATTCCGGTCGCGCGCATCGAACTGCTCGATGCGCTGCAGATGAAGGCCTGCAACGGCTATTCCGGCCTTTCCTATCAGGAGACGCCGACGCTCTTCGTCGAATTCCACGGCAGCCCCGAGAGTGTCGAATTACAGGCGCGCCAGTTTGGCGAGATCGCTTCGGAGTTCGGCGCCAGCGACTTCCTCTGGACCACCAATCCGGAGGAACGGGCGCGGCTCTGGAAGGCGCGGCACAATGCCTATTGGGCGCAAAAAAGCCTGATCCCGGGCGCGGCGATCCTGTCGACCGATGTCTGCGTCCCGATCTCGCGGCTGGCGGAATGCGTGGCGGCAACGCAGGAAGATAGCGCCGCCCACGGGCTGACGGCGCCGATCGTCGGCCATGCCGGCGACGGAAACTTTCATGTCGGCTTGCTGTTTGACGACAAGGATCCGGCTGACGTTGTGCGCGCCGAGGCCTTTGTCGAGCGGCTGAACGCGCGGGCGCTGGCCATGGACGGCACCTGCACCGGCGAGCACGGCATCGGCCAGGGCAAGATGCCGTTCCTTGAGGCCGAACTCGGCGACGCGCTCGATCTGATGCGCCAGATCAAGCGCTCGCTTGATCCGGACAATATCTTCAACCCGGGCAAGATTTTCGCTTGAGGTGAGACGCGCGACGGGCCGTTTTTTGGGACAATGCGCCGGCGACAAAGTGTGATACTGCATAAT
Organism: Ensifer sp. Root954; assembly: GCF_001429005.1. NCBI lineage: Bacteria > Pseudomonadati > Pseudomonadota > Alphaproteobacteria > Hyphomicrobiales > Rhizobiaceae > Ensifer > Ensifer sp. Root954. The sequence continues at coordinate 234,361 of NZ_LMJM01000025.1, forward strand.
TCTCAAAGTCGGAATCGACCCCTAGGGAATTATGCGGCAAATCAAGGATGCTACGGCGCCATCAGCGGCGCTGCAGCCGGGCGCCGGTTTCTGGCGCTTAAATCGATTTGCGGCGCGGATGCGCCGATGAACGGAATGGGAATATAGGCACGGTGCTTTCGCGAATTCTTCTTGCCGTCGGCGGACTTGTGGTCGTTGCGCTCTTTGCGGCGCTGATCGCCCCGTGGTTCATCGACTGGACGGGTTTCCGCAAGGAGTTCGAGCGCGAGGCAAGCCGCATCATGGGCAAGCCCGTCGTCGTGCATGGCAGCGTCGATGCGCGGCTGATCCCATTCCCAACCGTGACGCTCAACGACGTGCGCGTCGGCGCCGCCGAGGACGGCGACCCGCTGATCCAGGTGGCGCAGTTCTCGATGAGCGCCGAGCTTGCGCCGTTCCTGAGCGGCGAGGCATTGATCTTCGACATGAAGCTCGATCGTCCGCGGGCCAAGGTGCGCCTGTTGCCCGACGGTACGCTCGACTGGGCGAGGGGCCGCCGGGCCTCGATCCCGGCCAAGACCGTCGTGCTTGAAAATGTCGAGATCACCAATGGCCAGGTCGAATTCGTCGACGAACAGACCGGCCGCACCCGCCGCGTGAGCGGCCTTGCCGCAGACATTTCGGCCCGCACGCTCGCCGGGCCCTGGAAGGTTGAGGGGCGCGCCGCGCTCGATGGCGAAGCCGGCAGTTTCTCCTTTACCAGCAACGAAGTGGACGAGGCGGGTACGCTCAGCCTGAAGGCGCGGGTAACGCCCGACAAGCGTCCCTTCGGCGTCGAGACCGACGGTTCGCTGCGCATCGTCGATTTCAGGCCGGTCTATAGCGGCCGCTTCACGCTGACGGAGAACCGCCCGCAGGCCGAGACGAAGGATGCGGATGGGCGGGCGCCGCTGCGCATCAACGGCAACTTCCAGCTGACCAACGAGAGCATCCGCGTCCCGGAATATCGCTTCGAAATCGGCCCGTCGGATGATCCCTATGTGGTCACCGGCGAGGCAACGCTCGATACCGGCAAGGACCAGAAGTTCCTGCTGATCGCCGACGGCCAGCAGATCGACGTCAGCCGCATCGGCCCGAGCCGCAACAACAAGACCGGCCGCGATCCGGCGATCTCGATGCGCCAGCGGCTCGAAGCCATGCTGGCGATCGCCGCCGAAATTCCCATCCCGCAGGTGCCCGGCCGCGCCAGCCTGAAGCTGCCGGCGATCGTCGTCGGCGATACGACGGTCCGCGACGTGCGGATCGACGTACAGCCCGATGGCGCCGGCTGGGTGATCGACAATGTCGTGGCGCTGCTGCCGGGGCGCACGCAGCTCGAAGCCAAGGGGCGGCTGAACCTCAAGGGACAGCGCACCTTCCGCGGCGACCTTCTGCTGGCCTCCAACCAGCCTTCCGGCCTTGCCAACTGGCTGGCGGGCTCGGTCGATCCGGCGATCCGCAAGCTGAGGACCGCCGGCTTTTCCGCCAAGGTGAACCTCACCGATACATTGCAGCAGTTCGAGAACCTCGAAGTGGCGGCCGACGAGGCGAGCCTCAAGGGGCGACTGGAGCGACAGTCCTTCGCCGACCAGCAACCGAACCTCTCGCTGCAGCTGAAAGGTAACCGCATCGACTTCGAAGCCTTGCAGGCGCTGACCGGGCTGGTGGCTGGCGACGCTTCCACCGACACCTTGCTGCAGCATGCGATTGCAGCCGATCTTTCGGCTGACGAGTTTTCCGCCTTCGGCGAGCAAGCGCAGGACGTGCAGGCGGTGCTGACACTGAAGAACGGCCAGCTCCAGGCCGAACGCGTGGCAATCGGCTCGCTCGCCGGCGCACAGCTCGCCTTTTCCGGTCGGGCCAGCGGCGACCTCGAAAAGCCCGTCGTCTCGGCCAAGATGAAGCTTGCCGCCAAGAACCTGACGCCGTTCCTGGAAATGATTGGCCGCCACGCGGTCAATCATCCAGCGCTCCGGCAGTTGATCAAGGCCGGTCCCTATTACAGCGACACGGCCTTCGACGTGACGCTGACGGCCGGCAACAAGGAAGGCAACGCGCCCGCGACCTTCGGCATCTTCGGGACCGCGAACGGTACCAAGATCGCCGCCAGCTACCAGGCGCCCGACATGGCGCAGGCGCTGACCGGCAAGGCCATGCTTTTGGAAGCGACGCTCGAAAATCCCGAGACGCGGCTCCTGCTCGGCCAAACGGGTTTCGATCCCTTGCCCTTCGATGCGGATGCCAACGGCATTCTCTCCGTCAAGCTGCAAAGCACCGACGGACCGACGGCGAACGGCACGGTGACCTTTACGACCGAGAAGACGTCGCTCGCCGCCAAGGGCAGCGTCGATCTTTCCCGCGATCATTTCCTCGAAGGTCAGGCGAAGGTGACGCTGCAGACCCAGGACCTGGAGCCCTATCTTCTGCTCCAGGGCGTGGCCTTGCCGCAGATGGGCAGCGGCCTGCCGCTGACCGTCTCTGCCGATATCGCGACGACGCCCGAAACAATTGCGCTGACCACTGTCGAGGGCAAGGCCGACCACAACGGCTTTACCGGCAATCTGACGATCGACCGCAAGACCCCGGGGGCGGCCAGCGGCCAGCTGACGCTCGACACGCTCGATCTCGCCTGGCTCGGCGAGGGCGTCCTCGGACCGATCGAGGATACGAACGGGGCCTTCTCAAAGGGGGCTCTGGCGCAGCCTGCCTGGACCGGGCTCAACGTGGCACTGGACGTGCAGGCGCAGAAATTCTGGCCGGGCGTCTATGGCGCAGTCACGAGCTTTGCCGGCAAGATGGAATGGAAGGGCGACGAGATTGCGCTGACCGATGCGGCCGGCGACTGGCTGGGCGGCAAGCTCGCCGGGCGGGTGCAGATCGGCAATGCCAATGGCTCGGGCTTCCTGCGCTCGCGCCTGGACGTCAAGGGCGGCGACCTTGCCCAGGCGGGCTGGGCTCATGCGGGCACGCCGGTCGCGACCGGGACTTTCGATCTTTCGGTAGCACTTGAGGCATCGGGTGCGACGCCCGAGGCGATGGCGCATTCGGCAAGCGGTTCGGGTACCACAACCTTCAACGGCATGACGCTCGCCGGCATCAACAGCGCAGCTCTGCCGCAGCTGATCGCGGCAGCCGATGCGCTGAAGACGCAGATCTCGGCGGACGCGATCAGGAGTGCGGCGGAGGCGACGATCTTCTCGGGTCAATCGCTGGTCGGCGTCGTCAAGGCACCCTTCAGCATCGCCGGCGGGGTGCTCCGGGCGCAGAACGTGACGGCTGGCGACGGCAATGCCGCGATGACCGGCGAAGCTTCGCTGGACCTTGCGGCGGGCCGGATCGACGCCGGCATCGATCTGACCTTCCGGCCGGGTGACGAGGCGCTTGCCGGTGCCGAGCCGCGTGTGCGCATCGGCTATGCCGGCCTGCTGGAAGCACCGGGCGTCGATCTCAACGTTGCCGATCTCGCGAACTTCCTGTCGCTTCGCGCCTTCGAGCGCGAGCGCCGGCGGGTCGAGATCCTGCAGGCGAACGTGCTGGAGAAGCAGCGTCTGCGCCGCGAACTTGCGCTTTACAAGGCGCGGGCGGAGGCAAGAGAACTGGAGCGCAAACGCGCCGTTGCCGAGGAACGCCGGCGCGCAGCCGGCGCTGCCGAGGCCGCCCGCCTCAAGGCGGAAGCAGACGCGCGAGCAGAGGCCGAACGCAAGGCCGAAGCGGAGCGACAGGCGGAAGCCGCGCGTCGGGCGGCAGAGGCAGCGCGCAGCGCCGGACAGGGCCAGCCGATCCCGCAGACGGGACCGACCCCCCAGACCGTACCGGACGGTGCCACCGGCACCCCTCCCGGACAGAGGCTCAACTTCGACGTCCTGCCCGACGTTACCGTACAGTAGCCGGCGACTATGCCGGAGCACGACGCTCCCTGGCTTTCGGGGCCGGAGATGCGCTTCCAATTTCGCATCCGGCCATGATCCCATCCTTGGCTTGTGTGCCCTGAAGAGCGTCGCGATCTTTCAGCTTCGCTCTCTGCGCTTTTGATTTTTCGCATGTCGTTATCCCAAGACCACTGCGCGCTTTTGCGCGACATGCTCTGGCTTCAGATTTCGAACATGCCTTTATCGGGCGGGCATTCTCTTGGTTTCCGGCGCATCGTGGCGCGCGAACGGGATCGGCAGAGTTTTAACGAATTCTGAAGCACATCCTCCACTATTGATCGCTAAATTAGCAATTTGCGTTGGATGGGGCAGGGGGTGCGGCTTGCGGGCCGCGTCTTTAATCGGCGCATGGGAAGGACGACGTCGATCGCTCCGGATTGACCCGAGCGGCGCGTCGCCGTCTGCTGAGGGGGCAACGATCAGAGATGCGCTACAATTTGAGGAAGAGAGCCGCCCGTATCTTTGCGGACGAGCGCGGCAACTTTACCGTTCTGACCGCGCTGATAGCTGTGCCGTTGTTGAGTGCCGCGTCGATCGCCATCAACCTGGCGCGGATCAATCTCGAGGCCGCGAAGATGCAGACGGCGCTCGATGCCGCTGCCTTCTCGGCGGTCAAATCCTACGGCGAGGGCGAGACCGAGGCCAGTGCCAGGGATCTCGCCAACAACGTCTTCTTTGCGAATTTCGGCCAGCCGGAGATCGTCGATCAGCTCGGCCCGGAGAGCGGTGTGGCGGTGGCGGCCACGCCGGTGCAGATCGCCTTCGGCGCCGCCGGCGTCGAGACCACGGCGACCGCGGCCTACGCGTTGAAATACAATCCGCTCTTCTTCGGGCTGCAGCCCTATACGATCGACCGGGAAAGTGTTGCCGCGCGCATGCCCGGGAGAGAGGCCTGCATTCTGGCGCTGCACCCGACGGCGAGCCGGGCCTTCGAGGTCAGCGGCGGGGCGAGCGTCGACACATCCGGCTGTACGATCACGTCGAACTCGACCGACGCGCAGTCGATCTACCTCAGCGGCTCGGCCACGCTCAAGGCCGAGTGTCTCTACGCCGCCGGCAAGGTGTCCGCGACGCTCGCCAACCTGCAGCTTGCCTGCGGCAAGGCGGTAGAGGAGGTGACGCCAATTGCCGACCCCTTCCGGTCGAAGAAGATGCCGACCACGGCAGGCTGGGTGAGCCTTGCCGGCTGCGGGCAGAATTTCGTCGGCGGCGGTGGCGGCAACGGCGACTGCAACGGCACCGGCAAGACGCCGAACAACGCGCCCGACACCTACCGCGTCGAGCTGAAGCCTGGCACCTATGGCGATCTCGAAATCAAGGGCAAGGTTCTTCTGAGACCCGGCAACTACATCATCGACGGCGGTAGCCTGAAGTTCACCAGCCAGTCGGTGGTGAGCGCCGAAGGGGTAACCTTCTTCCTCTTGAACGGCGCCCAGCTCGACATTCACGGCGGGGCGACCTTCCAGGTCAGCGCGCCGACGACCGGCGACTGGGCCGGCTTCTCGATCGTCGCCGGGCGCAACAACACGGCCAGCGCCACCATCAACGGCAACAGCGCCTCGTCGCTCGCCGGCATCATCTACATGCCGGCGTCGCGCGAGATCCAGTATGCCGGCAACGGATCGACCGGCGGTGAATGCGTGCGCATCGTCGCCCAGGAAATCACCATGATCGGCAACAGCAGCTTCAAGCTTGATTGCAAGGCGGTGCTGGCCAACACCACCATCAACAATCCCGGCGCGATCCGGCTGGTGCGATAACGACGGACGCGTCTTGCCACCGGCCGTTGGGCCGGCGGCGGATCGCTTGCCGGTGTCCAGGCGCGCCTTGCCTTCAGAAGCGGATGGACAGTCCGAGGATTGGACCTTGCTGGACCACGTCGAAGATGAAGCCGTCATTGTCGTAGTTGACGCCCAGCGCACGATAACCGGCGATCGCCGAGATCGTGTCGTTGAAACGGTAGCCGAGGCCAAGGCCGACGTCCCAGTCGATGTCGGCGCCGCCGGCGCCGACCAGGCCCCAGCCGGTCAGGTAGATCTCCGGGGTGAAGAAGTAGTTGCCGCGCACACCCACCATGCCGTCGACCCAAGTCTTGCGGTCATCGCGGCTGATACCGTCGAGCGGGCCGCCCTGAAAGGATATGGTGGTGTTGACCGACCAGATCCTGGCGCCGCCGACCACGTCGAGATGCGAGTTCTGATCCTCAAACACCGTGTAACCGACGCCGATGAGGCCAGCGAAGGTCTCCGATTCCACATCGACCGTATCGGTGAAGACGCCGCGCGCTTTGCCGTCGCCGGAGAGCTTCGTATAGATCAAGTCACCAAAGACGCTGAAGCGGTCCTTGCGCGCTTCGACGGTGGCCATGGCGGCGAAGTCGAGATTGCTCCAGATGTCGCTGAAGCTGGAGTCGATGTGAACGGTCGGGAGCCCGAATTGCGCTGTGTCGCCGGAGAGGCCCGCCATCCAGAAATAGGGCGCGAAGGTGAATTGCCAGCCGCTCTCGGTTTCTTCCACGGGGGCCGCGGGCGCCATCAGCGGCGTGATGTCGGCCGCGTGGGTCGGCAGGGCGAACAACAGGCCAAGGCAGGCCGTGAGGCCCAGTCGTGTAGGGATACTCATGAAACGCCTCCCGCTTGAGACAATCCCTGAAACGAGAGACGGGCCCGTCTGGAATTGCGCACTACAGACTCTCGAACACAAGGGCAGCGGAAAGTTGCCGCCTCCCGATGTGGGCATTGTTATATAAGTTTATTCGAATACAACTGTTTTGGCCGGAAACGGCGAAGCGGGGCATGCCAAATGCCGCGCGCTGTTGCATCGGCCACACAGTTGCCTTGGATCCGCCAATGCCTGTCGCCCGACACTGTACAGCGCTCGTGCGGCAACGGCGTGAGAACAAGGGCTCAATGTCTCGCGACTAGCCCTTTGACGTGACAGGCCTTGGGCGAATTCTGGCCGCGAATTCTGGCCGCGCTGGCCATCGACGGCGGGAGCTCAGGTCTCGTCGGGCAAGAGCGTCGAGCGTTGCGATTTCAGCCATTCGAGCACATGGACGCGCAGTGCCGAGGAGAGGTTGCTGTCGGGCGTGCGCTGGTCGTCGATTTCGGCGATCAGCTGGGCAAGCGGCACCGCCCGCGTTTCCGCGATCGTCTTCAGCTCCTGCCAGAAGGCGTCTTCGAGCGAGAAGCTGGTGCGATGGCCGTGGAGCGTTGCGGAATGCTTACGGATCATCGCCCGGCCTTAGAGACTGATTCAAGGAATTGGCATTTCGAGTCCGGAAGCTGCCGCAAGTCCTTGCTCCGGAATCACTTTTGCGGGCTCAGTCCTTGTCGACGTCGCCTTCGGCAGGGCGCTCGATGCGGCCCTGGTCAAGGCGGGTCTCCGCCTTGTCGTTCAGCGCTTTCGTCAGGGATTTCTCGGCCTTGGTGCGGCCGAAGGAGATGCGGTTCTGCTCGGCCTGCTTGTCCTTTTCCGTGCGCTCGCGACGCTTGCGGAACTGGCGCAGATTGACGACGTCTCCGGTCATGAGCCTCGGCTCCTCGGATCAGTTCTTCTTGCGGAAGGAATCGAGCGAGACGACGGAGCCGCCGCCATTCTTCGGCTCGGTGGGCTTGTCGTCCTTGGCCGAGGTCTCGGCATTTTCTTCCGGAACGGGATAGGCGGTGATCTCCGCCGATTCCTGTTCTTCTTCCTCGCCGGCCGCCACGTCGAACTCCAGTTCGAAATTGACCGACGGGTCGTAGAAGCCACGGATGGCGTTGAACGGGATCACCAGCCGTTCGGGCGTGTCGGAGAAGGAGAGGCCGATTTCGAAGCCGATTTCGGTGACTTTCAGCTCCCAGAACTGGTGCTGGACCACGATGGTCATCTGTTCGGGATACTTGGCTTTCAGGTGCTGCGAGATGCGCACGCCCGGCGCGCCGGTCAGAAAGGTGATGAAGAAGTGATGCTCTCCCGGCAAGTGACCGGTGGTGGCAACCTCCGTCAGGACCTTTCGGATGACGCTGCGCAGTGCGTCCTGTGCCAGAATGTCGTAGCGGATGTGGTCCTGGCCCATGAGCGTCCCGTCTTTCCTCGAACTCAATCTACTGTCTGCTGTCGGCTTGGAGGTCAAGCCGTCGGCTTTTCATTGCCCGTCTGAAGCAGACGAGTCAATTATTCAAGCATCTATAGACCATTTCGAAGCGGGGGAGAAGGTGAAGGCTTCTGTTGCCAGGTGCCTTCGGACCCCGCCTTACGGTGCTACCCGGAAGGACTTGATTTGAAGTGTCGCACCGCGATTAAGCAGCGAGACGTGCTTCAGCATAGTTGTCGTTTGCAACTATAAGTTTAGCCCGATAACGGTGGTACAATGCCGAGCAAAAAGTCGATCTTTACGCCCTTGTCGATCCTATTTCGCCCCCATTAAAAGCCGATCGATTCTGATCGGTTTTTGGTGGAGGCGCCGGGTACCGCCCCCGGGTCCAATGGGTTTATTTCATCGCCCGTTTATTGCCATAGCCGCCCGAAGACGGCAGAGTTCATATAGGTCTTTCCGGGCCCCAAGAAAAGGGGGATGTGTCGGATATATGACTTTCTCCCGGACTGCCCGGTGCCGAACCGCCTTGACTTGACCGGCATCCATGAAAAACTCCCGCTGCTGCCATGCGGCCGGCAATCTCCGGCCGCAGTTTCGAAAAGCAAAGCAAGCTGGAGGCCTCATGACGGACTACCTCGCAGATGTGCAGAAATACGACAGCGGCGCCGACGAGGCGATCGTGAACAAGATCGTGCGTCACCTTGGCATTGCGCTTCGCAACCGGGATTCCTCGCTCGTTTCGGCGTCGGATCCCAAGGAGCTCGAGCGGGTCAAGGAGAAATGGTGCGAGAAGAAGCTCGGCATCAGCGGCGCCGATGCGGACGGCGCGATCGACGCCACCGTCAAGGCGATGTCGGCGGACCGGTCGAAATCGCGCGTCACCTTCTACTATCTGGTGGCCAAGAACCTCGGCAAGCTACAGACCTTGTAGCTCCCCGCCGAATTATCCGGGATAATCGTCCCGTGGTCATTGGTTCGCCGCCGGCTTCGTCCTAAATTTAGCGAAAGTACGAATCGGCGGCGCCAGACCATGCAGCAATATCTCGACCTTCTCGACCATGTGATGACCAACGGATCCGACCGCGGCGACCGGACGGGAACGGGCACGCGCTCAGTCTTCGGCCACCAGATGCGCTTCGACCTCTCCGAGGGCTTCCCGGTGCTGACGACCAAGAAGCTGCACCTGCGCTCCATCATCCATGAGCTGCTGTGGTTTTTGAAGGGCGACACCAACATCCGCTATCTCAAGGAAAACGGCGTCACCATCTGGGACGAATGGGCAGACGAGAACGGCGACCTCGGCCCGGTCTATGGCTACCAGTGGCGCTCCTGGCCGGCGCCGGACGGGCGCCATATCGACCAGATTGCCGGCCTCGTCGAGAGCCTGAAGACCAACCCGAATTCCCGCCGCCACATCGTCTCGGCCTGGAACCCGGCGCTCGTTGACGAGATGGCGCTGCCGCCCTGCCATTGCCTTTTCCAGTTCTACGTCTCCGACGGCAAGCTCTCCTGCCAGCTCTACCAGCGCTCGGCCGACATCTTCCTCGGCGTGCCCTTCAACATCGCTTCCTATGCGCTCTTGACGATGATGGTGGCGCAGGTGACGGGCCTGAAGCCGGGTGATTTCGTGCACACGCTTGGCGACGCGCACATCTACCACAACCATTTCGAGCAGGCCCGGCTGCAGCTCACCCGCACGCCGAAGGCGCTGCCGCGGATGGAAATCAATCCAGACGTGAAAGATCTCTTTTCCTTCCGTTTCGAAGACTTTACGCTCGTCGGCTACGAAGCCGATTCATCCATCAAGGCGCCGATCGCCGTCTGACATATCCTGATGCTGCGGGTGGCCGGTCCGCATTTCTGAATTCTTCTCGATGCCGATGCCGCGCCACTCTTCGGGCGGGGCAGGAGCTTCGGTCGCCCGCACGCGCAGGGGCCGGCAATCCAAGGTGAGGGGCGGCCGGGGAGGGCTGTCGTCCAAGGGAGGTATCGATGCTCACACTCGTTCATGCGCCGCTGTCGCGATCCTCGCGCATCGTCTGGCTGCTTGAGGAGCTGGGCGCGGAATACGAGATCCGCTACGTCTCGATCCGCCGCTGGGACGGCTCGGGTGAGCCCGACGACAACAACCCGCATCCGCACAAGCAGGTGCCGGCGCTCATCCATAATGGCGCGGTGATCTGGGAGTCGGCCGCCGTCGTGCAGTATCTCACCGACCTTTATCCCGATTGCAGCCTCGGCCGGCCGCCCGGCCACAAGGAGCGTGGCGCCTATCTCTCCTGGCTTGCCTATTACGCGGGGGTGATCGAGCCGACGGCGCTTGCCCACATTTCCGGTGCGACCATCAACAACCCGGCGCAGGCGCGGCTCTACAGCGAAATGTGCGCCCATGTGATCGACGTGCTCACCCGACGGACCTATCTGCTCGGCGAAACGATGAGTGCCGCCGATCTGCTTTTGGCAAGCGCGCTGCAGTGGATGCGCAAGATCCTGCCGGAAAGCACGGTCGTCGATCGCTACATCCGTGTGGTAACGGACCGGGCAGCCTATGACCGCGCCAGAGAAATCGACAGCAAACCGAACGGGTTCCATGACTGAAACGAAGACCACCCACCCGAAGATATCGATCGTCGTCGCCGTTGCCGCCAACGGCGTCATCGGCCGCGACGGCGATCTGCCCTGGCGGCTTTCGACCGATCTCAAGCGCTTCAAGGCGCTGACGATCGGCAAGCCCGTGATCATGGGGCGCAAGACCTGGGCGTCGCTCGGGCGTCCGCTTCCCGGCCGCGCCAACATCGTCATCACCCGCAACGCGGATTTTGTGGCGGAAGGGGCAAGCGTCGTCCCGTCGCTCGATGCGGCGGTAGCGCTTGCCGGCCGAGAGGCGGAGGCCGCGGGCGTGGACGAGATCTGCGTGATCGGTGGCGGCGAGATCTACCGCCAGTCGATCGCGCGTGCCGATATCTTGCATGTGACCGAGGTGCAGGCGACCGTGGATGGCGACACGCGCTTCCCCGATATCGATCCCGGCATTTTCGAGAAGGTCTTCGAAGAGGACCTGCCGCAGGGTGAAAAGGACAGCCACGCCATGCATTTCGTCACCTTTAAGCGGCGTGCGACAGCCTGACGCGGCGGATCGTCAACTATTTTGAACCATTTACGGTGAACTCGGGTCTATCGCGTTGAAAGCGGTGCGGGTGATACCTATAACGGTTTCACATCATGAACGACCGTGCGGTGGCGCGGCCGTTCGGCGTGGGAAGTATTCAAAAGAGAGGTTTTGATGCCCTGGAGCAATCAGAATGGCGGCGGTGGCCCATGGGGCGGCGGCGGTGGCGGCGGCAATCAGGGGGGGCCCTGGGGCCAGGGGCCAAACCGGCCGCGTGGCGGCAAGGGCGGCCCTCCGGATCTGGAAGAGATCATTCGCCGTGGCCAGGACCAGCTCAAGAACGTCGTTCCCGGCGGCTTCAATGGTGGCGTCTTCGCCATTATCGGCCTGCTGATCGTCGGTTTTGTCCTGATCAATTCGATCTACACGGTGCAGCCGGACGAGCGCGGCGTCGAGATGCGCTTCGGCAAGCCGAAGGACGAGATCTCTATGCCTGGCCTGCACTATCATTTCTGGCCATTCGAGACCGTCGAATTCGTCAAGATCACCGAGCAGCAGCAGAACATCGGCGGGCGCTCGAGCGGCCAGTCGAATTCCGGCCTGATGCTCACCGGCGACCAGAACATCGTCAACGTCCAGTTCTCGGTTCTTTACTCGGTCACCGATCCGAAGGCTTACCTCTTCAACGTCGAGAACCCGTCCGACACGCTGCAGCAGGTGGCCGAAAGCGCGATGCGCGAAGTCGTTGGTCGCCGTCCGGCGCAGGACATCTTCCGTGACAACCGTCAGGCGATCGCCGCGGACGTGAAGAGCACGATCCAGGCAACGATGGACACCTACGGCACCGGCGTTTCCGTCAACACGGTCGCCATCGAGGACGCCGCACCGCCGCGCGAAGTGGCCGATGCGTTCGACGAAGTGCAGCGCGCCGAGCAGGACGAGGATCGCTTCGTCGAAGAAGCCAACCAGTATGCCAACCAGGTGCTCGGTAAGGCACGCGGTCAGGGTGCGCAGATCCGCGAAGAAGCGGCCGCCTACAAGGACCGTGTCGTCAAGGAAGCACAGGGTGAGGCGCAGCGCTTCATCTCCGTCTATGACGAGTACTCCAAGGCGCCTGACGTTACCCGCAAGCGTCTCTATCTCGAAACCATGCAGGGCGTTCTCGGCAAGTCGAAGAAGGTCATCATCGACGAGAAGAACGGGCAGGGCGTACTGCCATATCTGCCGCTGAATGAAATCGGTCGTCCGACGACGTCGGGTGCCGCAGCAGTTTCGGGAGCAGGCCAGTGATCAATAATCGTACCTCCGTTATCCTGATCCTGCTCGCCGTCGTCTTCGTCGGCATCTATTCCTCGGTCTTCGTCGTCAACGAGCGTCAGCAGGCGATCGTCGTTCGCTTCGGTCAGATCAAGGACGTCAAGAGCCAGCCGGGCCTCTACTTCAAGCTGCCCTTCGCCTTCATGGATGCCGACCGCGTCCAGTACGTCGAAGACCAGGCACTGCGCTTCGACCTCGACAACATCCGTGTCCAGGTCTCGGGCGGCAAGTTCTATGAAGTTGATGCCTTCGTCGTCTACAAGATCTCCGATCCCCGCCGCTTCCGCGAGACGGTCTCGGGCGATCGCGACTCGGCGGAATCGCGTCTCAGGACCCGTCTCGACGCGTCGCTGCGCCGTGTCTACGGTCTGCGTGGCTTCGAGGCTGCTCTTTCGGACGAGCGTGCGTCGATGATGCGCGAAGTGCGCGCCGACCTCAAAACCGACGCGGAGTCGCTCGGCCTCAACATCGAGGACGTCCGTATCCGTCGCACCGACCTGACGCAGGAGGTCTCGCAACAGACCTACGACCGCATGAAGGCCGAGCGTCTGGCGGAAGCCGAACTGATCCGCGCCCGCGGTAACGAAGAGGGCCAGCGCCGCCGCGCGATTGCCGACCGTCAGGTCGTCGAAATCGTGGCCGAAGCCCAGCGCGATTCGGAAATCCTGCGCGGTGAAGGCGAAGCCGAACGCACAAGGACCTTTGCTGACGCCTTTGCGCGCGATCCGAAGTTCTTCGAGTTCTATCGCTCCATGACCGCTTACACGCAGTCGATCGGTAGCCCGGACACGACGCTGGTGCTTTCGCCGCATTCGGAATTCTTCCGTTACTTCAATAACTCGGAAGGCACTCCGCCGGCCGCGGCACCTCAAGCAGCGACCGGAAACTAGGCGGGCGATGTCAGACTTTCTGACAGGATTCGCTTTCTTCCTGATCATCGAGGGGCTGGTGTACGCACTGGCCCCTTTGGTTTTGGTGGAAATGGCGAAGCGTTTGCCGTATGTCCCCGAACATCAGCTTCGACTGGCGGGGCTCGTTTGCGTGGCTGCCGGGGTCGGACTTGTATGGTTGCTTCGAGGATAATGCGAAATGCCACATAAACTGCTGATCCGGCTGGTCGATGCCGAATACGCCATCACCCGCCTTAATATCGGCTCCAGCATGCCGGAATGGCTGCCGGGGCCGGGCTTCTGGACCGTGTCGAGCTCGCGCGAGGAGATGACGCTGGTCTGCCGGGCCGCCCGCGTGCCGTCCAGCGTCCAGAGTTCGCTCGGCTGGCGCTGCTTCCGTGTCGAGCAGCATTTTGCCTTTGACGTGCCCGGCGTGCTCGCCTCGGTGCTCCGGCCGCTTTCGGATGCCGGCGTCGGCGTCTTTGCCAATTCGACCTTCAGCACCGACTACATCTTCGTTGCCGGCTCCGATCTCGACAAGGCGGTCCAGGCGCTGAAAGACCACGGTCACGAGCTCACCACCTGATCAGCCACGCCCGGCCTCGACGTAAAGGCTTGGCAGGGAACGTCCGTCCTTTCGCACCCTTGCGCGCAAGGATCAGGAAATCGTGTTTGGACCCTTCCGAATTCCGCCTTATCTTCAGAGGAAAGTCGGACGTCGCGGTCTTGCGGCTTGCGTTTGTCAAATCTGCCGCATAAGCCCGGCCGGCGGTTTCGGTCGAGGCGGAATTATGCGAAGAATCAAAGTGCTATGGTGTGCCGGTGTCACCGCACACAGCCAGAGGAGCTGAAGCGAATTGTCCACGCGATCAAAATCCCGAGTACACTCGCTTGGCGCCTCCCTCGGCGTTCTGGCGCTCGCAGGCGCGCTCGCCTTCAGCAGCACCGCGCTCGCCCAGAACACGGCGATCCGGCCGCCGAGCAATGGCCCGGCCTCCGTCGCCGATCTGGCCGCCGGACTGCTGGATGCCGTCGTCAACATCGCGACTTCGCAGAAGGTCAAGAACGACGATGATGCGCCGGCGCCGCAGGTGCCGGAGGGCTCGCCCTACCAGCGCTATTTCGACGAATTCTTCAAGGGCCAGGGCAATCAGGGCGGTAACCGCCAGCGCACGGTCGAATCGCTCGGCTCCGGCTTCGTCATCGATCCCTCTGGCTACATCGTCACCAACAACCACGTGATCGAGGGCGCCGACGACATCGAGATCAACTTCGCCAATGGCAGCAAGCTGAAGGCGAAGCTCGTGGGCAAAGACACACAGACCGATCTCGCGCTGCTGAAGGTCGAGCCGAAGGCGCCGCTGAAGGCCGTGCCTTTCGGGGATTCGCGCAAGATGCGCATCGGCGACTGGGTGATGGCGATCGGCAACCCGTTCGGCCTTGGCGGTTCCGTTTCGGTCGGCATCATCTCGGCGCGCGGCCGCAACATCAACGCCGGCCCCTATGACAATTTCATCCAGACGGACGCTGCGATCAACCGCGGCAATTCCGGCGGGCCGCTGTTCAATATGGCCGGCGAAGTGATCGGCATCAACACGGCGATCATCTCGCCAACGGGCGGCTCGATCGGCATCGGCTTCTCCGTGCCGACCGAACTTGCCGCCAATGTGGTACTTCAGCTCAAGGACTTCGGCGAGACGCGTCGCGGCTGGCTCGGCGTGCGCGTCCAGCCGGTGAACGACGATATCGCCGAGAGCCTGAAGATGGACGCGCCGCGCGGCGCGCTCGTCTCCGGCATCATCGAAGGCGGGCCGATCACGCACGGCGAGATCAAGGCCGGCGACGTCATCGTCAAATTCGACGGCCATGAGGTCGGCGAGGTGCGCGACCTGAAGCGCGTGGTCGCCGAAAGCCCCGTCGGTAAGGCGGTGGATGTCGTGGTGATCCGCGACGGCAAGGAACAGACAGTCAAGGTGACGCTCGGACGCCTCGAGGATGGCGCGCTTGCAAGTGCCGACGCGGCAACCGGCGACGAGGGGTCGAAGGCTGACAAGCCGGAGGCTGCGCCGCTTCCAGCGACCGACGTCGTGCTCGGCATGAAGCTTGCGACGCTCAACGAAGAGGCGCGCAAGAAATACGGCATTGCCGAAGACGTGGACGGCGTTGTCATCACCGAGGTCGCGCCGAATTCGGTCGCGGCAGAGCGGCGCGTAGAGGCGGGCGACGTCATCGTCGAGGTCGGTCAGGAGGCGATGGAGACGCCCGCCGACGTGGCCGACCGGGTCGAGGAGCTGAAATCCAGCGGCCGTCGCCACGCCGCCCTTCTGATCTCCAACAAGTCCGGCGAATTGCGCTTCGTCACCGTTCGGGTGGAGTAGGACGCATCGCGCCTTTCGGCAGTTGCGATTGCGGCATCGGATCGATGCCGCAGCGCCGCTTTCGGTCGAGGCCGATTGTCTGAATCTTTTCAGTGCTATCGCCTCTGGGGCTGAGAGGCTGAATCCACGTCCTCAGGTTTTGATTCAAGGCTGCGGTTCGGCCGACGGGCCGCAGCGCGCTCATGATGGGCACAGACACGGTCCCGCTGCCGCGACCTTCTCCCCGCTTGCGGGGAGAGGGTTAGGGTGAGGGGCATTCGAGAAGCGGTGAGGTGCCCTTCTTTCAGCAGTCCTTGCTCGCTTGCCTGGGGTGCGGGGACGGCTTGCGCGCCGGCTGGAAGGTCATCAGCCTGAGGGCTTCGAACAGAATTTCGATAATCGTATGCATTGCCGCACCTCCTTTCTTGCAAGCATTTCACTCCACTTGCCGGCACCCCTCAAACGAGTTTACAGTCGCCTCCGGATAACTTGAGGTTATGCATGAAGCGCGGCCGACTGCCCCTGACAGCGTTGCGGAGTTTCGAGGCGGCCGGGCGACTGGAGAGTTTCACACTGGCTGCATCGGAGCTTTTCGTCTCGCAGGCGGCCATCAGCCGGCAGGTGCGCGAGCTCGAAGAGCTGATCGGCCGGCCGCTGTTTGAGAGGCTCCACCGCGGTGTGCGGTTGACGGCCGATGGTCAGGCGCTGCTCGGCACGCTGACATCTGCCTTCGACATGGTGGGCGAAAGCCTCGACGCGCTCTCGGGGCGGCGGTTGTCGCAGACGCTGAAGGTCAGCGCCGAGCCATCCTTTGCCGGCTGCTGGCTGGTGCCGCATTTGCAGGAATTTCAGGAGGCGCATCCGGAGATCGATCTGGTGATCGATGCGGAGTCGCGGCTCGCCGAGTTTCGAAGCGGCGAGGCCGATATCGCCATCCGCCACAGCTTGACCGCGCGCTCCTGGTCGCGGGTGGAGACGCGGCCTCTTGCCGAGGTGGAGATGGTCCCGGTGATCACGCCTGCGCTCGCCGGCGCCGGGCGGCCGCTCGACCGACCCGAAGACCTGTTGCAGCATCCATTGTTGCATGAGGATAACCGGCAACTCTGGGAACAATGGTTTGCGGCGGCCGGCACCGCGCCGGTGAAGCTTGCACGCGGCGCGATCTTCGCCGATGGCTCGATGGTGCTGCAGGCGACGCTGCGCGGCAGCGGCGTCGGCCTCATCGACCGCGACCATGCCCGCGACGACATCGCCGCCGGCCGGCTGATCCAGCCGTTCGACGCCTCAGTGCCCTATGGCGCGTTCTTTATCGTGGCGCGGCGCTTCGAGGCGCTGTCGGAGGCGGCCAGAGCCTTTGTCGACTGGATCGAACGGAGCTACCCGGGGGCGGGGCGAAAGCGGTGAGGCGGCCCTTATCCTCACGGCGAGCGCTTGCCCCTCATCCGCCTGCCGGCACCGTCTCCCCGCACGCGGGGAGAAGGAAAGATATGGCGAACACTCGCCATTCTTCAGAGGTGGTTGGGTAGTGCCAGTGCGGCTGGCGTCTCTCTTCCCGCCTGCGGAGAGAGATGTCCGGCAGACAGAGAGGGCAACCCACGAAGCGGCAGCTTATTTCCCGGCCTTTGAACGATGCGCGCGCCATTCCTCGGCGCTGATCGCATAGAGCACATGCCGAACCAGGGTCGGCTGATCGGTTGGGACGCGGGGGTGGTCGAAGTCGCGACTTGGGTCGCGGTGCATGCCGATCCGTTGCATGACAGCGGTCGAGCGGGTGTTGGCGGGAACCGCGAAGGAGACGACCTCGCTCAAGCCCTTTTCCTCGAAGCCGTAGCGCAGCAGGGCGTTGGCCGCTTCGGTGACGTAGCCCTTGCCCCAGTAGGGCGGAGCCAGTCGCCAGCCGATTTCGACGGTTCCTTTGGGCAGGTGCGGCTCCAAATCCGTGAGCGCGAGGCCGCAGAAGCCGATTGGCTTGTCGTCGGCCTTGAGCGCCACGGCGAAGAAGCCGAAGCCGGTTTCGGCGATGCCCTTGCCGACGCGATCGAACAGCGCGTCTGATTCCGCGCGGCTGCGGCGGAAGGGAAAGAATTCCATCACCTTGGGATCGCTGTTGATCGCGAAGAAGAGATCGCGATCGCTTTCCTTCCAGGCGCGGATGCGCAGCCGCTCAGTCTCGGCAATGATCATCCGGCGAAATCCGTCTTGCGATAGCCCTGCAGATAGAGAAGGGCGGTGAGGTCGCCGTGGTCGATGCGGACCTTGGCCTGCTCGGCAACGACGGGCTTGGCGTGCAGCGCCACGCCGGTGCCGGCAAGCTGGATCATGCCGAGATCGTTGGCGCCGTCGCCGACAGCAAGGGCATCGTCCGTCGAGATGCCGAGGCGGTCGGCGATCTCGATCAGCGAATCGACCTTGGCCTGCTTGCCGAGGATGGGATTGGCGACTTCGCCAGTGAGGATGCCGTCTTCGGCGATCAGCGTATTGGCGCGGTTCTCGTCAAAGCCGAGCATCTCGGCGATCGGGCCGGTAAAGACGGTGAAACCGCCGGAGACGAGCGCGGTATAGTGGCCCCTGCTCTTCATCGTTGCGATCAGTTGTTTTCCGCCCGGCGTCAGCGTGATGCGCTTGGCGATGACCTCGTCGACGACGCCAAGTGGCAGGCCCTTCAGAAGTCCTACGCGTTCGATCAGCGCCGGCTCGAAGGCGATCTCGCCGTTCATGGCGCGGGCGGTGATCGCCGCCACCTTGTCTTTCAGGCCGACTTCGGCGGCGAGTTCGTCGATGCATTCCTGGCCGATCATGGTCGAGTCCATGTCGGCGATGAGCAGCTTCTTGCGGCGGCTCTCGGCGTCTTGCACGGCGACATCGACCGGTGCATCGCCGATCACGCCGTGCAGCAGGGTTTCGGCGGCATCCGGATCGGTGCCGTCGGTCAGCGCGATATCGCAGGCGATGCCATCGGCGAGCCAGTAGAGGCCGGATGCCTTGACGGCGTCAGCGGCTGCTTCCGCCAGTGCTGGCGTCAGAACAGGATTTGACGGATTGGCGATAAGCGTGGCAACGAGAGCCATGGACAACAACCTTGATACCGAGAGCGACGCGATCCTGATAACCGGGCCGACCGCCAGCGGCAAGTCCGCGCTTGCCGTCGAACTGGCGCGCCGACACGGCGGCGTGGTCGTCAATGCCGACAGCATGCAGGTCTATGACACGCTGCGGCTGTTGACGGCGCGGCCGGACGAGGCCGACATGGGCGGCATCGAGCACTGTCTTTACGGCCATGTGTCGGCGGCATCCGCCTATTCCACCGGTGCCTGGGCGCGTGAAGCGCAGGCATTGGTCGCTCAGCTCAAGGGCGAGGGACGCTTGCCGGTTTTTGTCGGCGGCACCGGGCTCTATTTCAAGGCGCTGACCGGTGGTCTCTCGGACATGCCGGAGATCCCGGCGGCGATACGGGAAAGGCTGCGCGAGCGGCTGAAGGCGGAAGGGGCGGAGGCGCTGCATCGCGACCTCGAAGCCAGGGATCCGGAAACGGCGGTGACACTGAAGCCCGGTGACGGCCAGCGGATCGTGCGGGCGCTCGAAGTGGTGGAGGCCACCGGCAAGCCGATCCGCTTCTTCCAACAGCAGACCGGACCCATGATCGTCGACCCGGACCGGGCTACAAAATATGTCGTGCTGCCGGAGCGAAAGCTCCTGCACGACCGCATCAACCGTCGCTTCCAGTTGATGCTTGCCGGCGGCGCGATCGACGAAGCGCGGGCGCTGCTTGCGCTCGAGCTGCCGTCGGAAATGCCCATCATGAAGGCGATCGGCGTCAGCCAGATCGCAGCCCTTCTGAAGGGCGAACTCGATGAGGCCGAAGTGATCGAGATGGGCGCTGCGGCAACGCGACAATATGCCAAGCGGCAGATGACCTGGTTCCGTAACCAGCTCGACGACAGCTGGCAGCGCATTTCGAGCGCCGAGGAGGTGCTTTGACGAGCGCCGTTGCTGCGGATCAGTCGGCGAGGTTCAGCTGCCAGGACACGCCGAAGCGGTCGGTGACCCAGCTGAAGCGCTGGCTGAAGCCGTAATTGTCGAGTGGCATCAGCACTGCCCCGCCTTCGGCGAGCATGCCATAAAGCGTGATGATCTCATCCTCGCTCTGGCATTCCACGAAGAAGGAGAACGACGGGGTGAAATCGAAGGCGTGCCGGACCGGGCTGTCGATGCACTTGACCCGCTGCGCGCCGAGCCGGAAAAGCGCCACCTTGACGCTGCCTTCGGGACCTTGCTCATCCGGTCCATAGCGCTCGACTTCCAGCACCTCGGCATTCGGGAACAGTGAGACGTAGAAGGCCATGGCGTCGTCGGCGACGCCATCCTGGAACATCAGAAAGGGCGTGATGCTTGTAACCATGGCGCGCTCCCGTTGTCGTCGGTGTCAACAAAACCGGCTGACTGATCCTACCCCAGGATGTCGCCACGACAACGGTCGGCCCGCGGCAAAGTTTCCTTGCAGGATAGGCGCTGATGCCTTGCTGTGAGCGGGGCGGCTTGCAGGTTCGGGCGGCGCATGCCATGTCCCGATCATGACAGACGAGCAGAAAACGTCTCCTGACAGCGCGGAAATCCGTCTGTCTCCCGATGAAGTCCTGGTGCTTTTTGAACTTCTGTCGCGTTGGAGCGAGGAGAACGCAGTTCCAACGCCGGACGCCTCCTGTTTCGAAAGCACGGCCGAATGCGCGGTGCTGCTCGGAGTGCTGGCAGACCTTCAAAAGCAGTTGGTTGCACCCTTTCGCGAAGACTACGCCGAAGCGGTGAAAGCGGCACGCCGCCGTCTGGCGCCATCGTGGGATTCCCCTGACCTCAGGGGGTGATTTGCTTGCTTGTGCCTACGCTTGATCGGCTCACACCAGTCACGCCAGCAGCGGCCACAGCACCAGTCCGATCCCGATGATGCTGGTCGCAAACAGGACCGAGCGCAGCACGGGAATGCCGATCGCATAGGCGAGCCAAAAGGCGAGCCGTGCCGAAAGCCAGACGATCGCACCGAGTTCCGTCGTCGTGTTGTTTGCGCCGGTGACTTCGACCGCAAGCAGCGCGGACGCGGCGAAGGGAAAAGTCTCGAGGAAGTTTGCCTGCGCGCGTTTCAGCCGTCCGACGAGGGGCGTTGGCGGCGGCCCGGTCGCTTCGCGCGAAGAGAGCGACCAGGCCAGTCCGTTCTGGCGCGTCTGGAGTTGCGCCGCGACAAAAACCTGGATGATGCCGAAGATGCAGCCGAGCGCCAGCACGGTCATCTCCATGCTCATGACCGCGCTCCGAAAGCCGTCTCGAACTTTACTGTCGCGTGTGCCTGCGCCATGTCAGCCATCGTGCTTTCCTCCCGCATTGTTTGCTGAAAGCACGCTAACTCTCTGGTACGATATCGTAAATACGGACAAAAAGGATAGTACGGGGGGCGCCGACATGACGGAACAAGCCGTGGCATCGGACCGAGGTATCGGGCCGAAAGTGTCCAGCCTGACCGGTCTCGACATGAGCCATATCCGGCTCTGCCCCGCCATCGCCTTCAACCAGATCGTTGGCGGGCGCTACAAGCTGCACATTCTTTGCGTGCTCGAAGGCGGGACGCACCGCTATGGCGAAATCGGACGGTCGCTGCTTCGTGGCGGACTCGGTAAGCCGATCACCCCGCGTATTCTCAGCCGCGAACTGCGGGAACTGGAGGAGCGGGGCCTGATCAGCCGCCGGGACTATCCCGTGGTGCCGCGCAAGGTGGAATACAGTCTGACCGCCCAGGGGCAGGCGCTGCTGCCGATCCTTGCCGAAATCGTCCGCTGGGGCGCAACGGGCGCGCACGAGCAAATCCTCGGGATATGACTTCCTCCTGCTCGGCCCTTCAAAACGTCGAGAAGGCTGTCGCGCTCACGCTTTCACGGCCGAGAAGAAGAGGAAGCGCGGTTTGGTCGTCAGGCTCCTGTAGGCGTCCGGAAAGAGCGTGCTGGCACGCGGATCGGGCTCCGGTTCGCTCACCGTCTCGGTGGCAAATCCGGCTGATTTGAGCGCATCGAACATGGCGTGCAGCGGGCGGTGCCAGAAGCGCATGTGGATGGTCCTGCCGCCCCGTTCCCAGGTATCGTCGAAGCGATAGGTCTCGAAATAGTTGTCGTGACCGGAAAGGGAATGATCCATGAACGGATGGTGCGTGGAAAACACCAGGCGGCCGCCCTTCTGCAGAACCCGGTTGAATTCGGAAAGCGGGAGCGACCAGTCCTCCAGATAGTGCATGACGAGGGATGCCACGATGAGGTCGAAGGCACCGTCGTCGAACGGCAAGGGTTCGCCCAGATCGGCCCTCAGCAATTGCGCACGCCCGTCGAGGCGTCGACGGGCGATGTCCAGAAGACCGGCGCTGCGATCGATGCCGGTCACCGTGGCGCCGCGCTCGATGAGCGCTGCCGCGTGCGCTCCGCCGCCGCAACCGGCGTCGAGCACCCGAAGCCCGGCGACGTCGCCGGCGAGTGCCAAAGTCGCCGGCCGCTCGTAATAGGCGTTCCAGGCGTTGTTCTCGTTGTCGGCATCATAGGCTGCCGCAAAGGCATCGTAGTCGTTCTCTGGCAAGGTCTTTTCTCCGCTGCCACCGAAAGGCGTGCGCGATCAGATGTCGAAGCGCTTGAAACTTCTATTCTATCGGTCTGCGACGCCATCGGGCAACGCCGCTTGTACCGTTCTGTTCGGGTGCCCGGAGCCACGGCCGCATTGGGGCGGGCCGAAGCATGCCAATCGCGTTAATGTGGAGCGCCCCCTGGAGGACCTTCGGTCGCAAGGACGCGTGCGACCACCCAGCGAGCCGCTATTCCCCTCCAGAGTTGTTCACGCACTGCCGCCCGCAGCGCATGTCTGGACAAAACGCTTTTACATCTCTGGTTGTCAAATGGGGCGCCCGCAGTTTTACGCGTTCGCTGCCTAGGTCTTGCGGATGATGCTGCCGAGGGGCCGCTTCAACAGGCTTTCGCGCAGCGAGCCCTGGCGCGGCCGCTCGCCGGACGCCGGGTCAGCCGTTTGCGAACGGCGTTGGGCCTGATCGGCCGGGGATGGCTCGTTCAAGAGCTGCTGGCGGATCTGATTGAAGCGCTCCAGCTCCGGATTGACGGGGGCAGGCGCGCGCGGAAGCATGTCCGGACGATAGGGCTCGATCTCGACCTGCGGCTCGCTGAGGCCCGGTTGCGGCTCGGCTTCTGCCGTGGCGCCCAGTTCGGTCTCCCAGCGCTGCTCTTCGCTCACGGTCTGCGCCGCCATGTAGCTCTGCTGGAAGTTCGAAATATCCGGCCCGTTGATGGCGCGCATGCGGCTGACGATCGCGCGCAGGTCAACGGTCGGCGGATGGTCCTCGTCGATCCGGTCGATGATCCCGTGGGCGCGCGGCAGGCGCTCCTCGGCGATGCGAGAAAAGCGCATGCGCATCGGCACGGCCACCGCCTCGCCGAATGCGATTGCCTCGCCATTGCCG
The DNA here is from genome assembly GCF_001429005.1 of Ensifer sp. Root954. Lineage (NCBI taxonomy): Bacteria > Pseudomonadati > Pseudomonadota > Alphaproteobacteria > Hyphomicrobiales > Rhizobiaceae > Ensifer > Ensifer sp. Root954. Next base: position 257,554 of record NZ_LMJM01000025.1, read on the forward strand.
ATCGAGGAAATGAAGCTGGTCGTCGATGTCGACGAGTTCGGAATGGCCGAGCGGATGATGTCCTGGTCACGGTCGTTGGCAAGCCGCATGGCAAAGACCGTCGAGCACTGCGACAGGATCGTCGGATCGAGTTCGCCGGGGCGCTGGGTGATGATGCCGAGCGAGACGCCGTATTTGCGGCCTTCCTTGGCGATGCGGGCAATGGCCTGGCGGGTCGGAAGGAAGCCGAGCGACGGATCGGCGGGCACATAGCGGTGCGCCTCTTCGCAGACGACCAGCATATGGATGCCGCCATTGCTCCAGAGCCCGATTTCAAACGCCATGCGGCAAAGCACCGAGGCGACGGAATTAACGACTTCCGAGGGGATGCCGGCCAGCTGGAAGGTGGCAATCGGCCGGCCGTCGCCTGGAATGCGGAAAACCCGGGCGATCGTGTCCTGGATCGTGTCGGTGATCGTGTTCGACGAGAACATGAAATGATAGCGCGGATCGTTGATCGCCGAGACGATCTTGACCTTGAGCGAGCGCAGATGCGGCTTGTCGTTGCGCCCTTCGAGCCGGCCGATGCGCTCGTCGATCAGCGCCAAGAGGTCGGCGATGCGGTAAGGCACCGGCGTGTCGGCGGTGATCGAGCTCTTTTCCGTCTGGCGCCGCACGATGCCGGCGTCGCCGCCGCCGCGGAAGGCCTTCTTCGCCTCGGGGATGATGTCGCGCAGCATGTCGAGCTCGTCCGGCGGCGCCGGGCGGCCGCGGAAGATCACCTCTGCGAACTCCTCCAGTCGGAAGAACCAGAAGGGCAGGTCGAGCGTATCGGTGTCGATGACGACGGCAAGGTCGGGGAAGGCGGCGGCAAATTCGTTGTGCGGGTCGAGGATCAGCACGCGCAGCTTCGGATCGGCAATGATCGCCTTGTTGAGCAGCAGCGTGACCGCGGTCGACTTGCCGACGCCGGTCGTGCCGACGATGGCGAAATGCTTGGCGAGCATCGAGGGCACGTGAATGGTTGCGTCGAGGCTCTCGTCCTGGGTCAGCTTGCCGATGATGCAGCTGTCGTTGCGGCCGGAATCGTAGATGCGCGCAAGGTCGGCGGCGCGGATGCGGTGGGCGATGGCACCGAGATAGGGATATTGGCTGATACCGGCGGAAAACTCTTCACGACCGTCGGGCCCCCTATGGACCTCGCCCATCAGTTCGACTTCGATGCGGAAGGTGTTGTTGGTCTCTTCGCCCCATTCGCTGGAGGTGGTCTGCATCGAATAGACCAGCGCCACCACGCGGTTCCTGCCGACGGAAATGGAAATCAGCCGGCCGACGGACCAGAGTTCGGTCAGCGACGTCTCGCCGCTCTCTGCGATCGCAGCGATCGTCGCGCGCGCGCCGTTGCAGGCAACCACCCGTCCGAGGAACCGGTTGCCGGGCTTCAGGCCGTCACGGCGATCCTGCTCTCCGGCACGGATCGAGGAATGAAGTTCATTGTTCAGCAACGCGAGAAACCCCGGCAATACGGCGCTTCATGTTAGCCAAGGGGATTTAACAAGTGGTTTCGAGATGTTGCACGAGCACGCGGGGCACGGGCAGCGGCACGGCGACTTGCGCGATCCGATTAGTTCCCTGTCAGAGCGATAGCCGGCCGGCCATCCTCCTCGCCGAGCTACCGTACTGCCAGCGCATCATGAAGTACGAGACTGTCAGGAGGAGGGCCATACCGCCTGCGATCACGAGACAGAGAACCATGTCCAGAGACATCAGCAGGGAGACGAACTGCTGCCGGTTGACGTAGTAGGCGATCTCATAGCCTGGGTCGCCAAATACAAACGCCATGACGTAGACCCAAGCAGCAATTGCAACACCCGGCAGAATGCTAATTGCCGTGGCTAAGCCCAAGGAGACGCGGGCCAGTTTCGCTTTCTCTTCTTCCGTCGGGCATCGGCGATGCCTTTGCACGAAACGGCTGGCTGTGGCGGTAGCCGATGACAATGTCTGCGCAAACCAGACGCCGTATGCAGTTCCCTTCGGTATCGGGCCAACAAGGGTCTCGTAGGCGAACATCCCGGCCACGCAGACTCCTGTCAACGCCAGGCAAACGAGGGCGAAGTAGCGATAATATGGCGTCAGCGACACGGTCGGCGTCATGCGTGGTTCCTGGCGGGCGGTTGTGGGGCCACTTGGCATGATTAGCGCATAACGTGCAAGATTGTGCGCTCTCCCTGAGCAAACTGTCGGGAAAGCTCGCCGACGTTGGCCGGACTGTGTGACGCCTCAGCCCTCCGATGGTTTGATGCACTGAGCAAACGACCGGAACAGCGCCCGCCCTTCCGGCCAGTCGCTCAACCCGCTCTTGCCGTTGATATGGCCGACGGCGCCGGCTTCGGCGAACCGGCTGCCCCATTGCGCCGCCCGCATCTGCGCGTAGCCGATGGTGCCGAAGGGGTCGTTGGAACTCGCGACGATAAGGGAGGGAAAACGGAAGCGTTCCGTCGGGACCTTGGCGAAGCTGGCAGCCTCCGCCGGGAAGGCCGCAGACGTCGGATCGGGAACCGCCACGAGAAAAGCGCCGGCGACAGGACGGGTGCGGACTGCATGCCAATGGGCGACGAGCAGACAGGCAAGGCTGTGGGCGACGAGAAGGGGCGGCTCGCTTGCTGAGGCAACGGCGCTGTCGAGCGCCTGGATCCAGTCGGCAAGCTGCGGACGATCCCAATCGCCCGGTTGGAAACGGCGCATGTGAGGGTCTGCATACTCCCATCGGGTTTGCCAGTGCGCCTCGCCGGAACCGCCGATGCCGGGCAGGATGATGATATCGTTCATGTTGTCCTCTCATCTTCAACATGGGGGAGACTGCCAGCTTCCCTTGACCATCTGAATGCGCAATCATCGGAAAGTGCGGCCGTTTGCCGATGGATTAAAGGTGAAACATGGCGGTTGACCGTTCTGCCCTCGACCCGACCGATATCGCGATCATCGAGGTATTGCAGGAAGACGGACGCATCGCGATCTCGGAGCTCGGGCGGCGTATCGGTCTGTCGCAGCCGGCGACCTCGGAGCGGGTCAAGCGGCTGGAGGAGCGCGGCATCATTTCCGGTTATGGCGCACGCATCAATGCGGCACGCCTCGGGCTTGGCATGATGGCGGTGATCCGCCTGAAGACGACGCACGAACATATCCGTGCCTGCCTCAAGCAGTTTTCCGAGATGCCGCAGGTGATCGAGGTGCTGCGGCTGACCGGCGAGGACTGTTTCCTTCTCAAGGTGCTGGTGCCGACGCCGGGCGAGCTTGAAACGATCGTCGACACGATCGCGCGCTATGGCGCCGTGACGACGTCGCTTGTCTTGAGCGGCGAGCCGGAAAAGCCGATCGGGCGGGCGCTGATCCAGCGGGTCTGAGACTGGGCGCCGGGCACGCTCCGACTTGATGAAAGTCAATGCAGAACGCGAGAGGACGCGGGATAATTCAACCATAGGCCAGGCACGTCCGTTCGGGTGACCGTCGGGGGCGTTGCCGGCCACGGACGCTCGAAGGGCGAGCGGGAAGCGGGCGAGGGGAAGCCATGAGCGATGCAATTGCCTATTTTCGTCGGACACCCATACTCTGGCTGATCGTCTTCGTGCCGATCGCGATCGCCGGTGAGCACATCTGGCCGGACGCCCATACGCTGCTCTTCCTGCTGTCGGTGGCGGCGATCGTGCCGCTGGCGGCGCTCCTGAGCCAGGCGACGGAGGCGGTTGCGGCCCGCACCGGCGACACGGTCGGCGCGCTCTTGAATGCAACGCTCGGCAACCTGACCGAGCTCGTCATCGCCCTGATGGCGCTTGCTGCCGGCCAGTATCTGCTGGTCAAGGCCTCGATCGCCGGCGCGATCGTCACCAACACGCTGTTCATGCTGGGTGGTTCGTTTCTGCTCGGCGGGCTCAAGTTTCACCTGCAGGAGTTCAACCGGGTGAATGCGCGCTTTCTGGCGAGCCTCCTGTTCATGGCGACGATCGCCGTGCTCGTGCCTTCGCTGATCGGTGCTGCCGACGGCCAGCCGCAGACGGCTTTCACCCAACAGCTGAGCGCCGGCCTCTCCGTCCTTCTCATCATCACCTATGGGCTCTGGATGCTGTTTTCGCTGAAGACCCATCGCGAGCTGTTCGTCTCGGCCACTTCCGAGCATGGCGGTGATGAACCGCACTGGCCGCTGGCGACGGGCATCATCGTGCTGCTGGTGGTGACCGTTCTTGTGGCGCTTGTCAGCGAAGTTTTCGTCGGCTCGGTGCAGGTTGCGGCCGAAGAGCTTGGCATGACGCCGGCCTTCGTCGGCTTCGTTGTCGTCGCGCTCGTCGGTGCCGCGGCCGAGATGGCGACGGCTTTCTCCGCTGCGCGCAAGGATCGGCTGGACCTGAGCGTCGGCATAGCGCTCGGCAGCGCCGTGCAGATTGCGCTCTTCGTCGCGCCGCTGCTGGTGCTTCTGAGCTACGTGCTCGGGCCGCAGCCGATGGACCTGCAGTTCTGGCCGGGGGCGATCGTGATGATGCTGGTCGCGACCATGGCCGCGACGCTGCTTTCCAACGGCGGGCGGTCTGCCTGGTACATGGGCGTGCTGGCGCTCACCGTCTACGTGATCTTCGCCATGACGCTGTTCCTGCTGCCGCCGCAGGTGTAGCCCTGCGGCGGCTGAAATCAGCGCCCGCCGGCCGCAATCAGGCTGCGGGCGCAGTCGAGGATGGTGGCGTTCACCGGCCTCGGCGCAAAGCCAAGCAGGCGCCGGGTTTTGTCGGATGACAGCGCAAACTTGCGACCGAGCAGCGGGGCCAGCGGCTTCAAATCGGCGCTGAGCGGGGCCAGCAGCCGCACGAGCGCAGTCGGCAGCCGTCGCGTCGGCACCTTGCGGCCATCGACGCCGAGGCCCAGGCGCAGCGTGGCGGCGATCTCCTCCATCCATTGGAAGTCGCCGGCGGCGAGAAAGCGTTCGCCTGCGGCCTCAGGCGCGGTCATGGCGGTGACGTGCAGGTCGGCGAGATCGCGTACGTCCACCACCCAGAAACCGAGGCGCGGCAGGAACCGCGGCCGGCCGCCGACGAGGTCGCCGATGATCTTCACCGAGCCGAGATTTTCGCTCGAAAGCACCGGACCGAAGACGGCGCCGGGCAGCAACGTGGCGAACTCCGTCGCCTTGCCCTCCATGAACTTCCAGGCGGCACGTTCGGCGAGGATCTTGGAGACCCGGTAATTGTCGAATTGCGGGTCGTCGGGGTCGGCCCAGCGCGTCTCGTCGCTGGCAAGGCCTGAGTCCAGCGGCGGCCGGGTCGTGGCGGCCGCCGAAGTCATCACCACACGCCGGACGCCGGCATCGACGGCGGCGGAAAGCACCCGCAGCGTGCCTTCGCGGGCCGGCATAACATAGGCGTCGCGACCGCCGCCGGGAATGCCGCCGAGCGGCGAAGCGACGTGCAGGACATAGGTGCAGCCCTCCATCGCCTCGGCCCAGCCGTCATCTCCGGTCAGATCGGCCCTGGCGAAGGACAGTCGGTCTGTCGCGTCGCTGACGGCGGCGATCGAGCGCCTGACGGCGTCGGCCTTTGCGAGATCGCGCAAGGTGGCGCGAACGTGGTATCCGCCTTCGAGCAGAGAGACGATGCACCAGCGGGCGACGAAGCCGGTGCCGCCGGTGACAAGAACACATTCATTCATCGGTTTTCATCTTCTTTCGTTGCGTCAGTCGCAGGTCCTGCCCATGGCCGTGAAGGGTTTGCGCCGGCTGATCCGGTAGACGGAGGCGGGCGGGAAGTTTCTGATGGTGCCGCCGATGCGCCGGGCGCGAAGGCCGAGCCGGTCGAGCAGCGGCCGCGGGATGGGGCAGCGCGGACCGTAGGTGAACTGGTAGAGATGGCCACCCGGCCGCATGTGCAGGAAAATACCGGAAAGGATTGCCATAACCTTGCGGGTGGGCATGGAGAGCAGCGGCAGGCCGCTGACCGCAGCGCCGATGCCTGCGGGAATTTCGGAATGACCATCGGCAAGTCGCGCCGCGTCGATCGAAAGAATGGTGGAGGCCGGGAAACGCGCCTTCAGGACGGCAGCAAAGTCAGGGCCGGATTCGACCAGCACAAGGTCTTCCTCGCGCACGCCCCGCTCGATCAACGCGCGCGTGAAGACGCCGGTGCCGGGACCGAGTTCGAGCACCGGGCCATAGCGTGGGTCGATCTCGCGCGTGATCAACCGGGCAAGCGACCGGGAGGACGGCGTGACCGAGGCGACGCGCAGTGGATCTGCGAGCCAGGAGCGGAAGAAATGCAGGCTGTCGCCATAGGCGCAAATGCTGGTCACATGAGGCTCCGTGGATGGAATGAAGGCTGTCTTGCAAGGCGCGTTGCAGCGGCAAGTCTACGTCTGTATACTTTCGATTCATGAGAATGTCTACACGTGTATACTAAGGAGGAGCCATGCCTGCCAAAAAGGAGGCTGCTGAAAAAGGGGGCGCAGAAAAACGGCCTGCCGAAAAGGACGGGCGCCGCCGCGATGCGAACGCCACGCGCGCCGCAATTCTTGAGTCCGCACGCTCCGCCTTCATCGCCTCGGGATATGAAGGCGCCGGTGTGCGCGAGATCGCCGAAGGGGCCGGGGTTACGGCGATGCTGATCAACCGCTATTTCGGTTCGAAGGAGGGGCTCTTTGCCGAAGTGCTTTCGACTGCCAACCAACGGCCGATCATCGCCACGCCGGAGACGCTCTGCGCACCGGACCGGGCAGCGCGCATCGCAAGCGCGCTTTTGAAGGTGACGGAACCGGAGGCAACCGCGCTCGACGGCTTCCTCATCATGCTCCGCTCGATCTCCAACGAGCGCGCGGTCGATATCGCGCGACAGGTGGTCGAAAGCCACCACCAGAAGAACGTCACGGAGGCGCTTTCAGGCCCGGATGCAGGTCAGCGCGCGGCGCTGCTGATGTCGCTCGTCGCCGGCGTGCAGATCATGCGCCAGGTGGTGGGGCTGGAAGCGCTGAACAAGGGGCATGACGCCGAGCTCGAGCGCCTGCTCGGTGATCTCGTCGCCAGGCTTGTCGATGAATAGGGGGTGCCTCCGTGCGCTCCGGCAGGGATCGCAGGCCTCTCACGGAGGCAGGCTTGGAGCGCGGGGGTCTATTTCGGGGCGTTCATATCGAACACGACCCAGCGGAAGAACAGGTAGATCGCGCCGAAACTGAGGAGGAGAGGTGTGAGCACGGAAAGGTCAAGCATCTCATTGCCTTTGTTTTTAAGCTGCATCATGCAGCCAAGCTAATTTGCCACGGCAAATGTTAATGGCCGGTGCATGCGGACGCGGCCGACCTCCAAAATTGCTCTGGTATCTGCCGCTTGACCTCAACCATGCTTGAGCTCTTACAAACCTCTCCATCGGCGTTCGCCCGAACGCCATCTCCGGCTCGGATCCGGCCCGAGAAGCCAGCAATACGCGACATGGAGGATGCATGACCGAGCAACTGCTTTTCCGAAATCTGATGAGGATTACTCCCGGCCATCTCGAACCGTTCCGCGAGGCGGTGCGCAGCGCGATCGCCTTCGTCGAAGAGCATGCGCCGCAGTTGATGGTGCAGACGTTCATCGACGAGAAAGAGATGCAGGCGGTGAGCATCCAGCTCTACCGCAATTCTGAGGACGTGCTCCGGCACTGGCAAATGTCGGATGCACACATCAACGACGTCTCCGCCCACTGCACGGTGGAGCGGCTCGAGGTCTATGGCAATCCGAGCAAAGAGGTGGCCGCGGGGCTGGCGCCGTTCATCAACGATGGCCGCGGTTCCATCATGCCGTCGCTTGTCGGGTTCTCGCGGTTCTAGCGACAGGGACTGCGACGCGCCGGAGAGCCGGCGCGTCGCGCGCAGATCAGCCTGACGGAGCCGTTGCGGGTCGTTGGCGCGAGGCCTGCCACAACACCAGCAGCGCGACCGCGAGAAGCAGCGCGTCTGCAGTCGGCATGGCGAACCAGATGCCGGGTTCGCCAAAGCTCGACGCGTAGAGTGCGACCAGCGGCATGGTGAAGAGATAGGGCTTGGCAAGCCCCAGGATCGCCGCCCGGCGCGCATCGCCGATCGCCTGGAAATAGCTGCCGAGCATGATCAGCGGTCCGGAGAAGACGTACATCGCGACCATCACCGGCATGATGCGCGCGACGTCGGCGATGACCGCATCGCTGTCGACGAAGGTCGCGCCAATCGGCCTGGAAAAGCCGAGGAGCAGCACCTCGACGGCGAGGCAGTAGAAGAACGCCACAAGCATGCCAAGCCGCAGCATCCTTTCTGCCCGGTCCGCGAGGCCGGCGCCGACATTGTTGCCGACGATCGCCTGCATCGCCTGGCTCAGGCCCAAGAGCGGCAGCAGCGCGAAGGTCATGATGCGGGTGATGATGCCGTAGGCGGCGACCGTGGTGGCGTAGTTTTCGGCCGCCGTCTTCTGCAGCGCCGCCATGATCGTCACCGACACCAGCGCCATGCCGATGAAGCCGAGGCTCTGGGGGCTGCCCAGCGCGATCATGCGGCTCCATCCCGTCAGCGGATTATGCCGGAGGAGGGCGGAGAGCCGCAGTTCCGTGCGTCCGAACAGGCGGAAGAGGGCGATGAGGCCGAGCGCGAGGAGCTGCGCCAGCACGGTGCCGGTCGCGGACCCCGCGACACCCATGTCCAGCAGCGCGATCAGCCCATAGTTGAGGGCAAGGTTTGCGACCGAGACCAGCAGGCTGAGGCCGGCCATCAGCCCGGCGCGTCCCTCGCATCGGAGCGCATCCGATTGCACTGCCAGCAGGAACTGGACGGGCGCGCCAAAGATGATGATCGCGATATAGCGCTCGGCCATGCCGGCGAGCGGCCCCGGACCATTGGTGAGCGTCAGCACCAGGCGGTCGCCAACGGCTGCGAACAGCGCGATCAGTGCAACAGCGATCATCAGCGCCAGCATGTGGGCGCCGGCGAAGACGCCGCGGGCTTCAGCAAAGCGGCCGGCGCCGAGATGGCGGGCAAGCAGGCTCGCCATGCCGCTGACGACGAGGGTGGCCAGCGCCACGGTGAGAATGAAGATCGGAAACACCGTGGTCACGGCGCCGACGGCTTCGGCGCCGACATAGATGCCGAGCATGATGGCATCGGCCACCGTCAACAGCCCGTTCATGCTCATGACGAAGATGATCGGCAGCGCCGTTTTCAAGAAGGTCGCGCCGAGCGGCGCGGTCAAGTAGGCATTCGGCTTGGAGTTGTCCTTGGACATCCCGCGCTCCTGTTCTCGCATTTCGATTGGGAAGAGGAGGGGCTCGCATTGCCTGCCACACGAAATGCGATCGGGGCGAGAGGTATCGTCAGAAGTCAGATTTCACCGAGACTGGAAGCCTGCGAGCGGCGGGGATCTGAAGCCCGGAAAGGGAGGTAGCGCCAAGCCGCATCGCCGTCAAGCCAGGGGCCGATGACCCTTGCGCGTCATGAGACAAGCGGTGCCTTGCCGTGGTCGCTATGGGCCTGTTCGCGCAGCTTTCTCGGACGGTTTGCGCAACAATGTTCCGAGAAAGCGCCGGATCGTGTAATGAAAAGCCGTTGACGCCTCAGGCATTTGTGTTTATCAACTCGGCCCATGAAAAATTTTGCGGTTATTCTTGTGGTGGGACGGCGCATGGGCAGGATGGTGTAACCATCCGGCGGTAGCCACCCATGCGCTGAACGAGGCTCCTGACGGGGCCTTTTTTTATGCCTTCAAACAAGCTAAGCACCCAACTGGGAAAAGGGACGGAAGCAAGTCAATGAGCGGTACAGAAAACCAGATGACAGGCGCGGAGATCGTTCTCCAGGCACTGAAGGACAATGGCGTCGAGCATATCTTCGGCTATCCCGGTGGCGCCGTGCTTCCGATCTACGACGAAATCCACCAGCAGGACGATATCCAGCACATCCTCGTTCGCCACGAGCAGGGCGCCGGCCACATGGCCGAAGGCTATGCCCGCTCCACCGGCAAGGTCGGCGTCATGCTGGTCACCTCCGGCCCAGGTGCTACCAATGCGGTGACGCCGCTGCAGGACGCGCTGATGGATTCGATCCCGCTCGTCTGCATCTCCGGCCAGGTTCCGACCTCGCTGATCGGCTCGGACGCCTTCCAGGAATGCGACACGATCGGCATCACCCGGCCTTGCACCAAGCACAACTGGCTGGTTCGCGACGTCAACGATCTCGCCCGCATCATCCATGAGGCCTTCCGCGTCGCCCAGTCCGGCCGTCCGGGCCCGGTCGTTGTCGATATCCCGAAGGACGTCCAGTTTGCGACCGGCACCTACACGCCGCCGTCTGCCGTCCCGACCCAGAAGAGCTACCAGCCGAAGAAGCAGGGCGATCTGAAGAAGATCGAGGAAGCGGTCGAACTGATGCGCAATGCGCGCCAGCCGATCATCTATTCCGGCGGCGGCGTCATCAACTCCGGCCCCGAAGCCTCGCATCTGCTGCGCGAATTGGTCGAGCTCACCGGTTTCCCGATCACCTCGACGCTGATGGGGCTTGGCGCCTATCCGGCCTCCGGCAAGGCCTGGCTCGGCATGCTCGGCATGCACGGCACCTATGAGGCCAACATGGCGATGCATGACTGCGACGTCATGATCTGCATCGGCGCCCGCTTCGACGACCGCATCACCGGCCGTCTCAACGCGTTCTCGCCGAACTCCAAGAAGATCCACATCGACATCGACCCGTCGTCGATCAACAAGAACGTCCGCGTCGACGTGCCGATCCTCGGCGATGTCGGCACGGTTCTGGAAGACATGGTTCGCCTCTGGCGCGCCGCTTCCAAGTCGACCGACAAGGCACGTCTCTCGGACTGGTGGGAGATGATCACCAAGTGGCGCGCCCGCAATTCGCTCGCCTATGCGCCGAACGACGACGTCATCATGCCGCAATATGCGATTCAGCGGCTCTATGAGCTGAGCAAGGACCGCGACACCTACATCACCACGGAAGTCGGCCAGCATCAGATGTGGGCAGCCCAGTTCTTCGGCTTCGAACAGCCGAACCGCTGGATGACCTCGGGCGGCCTCGGCACCATGGGCTACGGCTTCCCCGCGGCGATCGGCGTGCAGGTCGCGCATCCGAATAGCCTCGTCGTCGACATCGCCGGTGACGCCTCGATCCAGATGTGCATCCAGGAAATGTCCTGCGCGGTCCAGTACGGGCTGCCGGTCAAGATCTTCATCCTCAACAACCAGTACATGGGCATGGTGCGCCAGTGGCAGCAGCTGCTTCACGGCAACCGCCTGTCGCATTCCTACACCGAAGCGATGCCTGACTTCGTCAAGCTGGCGGAAGCCTATGGCGGCGTCGGCATCCGTTGCGACAAGCCGAGCGAGCTCGACGCAGCGATCCGCAAGATGATCGACACGCCGGCGCCGGTTATCTTCGATTGCCGCGTCGCCAACCTCGCCAACTGCTTCCCGATGATCCCCTCGGGCAAGGCCCACAACGAGATGCTGTTGCCCGACGAAGCCACGGACGAAGCGGTCGCCAACGCGATCGACGCCAAGGGCCGTCAGCTGGTCTGAGATAGGTAGAGGAACCACTCACATGAACGCACACCTTCAACCGACCGGCTCCGCCTACTTCATCGCCAAGGAGACCGAAGTCGCCGAAACCCACACGCTTTCGGTTCTCGTCGACAACGAACCGGGCGTCCTTGCCCGCGTCATCGGCCTGTTCTCCGGCCGCGGCTACAACATCGAGAGCCTCACGGTTTCGGAAACGGAACACGAGGCGCACCTGTCGCGCATCACCATCGTGACGCGCGGCACGCCGCACGTGCTCGACCAGATCAAGAACCAGCTGGAACGGCTGGTTCCGGTCCACCGCGTCGTTGACCTGACCGTGCGCGCCGCCAGCCTGGGCCACGACCGGCCGATCGAGCGCGAACTGGCGCTCGTCAAGGTACACGGCTCGGGCGACCACCGCGTCGAGGCTCTGCGCCTTGCCGACGCCTTCCGCGCCTCGGTCATCGACGCCAACATCGATCACTTCGTCTTCGAAATCACCGGTAAGCCGTCGAAGATCGAGCAGTTCATCGCCATCATGAAGCCGCTCGGCCTCATCGAGGTCTGCCGCACCGGCATCGCAGCGATGAACCGCGGCCCGCAGGGCATGTGATTTTGCCGAGGTGAGGGGGCTCGCGTGCATTCTTGCGCGCGAGATTTTCCGAGCGGGATTGCCCCTCGCACTTTGTGCGGAGGCTGCCCCTCACCCCAGCCCTCTCCCCGCAGGCGGGGAGAGGGGGCGCTCGCACCGAGCGAGCCGCTTCTTTCCTCCTTCATGATGACCGTCCATCAAAGGCACGCTTCTGCTGAAGATGCTAAGCGCTCGCGGTTCAAGGGAACCGGGCGCCCGCTGCACGTTTCCTTCTCCCTGCTTGCGGGGAGAAGGTGGCCGGCAGGCAGGATGAGGGGCCGCCGCAGTTGCAGCCGAAACCTCCCGGCCGGCCGGATGATCGGTGCACGCGCTTGCGGCCGCCAGACGTCACGCGCGTGGTTGACTTCGCACGGCATTTCTCGCCGAGTATTCCCTCAGAAGATTTCTCACGATCGCAGGTGCCCGATGAATTCTACCAAGATGAAGGCCTTGGTCCTTACGAGATATCGTGGTTCCGATGCCGCGGAGTTGCGCGACGTGCGGCGCCCACGCGCAGCGCGCGGCGAGGTGCTTGTCCGAGTGCATGCCGCCGGCCTCAATCCGGTCGACTACAAGACGCGCGACGGCATGCTGAAAGTCGTCCAGCGCTATCCCTTGCCTGTCGTCATGGGCAACGAACTCTCAGGCGTCATCGAGGAACTGGGAGAAGGCGTCGCGTCGTTTGCGCCGGGCGACCGGGTCTTTGCGCGCATGCCCAAAGACACCATGGGGGGCCTTGCTGAGTATGCCGTCGTGCCCGAACAACTCCTGGCGAAGATGCCTGCATCGATCGACTTCAACACGGCAGCCGGCGTGCCGCTTGCCGGCCTTACCGCCTTGCAGGCGCTGCGCGACGAGCTTCATGTGGGGCGGGGCAGCCGGATCTTCATCCCCGGTGGCGCCGGCGGTGTGGGTACTTTCGCCATTCAGCTGGCGAAATGGCTGGGCGCGGAGGTCACGACGACCGCATCGCCCCGCGGCCGCGCGCTGGTCGAAGCGCTCGGCGCCGACGTGGTGATCGACTACACGAAGGAGCGCTTCGAGGAGCGCTTGCGCGACATGGACGGCGCCTTCGATCTGCTGGGCGGCGAGACGCTCCTAAAATCCTTCGGCGTCGTCAAGCGCGGCGGCAAGGTGGTTTCCATCGCCGGCATGCCCGAGCCCGAAACCGCGCGAAAGGATCTCGGCCGCGGTCTGTTCCTCAGGGCGCTGTTCTGGCTTGCGTCCTATAAGATACGCGCCGTCGCCCGGAAACAAGGCGTCTCCTACCGCTACCTCTTCATGCATCCTGATGGTGCCGAGCTTGCCGAACTCGCAGGCCTCATCGACGCCGGGACGGTCAGGCCGGTGATCGACCGCGTGTTTGCACTGAACGATGTCGCCGAAGCCTTCGCCTATCTGGAATCCGGTCGCGCCAAGGGCAAGGTGGTGGTGGAGATCGAAGGCTCGTCCGCGTGATCGAAGTCGGCTGCACCGGCATCCCTGCGATGACGTGCGCCGGCGTGGTCAGCTTAATCGGGTAGTCGCTGAACAACCTCAACCACGTCGCGCGTGCGGGTCGCCCGCCCGCTCCATTTGGCATCAAATTCATTGCCCGGTGATTGAATGGCAGCGTTCGCGGTCTCTAAATTGGAGAACTCGTAGAAGGCGGTGTGCTTGGAGGGATCGGTTCGGCTCCAGGTGCGCCACGCCCGGACTGCACCAAACGCGCGCAATGCCTCCGGCATATGGCGATCATACCATTGGTCGAAGGGAGTTCGGTCCACTTCATTCGGAACCTCGGCATGCACTATCAGCAGCACTTGCATAGACATTTCGCCTCTTTGCCAGACCGCATATGACGTGAAACGCTCCGATAAACATACAGGAATTTGGCGCGGTTCACGAACGGGTGCAAATCGTTCGCCGGACCGCGGGGCAAGGCTGGTGGCATTGCTACATAAGCCGCAGATTTCCTTCTCAGCGCAGACGGGGAAGGTTGCCGGCGAGCCGCTGAGGGGCGTCGCCCTCAACCGTCCTTCGCCTTCGCTTCGCTCTCCCGCTTGAGAGGGCGGCTGACGGGGCAAACCTCCTGGGCAAAGCCGTTCAACGTGTTGATCAGATTGTTGGTCACGATCGTGTAGTGGACGAACTGGCCGCGCTTTTCCTTGGCGATAAGGCCGGCGTTTTCCAGTACCGTCAGATGTTGCGACACCGAGGGCTTGCTCATGTTGAAGCGCTCGGCAATTTCGCCCGCTGTCAGGCTCGAGGCTGACAGGTAGGCCAGTATCTTGCGCCGATGCAGCGAAGAAAGCGCGTTGAAGATGCGTTGCGCCGGTCCGCCTGCGTCATGGTTGAGCGTATCGTCGTTCACAGCGTCTCCTTTGCCGGGCTGGCACCGATCATCGTTCTGTTAGGCAATTAGGATATTGCCTAAATATTTTTTCGCAGCTAAATATGTAATTAGTTTATTTCCTAAATACCTTCTGTGCCGGTTGTTTTCAACCGGGTCCTTCAGTGTTGCTCGAAATATGATCGCGGAGGGTGCCATGGATCTTGTGTCGACGGGCCGAATGATATCGGAGCCTGATAGTGACCCGGTGAGCGGCAAGGTCGTCTGGATTCCGGGCAAGTCGCTCTGGATTGCCGGAATGACGCTGGTGGCCGTTATCGGCGGGCCGATGACTGTCTCAGTGGACGTTCTTGTCGTGTTCGCCGTTCTGACGGCTCTGACGATCTGTCTTGGTCATTCGGTCGGCATGCATCGCCTGCTGATCCATCGCTCCTTCGAAACGCCGCTTTGGTTTGAACGGACGCTCGTCTACTTCGGCACGCTCGTCGGCATGGCCGGACCTTTCGGCATGATCCACGCCCACGACATTCGCGACTGGGCGCAACGCCAACAGGCTTGCCACGATCTCTTCGCGCACCGGCGCCCATTCCTTCAGGACGCGTTCTGGCAGATGCATTGCGCCGTCGCGCTTGATCATCCGCCACGGTTCACCATCGAGAATCGGGTTGCGCGCGACCCCTTCTATCGCTTCCTTGAGGCGACCTGGATGCTGCAGCAGGTGCCATTGGCGCTTTTGCTTTTCGCCTTTGGAGGCGTCTCGTGGGTCGTCTGGGGCGTGGCGGTGCGCGTTGCCGTTTCTCTCACCGGTCACTGGCTCGTCGGTCATTTCGCCCATCGTGGCGGCGAGCAGGGGTGGCGTGTGGATCACGTTGCCGTGCAGGGCTACAATCTGCCGCGTTTCGGTCTGGTAACCTTCGGCGAGGCCTACCACGGCAATCACCATGCCTTTCCGGAATCCGCCCTGCTTGGCATCGAGGCCGGGCAGGTCGATCTCGGCTGGTGGTTCATCCGCCTGCTTTCGCACCTCGGGCTGGCCTCAGAGATCAAGCTGCCGACCAACACGAACCGGCGCGCCGGTCTCAAGCGCGTCGCCAAAGTGGTCGCGGGCCCCGATGCTCAGCGAAAAATCTGTCCGGTCGTGAGCACGCTTCGGCGCTAGTGTCGCCCCCCCAGATTCTTTCCGGCGTTCCGGGCATCGTCTGCCTGATGCCGTCACAGACCTGGTATGCTCTTGGTTTGGTCGGCAACGAAATCGCAAAATCGCCGAACGCGAAGCGGTATCATCGAGCCGAAGGCGTGCACCACGTTGAGAGGCTGCGGCGGCAGGTCCAGTTCAGTGGAGATATCGATCAGCCGGCCGTCGTTCAACTCGTCCTGAACCACACACTTCATGAGCAGTGCCGCCCCCAGACCGTGGAGTGCCGCTGCCCGCAGTGCCTGCCCGGTATCGCAATCCACGCGGCCCTGCGGTGAAAACTGCTTGCCGCCCGCAAAGACCATCGGGCTCGGATGACCACGCACGATGTACCGGGCGAAGGGAAGAGCCGAGGCCTCGTCTACTGAACGCGGCTTGCCGTGTTTTTCGAGGTAAGCCGGAGACGCGACGATCACCATGTTGACATTCGCTAGCTTTCGTACGCGCAGTTCGCCTTGGCCACTGCCGCCCACGCGGAAGGCCACGTCGTAATCCTCCCGGATCAAATCAACTTGCCGGTCTGCGAGCCCCACCTCCAGCTTGATGGCGGGGAAGGCCGATGCGAAATCTCGAAATATCGGGGTCAAGAAGTAGCGGGCAAGATCGCTTGGCATGCTGAACCGAATTCTGCCGGCGAGCGTGTCCTCACGGCTGGCGACCTCGTCCGACGTATCAAGCTGGCGCAGGAGAGGAGCAACCTTGTCGAACAAGGATTGCCCTTCGAAGGTTAGAACCAATGCTCGCGTTGACCTCAGGAACAGGCGGGCCCTGACCAAGGTCTCCAACCTTCCGACGCTCCTCGAGACGGCAGACGGCGATGTCCTCAGGATCTTGGCCGCAGCGCTGAACGAACCGCTCTCCACGGTCCTGACGAACGCGATCAAGCCAGGCGTCTCGTTCAGCAGATTGGGCATCTACACCTCGCAGGCACATGTCATGTGCTCATGAACCCGCTAATGCGCCGTCCAAGGCATCTCTATCTCCATGACACCTAACATGGAGACGAAAATGAAAACACTTCAAGGAAAGGTCGCCGTCATTACTGGCGGCAACAGCGGCATCGGAAAGGCGACCGCCAAGCTCTTTGCCGAAGAAGGCGCCCAGGTCATCATCACGGCTCGACGCCAGGACCTTCTAGATCAAGCCGTTCAGGAAATCGGCTTCGGCGCGATCGGCATCCAGGGTGACGTGGCTGATCTCGCCCATCATCGGGTGGTCGCGGGCACAGTTGCGGAACGATTTGGCGCGGTCGATATCTACCTTGCCAACGCGGGCGTGATCGACCTCAAACCGACCGACGCAATCTCCGAAGAAGCCTATGACCGGCATTTTTCCATCAACACAAAGGGCGTCTTCTTCGGCGTTCAAGCCATCGCTCCCATCATGAACGAGGGCGGGAGCATCATCATCACCAGTTCGCTGGCGGCGACCAAGGTTCTCCCGAACCATAGCGTCTATGCCGGTTCCAAAGCTGCCGCAGCGGCGTTCGCGCGCAACTGGGCGATCGAGTTCAAGTCGCGCCGCATTCGCGTGAATGTTCTCAGCCCGGGGCCGACGGACACGGAGATCCTTGGAAAGCTCGGAATTTCCGAGGCTGAACGCGGACCCTTTCTCGAGCACATGGCCGAGACGATCCCGGCCGGACGGCTGGGCACGTCCGGGGAGCTTGCCAGTGCGGCACTCTTCCTCGCTTCGGATGCCGGTCGCTTCGTCAACGGCATCGAACTCCACGTCGACGGCGGGATGTTCCTTGTCTGACGGATAGCGGATGTCGCCGAACAGCAGCGAGGGCGTTTGATTGAACCGTCATCGATGTTGCACCGACTGCGCGTCCGGCGCGCAGTCGGGCTGAGCGGCTGAGGGCGCGGTCAACGTTATCGCGACGCTTCTCTCAAATCATCTCCAGCGACCGCTTGCGCTTCGGCGGCGGGAAGGCGTGGTCGAGGGCGGCGAGGTCTTCGGCGGTCAGGTGGATGTCCATTGCGTCGCGGTTTTCGCGGAGGCGGTCGGCCGAACCGGTCTTGGGGATCGAGATGACGCCGGGGCGGGTCTTGAGGAAGGCAAGGGCGATCTGGGAGGGCGTCGCCTGATGCGCCTTGGCGATGTGAATGAGATCGGGGTGGCGCAAGAGCCGACCTTCGTCGAGCGGAGAATAGGCCATGATGGCGATGCCTTTGCTCTGGCACCAGGGCAAGAGGTCGTATTCGATGCCGCGGCGCGACAGGTTGTAGAGCACCTGGTTGACGGCGACGTTTTTGCCATCCGGCACGTCCAGCAGCTCCTCCATGTCGTCGACATCGAAGTTCGAGACGCCCCAGCCGCCGATCTTGCCTGATTTCTTCAGCGCCTCCAAGGCGGCAACCGTTTCCGCCAGCGGGTAGCCGCCGCGCCAGTGCAGGAGGTAGAGATCGATATGGTCGACGCCGAGATGCTTCAGGCTGCGCGCGCAGGCGGCCTCGGTGCCAATGCGGCTGGCGTTGGACGGCAGCACCTTGCTGACGATGAAGGCCTCGTCGCGGCGCCCGCGCACCGCTTCGCCGACCACGCGCTCCGAGGCGCCGTTGCCATACATTTCGGCCGTGTCGATCAGCGTCAGGCCGAGATCGAGGCCGAGTTGCAGGCTCTTCACCTCATCGGCCTTGCGTGCTGCGCTGTCGCCCATGCGCCAGGTGCCTTGGCCGAGAACCGGGATCGAGCGGCCGTCGGGAAGTGTCGTCGTCGGGATCGGATCGTGCATGCTTTTCTCCTCGCGGCCGAAATTGCCCACAGCGGCCGCAGCTTTCAAGATGCGCCTCTCACGCTGTAGCACTTTGACGTGCGCCCTGTTGCTATCCGTAAAAGCGGAAACGCTTTCAGGAAATCGGCGGGTAGCGGGCAATCTAGCGCATCCCGCCGGTCTTTCGAGCCTTCATCCGGCAAGCCGCCCGCGCTCCTTTTCCATGCGCTGCAGGATCTCGACGAAGGCGCGCACGCGCGCCGGGCGGAAATGGGAGGGCGGATAGACGACATGGATACCGCCCGAGGGCAGCGACCAGTCGGAAAGCAACCGTACCAGCCGGCCCTCGGCGATGTCGGTTCGCACCTGATAGTCCGGCAGCACGGCAAGGCCGATGCCGGCGACAGCGCAGCAGTGGGCGGAATCGGTGCTGTCGGCGGTCACCAGCGCCTTGCCGTGGATTGCCGCCCCGTTGCCGGAAGCATGCGTGAAGGTCCATTCCAGCGGCGCCTTCAGCGCGCCGTTGGCGATCCAGTCTGCCTCCATCAATTGATTGGGGTGCGTGATGTCCCCGAGCTTTGCGGCATAGGCGGGCGCAGCGACGAGGTGCTGCTGAAACGTGCCGATGCGTTTTGCCCGTTCGCTGGAATCTACCAGCCAGCCGGCGCGAATGGCGAGATCGAGGCGGTTCTCGATCATGTCGAGAACCGTGTCGTTGAAGCTCAGCTCCACCCGCATGGCGGGATAGGTCGCGAGATAGGCGGCGACGGCGTTGGTTACGACCTTGGCGCCATAGTCGAGCGGTGCCGTCAGCGTCAGTGTGCCGCTCGGGATCTCGGTTTCAGCCGAGACCGCGCCGACGGCCTCATCGGCATCGCGCAGGATCAGCGCGCAGCGCTCGTAGAAGCGCTGGCCGGTAGCGGTCGGGCTAAGCCGCCGTGTGGTGCGCACGAGCAGGGTGGTGCCCAGCTCCTTTTCGAGTTGGGCGACCTGATGGCTGACGGCGGCTTTGGCAAGCCCGAGCCGTTCGGCAGCCGCGGTGAAAGAGCCGCACTCGACCACGGCAACAAAATGCGAGAGGCGATTTAAATTTACAGTCATTCGAAATTCTTCGCGATTGTCTGAGGTTGTCAGACAGTCTGTTCGGACTGCCGGGCTTTTTCAAGAGCGCCCGTGCCGTCATCCTGCCGGGCACGACAAAAGCCCAAGGAGACCCCATGCAGATCCAGTTGACCCGGCGGACCGCACTCAAGACGGCAGCGGCGGCCGGCGCCGCCATCCTCATTCAGCCGGTCGGTGGCCGCCTTGCCAATGGGGCCGCAGCGCTCGAATGGCGCTATTTCCAGGCGGATGATGCCGGCTTCAACCGTACACCGGTGTTGCTGACCGGAAAGAGCGAGGCGATCCTGATCGATGGCGGCTTCACGTTTTCCGACGGCCGGGCGGTGGCCGAGGCAATCAAGGCAACGGGCAAGCGGCTGACGACCATCTATGTCAGCTGCAACGATCCGGATTTTTATTTCAGCCTCAAGCCGATCGTCGAAGCCTTTCCGGATGCGAAGGTCATCGCCGCTTCGGCAACCGTCGAGGCGATCAAGGCCAATGTTGAAGGAAAGCTTGAAACCTGGGGGGCGCAGTTGAAGGACAATGGCCCGCAGACGCTCGCCGATGTGGTGATGCCGACGCCCGACGACCGCCCCGCGTTGACGCTCGAAGGCAGCACGATCGAGATCGTCACGATCGAGGGGATGAAGGACCGGCGCTATCTCTTAGTGCCGGAACTGCAGGCGATTTTCGGTGGCGTGCTCGTCTATTCCGGCTCGCATGTCTGGGTGGCCGACGAGGCGACGGCGGAAGGGCGGCAGAAATGGATCGAGGCGCTCGATGCCATGGCGACGCGCAAGCCCGCGATCGTCGTGCCGGCGCACAAGAGCGCGGGCGGGCCGGAGGGCGTCGAGGCCATCCGCTTCACCCGCGATTATCTCGCAGCCTTCAACGAGGCGGCGGCCGCCGCCAAGGACAGCGGCGAGCTGATCGCGGCGATGACAAAGCGCTATCCGGATCTGCCCGGCGTCTCGACGCTCGAGCTCGGCGCCAAGGTCGCCAAGGGCGAGATGAAGTGGGGCTGAGGCCGACCACCGTTCTTGCACAGGCGAGGCGGCGACCGGTCACATGAATGTACGGATGCTGAAAACGGTGCGCACCAAGACCAAGGACACTGTTACTTTAGGAGTTCAAAGGCGCGAACAAATCCCGGAAACGCATTGGTAGCGACGCCCGTCGCGTAGATTTCGGCTGTGCCGTCGCTGCTGCATGTGATGGCGATTGTGCCGTCGATTTGGAGAAATAGAGCGACGGCGCCACCGTCCCACGGCACCAGTTTCCAGTCCCTTCCACCTGTGACGAGGCGCATGACCTCCTGCTGCACCTTCTGACATCCGGTGAAGGATGGCGTTGTCATAGACTGCCTCTCCTCTGATCGCGCCATGGCTGGGGCCGTGAACACGAAAGTGGCGAGAGCGGCAATAATCGTCCTCCTCATTGTGGCCTCCTACCCACGTGTATGACAGCGAGAGTACACACACGGCTGAGGCTGGACAACGACGGGCTTGGGCGCGTTGTCATCGCATTGCCACCCCATCACCGAGGCCTCTCGGCAGGCCGCTCAATCAACCGACTGGTCGCTTCCTTGCTCCGACCATCTACCGTTGAGCCGGAGCCCGAGAGGCGTGTAGGGACCCTGATGGCCTCAAGTAAGATTCCGCGAGGCCCATCCCACCGGGGCCCGGCACGACATAACGGGGTCTGAGGGACGCAGGGCCCAGGCGGATACCCTAGCGCTGCCCTAGGTCCAAAGTCGTACGAACGTTGTAGCCAAATTTCTGTATTATAACGGTTTTTTGGCAATTTATCGGCGAGGGGAAACTTGTCACCATGACAAGTTCGCAGCTGATGCCGGCTAATAGGTCAATTATGCTGACCCAATTGACCGGGAGGAAACCATGCAGGCCGATACGCTGCTGGCGCTGTTTTTGTTCGCATTCACCACTTCGATCACGCCGGGGCCGAACAACATGATGCTGTTCGCGTCGGGCGTGAATTTCGGTTTCGTGCGCACCATCCCGCATATGCTGGGCATCGGCGCCGGCTTCTTCCTGCTGCTCATCGCCGTCGGTTTCGGCCTCGGTGCGCTGCTCCATTCCGTGCCGGTCGTCTACACGGCGCTGAAGTTCGCAGGCGGTGCCTATCTCATGTGGATCGCCTGGAAGATCGGCACCTCGCGTTCGCTGTCCGAAGGCAAGGCCAGCGCACAGCCGATGACCTTCATCGGGGCTGCCGCCTTCCAATGGGTCAATCCCAAGGCGTGGGTCATGGCGGTGTCAGCGATGGCGACCTATACCAGCAGCGAAAGCTACCTCTTCAGCGTGCTCGTCGTCGGCGTCGTCTTTGCGCTCGTCAACGTGCCGAGCGTTTCCACCTGGGCGGGCTTCGGTTCGGCGCTGCGCCAATGGCTCTCGGAACCCTCGCGGCTGAAATGGTTCAACATCACCATGGCGGTGCTTCTCGTCATCAGCCTCTGGCCGATGCTAAAATAGTGCGAATTGTGGTTTCATCAGCATCAGCCAGAAGATGCCGGTGACGGCGAAGAAGGCCGGAAAGCCGCAGGCAAACCAGATCGCATAGAGCCGGTCGAACTCCGGCGGTAGCGGCGCACCGTTGGCCGTTGCAAGCCGGGCGAGATCGCGCAGCCGCAACTGGATCCAAACGACCGGCAGCCAGAAGACGCCGGTGATGACATAGAGGATCAGCGACAGCGCGATCCATCCTTCCGTCAGCGACCAGCCGATGCTCGTCGCGAGCAGGTAACCGGTGATCGGCTGGAGCAGCACCGCTGTCGCGGTGAAGACCGTGTCGGCGACGACCACCGTTGCGGCGACGTGCGCGATCAGCCGGGCATCGCGCGTGCGCCTGGCCATCAGCATGAAGAAGGCGATACCAGCGCCGGTGCCGAAGAGCACCGCGGCACCGATCACATGGGCAAGGCGCAGCAGATCTTCGAGCATCATCAGCGTTCATCCAGTATGGTCAGCGTCGCCAGCGTGAGAAGCAGCGACGGCAGCACCTTGACGAGCGGCCCGAGCGGATCGGCCCAAAGTTGGGGTTCGACGAGGGTAGCGGAGGCGAGATAGGCGACCGACAGTGCGAGCATGCCGAAGAGCGCGCGCCTTGCCCACGGGCGCACCAGCACGGCGACGCCGAGCGCAATGTCGGCAAAGCAGGTGGCGAGCGTCAGCGCCGTTGCCGGGCCATGGCCAATAAACCGCAGGAAATGCTGCTGGGCCGCGTCGAGATCGAACAGCGGGATCACGCCCGAGAGCAGCCAGAAAAGCGACAGCCCGACGATCATCAGCGGCTTCAACAGATAGAGGCGGGCAAACCAGAGGTCCTGTACGCCGGATGGCGCAGCCGAAAGGCTTTGGCGCGCGGAAAGGAACGGGACCGCAGCGCGGGCGCCAACCTTGGCCGAAACACCGCCGGCCATGACCGACAGAGCGGTCGAGCGCAGCGGCGAGCGCCAGCCGAGCCGCCCGGCGAGGTCTGCAAGGAGGCCGACAGGCGCGGCAAGTGCCGGCGGCAGCGTGACGGTCCTTGCGGCCGAAAGGCCGAGCCATTGCCGGTGCAGCGCCACGAGTTCGGCGAGCGTCGGCGGTTCCTTGTGGCCGAGCACGACGTCGCAGCCTTCGGGCATCAGGCCGGCGACGGCGGCGCTGACGGCCTCGGCCACGTCGCTCAGGGCCACGGTCTCGACGCGGGCATCCGCATGGACGAGCGGCGTGACGAAGGGCAGGGCTGCGAGTGCGCGCAGAAGCGCCGAGCCGCCATGGGCGTTGCGACCGAGCACCAGCGCCGGCCGCAGGATGACATGCGCCACGCCGCTTGCCGCCAGTGCCTCGTCGGCGCGGAACTTGGTGGCGAGGAAGGCGCTGTCGCTGCCGGCACCGCCACGCGGTGCGGAAATCTGGACGATGCGGATGGGAGACGCCTTGGCTGCCGCATAGAGCGCCAGCATCGCTGTCTCCTGCGTCGCGGCAACATCATCGGCAAGGCCATCCTGCAGCGCGCCGGCGCAATTGACGATGACGTCATGGCGATCGATGAGCGGCTTCCAGTCGCTGGCGTCGCGCATGCGCGCAAGATCGGCCGCAAGCCATCGGGCCTCCGGCCGCTTCAACCGGGAGCGGGCTACATTGCGGCCAAGCCCGGTCACTGCGTGTCCGTCGCTTGCCAGTCGATCGAGGAGGGCCGAGCCGATGAAGCCGGTAGCGCCGAGAATCAGAACCTTCATGCCGTTATCTTACAGGGCAGCCGGTTAAGAGGGCGGGCAAAGATCGATTGCCTTTGCTGGCGTATGCCATGCGGGCCTGCGCTTCTTCGGTCACCGCGCGTGAAGCGCGCGCTGTGGGCGCAGCCAAGTCTGGTTGCTGCGAGGAGCCCTTCAAAGGATCTGAAGAACGATGAACCAGATGGTCGACAAGAGAAACGGCGGGATCGTTACGGCAAACCTCAATGCCCATTTCTGAAGCCACCATGGCCTGTTGAAGAGCTTATGTCCCAGAAACGGCTGGATGAGTCGCTGCCGAATGTAGGCGGGTGTTGCCGTTTCGCCAGAGGGCAATCCGATGGCTTCATCGATGCCGACGCGAATGCGGTTGCGTTCCGGCTCACTGAGTTCAAGCCGCGTGAGTTCTCGATCAAGCAGGATCGGTAGAGGGACCCCCTCAGCGATCACGGCAAGGGCGGGGTAGGGATGCCCGGCAAAAGCCTCCGGCGGCAAAGCGCTGCGGTCGCCCTGAGATCTGATGTAAAGCGGCGTCTGTTTCGGCGCCATCCGGGTGTAAGCGGTTTTGGTCGCGTGAGGCGCAAATGGGCTGCCTGGAATGTAGCGCAGAACACGCTTGCCGCTGACATCGACGATGACGGGTTTCAGCAGGTACCTCCGGCCGGCGGCGCGGCGGGCAAGCAGGATGGGTACCGCCTTCATCAGCATCGCGACACAGAACGACAGGAGGCTCACGCCGAGGATGAGCCGCAACGCCGATGTGCGAAGGCTGCTGCGATAGTCATGGGCAAGGCTGACATATTCCGGGCGGTCGGCCGCGATGGTGATGCTGCCCTGCCGGCAAGGCCCTGGTTCGCCAACGGAGCGACCCGCCAGCATTTGCTGATGGGGCCGCCCGTCATGGACAAAGCGAACTTCCATAGCGCACTGCAGACGTTCCTGCGGGCCGCTCTCCTCGGGAGCACAGTCGATGGCGCAGATCTCAGCACCGCTGATGAAAGTGGGGTTCCGGTTGATGAAATAGTCGCGCCTGATCACGTCGATCGGCAACACCAGCAGCCCGACGGCAATCGGCAGCGGCAGGATTGCTGACAGCAGGAAGAGGAAACCGAGGGAGAAGCCAGGGGCAACAACGCGGACTGCGCGGTTCGGGAATGCACGTTCGATTGATGTCATCATTCCTTGTCAGCCGCCCTCATGTCGCCCTTAAACCTTTCGCGCCTGCTGGCATCGGCCGACCCGAATCGCCATGCTGCAACGGAGCACAGCCCAGCTCCGGCGTGCGAGAGAGATGGCGGACATGATACATTCGGAGCTGCGTGGCAAATGATCGCCGGCAGTGACAGCCGGCTTGCTCGGTGGTCTGGTCCGAACCGCATCGGACCAGACTTGTTATGGTGACAATTGCGGG
Source organism: Ensifer sp. Root954 (assembly GCF_001429005.1). Lineage (NCBI taxonomy): Bacteria > Pseudomonadati > Pseudomonadota > Alphaproteobacteria > Hyphomicrobiales > Rhizobiaceae > Ensifer > Ensifer sp. Root954. The sequence continues at coordinate 282,699 of NZ_LMJM01000025.1, forward strand.
TACCCGCGGGCGTTGAAATCGATTTCGAATCCGGGGTTTATGCGCTACGACTTTATGAGGAGGCAGCGCCATCTTTGTGCCTGTGATGGCACGGCGTTGCGAGGAGCCAGGCAATGTCCGAACACCATCACGATCACCACAATCACGACCACCACCACGACAACCATTTCACCGACATGGAAGCGCGGGTGAAGGCGCTGGAGACGGTGCTGACGGAGAAGGGGCTGATCGATCCGGCGGCGATCGATGCCATCGTCGAGACCTACGAGACGAAGATCGGGCCGCGCAACGGCGCGCGCGTGGTGGCAAAGGCCTGGGTGGATCCCGAGTTCGCCGAATGGCTGAAGCGGGATGCGACCGAGGCGATCGCCAGCCTCAGTTACACCGGCCGGCAGGGCGAGCATATGCGCGCCGTATTCAACACCACTGACACCCATAACCTCGTCGTCTGCACGCTCTGTTCCTGTTACCCGTGGTCGGTGCTCGGTCTGCCGCCGGTCTGGTACAAGGCGCCGCCCTATCGTTCGCGCGCCGTCATCGATCCGCGCGGTGTGCTCCAGGAATTCGGCCTGACGCTTGCCGAGACGACGCGCATTCGCGTTTGGGATTCGACGGCGGAACTGCGTTATCTCGTGATCCCCGAGCGCCCGGCAGGGACGGAAGGGTTCAGCGAGGACGAGCTTGCTGCCCTCGTCAGCCGCGATGCGATGATCGGCACGGGCCTGGCACTTTCTGCGGAGGTGCTTCGATGAACGGTCCACACGATCTCGGCGGCGCCCACGGCCTCGGCCCGGTGGCGCCTGAAAAGGACGAGCCCTACTTCCATGCGGAGTGGGAAAAGCGGGCGCTCGGCGTCACGCTTTCCTGCGGCGCCTTTGGCGCCTGGACGATCGACGAAAGCCGGCATGCGCGCGAAAACTTGGCCCCGGCGACCTATCTCTCGGCGAGCTATTACGAGATCTGGACGCGGGCGCTCGAAACCCTGTTGAAGCGCCACGGCTTCGTAACCCAGGCCGAACTCGACGGCGGCCACAGGCTGGAACAGGGTGCGGCGCCGAAACGGGTGCTGAAGGCCGACATGGTGGCGGGCGTGCTCGCCAAAGGCGGCCCCTGCGATCGTCCGGTCGAGGGGCGCCCACGCTTTGCCGCCGGCGACCGTGTGCGCACGAAAAACTTCAATCCGGAGACCCATACGCGCCTGCCACGCTATGCCCGTGCCAAGCTCGGCCGGGTCGAGGCGGTGCAGGGCTCTTTCGTCTTTCCTGACGACAACGCCCATGGCCGCGGCGAAAATCCACAATGGGTCTACACGGTCGTTTTCGATGGGCCGGAGATCTGGGGCGAGGGCGCCGACCCGACGCTGACCGTCTCGATCGATGCCTGGGAGAGCTATCTTGAGCACGTGTAAGGTGACATCGCCGCTGATTGCCTCGGCCGAACTGCCGAAGTCACCGGAGGGCGATCCGGTCTTTGCCGAGCCCTGGCAGGCGAACGCCTTCGCCATGACCGTGCGCCTGCACGAAAAGGGTGTGTTCTCCTGGCCCGAATGGGCAGAAGCGCTTTCGGCCGAACTTTACAAACCCGGCCGCAAGGCCGATGCCAGCGACTACTACGACTGCTGGGTGGCCGCACTCTCGCGCCTCGTCACGGAGCTTTCGCTCGCCTCCGGTCGAGAACTGGAAGACCTGACGCTGAGCTGGCAGCGCGCGGCGGAGGCAACGCCGCATGGGCAACCGATCGTGATCGAGAACGATCCGCTGCGGTGAGGCGGCCTGCCGGTTCCATCATATGGCAACTCGGTGCGCTGCAAAGGCATCGCATCATTGCGGTGACTGTGCGGCGCTCTCGGCCCTGCGAGCTTCCAGATCGGTGAAGAGTGAGTAGGCGACATAATATTTGTAGATGTTGCCGACATACTGCACGGTCTCGCGGCCGATCACCTTCGCCGCCCCGTTCTCGACATTGCCGAACCAGATGTTCGGATCGAGCCCCATTTCATTGGTGATACGGCGGATCTTGCGCAGGTTTCCGGGGCCGGCATTGTAGGCGGCGAAAGCAAGCAATGTCCGGTTGACGGGATCGAGGCCCGGCTCATTGAGATAGGTGGTGATCAGATAGCGCATGTATTTGGCGCCGGCTTCGATGTTGCGGTTCGGATCCTTTTCTACGCCGTTAATGCCGACCGACTTGTCGGCGGCCGTTGTCGGCAGCAATTGCATGATGCCAACGGCGCCGCGCGGGCTGCGCTTGCTCTGGTCGAGTTGCGATTCCTGATAGCCCTGCGCGGCAAGCAGCAGCATGTTGAAGTCGTAGGTGGTGGCGTGTGTCTCGAAGAAGCCACGCAGGGTGCGATACTTTTCAAGCTCGGAGCGCTCGTAGGCGGCACGCACCATCTTCTCGCTCTGGTAATAGCGCTTCTTCAGAACGTTGCCGAAGGCGGTACCGACCTTGTGGGTCTTGATGAAGGCATTCAAGGTGGCCGCGAGCTTCGGGCTGTCCCTGCGGATGGCCCAAGCGATCTCGCCTTCCGCAGCAATGGCGATATCCTCATGCAGAACGACGCGATCGAACACGGTTGCCCATATGCGCGCCTTGTGATCATCGACGACGCACCAGGGAAGAAGGCCAGCATTGACCATCTCCATCAGGTCCTCGTCTTCCAGGTTTTCGTCGATCGGCCGGATATCGATCCCGGTATTGCCGGATGCCTTCAGGCGGGCGTTCAGCGCGCCGAGGTGTTCGAAGTAGCTGCTGCTCTGCCGCGCAAACACCGTCTTTCCGCCGAGGTCGTCAAGCGTTGCGATCGACTGGGCCGACGGACCCGTCACTAGTATTTCGTTGACGCCCGTTGCCAGCGGATCGGTAAAGTCGACGACCTCCTTGCGCGAGGACGTGATCGTCAGGTTGGCGGCAACGATGTCGCCGCGTCCCTCGACAAGGGCCGGAAGCAACAGATCCCGGCTGGTTGGCACATAGACGACCTTGATCCTGTCGATCTCCTTTTTCTGGTCCTTGTTGAGTTCCTCTGCGAGCGCATTGCCGGTCTCCACCGCTGTGCCCAATTGCTCGCCGCGGTCGATGAAGTAGATCGTCTTGCTGAAGGGGACGAGAATGCGGATCAGGCGGCGTTGCTGCATGCCGTCGAAATCGCCAGTCCAGGCGCGGTAGCCGGGTGTCTGCTCCTGGGCCCGAGAGTTGCCGGGCGAAAGGCCTGCAAGACCTAGGGCGGAAAGGATAAAAAAGGCGCGCGCCAATTCGACCCGCGCGACGACAGCGAGAAGCGTGAACATTGCCCAGACCCCCAAAGTTGCTCTCTAGTCGGCCACAGCCAAAGTTGCCACGCTCTGGCCCAGACTGGATGAATTGAGATTACGCTCCCTGCAACCGTAAACAAGCAGTTTGGAATATGTGGCATTCGGTGGCTGCAGTCGTGCACGGACACTGTCGCGGCGCGGGAACTGCCGAGACGTCATCGGCAGGGACGTGTTTGTCAGGTGCCGTAGTAGGTTGCCTGATCCAGATCGGTGAGCAGGTCAGGCCCAACAGGTTTCCACCCGAGCAAGGCTCGCGTCCGGGCGCTGGACGCGGCCATGTTGCCGCCGGCCATGCCGGCAAACCAGCCGAAATGCGCGGGCGGGCGGGCTTCGACCGGCAGGCCGAGATTTCGGCCGATGATCTCGGCGATCTGTCGGAACGGGATCTTTTCGTCCGCCACAGCGTGGTAGACGCACTCGCTCGTGCCGCTTTCAAGCGCAAGCCGATAGACCCGTGCTGCATCATCCCGGTAGACGCCCGACCAGCAATTGGCGCCATCATCCAGATACGCCGAAACGCCCGTCTGGCGCGCAAGACGCACGAGGATGGGGACGAAGCCATAGTCACCCACGCCGTGAACCGAAGGCGCGAGCCGGACCGTTGCCGCCCGAATGCCGCGCTCGGCAAGGGCACGGGCAGCGGCTTCGGATTTGCGCGGCACGGCGGCATTGGGCCGATCGGTTTCCGTGGCACCGAGCGGCAGCCCGGCGAGACCCGAGGTTACGAGTAGCGGCCGATCCGATCCGGCGAGACCCTCACCCAGAAGCGCGATGACGCGCTGATCCTCGGCCGCACTTTCCAGGAAACTGGAAAAGTCCTGGTCGAGCGGGCCATGGACGAAGTCATGCCTGAAGGCCGTGTGAATGACGGCATCGGCTTGCCCTGCGGCCCGCTGCAGGACCGCCGCGGACTCAAGCCCGCCTTCGACGACCGAAGCCCCGGTTGCGGCGAGGGTTGCGGCCTTTTCCCTGGAGCGTGCCAGGCCGGACACGCTGTGCCCCGCCGCGATCAGGTCCTTGACCACGGCCGACCCGACCCAGCCGGTCGCGCCCGTTACGAATACATGCATTGCAGTTCTCCTTGATGTGGTGCCCTTGCGTGGGCGTAAGCGCCGGCGCTCAACCGAAACGATGGCGCCGATCAGGCGAGGCGCATCGTCACTTCGATGTCCTCGGCAAACGGTGTCGACAGGTAGGTGCCGGGGGCCGAACGGATGTAGTCGAGATATTCCGGGCAACTGTCGGCGTCGTCGGCGATGATCAGGGCGCCTGGACGCAGGCGAGGCTCGATCAGCTTGAAGACGTCGAGATAGATCGGTTTTGCCCCGTCGAGCAGCACCAGATCGATCGCGTCGGGAAGGTCGGTGAAAGTCGTCAGCGCGTCACCCTGCCGGATCTCGACGAGATCCTCGAGACCGGCTGCCGTGAGGTTCTGTCCGGACCGCGCCACCTTCGCCGGTTCGAATTCGCTGGTGATCAGCTCGCCGCCGCCGTTGTCGCGCAGCGCCGCTGCGAGAAAGAGCGTCGAAATGCCGAAGGACGTTCCGAACTCGACGATCCGGCGGGCGCGGCTTGCGCAGGCGAGCATGTAGAGGAGGTTGCCGGTCTCACGCGAAACCGGAAGCCACAGATCCTTCAAGAGCCCGTAGAGCTGCAGATATTCGGTCTTGCTGTGCAGCAATCGTTCGCGTTCGCTTGCGGGCAGTTGCGCGACTGCGGGGCTGGTCGCGGCATCGGCCTCGTCGAACAGGCGGTCGAGAAGGCCCTTGAGAGGCTGGCTGGTGAGCGTGGTCATCGGATGTTCCTTCGTTTTCGATGGGCTTGCGTTCACGAGGAAAATACGAATAATTCGTCGCATTCGCTAATCGCATTGCGGACGGTGCCAATGCCCAACAGATCAAGTGCCCGTATTTCTTCACGAAAAGCGCCCAAGCAGGCGCGTTCGAACGAGCTGGTAAAGGCCATTCTCCAGGCTGCTGTTCAGGTTTTGGAGGAGGAGGGAGCGCAGCGATTTACCACGGCCCGCGTCGCGGAACGGGCGGGCGTCAGCGTCGGGTCGCTGTACCAGTATTTTCCCAACAAGGGCGCGATCCTGTTCCGCCTGCAAAGCGACGAATGGCGGCAGACGTCGGGGCTGCTGGCGACGATCCTCAGTGACGGGTCGCGGTCGCCGCTCGATCGGCTGCGGTCGCTGGTTCACGCCTTCCTGCGCTCGGAATGCGAGGAAGCGGCCGTTCGGGTTGCCCTGGGCGACGCGGCACCCCTTTATCGCGATGCGCCCGAAGCCCGGGAAGCCAAGGAGGCCAACGATCCGCTCATCGACCAGTTCATGATCGAGCTTCTTCCGAACGCACCCACCGACCTCAGGGAACTTGCCGGTGACCTGATCATGACGACGATGACGACGGTGGGGAAGGATTTTTCGGGAACGGCGCGCAGCGATGCGGAGATCGAGGCCTATGCGGATGCGATGGCCGACATGTTCTCGGCCTATCTCGTGGCGAAGGGCGCCGGCACCTGATGCGTCCCGAAAATTGTGAGCGTCCCGGCGATTTTGAGCGCAGGGCGTCTCGGGTCACGCGGGGTGAGACGAATGTGCGGGCTCGACTGTAACTCTTTGAAATACCTTGCCAACAAAGCCTGATCGGCGTTGGCTGGGTTACCCCTCAGCTCTTCGTCGCCTCGCTCTTTTCGAACTGCCGGTAGCATTCATCCGCCACCTGCTGCAGCAGATCGCGCGGCACCTCGCCGGTGACGGCGTAGCCGAGCGGGCCGTCGATCCAGTAGAAGGTCTCGACGCCGTCGTTCTCGTCGATGCGGAAGCTGGTTTCGCGGTTGTCGTCGTTGCGGCCGAGCAGCACCGTCAGCCGTCGGCCGGTGCCATCCTCATACATGAACATCGCGCCTGCCTTGCCGTTGACCGGCAGCAGCCGGCCGCCGACCAGCGAGAAGCCGAGCGAGGAGAGATCAGGGATCGAGAGCGGATGATCGAGGCGCTTGCCAAGCCAGGTGGCGAGATGGGTCTGGTCGTCGGCGCCGACCTCGACGGCATGGCGCACTTCGCTCGCATAGACCAGGAAGGCCGATTGCGCCTGGCGCGGCAGGCTGTCGGCCGTCTGCGTCGGCCGGGGGCTTTGCTCGGGTGAGAGCAAGGAGGGCGCGTAAAAGCCGGTGAGGCCGCCGGCCGCAAAGAGCACCAGGCCGGCGGCGACGGCGCGGGCGATGCTGGCAAACGATCGGGTGTCCTTGCCGGGATCCGGTTGCAAGCGTTCGCTGCCGTTGCTCAGAAGCAGAGCCCGGTCATCGGCGTCGCTGCGGGCATAGCCGGCAAAGAGCGCGCGCAACTCGACCGCCTGCGCCCGCCATTGCCGGACCTCTTCGGCCTGCGTGGGGTTTTGCTCGAGCCATTGCTCGATCCGCAACCGCTCGCGCGGGCCAAGGGCGCCGTCGACATAGGCGTGCAGGTCGTCTTCGGAGACGGTGTTGTGGCCTTCCGTCATTTCGGTCTCCGCATGCTGATCACATTGTCGTCCTTCATGGCTTCTGCAAGCTGGCGCCGCGCGCGCGACAGGCGCGACATCACGGTGCCCATCGGTATGGCCATCATCTCGGCCACGTCCTGGTAGCGGTATCCTTCGATCACCACGAGCATCAGCACCGAGCGGTTCTCCGTGGAGAGCCCGTTCAGCGCCCGTTCAAGCCGCGAGCGCTCCAGCGGGTCGCTCTCGTGGGTCTCGGCCTCAAGGCCCAGGTCCTCGTCCAGCGCCACCTGCGGGTGCATCGCCACATAGCGGTGCCGGTTGCGGCCGAGATTGGTCATGATGGTGAAGGCCCAGGCGCGCAGGTTCACGCCGCGCCACTGCGCGCGGCGCGAAAGCACCTTCTCCACGCAATCCTGCAACAGGTCCTCGCCATCCGGGTCCGAGCGCACCAGGCTGCGGGCATAGCGCCGCAGTGCCGGCACCAGGGCCAGCACATCCTCTTCGAACCGGTCGGAGGCGGGGGGTGCCCCCGCATCCTCGTTGCCGCCGTTACGGCTTGGCGACATTCCATTCGCCCTTCTTCATGCCGTCGCCGGTCATGTCACCCATCTTCTTGTCCTTGATGAAGAAGTAGAGCGGCATACCGTCCTTGGCCCATTGCTTCTTGCCGTCCTTGCGCTCGACGACCGTATAGGCACCATCTGCCTTGGCGCTGGCTTCCGCGAAGAAGGGCGGCCAGTTCTTGGCGCAATCATCGTAGCACATGGACACGCCGCCATGATCGTCCTTGTAGGTGTACAGCGTCATGCCGTTTTCTCCGGCCAGCACCTTGCCCTTGGCGGTCTCGACTTCCTTGACCGGCGGCGCGGCGAAAGCCGTAACGCTGGCCGCAAGCAGCATGGCGATCGTCAGTGGAAACGTTCTCATGGCAGTTGTCCTTCCTCAAGATGGTTTTCCTGTCCGGAAACGGGCGAAAAGCCTCCTCGTCCCGTTTCCGCGGGAGCCGCATGGTGCAGATCCAACCGTAAGACACGGCAAGCACAGGATTTATTCCCGGAGAACTGGCGGAAGTTTCGGTTCGGTTCTTGCAGGTCGGCCACAGGACGCAACCGGCCGCGCGACGTTCATCGCGCGGCCGACGAGAGGGGGAATAGGGCGCTGACCAGTTGGAGGCGACAGCCGTTCAGGGCAGCAGGACCACGGATCCGGTCGTCCGCCGGGCCTCCAGGTCTTCGTGAGCCCTGCGGGCGTCGTGAAGCGGATAGGTGGTGATGGCTGGGGCACGAACGACACCTGCCTGCATGGCGCCGAACAACTCTCGCGCCGCCGCTTCGTACTCGCCTCGCTCGGCAGTGTAGTGGGCGATCGAGGGACGAGTGACATAGAGCGAGCCCTTGGCCGAGAGCGAGGCGACGTCGAGCGGGGGAACCGGACCGGAGGAGGCGCCGAAGGAAACCAGCGTGCCGCGCGGGCGCAGGCAGTCGAGCGACCTGGCGAAGGTGTCGGCGCCAACGGAATCATAGACGACGCCGACACCCTTGCCGCCGGTGATTTCGCCGACGCGGACCCGGAAATCCTCCTGGCTGTAGAGGATGACATGATGGCAGCCATTGGCCCGGGCGATTTCGGCTTTCTCTGTGGAGCTGACGGTGCCGATGACAGTCGCGCCGATGTGGCTCAGCCACTGGCAGGCAATCGAGCCGACACCGCCGGCCGCCGCATGGAAGAGCACCGTGTCGCCGGGCTTCACCTCGATGCAGCGACGGATCAGGTATTCGACGGTCAGTCCCTTGAAGACGAGGGCTGCGACCTCTCGGCTGTCCAGTTCCTCCGGCAGCGCCAGCGCCCGGGCGGCGGGCAGGTTGCGGTGGGTGGCATAGGCGCCGGGCGGGCCGCCCACATAGGCGACGCGTGCGCCAATCGAAAAGCCTTCGACGCCTTCGCCAAGCGCGGTGATCACGCCGACGCCTTCGACGCCGATCCCGCTCGGCAGGGGCAGGGGTGCCGAACCCCGGCGGTGATAAATGTCGATGTAGTTCACGCCGATGGCGAGATGGCGGATCTGGATTTCGCCGCGCCCGGGCTCGCCCAGCGTCTCGGCCTTGAAGGCGAGCACCGACGGCTCGCCAAATTCGGAAAATCGAAAGGTATCGATGTTGGACGTCATGCTGGTTTCTCTCCGGATTTCAGAAGAAACTGCTTGATTTCCTGGCTTCGGTCGAGAAACCATTCCGCAATTCTGATTTCCAAAAATGGAAAGCGATATGGACTGGAACGATCTCAAATTCTTTCTTGCCGTTGCCAATGCGCGCTCGCTGACTGCGGCCTCCGTCAGGCTTGGTGTCAGCGCATCGACCGTGTCACGCCGGATCGAGGTGCTGGAGGCGGCGTTGCAGGTCAGGCTTTTCCGGCCGCACCGCGACGGTTACGACCTGACGCCGGCGGGCGAGGCGCTTTTGGCGCCGGCCGAGCGGGCCGAGGCGCAGATGCGGGTCTTCGAGCGGACGGCGCGGGAGAAGGACAACGACCTTGCCGGCCCGGTGCGCATCGACGTGCCTGAACTGTTGGGGCAGGAGGTCCTGTTGCCGGGCCTCGCCGGTTTCCTGCTGGAGCATCCGGAAATCCGCCTGGAGATGCATTCGAGCGTGCGCCCGGTGCGGCTTGCCGGCGAAGAGGCCGACATCGTTCTGCGCCTGGTGCGGCCGCAGCAGGGCAACTATCGCCAGCGCAGGCTCGGCCAACTCGCCTTCGGCCTTTATGCGATGCCTGGCTACATCGCGCGTCACGGCATGCCGAGCGCACCTGCCGACCTCTACCGCCACCGGCTGGTCGGCTGGAGCGAGGAGCTGAGCTACCTGATTATGGTCGCCTGGCTGGAAACCCTATGCCCCGGCCTGCAGCCGGCGATGCGCTTCTCCTCGCTCGGCGCGCAGATGGCGGCGGTGAAAAACGGGCTCGGCTTTGCCGTGCTTCCTGCCTTTGCGGCCGAGGCGGCAGGCTTCACGCGGCTGCTGCCGGAGGCGCCGCCATTGGCCCCGGATCTCTGGTTGCTGGTCCATGAACAATCGGCCGAACTGCCGCGCGTGCGGCTCACCAAGGAGGCGGTCTCCACCGTGATGGCGCGCTTCGCTGCGCGATTGGCGGAAAGCGCCTGAGGATTGCAGACGCTCTCGTGAGGGAGCAGCCGATGGTGCTAGTCGGCCGGTTTCCACGGGGCATCAGAACGGCGAGCGCCCTGGAAACCGGTCTCCACCCGTTGCAGAACCGTCTCGTCGTCCGTGGTGATTTCGTAAAACGTGCCGTCGATGGCGCGAATGACGATCCAGGGGCTGTTCGGGGTGCCCGGCAGGAAACCGGTAAACTCTCCCCAGATGATCTGGAGAACGTCTTGCGCAGCGGCGGCCAGGTGCCGGCCCTCGATCATGCTCCCGGACTGGGCCCAACTCTCCAGAACGTCGCCGCCGGGGCCGGTGGCATCGAACCATTGATAACCTGCGTCGACGGCGGAAACTCTCCACGACGCTCTCAGTGTGCGGGGTGCGAGGCGCTGCAGGATGTCGCGCAGGTCGAAGGGAAGCGCGGCTTCCGGAGGTCCATAGATTCTGAGCGTCTTCACGAGTGTTCTCCCGGCAGCGCATTGGAAACGTGCCGGGCCAACATCGTCAAGCCCGGTCGGCGACGAAGCGGGCGAGCGCCGGCCCGATCATGGTGATGATCAGCAGGCGGGCGGTCTGCAGGGCCATGACGAAGGAGAGGTCGACATTGCTCGAGGCGGCAATGACGGCGATCGAGTCGAGGCCGCCGGGGCTGGTGGCGAGATAGGCGGTCAGCGGATCGATGCCGACCACCTTGATCAAAAGCAGGGCAAGCAGGCCGGAGAACGAGATCAGCACGACGATCGAGATGATCGTCGGCACCAGCGCGCGGCGGGCATGGATGAGGATCTGGCGGGTGAAGCCGAGGCCGATGTTCCAGCCGAGCATGGCAAAACAGATCGCCAGCAGCCATTGCGGCAGCGCGGTGGTCATGACGCCGGAGACGTTCAGCACGGCGCCGAGAAGGAAGGGCAGCAGGAAGGCACCGGCGGGCACGCGCAGGAAGCGGCCGGCGAGCGCTGCGCCAAGCCCGACGGCGATTGTCTCGAGGAAAAGCAGGCCGTCGATCGGTGCGAACCAGTGGGTGGTCTGCTCGGCTTCGGCGCCGGTGACCCACATATGCGCAACCACGGTCGCGGTGCTGGCGACGAAGATCACGCGCAGATACTGCATGAAGGCGACGAGGCGTGCATCGGCCCCATAGGCGTCAGCCATCAGCAGCATGGTCGAGGCGGCGCCTGCCGACGATCCCCAGATCGCGGTTGTGCCCGGCAGGATGCGCATGCGGGTGATGACCCAGCCGCAGAGCGTGCTGACGGCGATGACCGAGAGGATGACGGCGAGAAACAGCGGCCAGTTGCCGGAGAAGGTGGCGAGCATACCCGGCGTCATGGCACCGGCAATCATCATCGCCAGGATGAACTGCACGCAGAAGAACAGCTGGCGCGGCAGGCGTATCGTGCCACCATTCATGCCGACGAGCACGGCGGCCAGCATCGGGCCCATGAGCAGCCCGGCCGGAAGGCCGATGAATTCGAAAAACGAGGCAAGGACGATGGAGACCGCAAGCAGCAGGCTCCATTGCAGCCAGGGCGCGAACCGTCCGAGGCCGACCTTGTCCGGGGTGGGCGGCGCAGCTGGCTTGTCGGTTTTCACGGGCACTCTCCGGCATGACCCGGAAAGGCGGGAACGGCCACCGGGGCCGGCCTTGACGGGCTTTGAGCGATGGTCTTCGCCAGCAGAAGCGCGGGCGCCATCACGTCACGCTCGTTAGCAACAATGCGGCGTTGCATTCAAGGGGCAGAGCAAGAAAGTGCCACAGGATCGACCACGGGCAATGCGAGCACCGTGCGGGCAGGAGGCGAAATGAGAAAAAAACGTGAACAAATTCCACCGGGCGTAAGCCGCGCCGGAAGGAGTCGTGACGAGGCGTGGCCTTGATTTTACGGGGTAATTTTGCGCGCGGCGGTGACGCTCGCGAAGCTGGCGGCTCCTGGTCCTCCGGTGGGGCCGCAATTCCGGGCTTGCGTGTGCGGCCCGAATCCTGACACTCAGCCTCATGCAATTCGCACCGCAACAGGACGAGGCCCTGAAGGCCGTTTCGCAATGGCTGAAAGAGGGTCGCTCGCCGCTCTTTAGGCTGTTCGGCTATGCCGGTACCGGCAAGACGACGCTGGCCCGGCATTTTGCCGAGCATGTCGAAGGCGACGTGCTGTTTGCCGCCTTTACCGGCAAGGCGGCGCAGGTGCTGCGCTCCAAGGGCGCGAGCAACGCCAAGACCATCCACTCGCTGATCTACCGGCCGCGCGGCGAAGAGGAGGTTTCCGATGAGGAAACCGGCAAGACCTCGATCGCGCCGATGTTTGCGATCAACCGCCAGAGCCCGGTCGCCAAGGCGGCGCTGATCATCGTCGACGAATGCTCGATGGTGGACGAGGCACTCGGCAAGGACCTGATGAGCTTCGGCACGCCGATCCTGGTGCTTGGCGACCCCGGCCAGCTGCCGCCGGTTACGGGCGGCGGCTATTTCACCAATCAGGAGCCGGACTACCTGCTGACGGACATTCACCGCCAGGCGCGCGACAATCCGATCATCCAGCTCGCCATGCAGGTGCGCGAAGGCAAGGAGATCATGCATGGCGACTATGGCACCACGCATGTGATCGGTCGCTCTCAGGTGAACCAGGAACTGGTGCTCGAAGCCGACCAGGTGCTGGTCGGCACCAACAAGACCCGCCGGCGCTACAACCAGCGCCTGCGCGAACTGAAAGGCTTCACCAGCGAGTATCCGCAATCGGGCGACAAGCTCGTGTGCCTCCGGAACGACCCGGCCAAGGGCCTGCTCAACGGCTCGCTGTGGCAGGTGATGAGCTCGTCGAAGGAAACGGTGAAGCCGGGCATCAACCTGATGATCCGGCCTGAAGACGACGACATGGATCGGGGTGCCGCCAAGATCAAGCTGTTGAAGGCGGCCTTCGAGGATGTCGAGGGCGAGATCCCCTGGACGACGCGCAAGCGCTACGACGAGTTCGACTACGGCTACGCGCTGACGGTGCACAAGGCGCAGGGCTCGCAGTGGAACAATGTCGTGCTGTTCGACGAAAGCTGGGCCTTCCGCGATACCCGCGAGCGCTGGCTCTATACCGCGATCACTCGCGCTGCGGAGCGGCTGACCATCGTTCGCTAGACCGCGCTGCCGGAAGGATGCGGACGTGCCGATCAACAGGATCATTCTCTACGCCCATGACGCGGAAGCGACGGTTCGCTTCTACGAAAAGCACTTCGGCTTTCAGGCATCGCGCGAGGCGGGCGACCGGATCGTCGAGCTGATCCCGCAAGACGGTGGCGCCAGCCTGATGGTCCATCCGACCGCCAAGGGCAGTGGAAAGGCCAATCCCTCATCAAGCTGGTGTTCGATGTCAGGGATGTCGAAGCCTTCAGCCGAGGGTGCGCTCAGGAAGGGCTGGTATTCGGGGCCATCCATCAGGCCGATGGCTATCAGTTCGCCAATGCGAAGGACCCATCAGGCAATCCGATCTCGATATCGAGCCGCGCCTTCCGCAAGATCTGAGGTGCAGCCGTCTTGAGCTGTTACCGCTTCGTTGCCATCCAAATCATATGGCGGGCGCCGCCGCGTTTGCCGTTGGCGCGCACGTTCACCTCGTCGGTGGCAAAGCCGACTTCGCGCAGGCGGTGGGTGAAGGCGCTGTCGGGTGCCGACGACCAGACGGAAAGCACGCCGCCAGCCCGAAGGGCGGCTTGCGCGGCGCGAAGGCCGGTGTGGCTGTAGAGGCTGTCGTTGGAGGGACGCGTCAGGCCATCCGGGCCATTGTCGACATCGAGCAGGATGGCGTCGTAGGCGGCCTTCTTCGAGCGGATCAGCGCGCCGACATCGCCGACATGGATATCGACGCGGGGATCGTCGAGTGTGCCCTTGTGCAGATCGGCCATGGGGCCGCGCGCCCAGTCGACGACGGCCGGAACCAGTTCGGCGACGGTCACGCGGGCATCGCCTGGCAGCACGGCAAGGGCCGCGCGCAAGGTAAAGCCCATGCCCAGGCCGCCGATCAGCATGCTCAGGTTCTTGCCGCCGGCGATGCGCTCATGGGCGAGCGTCGCCAGCGCTTCTTCCGAGCCGCTCAACCGGCTGTTCATCAGCTCGTTCGAGCCGAGCATGATCGAGAATTCCTGCCCGCGCTGCTTCAGGCGCAGCTCGTCGCCGTCACCGGGAATGGTTGCGCGGTCCAGCTCTATCCAGGGAAGCATCGGGGTCTCTCGTCCGTATTTGTTCAGGCGCCCTCGTAACACGTGCGGGATAATGGCGACACCGCAATGTCTGCCGTTCAAGAGAATTGTGCCGCGTGGACCTGCAAACTGTTCGGCGCGCCTTACTGTGGCAGGCCTGCGGGCAGGGGCTGCAGCAGAGCGTCGTGACCTAGGCGAGGCGCAACGCGACCTCGTCCTCTTCACGCACGAGGATGCGGACGGCAAGGCATCGGGGGCGGCTGCCGTGTTCTCGCTATTCCGCCGAGATCATGCCTGAAAGCACCGCCTTGGCGATCGCCTGGAAGCGGTTGTTGGCGCCGAACTTGCGGATGATGCCGGCTTCAAGGGTAAGCGCTGCCGCCACGTCCATATCCATTAGCCCGGCGATGCGCGCCGCCGGATAGCCGTCGGCCATGAAGGTCAGGCACTCGCTTTCGATCGGCGAGAGATGGACATGGCCGTCCTCATCGGTGGCTTCGCCTCCGTCGGTGGTTTCGAGCAGCTCGGTGATGCGCTGCATCTGCCGGCGCAGGTTTGCCTGCTGGGCGGCAAGCTCACGCCGTCGGGCAAGCAGGGCGTCGCGAAACAGCTTGTCGGCTTCGGCCTGCTCCTCGGTGCCCGCAAGTCCGGTCAGCAGTTCCAGGATGGTCGAGATCGGCATGTCGATCTCGCGGCAGGCGTTGATGACGGCCATGCGGCGAATGTGATCTTCGTTGTAGACCCGCATCGGCCCCATGCGGGCGGCGGTCAGGAGCCCCTTTTCCTCGTAGAAGTGCAGCGTGCGATGGGTGACGCCGAAAGCGTCGGCCATGTCGGCGATCGCCAGCGGCGTCGTGGGGTCGTGGTGGGGAAGCGGCAGGTCGGGTAGAAAGCCGACACGATCGGGCGTGGCCAGCACGCCCTCGAATTTCCAGTGGTCTCGCGGCATGTCGAAGGTCCCCGGTCTACAGCCTGCGCGTCTTTCGACGCGCTGTTTCTGCAATTTCCTGAATCGAGACCGACCCAGGGGTGCGCGCAATCCGCGTCCGGAAGCGGTGGCGATCGCCGGGTCTCAAAGGTGCGGACGGATCCGCGCGGTGAGGCACTCGTTGATCGTCAACGACAATACCTGCTGCTCGGTTGGGGCACCTCCGCGCACCAGGCACGGTTTACTCAGGACATCGATGCTTGCCTGACGAGCACCCAGGCACCCATTCCCAACGCATGCGTGTACCGTATACGCGAATCGCTAATATGACCAGTCCCAGTATGGCAGGCGAATGTGGCGGACCGGGGGTCGCAGCCGCTTCATGCGGACCGGCCTTTGCCCGCCCCGCCGGGCAGGCTCAGTGTCCGATGACCTTGAGCGGGCTGTTGGCGCTGAGGATGAACAGCGGCTCGTCGCCGCGCAGCGGCGAGAGTTTCTGCTGGCAGGACCAGGCGGTCTCGAAGGTGTCGCGGGTGAGGTGCTTGCGATAGCGCTGGGTGGCGGCCATGCAGCCCATCAGCGGGCTTTCGATCTGCTCTTCGCGGGCGTGATTATAGATCTCGCCATCGAGCGAAAACAGTTCGGCGGCGAGCGACATGCTCTCGAAAAGCAGGTCAGGCTCGGTCTCGAGCCGCTTCCAGGTGATGAAGTCCTGGCGCATCGGCACGTTCTCGCCGTCATGGGAGAGGGTGACGCGAATGCCCTGGGCCGGTGCGTCGTACCAGGTCACCTGGACTGTGAAGGAAAGTGCTGAGTTGCGCGAGACCGGTCGGCCGGTGTCGCCATCGGTGGCGCGCGCCAGCGTCTTGTGGCGCTGGGCGGCAAGCCGCAGCGCCGTGGCGAAGGCCTTCGCATCGCTGTTTTCGGCGCCGCTGAGCTTCACGGTAACGGCGGGCAGCACCCGCTCGGTTGCGTGGCGGGCGTTGAAGAGCTTGGCCTGGGCGTCGAGGTCCAGCGTCATTTCCTGCGACGGCATCGGGGCAAAGAGCAACAGCGGCAGGACGCTCAGAACGGAGAGCGGCGAGGAGAGCGGGGCCGGCGGCCAGGCGGGGCGATGCCCGGCAAAGCGCCGCTTGGCCGGCTTCGGTTGACGCGGCGCGGGGGCGGCAGTTTCGGCCACTTCCGTCCGCGCGTGGCGGTATTCCGGAACGTAGGTTCCCTTGGGAATGGCAATGCGCCATTCCTCGTCGGCGCCGTCGCCCTCGTAGAAGGCCTTGAGCAGCTTGCGCAGCTTGCCGGCATGCACGCGCACCAGCGGGTCGCTATCGGCGTTGAAGGCCTGTGGCCGGTCGAAGACGTCGATGGCGATAGAGTACCCCTTGAGCTGATGGCCTTCGCCGATCATCTCCTTTTCGACGACATAGGCGAGGAACGCCCGCAAGCGCTCGGAGCGCGCGAAAGCCTTGCTTTCGAGGATGCGACGGAGCGTCCGCCGTATCGTCTCATCGCAGGGTCTTTCGACCGTCGTCATCGGTGCTTGCTCCAGGGTCATGTGATCTAAAAATCTATGAAGGCGATCGCGGCGTAGGCCAGGGCCATTCGATCTGATTCGGAAATTTAAGGCCAAAAGAAGTGGTTGTCAGGGGTGATAGACGCCAAATTTGAGTTTTTTCTGAAATAAACGTAAAAATTGCGTCCTCAATCCCTGTGACAGATCGTAGCGGTGCTCGCTCGCCCAGTGCCGGCGTGCCGGCGGCCCGAAGGTTTCGTTCCGGTGATTGAGCTTTCCTGCATATTAGAGAGATCGATTGTCAAGATTTGATCAAGACAAGGCGGGCAAACGCACTGCGCGCCATTGACGCGGATATTGCATTGGTACTCCTTGGAATTGCTGCATAATCCCGACCTCAAACCGTTTCTGCTTTCGTTAAATATGCAGTAGAACATTGCATCCACATTGCCCGCATCGGGCCGTGAGCGGCCCCGCCTCTGGAAAGTTCAGACATGCCTGCAAAACTGTCCGTGAATCTGAATGCCGTCGCAATGCTTCGCAACCGGCGCGATCTACCCTGGCCCTCCGTCACCGCACTCGGGCGCATTGCGCTCGAAGCCGGCGCCGCCGGCCTGACGGTGCATCCCCGGCCGGATCAGCGCCATGTCCGCTTTTCCGACCTGCAGCCGATCCGCGACCTGATCGACGGCGCATTCCCGGAGACGGAATTCAACATGGAAGGCTACCCGAACGAGGAGTTTCTCGGTCTCGTCGAAGCGCACCGGCCGGAACAGGTGACGCTGGTGCCCGACGATCCGGCGCAGGCGACCTCCGACCACGGCTGGGATTTCCGCAAGAACCACAATCTGCTTGGCCATGTGGTCGGCCGGCTGAAGAAGAAGGGTTTTCGCGTTTCGCTGTTTGCCGATGGCGACGAGGACATGGAGGCGCTGCGCATCGCCAAGGAAACGGGTGCGGACCGCATCGAACTCTACACCGGCCCCTATGGCGGCTGCTATGACGATCCGGAAAAGGCCGAGAAGATCGCCGGCGAGCTTGGCCGCACGGCGGCGATGGCGGCCGAGCTCGGTCTCGACGTCAATGCCGGCCACGACCTGACTGTCGCCAACCTGCCGCTGCTTGCCAGGCACATTCCGAACCTTGCCGAAGTGTCGATCGGCCACGGCCTGACCGCCGATGCGCTGGAATACGGCATGGCCGAGACCGTGCGCCGCTTCCGTCGCGCCTGCGGGCAGGAGGTCTGAGGCGCCTTCGCATGAAGGAACTCTTCGTCGTCACCCACACGCAATCCGTCCACCATGTCGAGGGCAGGGTGGGCGGCTGGTACGATACCGGCCTGAGCGAGCGCGGCCGAAAGGATGCGGCGGCCACGGCCGAGCGTCTTGCGACCCTTGTCGGCGGAGGCAGGTCGAGATCTTCAGCTCCGACCTTTTGCGCACTGCTGAAACGGCGGCGGCGATCGCCGCGCGCCTTGCCGCGCCCGTGACGGAAACCGCCGCTCTTCGCGAAATCAGCTATGGCGTGGCCGGCGGCAGGCCGCAGGCCTGGCTCGACGCGCGCTATACCGCGGCGCCGGACGACAATCGGCTGGATCATGATTGCGGTATCGACGGCGCGGAAACCCGCCGCGACGTGGCGCTTCGGGTCTACCCTTGCGTCGAGGCCATCGTCGGCAGGCCCTGTCCGACGCAGATCATCGTCACCCACGGTTTCACGCTGACGCTGGTGATGGCGGCCTGGATGAAGGTTCCGATCGAGGCCGCCGGCTTCTTGAGCTTCCCGGCGAAATCCGGAAGCATCACCCATCTGCGCGAGGATGATTTTTTCAGGAATCGCGCCGTCGTCCGCCTGGCGGATGCCGCGCATCTGGCAAATGAGACGCCGTAACATCCTGAAAATACTCAGGGCAACGCAGGCGCGAACGCAATGCAATCTGCAACGGGGGCTGCTATAGAGTAAGCCCGTCCTCTCGCCCATCTCCGGCCCATGATCATTCAGACCAGTTTTCGCGAGCGCATCGTTCTCTATGCGCTTCTGACATCGCTGACCTCGATCAGCATCGACGCGCTGTTGCCGGGTCTGCGCCAGATCGGCGCCGACGTCGGCGTCGCGCCGCCGCTTTCCACCCAGCATGTGATTTCGCTGTTCATTCTCGGCATGGCGTTCGGCGAACTGCTGCTCGGGCCGCTTTCCGATGCGATGGGGCGGAAGAGGGCGCTGGTCCTGGGCCTTGGCGTCTATGCGCTCGGAACGGTCATCGCCATGGTGGCGAACTCGCTCGAAATGGTCATCCTCGGCCGGTTTCTTCAGGGTGTCGGTGTCTCCGGGCCGAAGATCGCGACGAGGGCGATGATCCGCGACCAGTTCGAGGGTGACGCCATGGCCCGCGTCATGTCGTTCATGTTCACGTTGTTCATTCTGGTGCCGATGCTGGCGCCGACACTGGCGCAGGGGATCATCACTGTAGCCGGCTGGCGGAGCATCTTTGCCGTCTATCTCGCGGCGGCGGGCGTTCTCGGCCTGTGGCTGGTGATGCGGCAGCCAGAAACATTGCCGACCGACAAACGCATTCCCTTTCGCCTGGGGCTGCTCGTATCGAACGGGCGGCGCATCCTGTCGCATCGGCGGGTGACGTTGCTGATCGTCGCGACCGGGCTCGTCTTCGGCGCGCAGCTTCTCTATCTGAGCACGGCCGCCGACCTCTTCTTCGACGCCTACGGAATCGGTGAGACCTTCCCGCTCTATTTTGCCATGCTGGCGACGGGCATCGGGCTTGCCTCGTTCCTCAATGCCAAGCTCGTGCAGCGCTTCGGTGCGGAGGCGATGGCGCGCCGGGGTTTTGTGGGCCTGGCCGCGGCAGGGCTGGCGATGCTTGCGGCATCGCTCTATTGGGGCGGGCGGCCGCCGCTTGCGATGCTGCTGGTGCTTGGTTTTGCCGCCTTCTTTGCGGTCGGCGTGCTGTTCGGCAATCTCAACGCCATGGCCATGCGTTCGCTCGGGCAGGTGGCCGGGCTCGGCGCATCGCTGATCGCCTCCGGCTCCAGCCTCGTGGCGACGGTGTTTTCGATCGCGGTGGGCGCCTTCTACGATGGCACGACACTTAACCTTTCGGCCGGCTTCTTTCTCGCCGGTGTCGGCGCGCTTGTTCTGGCCGAGCTTGCGCTGAGGGCCGATGCTTCGCCGGTGGAGGCCTTCCGGTAGGCGACGGCAAAAGCTGCCAAGCCCGCGTGCCAGGCATCAGCCTTCCCATGCCGGCGAGCGCGGTGCTTGGGATGCCCGGCTACTGTGTCCCGCCAAGGCAGCGATGGGCTAACCGTTGTAGACGACGGAAATCTTGTTTCCGGAGGGATCGCGCATGTAGGCCGCGTACCAGTGCGGCCCATAATGCGGCCGCGGATTGGGGGCGCCCTCATCCGTTCCGCCATTGGCCATGCCTGCCTGGTAGAAGGCATCGACGTCCTGACGGGACTGGACCATGAAGCCGACCATCGAACCATTTCCAGCGCTTGCCGGTTCATTGTTGAAGGGCTTGCAGACCCACAGCACGGGACCATTGCCGGTTCCGCCTTCGGAATAGGCGCGCCAGTCCGGAAAGTCCGTGTGCGCCTTCCAGCCGATCGTCGCCAGGGTGGCATCGTAGAAGGCATTGGATCTGGCGGAATCCAATGTACCGACGGTCAGATAAACGCTCATGATTTCCCTTTTTTTAAGCGGTGAAGCCAGGAGAATTCATAGAGCGAAAACGTGAACAAAGCAAGAACAAATGGCAGTGACGACCATGGCGAAGATTGTCTGGCCGGCAGGGCGGGCAGCTCGTGCCCTCCCGGTGCCGACAGCATGGCAAAGGTCGTTTCGAGAGCCCGACGCCAACGGCCGGGCTCCCGCTGCCTGGCTTACCGCTTAGCTGGCAAGTCGCGCCTTGCTCGCTTCGAGAAAGGCGGCGAGCGTCACCGGCGTCGCGCCGGTCAGCGCGGTGACATCGCCCGTCACCATGTCGATGTGGCCCCCGCGGGTGTTGGCGTCGAAGGAAACGACGATCGGGATCAGGAAGTCCGGCAGGCCGGCGCTCTTCAGGCCGCCTGCGAGCGCCTCGTCGGAGATGTGCACGACGTTGAGGGACTTGCCGGTCGCCTTGGCGACGAGGGCTGCGATCTCGTCCGTCGAGCGCAGCTCGCCGCCCGTCAGCGTATAGGTGTGGCTCTCGCTTGTGGAGGCGGCAAGGGCTGCGGCTGCGGCCTTGGCGGCATCACCGCGGGCGATGTGGGCGAGGCGGCCTTCGCCCGAAGAAGAATACCATTGCCCGGTCTCAAGGGCATGCGGCAGCGCCATGAACAGGTTCTCCATGTACCAGCCGTTGCGCAGGATCGTATAGGGAATGCCGGTCGCCTTGATGGCGTTTTCAGTGCCGAGATGATCGGGTGCGAAGGGAATGACCGAGGTTTCCGGGCTCGGCATCGAAGTGTAGACGATGTGCTTGGCGCCGGCCTTCTTCGCAGCCGCGACGGCGGCCAGATGTTGCTTCAGCCGCTTGCCGGGCTGGTCCAGCGCGTCGGTCGAGATAATCAGGATCCGGTCGGCGCCGGCAAAGGCCTGGTCGAGCGAAGCGGGATCGTCGAAATCGGCGACGCGGGCCTGAACACCCCTGGCGATATAATCGGCGAGCTTCGCCGTATCGCGGCTGGTGGCGATGATCCGGGCCGGTGCGATGCCGGACGCAAGCAACTGGTCGAGCACGAGCTTGCCGAGTTGGCCGGTTGCGCCGGTGACGAGCAATGTATCGGACATGGTCTTTACCTTTTCTGTTTTGGCCGAGACGGAAACGCGCGCAGAACGCCGCGGCGCAGGCCTCGCCGGCTCTTCCTGCCGTTGCCTGGGAGATGCTTCGGCACATGGTCTCTTTTTGAGACTTGCTCTTATCGCGTAATCGCAGTAGGGCTGTAAAGGAGGCAGTTTTTTCTGCTGTGGTTACAAAAAGGGTACCGCCGATGAACAAGCCGACCGGGGACATGAAGGGCAAGCGCGTGGCGATCGTCTGCGGCGTGCCGATGGATATGGAAAACTGCCCGGTCCGCGACGTCATGGACAATATCGGCGGCAAGTGGAACTCGCTGATGATCCTGTCGCTCGCCGACGGCCCCTTGCGCTTCTCGCAGCTCCGCCGGCTGATCCCCGACATCTCCCAGCGCATGTTGACCCAGACGCTGCGGGACCTGCAGCGCGACGGCTACATCCACCGCACCGTCTACCCCACACAGCCGCCGAGCGTCGAATATGCGCTGACCGATCTCGGGCGCTCGCTGCTCGGCCTGCTCAAGCACTTCGTCGACTGGTCTGTGGAAAACCACGGCGCCATTCGGGCCGCGCGCGAGGTGTATGACGCGCAGGGGTAGGGCGTTTCGTAGCGGCGATGATGCCCCTTAGTCGCGGGTTGGTTGCGCTGTGGCGCGCCTGCTATTTTCGTGTCCGGTGATCGTTTCGTGGGGCTTGCCCCTCACCCTAACCCTCTCCCCGCAGGCGGGGAGAGGGGACGCGCCCGGTCGGAGCGTTGCCGAGTGGGGCAGCCGTCAGATGAGACCGAAGGCGCGCCGATCGTTGCCACGGTGACACAATTGGCGGGAGCGACGATGGAACGAGCGGGTGCCACGCGTACCCTTCGCCCGCCTGCGGGGAGAGGATGGCCGGCAGGCCGGATGAGGCGCGGCCACTTCATTGCAGCATGACGCAACGTCAAGCGCCACGCGCGACGTCGTGTCCCGGTGGCGTGACCTTGCCCTAGCACTTTGATTTTCCCTATAGTTTCGCCGATCATCTGCGTCGGGGAACCATGAAGAGACTTCATATCGGCATAGCGGGCGCCGGCCCGGCGGGGCTGGCAGCGGCACTGATGCTGTCGCGGCGCGGTCATCGGGTGGAGATCCTCGAGCGGTTCGACGCAGCTTCACCTGTCGGTTCCGGGCTGATGCTGCAGCCGACGGGGCTGACGGTCCTGAACACACTCGGCCTGTTGCAGCCGATGCTGGTCCTCGGCAGCCGGATCGACCGGCTCTATGGCGCCGATGCCAAATCCGGGCGCACCGTGCTCGACGTGCGCTATGATGCGCTCGCCGGTGGGCGCTTCGGGCTGGCGGTGCAGCGCGCGGCCCTCTTCAATACGCTTCACGATGCCGTGGCCGCGGCCGGGCTGCCGGTCAAGACCGGCGTCACGCTGACCGAGGTTCGAATGGCTGGCGGCAAGGCGGTGATGCTGGACGCGCAAGGGCATGAGGCGGGCGCCTATGATCTGGTGATCGATGCAAGCGGCGCACGCTCGGCGCTGGCAGCCGGTTCGACCGCCGCGCCCAAGGTGCGCGAGCTTGCCTATGGCGCCTTCTGGGCGACGCTCGACAGCGACGGCCTCAATCATGATCCGCACGCTTTGGTGCAGCGCTACGACCGGGCGAAGGTGATGATCGGCATCCTGCCGGCGGGCCGCGCGCGGATGGGCGAGCGCGACCGCGTCGCCTTCTTCTGGAGCCTCAAGGTAGCGGACGCAGACGTGATACAGCAGGCCGGGCTCGATCGCTGGAAGGCGCGCATTCTCGATTACTGGCCGGATTGTGCGCCGTTGCTGGATCAGATCAGTGACTGGGAGCAACTGACGTTGGCGCGCTATGCGCACCGCACGATGCGCCGGCCGGTCGCCGGCCGCATCGCCTTTGTCGGCGACAGCGCCCATTCGACGAGCCCGCAGCTCGGGCAGGGGGCGAATATGGCGCTGCTCGACGTCGCAGCACTTTCGCATGCGCTGGAGACGGCTGGCGATCTCGATGCCGCACTTGCCGCCTATGCCGCCGCACGCCGCAACCACGTCGCGCTGTTCCAGTTGCTGTCGCTTCTCTTCACGCCCTTCTACCAGTCGGACTCGACGGCTCTCGCCTGGCTGCGCGACAGGCTGGTAGCCACAGTTGCGCGCACCCCGCCGATGCAGGGGCTGCTCGCCTCGATCGTCTCGGGCACGCTGATCGACCCGTTCAAGCCGGCGGGGCTTGCCGAATGCGATTGGCAGGCGGTGCGGGGCGGCGCGGACGGGCGCGGCCAAGCGGCCGCTCCGGCGATTTCCACCTGAGACGGCCGCGAATCCTGTATCAAGGCGATCTGGATGGCGGATGGAGGGGGTGATGGCGGACGGCGTGGCGGCCATTCTGGTGCATGTGGCCGATACGCAGGCGGGTCTTGTCTGGTATCAGCGCGCATTTCCTGACGCTGAACATCGGTTTCTTGCCGCCTTTGATTTTTCCTATCTGCGGATCGGCACCATCGATCTCGAAATCGTCCAGGCCGACGAGAAGGTGGCGAGCGGTGCTGCCGGTTCCGTCGTCTACTGGGCGGTCGCGGACCTCGATCGGGCGCTCGCCCATTTCGAGGCGCTCGGCGCGGCTCTCTATCGCGGGCCGATGGCGATCCAGGAGGGGCTGTGGATGTGCCAGGTGCGCGACCCCTGGGGCAATTGTATCGGCCTTCGCGGGCCGCGTCCGGGAAAGGGTGGCATCGACCACGAGACGGAGCTCTGAATGGCGACACGGGTGGAAATCGTTGCCTATGATCCCAACTGGCCGCAGCGTTACCGGGAGATCGCGCAGGATCTCAGGCGCATCCTGGATGCGCTGGTCATCGCCGTCGATCATATCGGCAGCACGGCCGTTACCGGTATGACGGCAAAGGCCGTCATCGACATCGATGTCACTTTGAAGGGGCTGCCCGACATTGCGGCTGCCAGCGCCTTGCTCGTTGCGGCCGGCTATCAGGCGCGCGGCAACCGGTACGACGACGATGTCTGGGCC
This sequence comes from Ensifer sp. Root954, assembly GCF_001429005.1. Taxonomy (NCBI): domain Bacteria; kingdom Pseudomonadati; phylum Pseudomonadota; class Alphaproteobacteria; order Hyphomicrobiales; family Rhizobiaceae; genus Ensifer; species Ensifer sp. Root954. The sequence goes on from NZ_LMJM01000025.1 coordinate 307,096, forward strand.
TTCATGCTGCAGGGGGTCGAACAGAATCGGCGCGTCTATCTCTGCCCGCCGGACAACGAGACACATCGACGGCGTCTTGTCTTCCGCGACCATCTGCGCAGCCATGCGGACACCGCCTTGGCCTACGCGGCGCTGAAGGCACGCCTCGCCGAGGCCTATCGATATGACGGCGATCGCTACACCGCTGAGAAGACGCGCTTCATCAACGCGATCGTCGACCGCGAAGACCGGATGACAGGAGATCGGTCCGCTATGGTGCAAGCAACAGTCACTTGCGAGATCCGCTACCGGCTGAAACCGGGTAGCCTGGCGGAATTCGAGGCCTATGCGCAAACCTGGATGACGCTGATCGAGCGGCACGGCGGGACGCATCACGGCTATTTCGTGCCGCGCGAAAAACCTGAGGGCGTCGGCGCCAGTTTTCCGGGGGTGGGTGAAGACGGAGCCGGCGACATCGCCGTCGCGCTCTTCACCTTTGCGGACGAGGCGGCGTATCTGCGCTATCGCAGCGATGTGGCCGCGGATCCCGATGGGATGGCAGCGAACGCGCTTTACGCCGACGATCCGCCGTTCGTGAGCTATGAGCGCGTCTTCCTGCAGCCGCTTGCGCGCCGCCGATAGCCGTCTTTGTGGCGGCTGATCCATGTGGCGCGATTTGGCAGCCTAGCCCCGCGCTCGGCTAACTACGCGGCCCGCTTGAGGCAAACCCCATCTAGTGCGAATTCGACGGCAGCTTCCGCGTGGATCGCGGTGGAATCGAAGCCCGGCAGCGGCAAGGCTCTCGGGTCGAGGGTCAGACAGATTTCGGTGCAGCCGAGGATGACGGCGTCCGCGCCTTCCGCTTCGGCCTTGTCGATCAATTCGATCAGCGCCCGGCGGGACGAGCGCAGCACCTTGCCGGCGCAAAGTTCGTCGAAGATGACATCGTGCACGAGGGTGCGGCCGTCCGCGTCCGGCACAAGGATGTCGATGCCGTGGCTTCTCATGCGCTCGGCATAAAAGCCGTGCTCCATGGTGTAGCGGGTGGCAAGCAGCAGCGGCCGGCGGCTGCCTGCGGCCTTCAGGCGCGCTGCCGTCTCGTCGATGATGTTGATGAGGGGGATGTCGATTGCTGCCTGAACCTGATCGGCGATCAGGTGCATGGTGTTGGTGCAGATCAGCACGCAGTCCGCACCGGCCGCTTCGAGGCCCTGGGCGACATTGGCAAGCCGCTTGGCAGCGTCTTCCCAACGGCCGGCCTTCTGCAGGTCGACGATCGACTGGAAGTCGACGGAATGCAAAAGCACCTCGGCCGAATGCAGCCCGCCCAGGTGGTCGCGAACGGCCTCGTTGACCATGCGATAGTAGACCGCCGAGCTTTCGAAGCTCATGCCGCCGATAAGACCGATCTTGCGCATAACCATTCCTCTCTGTCCGCTACTGCCGCCGTCCGTGGCGACCGTCGTTTGATGGGCTGAACTATGCCGCAGGGTCGGCGGCAATGGTTCGCTTTGATGGGAGCAAAAGCGGCCATGCGCGCGAATGGTTTGCGCATGTTGGAGTAAATGTGCAATTATGTAGCGTAGGAATTTCTGATCATGGGAGGGATCGGCGTGCTCGACGATAGAGACAGGAAGCTGCTGGCGCTGCTGCAGCAGGATGCGAGTGTGGCCGTCGGCGAATTGGCGGAGCGGGTGAACCTGTCGCTTTCGGCCTGTTCGCGCCGCATCCAGCGGCTGGAGGAGGCGGGTTACATCGCCAGGCGCATCGTCGTGCTCGACCGCGAGCGCATGGGCGTGCCGACGACCGTGTTTGCCCTGATCAAGACGGCGCACCACTCGGACGAATGGATCGAAACCTTCCGCCGGGCGATCAGCGACATCCCCGAAATCGTCGAGGCCCATCGTCTGACGGGAAATCATGACTATATCGTCAAGGTCGTGCTGCCGCGTGTCGAGCACTACGACGTGGTCTACAAGCAGATCGTGCGCAAGGTCGAACTCTTCGACGTCTCCGCCTCGATCTCGATGGAAATCCTGAAGAGCGGCACGGCGGTGCCGGTCGATTATGCGGTGTGAGGCGAAATGACGAATGACGCTGTGAGCAAGGCGGTCGGTGGCGACGTTGCCGATGCGCTGGTGATTGTCGATGTGCAGCGGGCCTTCATTTCCGGGCCTGAAGCCGTGCCCGGCCATGTCGATCTGCAACGGGCCGTTGGCCTGCTTCTGCAGAAGGCGCGTTCGGCCGGCGTGCCGGTGATCTTCCTGCAGAACGATGGGCCCAAGGGCGCTGTCGACGAACTGGAGACCGATGGCTGGCAGTTGTTCTTTGCCGCCAAGGCAGGTGAGGTGGTGGTGCGCAAACGGCACGACGACGGCTTCGACGGCACCGATCTCGAAGACCAGCTCCGGGCGCGCAAGGTCGAGACGATCGCGATCTGCGGCATGCTTTCGGAGATGTGCCTGGCGGCGACAGCCCGCACGGCCATGGCTAAGGACTTCACGGTGATCCTCGCCAATGACGCACACGCCACCTATGACGTGCCGCCCGGGCCTGGCCGCTCGCCGATGGTGCCTGCGCGTCTCGCCGCACGCGCGGCCGAATGGTCGCTCGGTGACGAGATCGTGCTCACGGATGCGGTGGAAGACATCGCCTTCGCCGTCGCGTCTCCGTCCCCTTAAGCTTCCCCTCCGGGTTTCGTCCGTCAGGGCGGGCCGAAGCGGGCCGCATAGTCCGAGGGCGCGATGCCCTTGCGGCGCTGAAAGGCGCGGCGCATGCGCTCGGCGTTGCCGAAGCCGAAGAGGAACGGGGCTTGCGAGACGGACACGTCTCTGCGCTCGATCGCCTCGCAGGCCGCATCGACCCGCAATTCCTCGACGAACTGCGCCGGGCTTGCGCCCACCTCCTGCGTGAACAGGCGGGAGAAATTCCGCTCGCTCATGCGCGCCATGTCCGCAAGCCGCGGCACGGAGAGGTCGGCTGCCAGATCGGCGCGGATCTCGGCCACCAGCGCATCGAAGCGGTCGCCTCGGCTCGTCATCTGCTGGTGCAGGGCAGCGCTGAACTGGCGCTGGCCGCCCGTGCGCTTGACGTAGAGCACCAGGGAGCGCGCGAGCCGCAGGGCCTCGCTGCGGCCGAGGTCCTCTTCGACCATCGCAAGCGCCATGTCGATGCCGGCGGTCACGCCGGCGGAGGTCCAGATGCCGCGATCCTGCTCGTAGATCGAATCCTCGCGCACGTCGATATCTGGGAAATCCTGCTGCAGCTGGGCGCAATCTTCCCAATGGGTCGTTGCGCGCCGCCCATCAAGATGGCCGCCGCGCGCGAGAATGAAGGCGCCGAGGCAGATGGAGCCGAGGCGCCGACATCGGCCGGCCATGGCCGCCAGGAATGCTTGCAGCCCTTCCGAATTCGCCGCTTCGAGCGCGCTTTGCCCGCCCGAGACGAGCAGGGTGTCGGGCGCGGTGCAATCGGAGAACGGACGGGTATCGAGCGCAACGCCTGTGTCCGTTGCGACCGGGCCGCCGAACTCAGAGACCAGCGCGATGGAATAGGCCCGGGAGCCCAACGCGGTGCGGGTGTCGTTGAAGACCTGCAGCGGGCCGGTCACATCGATCAGCTTGGTGCGATCGAAGAGCACGATCGCGACGGTCCGCGCGGCATTCTCGGGGTTGGCATAAAACGAGGGCATATTGTCATTTATGCCAAAGGCTTTTCATGGGAGCAAGCGGGGACATCATCCGCAACCGATGGAGCCGACCATGCTTGAACTCAGACCGAACTGCGAACTGTGCGACCGCGACCTGCCGCCGGCGTCCGCGGACGCGCGCATCTGCTCTTACGAATGCACCTATTGCGCAAGCTGCGTGGAAACGGTGCTTCACAATGTCTGCCCGACCTGCGGCGGCGGATTTGCGCCAAGGCCGATCCGGCCCCAGCAGTCCTTTCGCCCGGAAAAGCGGTTGGGTCTCGGCTTTGATCCCGCCAGCGACGTACGTCGCCATTCACCGTTTACGGCTAAGGATATTGCGGCGCATGTAGCGCGGATCCGGCATCTCGCGCCGAACGAGCGCTGACGGTTGCGGGCTGTTCTTGACTTTTTGCAAGGGTGACATGAGGTGGTTGCGCTTGTCCTTGGCGGTCACAACCCCAATGTTGTGGCATGTCCAACGGAAGGCCGGTCGCAAAGCCGACTGGAAAGAACATGCAGGACAGGCATCACGTGGTCGTTGTCGGCGGCGGGTTTGGCGGATTGCAACTCGTCAAGGGGCTTGCCGGCGCGCCGGTGAGGATCACCCTCATCGACCGGCGCAACCATCATCTCTTCCAGCCCTTGCTCTACCAGGTGGCAACAACGCTGATCGCGACCTCTGAAATCGCCTGGCCGATCCGCAGCCTCTGGCGCGACCGGCCGGAGGTGACGACGCTGCTTGGCGAGGTGAGCGATGTCGACGAAGCCGGAAAGGCCGTGGTGCTCAGGGACGGCAAGCGGATCGGCTACGACACGCTGGTGCTGGCGACCGGGGCGACGCATGCCTATTTCGGCCATGACGAATGGGAGCCCTTTGCCCCCGGCTTGAAGACGCTGGAAGACGCGACGACGATCCGGCGGCGGGTGCTGCTCGCCTTCGAGCGCGCCGAGCTCGAAGAGGATCCTGATCTCCGTGCCGCCCTCCTGACCTTCACCGTCATCGGTGCCGGCCCGACCGGCGTCGAGCTTGCCGGCATCATCGCCGAGATGGCGCACCGCACGCTTCCCGACGAATTTCGCCGCATCGACACGCGGCAGGCCCGTGTGATCCTGGTGGAAGCGGGGCCGCGCATTCTCGCCGCCTTCAGCGAGGATCTTTCGGCCTATGCGGTCAAGGAGCTGGAGCGGCTCGGCGTCGAGGTTCGCACCGGTACACCCGTGACATCCTGCACGGAAGAGGGCGTTGTCATCGGCGACCAGTTCGTCGGCAGCCGTACGCTCGTCTGGGCCGCCGGTGTGCAGGCCTCGCCCGCTGCCCGCTGGCTGGATATCCCGGCCGACCGCGCCGGCCGGGCGATCGTCGGTGCTGACCTCACGGCTCCCGGCCATCCCGACGTTTTCGTCATCGGCGACACGGCTGCCGTCACCTATGACGGCGGCAAGCCGGTGCCGGGCATTGCGCCGGCCGCCAAGCAGCAGGGCGCCTATGTGGCCGACGTCATCCGCGCGCGGCTTTCAGGCGACAAGCCGCCCGGAGACTTCCGCTATCGCCACCAGGGCAGCCTTGCCACCATCGGTCGGCGCGCGGCGATCATCGATTTCGGCCGCTTCAAGCTCAAGGGCGCGCTTGCCTGGTGGATCTGGGGCATCGCCCACATCTACTTCCTGATCGGCACGCGCAGCCGCTTCGCCGTCGCCTGGAGCTGGTTCTGGACGTATCTGAGCGGACAGCACAGTGCCCGGCTGATCACCCAGAAGGAGACGCTGAAGGAGAAGGGGTAATGGCGAGAGGCGGCCAATGTAACGGCCGTCGTCGTCGCTTACTTCTGCACCTTCACGATCAGGATCATCGGCCGGTCCATCTCTTCGGCCAGAGCCGGGATCTCGGCGATCTGCTCTTGCGTCGGCCGCCATTCCTCGACGTGGCGGATGGCGAAGCCTGCGCCAATCAGCGTGTTCAGCGTCGTGCCGATGGTGCGGTGGTGCTTGATCACGCCCTTGGCCAGCCAGTTCGTCGTGCGCGGGCCTTCGGCTGAGTAGTGATCAACGGGCCAGGTGCGCTCGCCATCGGTGATGCGCCAGCCGGGATTGTGCGGGGCCATGTAGATCGGGTGCTCGATGGTGAAGACGAAATGGGCGCCGGGTACCAGCGCCTTGTGGATGGTCGCGACCAGCCGGCCGAAATCCTCGATATAGTGGAAGGCCAGCGAGCTGTAGGCGAAGTCGAAGCTCGTTTCGGGCAGGTCGAGCTGGTCGAGATCGGCAATCTTGTAGTCGATTGCTGGATCTGATGTGTCGGCCTTGGCGCGGGCGATCATCTTCTCGGAGAGATCGAGCCCGAGCACATGGGCGGCACCGGCCTCGCGGGCGTGGCGCGAAAACCAGCCATAGCCGCAGCCGAGATCGACGACGCGGCTTCCGGAAAGATCCGGTAGGAGCGCGCGAATCGCCGGCCATTCCGCGGCCCCGGCAAGACCATGCACCGAGCGCCCGAGCTGGCTGTAGCCCTCGAAAAACTCCTGACGATCATAGATGTTCTGGGCCATGGCGGTCTCTCCTTCTGGCTGTACTTGTGCCGGCACGCGCCGCGAAAGGGGCGCGGGCGTCTGCGCGCGTTAGGGCGAGTGGGCATCCGGTGCCGTTACCGCGGGAACAGCATGTGCCTTTCGATCCTGCTCGAAACCGGCGGCGCTTCGAAGTGCCGGCGCGTCGATTGATAGGGCGCGTGTTGCCGCAAGGTCAAGTTGCGGCTGAAGTGCAAGCTTCTATTTCGTTTTTTTTGAGGGGTGCTAATGTTCGATTCTCGTGGTCCAGTCCGATTTGCGGAGGCGTAATGTCCGAAGCCATCCATCCTGCAGCCATCCATCACCTGCCGGGCTTTATTACAGCCCCGGGCCAGTCCGACTGGCTTTTGAACGCGGTTGCCGTTTTTCTGATCGTGGCGATTTTCGCGCTCGGAACACTCTATCTCAGGCTGCATTCGCTGCCGGAGGTCATGGCGCACAAGACCAACAAGATCCAGCTGGAGCTGGTGGCGGTCCTGGCGCTCCTGTCGCTGCTCACCCATAACAACCTCCTGTGGGGCGCAGCTCTGCTTTTGGCCTTGATCGACCTTCCCGATTTCTCCTCGCCGCTTTCATCGATCGCCGGTTCGCTGGAGCGGATTGCCGGCAAGGTGGACCAGCCGACCGTGCCGGAGGCGAGGGACGTGGAGGCCGAGCCTGCAGCAAGCCACCCACAGCCGCACGCGTTGCCCGGCCACGGCCACGCATCGCCCGCTCAGCCATCGACGGAAGGGAAGGCATAAGCCATGTTCGAGTTTATCCTTTGCTCGATGCTGACCATCCTGCCCGACTATCTCTTCCGCCGTTACGGCCAGGGAAAACGCATCGGGCGCGAGATCACTATCTATTCGGTCTGGTTCGAGCTGCGCTGGGGTATTACCGCCTGCATCGTTCTGACCATCTCCCTGATCACGCTGATTTTCTACTTCCACCCGTCGACGAAGAACGTAACCGCGGCTTTCCGTACGGTCGCCGTGCTGCCGGAGACCAACGGGCGCGTCACCGAGATCTATGCCACGCGCTTTGAGAAGGTGAAGGCCGGCCAGCCGCTGTTCAAGCTCGACAGTTCGGAGGAGGAAGCGGCCGCCGAAGTCGCCCGCCGCCAGATCGCCGAGGTTGACGCCGAATTGGCTGTCGGTCGCACCGAGCTTGTTGCCGCTGATGGCGCGATCGTCCAGGCACAGGCCGACGTGAAGCAGGCCGAGGACGAATACAACACACAGGTGGAGCTTAACCGGCTCAACCCGAACGTCGTTGCCCGCCGCGAAATCGAGCGCAAGCAGGTGCTTCTCGAAGGGCGCAAGGGCGCGCTGACCGCTGTGCTTTCCAACAAGCAGACGCTGGAGACGAAGCTGCAATCGCTGCTGCCGTCGCAGAAGGCCAGCGCCGAAGCGGCGCTGAAGCAGGCGGAGGTCGATATTACCAAGACCACCGTGCGCGCCGGCGTGTCCGGCACGCTGCAGCAGTTCACGCTTCGGGTCGGCGAAATCGTCAACCCGCTGCTGAGGCCAGCGGGCGTGCTCGTGCCGGAAGACGCGGGCCGGGCCCGGCTGGTGGCCGGCTTCGGGCAGATCGAGGCTCAGGTGATGAAGCCCGGCATGATCGGCGAGGCGACCTGCGTCGGCAAGCCGTTCACCATCATTCCGCTCGTCGTCACAGAGGTGCAGGACGTGATTGCCTCCGGCCAGGTGCGCGCCAGCGACCAGCTGATCGACGTTACGCAGATCTCGCAACCCGGCACGCTGACCGTGGTCATGGAGCCGCTTTATCCCGGCGTGCTCGACGACGTTCCGCCCGGCAGCAGTTGCATCGCCAATGCCTACACCAGCAACCACGACGAACTGGACAAGCCGGGGATCAGCACGCTGCAGTGGGCCTATCTGCACGGTGTCGATGCCGTTGGCCTCGTGCATGCGGCGATCCTGCGCATTCAGGCGCTGATGCTGCCGGTGCAGACGCTGGTGCTCGGCGGGCATTAAGCACGAAGACACGCGGCCGGGGTTTCCGATCCCGGCCGGCGCCTGCCGCCTGCAGATATTCCCCTTCAGGCGGGCCACCGCTTCCTTCAGCCTCGTCCGATCGGCCTGCAAACGTTGAACCCCCTCCTTGCAGGCGGGTCCCATCTTCCAGCGCCAAAGCCCGCGCGGGGTCCTCGCGGTTGAAGCGGTCGCGTGTGCCGTCGAATTGCGATGCGAGACAGCGCATCTTCGCGCGGCAAGATCGCTTCGGCTGCATCGTCGATCTTGCCGGGATCGATGGTTTCAAGGGCGTGGAATTCAACGGACAGCTTCCCACCTGAAAGGCCGCAATGTTTGCGGGAGCGATCTATGCGGCGCTATCTTCCGTTGCGTCTATGCCTTGCCTCCTTCTCTGGAAGGCCCCGAGAGCGCCGGGCCGTCACGGAGGGAAAAGGGGTGTCCAAAAATGATTGAGCCCCCGTGGGGACGGAGGCTCAAGCGCGCAATAAAATTAATAAAGCAACTGCACTGCAATATAACCACAAGCATGCATACTCTTCCGGGGATTGCATACTTCCGGGGCGCAATCGCAAGTACAGTGTGGCAAAAGCGTGATCTGAAAGCAATGGATTTTAAGGGGATTTTAATAGTCAATTTGGGTTACGGGAAAATCCCCAGCTTTTTCACCCAATCGGGTCAGGATTTTCCTGACGGTAGCCCGCATGGACAAAGACAAATCCCCCACACTCCCTTTTAGGTCTCGTCGGTCCCGATCGGCAGCGTCCAGGGCTCCCATATCGCATCGTGTATCGCGCCCTGGCGCAGGTAGAAGCGCTTGGCATTTTCGTTGCTCGCAAGCACCGACCATTCGATGCGCGGTGCGCCGATCGCTGCGGCATGACGTTTCAAGGCGTCGATCAGCGCCGCGCCGGCCCCCAGGGAACGTGCTGTTTCATCGACGAAAAGTTCCTTCAGCACCAGCGTCGGCTTCAGATCGTAGGTCCAGGGGATGACGTAATGCACAGCGATGCCGATGACACGGCTGCCAAACTCCGCGACCAGCACGCCAAAGCGTGGGTTGTCGCCAAGCCCATGCTCGATCAGATCGCTCTCGGTCACGCGGAACGCGTCAATATAAGCTTCGAAGACTGCAAGGCCGCGCATCAGCCGCAGCACGCAGGCGACGTCATCTCGTTTAAATGGGCGGACGATAACGGGTGACGCGGGCATCGCGATATCTCGTGCAAAGGGGTTAGCTGGCCGGGGCGGGTTACCGAGGGCCGGTGGAAGGCCGAACTTGCCGCATCATTTGCCGCAATCGCGATCGATTTCAGGCTGAAATCGATCGCGATCCAAAATGCTGCAGTGCCGCGCATCCGGCAAGGCGTGCGGCGCTGCAAAGGGCGTTTGGCGCCGGCTTAAGCAGCGAGCAGAGACAGCGCTTCGCCGGGGGTAGCGCCGGTCGCAAACGCGAGGCCTTCGTCTTCCCAGCCGGTGATGCCGCCGATCATGATTTTCACCGGCCGGCCGAGCCTGGCGAGCTTGAGTGCGGCCTGGTCGGCGCCGTTGCAATGGGGGCCGGCGCAATAGGCGACGAAGAGGGTATCGGCCGGCCACTCTGCCAAACGCTCCGCAGTGATCTGCCGGTGGGGCAGGTGGATCGCGCCCGGCACGTGGCGGCGCGCATAGGCCGCATCCGAGCCGACGACGTGCAGCAGCACGAAGTCCTGCTCGCCGCTCTTCAGCGCCTGGGCGACGTCGGAGCAATCGGTCTCGACGCTGAGCCGCCCGGCAAAATGGGCAATGGCGATCTCAGGCGATGCGGCGGGAATTTCGGTGACGGTGCTCATCGGGGTTCTCCTTGGCTCGGTGCGCGTTGACGAGGAAATGTGTAGCAGCACTGGATCAGGGCTGGCAGTTGGCAACATTGCCATATATGCTCAAGATCATGCCAAAGTCGTTTTCCGTTGCCGCACCACTCACAAACCCGCTCGTCGTGGCGCTCGCCTATGACGGGCTCTGTACCTTCGAGTTCGGCGTCGCCGTCGAGATGTTCGGCCTGCCGCGGCCGGAAATGGGCGAGGGCTGGTACCGTTTTGCCGTCGCCTCGGTCGATCCGGGTGAGCTTAGGGCGACCGGCGGCGTTCGCTTTGTCGCCGACGGCGGCATCGAGCTTTTGGGCCAGGCCGGCACGATCATCGTGCCCGGCTGGCGCGGCGCCGATCAGCCCGTGCCCGAGGCGGTGTGCCAGGCGCTGAGGGACGCCTGCGCGCGGGGCGCGCGCGTGCTTTCCATCTGCTCCGGCGTCTTCGTGCTGGCGGCTGCCGGGCTGCTATCGGGCCGGCGGGCGACGACCCACTGGCGCTATACCGACAAGCTGAAAGCGCTTTATCCAGACATCGAGGTGGTGCCGGATGTGCTCTATGTCGATGGCGGCGAGGTTCTGACCTCGGCTGGCAGTGCGGCCGGCATCGATCTCTGCCTGCACCTGATCCGCCGCGATTTCGGCAGCGAGGCGGCCAACCGCGTCGCCCGCCGTCTCGTCGTGCCGCCGCATCGCGATGGCGGCCAGGCGCAGTTCATCGAGCGGGCGGTGCCCGACGTGCATGAGAGCGCCCGGCTCGGGCCGCTGCTTGACCGTATGCGCGAACGGCTCGGTGAGGACTTTTCGATTGCGGCGCTGGCAAAGGCTGCGGGCATGAGCGAGCGCACCTTCCTGCGCCGCTTCGAGGCGGCGACCGGCACGACGCCGGCGCGCTGGCTTTTGTCCGAGCGGCTGTCGCGCGCCCGGCAATTGCTGGAGGAGACCGCGCTCGGCATGGAGCAGGTGGCGGAAGCCTCCGGCTTCGGCTCCACCCAGACGCTGCGTCATCACTTCCGCCAGCAGCTTTCGACGACACCCGCCGCCTACCGTGCCGCCTTCGGGCGGATGGCGGGGCCGGCATCAGTGGCAGAAATCGCGGCGGAGTAGGTCCGCCGCGCCTCGATAGCAGGCTTCAAGCCTCCGACAAGGCAGGCTCGCCGCCGTCCTTGCGGAAGAACGACCCGAAGAACACGGCGTCGGGTGCTGCGGCGATCGCCCTGGCGACGATGGCCGTGGCGACGATGGCAAAGACCAGCCGGCCGAAGAAGACGCTGGTGAAATCCGCCCCCAGCGCCACGACCACCAGCGTGTCCTCGATGAGGCTATGGCCAAAGCCCATGAAGACGCAGGCGAGGAACACCTGGCGCGGCTCGACCTTGGCCTCGCGCGCCTCGCGGATCAGAAGCGCGCCACCATAGGAAATGCCAAGCAGGACGCCGACGGCGGCAAAGGGCACGGTCTCGGTCTTGACGCCCGCAAGGCGAAAGAGCGGCGCCATGCCCCGGTTCAGCCATGCGAGGATGCCGACGAGCTTGAGGATCTCGATCGTCCAACTGAGCGCGAGCAGCACGACGAGCATGGTCAGAAGCGTCTTCAGCGTGCCGAAGGCGAAGGCGACCCAGCCGGAGCCCTCGTTGGCCGGGATCCAGGTGGGGGCGAGCGGGGTTGCAAGCCATCCGGTGACGGCGAAGAGCTGATGCAGGAGGGCTGCGAAGATGAGGCCGCCGCCGATCCTTATCGCGGCGGTGACGAGGAAGCTTGGGCCCGCCTTCTGGATGATGCGCTGTTCGATCGGGATGGCATGCGCCACCAGCATCAGCGCTGAAAACACCGTCATGTCGGCAGTCGTCAGCTCCGAGACCGGCACCAGCGCGAAGACCACGACGACGGCGCCCCAGATGCCGACGAGCAGGCCGGTGAGCCACGCGAAGGCAAACTCGGGCGGCAGGCCGATCACCGTCATGACCGGCTCAAAGGCGGGTGCGACCGCGCGGATCACGCCGAGTTCCTGCAGCACATGGGTGACGATGGTGACGGGCACGATGATGCGCACCAGATCGAAGTAGACTTCGAGGGTGGCAAGTGTCTTGCGGTAGAGGATGATCAGGACGGTCATGGCGGTCTCTCCTTGGGATGTTGTCCAAGGACTAACGCCAGGCCGTTCGCAGTTGTGGTCAAAATATGCACCTTTGTGCAATAAAATTGCAAATGACCGCAACAGGGGGACGGACGGGGATGGACAAGATCGACAGCAAGCTCTTGAGGCTCTTGCAGGTGGATGCCTCTCGCACCAATGCCGAGCTTGCGGAAGAGGTTGGCCTTTCGCCATCGAGTTGCCTGCGTCGCATCAGGCGGCTACACGAGACCGGCGTCATCGACCGGATCGTCGCGGTGCTTAATCCGGCAAAGGCTGGTCGCACCATGAAGGCGATCATCACAGTCGAGCTCGAGCGCCACGGCGAGCAATATATCCGCCGCTTCCTCGACATGGCGGAAAAGGAGCCGGCAGTGATCCAGGCCTACAGCGTCAGCGGCGAGACCGACGCCATTTTGATGCTGCGGCTGAAAGACATGGACGAGCTCGACGCGCTGACCGAGCGGCTGTTTCGCGAGGAAACCAATGTCGCGCGCTACTACACCGCCTTCGTGATCCGTACCGGCAAGGAGACGACGGAGATACCGGTGTGAGAAGACACCGAACCACGGGGGACGACCCGAAACGACAGGCGCTGGCGGGCCGGCGGTCCCGACGGGATCCCGATCAAGTGTTTTCGACGAGATAATCGCGCAATCTACTCTTCAAACTCTCGACGACTTCAGGGTGTTTCAGGAAGTCAGCGATCGACATCATTGCCCACTGCTGGCCCTCGTCGCCAAACCTTACAGGCCCGAAACCCTCTTCGAGCTTGCCAACAAGGAAGTAACTTCCAGGGGCGATCGTATTCTGCGCCGGATAATACCGCGTCCACACGATCCACGCCGGATCGACCGCGATATCGAACTCCTCGCGGGTCTCCCTGATTGCGCACTCGACCGGGCTCTCATCATCTTCTCGTCCGCCCCCGGAAGATCCCACATGCCGGGGAAGGGGATTTCCGGCTTCTGATCACGCTGGTAGGCAATCAAAAGCCCCTGAAAGAGCAATGCGATTTTTGCACCCTTGAAGGGGATGAAGGCCATTTGCGAAACCCTGCGCTTGCTGAGCGAAGCTCAACTCTCGTCTTCGATGAATCCCGATTTTTTGCAAAGCCGAAGATCTTGCAATTTGGCAACGCTCGCAATGATTGTTTCTGGTGTGACACAACCCGGCGTTTTCCGGCTATACCATCCTGACAGGCGTCGTCTTATCTGGACCGGAAAAGCCGGTTGACCGGGAGCATGACTAGAAATCTGCCCCCGGCGCTTGAGCTGCCGTTACTTCACTGCAGCGTTCCCTCCATCGGCAAAGAGCGCCGCACCGGAGACGAAACTTGCCATCGGGCCTGAGAGGAAGAGGGCGGCCTGGGCGATTTCTTCCGGCTGGGCGATGCGCTTCATCGCGTGCAGGCCGGCCGCCCATTCCTTGTTTTCCTTGCTGCCGGCCGCCGGCGTGTCGACGCCGCCGGGCAGGAGCGCATTGGCGCGGATGCCCTTTGCGCCATAGTCGGCAGTGATGCCCTTGACGAGGCCCATCAGGCCGGCCTTTGCCGCGCCATAGGCGGCCATGCCGGGAATACCGACGCTGGTGCCGACGAAGGTGGAGGTGAAGACCAGCGAGCCGCCGTCACGCGCGAGCATTGCCGGGATCTGGTGGCGGGCGCCGAGGAAGGCGGAGGTGAGGTTGGTGGCAAGCGATTGCTGCCATTCCTTGAACGTGATCTCGGCGACCGGCTTCATGACGTTGACCGCGCCGGCATTGTTGACGGCGATGTCGAGGCCGCCGAAATGCTTGAGCGCCGCTTCCACCAGCCGGATATGGGTTTCTTCCGCGGTGACGTCGCCGCCAACCGCGATCGCTTCGCCGCCGTCCTCGCGGATCGCTTCGACGACGGCGTCAAGCTGCTCTTCGCCGCGGGCGTTGGCGACGATCTTCGCACCCTCGGCGGCAAAGAGCCTGGCGACCGCACGGCCGATGCCGGAGGAGGCGCCGGTGACGATCACGATATTGTCTTGCAGCATGGTCATGGACTTTTCCCTTCTCTTGATTGATGCGCCCTGACTACTGCCGGCGGGCATCAGCGCCCACCCGATTTCCGATCGGTGATTGTGACGGCGCAGATTCTCAATCGCCCCGGTGGCATAGTCCGGGCCGACAACGAGGGCAGCGAAGAAGGGATGCTGAGGACCTATGGCGGCAGCCGCCATTGCAGCGCGGCGCGGATCGAGACGGACCTCGACTTCAGCGTCGGCACGGAGAATGCAACGGCACGGCCTGCATGAAGAGGCGGCTCTGGTCGATGGTGGCGAAGCCTGACGCCTTCCGGCTGATCGCCGCGGAGGCGGCACTGACCGACTATCGCGGCCACAACCCGGCCGCCCAGTCTTCGTCATCCGTGCACACGACGTCCGAGGCGTTCGCCGGCGTGGTCAGACATAATGGTGCAGATGCTGCCGGCGTCCGGGCCATGGTCGATACAGCCAACCAGAAACCCGAGATCGCCAGAGTGCAGATCGCCCATGCCTGCGGCACCTGCCAGCTTCTATTCGCTTAGTCTTTATCCGGCGCAGTTGACATATCGCGCATGACTGCCTCAGCCGCGACTTCGGCATTGCGTCTTGAGCCCGAGATGGTTCCGGATTTTATGAGCTGCTTGCCATCAAGCAGTAGCTGCCAGTTCCATGTGTTCAGGCCGCGTCCCTGGATGCGGAGTTTCAATCTGTCGGGATCGTACTTCGTCACTGCTTGCTCCTTTGACTGCACTTTGACAGATCAATGGCCAAACCAAAACTAAGCGATGAGGTCAAGACCTACATCGTAAAGGCTCTGGCATGCTTCGACAGCCCGCCCGTCGTCGCTGCGGCGCCTTTGGCGGCCCTGCGTCCGGCCCTCGGGCGTATCTAGTCCAGTCGCCGTTGTCTTCAGCGCGGCCAGCGTTTCGCGCAGCGCCCGGTCCAGCCGCTTGTCGCTTCGAAGCACCAGGGCGAAGCGGCGGAAGAGCGTTGGGGTGACGGGCCGCACCACCAGCCGTTCCCGGTCGCCGGGGCGAAGGGCGATTTCCGGAACGAGGGCTGAGCCGAGGCCGACGGCGACCATCTCCTTGATCGCGTCGACGCTGCCGAGCGCCATCACCGGCTTGACGGTCGTGCCTGTGGTGGCCAGCCATTCGTCGGTGATCCTTCGCGTGTTGGCGCCGGGCTCGTAGAGGATCAGCGGCCGTTCAGCCAGGATCGCGGGCGTGACGGTATCGGGCAGGGCAGTTCCGAGCGGCGCAATCGCCACGAAGCGCTCGTCGAAGAGCGGCGTAATGTCGAAGATGCGGCCTGAAACGGGCAGGCTGACGAGGCCGATGTCGATGAGGTTCTCGTCGACAGCGCGCACGATGTCGGCGCTGTTGCCGGTTGTCACGGTGATGTCGAGATCGGGAAAGCGGCGCTTGAGGTCGGCCAGAAGCGGCGGCAGCAGGAAGGCGCACGGGGTGGCGCCGGTGCCGAGCCGGACGCGCCCGAGAACGCCTTTGGCGTGGCGGGCGACGGCCTCGATCGCCCGGCTGGTGGCAGCCTCGATGCTGCCGGCATGGGCCAGCAGCTCCTCGCCGGCCGCACTCGGCCGCGCCCTGCGGCCGACCCGCTCGACCAGGCGCACGCCGAGCTGCTTCTCCAGCACCCGCACCTGCAGGCTGACCGCCGGCTGGGTCAGGCCCAAGCGCTCGGCGGCGGCCGAGAAGCTGCCGAGTTCGGCGACCAGCGCGAAGGTTTTGAGATAATCGAGGTTGAGAGCACTCATGCCCAGGTTTCTCTTATTGTCAAAGTTTCTCTTATGCGTGGAATAGGAATGCTAAGCTTCTTTTAGGAGATGTCGAGGCGCAGACTGTTTCCATGGTTGGAAAAGAAACATGGATGTTCGACATGATTCGGGAACTCGGTTTTTATCTCGTTGCTTCGCCGCGCTCGCGGTACTGGCAATTGCAGCAACTGCGCGAACTGGATGCTGAGCATCTGGCCGATATCGGCCTGACGGAGGCGGAAGCTCAGCTTGGAAGGCGCAAGGTTGCGCCGGTTCCGGCGCGCGAAGGGGCCGTCGTCGTTCCGCATGCGGACTCCGCACGGGCGGGCGCGATGTAGCGGTTTCGGCCCGCGCACTGTTCCCGACCACAACTGGTGGGGCGCCAGTGACAGGAGCGTCTCGTCTCAAGCCGGCCTCACGTCCCACCTTTCGATCGCAAGGCCCGGCCAAAGGGCGCGCCACCGTTCCACTTTGCGCTCGTAGATGGCGCGGGTGATCTGGCTCTTGTTGGCGCGCACGATCGGTGCGAGCAGGTCCTCAAGGCCGAAAGGGGCGCAGGTCTCCAGTCCGCCCCGGGACGGGCGAAGTCCGACGGCGGTTGCAGTCGTCGGAAATGTAGCGATCGCGTCTCGCGTCGATAGATAGGGCCTGATCGGCGTGCCGAACTTGTCCTCGTACCAGAGGTGAACGCGTGCCTCGTTCTTGACGTCGATCCGCACGGGTAGATCCGCAAACAGGCCTTCGATCCGCTTCGCATGCGTGGCCTCCGCCTCTTGCGAGAGGTCGTCACCGTCGAAATAGACGATGTCGATATCGCTGATGCCGTGCGTCGGCGGCAGGTCGAAGGCATGGTTCCAGACGGTCTGCGCTATCGCGCCGGCCGCCAGCCAGCCATCGGGCAGGGCAATCCGGTCCCAGCGATCGAGGATCGGAGCCAAGAGCGGGCTCTTAAGGATGATAGTCTGCAGGTCCGTCATCAAATCTGCATCGGCATGAAGCCTTGAAGCATGCTTTCCGCCGGTGCTCGCGCGGCTCCCGCCGAGATCCATAGAGGATCTCCAAGACACTCGATCCGCCCGTCTGCAACGACGATGCCGTCGCCGTCGTTGCAGGCAAGGATCGGTCGCGGCGTCGACAGGCTGTAGCGCAAGAGAGCGGGCAGGTAGCTCTTGTCGTCGCTCAGGTGCGGGAAGAACTCGAAGGGCGTGAGATCGAGTGCAGCGCCGTCCTCGATGTCCTCGGGCCGTTCACCGATGAAGAGCGCATCGGTCGCGATCGTCGGCGCCATGAGAATGGCGCCGGCGCTGACGCCGATGAGGATGCCGCCGGACTGTGCCCAGTCGCGAAGCGGCCCGAGCATGCCGCTTCGCTTCAGCCGTTCGAGAAAGCCGCCGGTGTGACCGCCTGCAAGGTGAATGGCGTCTGAGGCGAAGAGCCCTGCAATGTCGTCTGCCGAATGCGGTTCGTCGAGATCGAAGAACAGCGCGAGATCGAGACCCAGCCTGCCGTAATAGGCCCGCCCGGCAAGGAAGAAGCCGCGGTCCGGTTCCGGACCGGAGGCGACATAGGCGATGCGTTTTCCAGCGCCGCCTGCCGCCATCATCTCCACAAGCCTGAGGTCGATCGCCGAGCAGGCGGGGACGATCTGGTCGCTGTAGAGGACGAGGTTGAGCATGTCTTTCCTGTCGTGACGAAGGGCTATAGCCCGGTTCGCTCGGGCTAGCCCGCGATCGCCTTCACCCGGCGGCCGTAACGCCAGATCCCGAGCCAGCTGAAATAGTTGACGAGAAGCGACAGGCAAAGCCAGAGCAGAGTGGTGAAGTCATCACCGCCTTCGAACTGACCGGCAAATCGCACGACGCTGATCAGCGACAGGCCGCCGAGAAGGATGCCGAGCAGCCAGCTGTAGGGCCGCCAGAACCCGAACGGCGGGACCTGCAAATTAAAGGCGTAAGCGACGAGACCGATCGCCGTTGCCAGCGCCATGACCAGGCTGACGCCGCCGAGGATCTTGATCCCGTATGCCATCTCGTCCCAAAAGCTCAGGAGCAGCGTCGCGCCTATGACCAGGCCGAAAGCAAGGCTGAGCACGTAGAAAATTGCAAATGCCTTCCACATCGCGAATCATCCTGTATCTGCGTTGGTGGCAGCTTCGGCGGTGATGGGCGCCTTGTCTATCGTTCGTCGGGCGAGGTTGTCGCAAGGCCTTACGCCTCAAACGGCCTGCATGCCGCCCGCTCTCTCATTCTTTCACCGGAGTGCTTGGCGCGCTGACGTTCCGCTGTCAGCCCATGGCGGCCGGCTGCTGCTCTATGCGGCGGCCATAGCGCCAGACGCCGAGCCAGCCGAAATAGTTGAGAAGGAGCAGGAACAGCAAACCGAGGGAGGCCGACAGCAGGCCTTCGTCTCCGGGCTGGGGGCTGGAAATGAGCGTGACGAGATCCCAGGCATCGGCCATCAACGTATAGAGACACCAGCAGGCGAGAACCCAGCTGAATGGCCGCCAAAATGACAAGGGCGGGACCCTCAGGCCGAAGGCATGGGCAAAGACGCCTATCATGGCAGCAAATTCCACGGCCAGGCCCGCATAGAACAGGGCTCGGTCGGCGGACGACAGCTGCACCGCGATTTCAGGGGGTAGCGTGACGAAAGCCGATGACAGCATGAAAATGAAAAGCAGCCCATAGAGAACTGCAAACGCCTTCCACATCGCGACGCCTATCTCCCAACCAGAATGCTTCGTCCGTCCTCAGAAGGAACGGGGTTTTGCCGCAGGATCCGCACCAGCCTGGAATAGATCCTGCAACGCTTGCCTCTACCGCGCTTGCGCCGGTTGCTGCGCCATGCGCCGTCCATAGCGCCAGACGCCGAGCCAGCTGAAATAGTTGAGAGCCAGGCCGAGCACCAGCCAGATGAGGTTCGTGACGCCCACGTCGCTTCCGGCCGGGATGGTGGCGAACGCCATCACGAAGGCCACGGAAGCCAGGCCAAGGCCGATAGTCGACATCGGCACTGACCGGCCCGCCATGATGTAGCCGCCAAGCAGGACGCCGAACGTCGCCAACAGGCAGTAAAAAACAGCAAACGCCTTCCACATCGCGAATTATCCCCCAAGCATGCAATGCCTGCCATCTTGGGGCGTGTCGCGACACGTGTCTATCGTCTGGCGGGCAGGAGCGTGGCTTTTGCCTAATCCGCGCTCAGCGCCACCGCCGGCTGCAGGCGCGAGGCGTTGCGGGCGGGCAGGAAGCCGAAGACGAGGCCGGTCAGGAAGGCGCAGGCAAAGGCGAGCGCGACCGGGCCGAAGGTGAAGGAAACGGGCATGCCGAACTGGCCGGCAAGCGCGCCGGTGCCAAGCCCGAGCGCCACACCGAGCGTGCCGCCGATCAAGGAGACGACCAGCGCCTCGATGATGAATTGCAGGAGAATGTCGCGCTGGCGGGCGCCGGTCGCCATGCGCACGCCGATTTCGCGGGTACGCTCGCTGACAGAAACCAGCATGATGTTCATCACGCCGATGCCGCCAACGAGCAGCGAGATCGCGGCGACCGAGGCGAGGAACAGTTTCAGCGTGTTCGAGGTCTCGGTGAAGGCCTCGCGCACGGAGGACATGTTGGTGATCTGCGTGTCCTGGCGCTTGTGGCGCTGGTCGAGCAGCGCCTGGATCGTCTGCTGCGTGATGTCGATCGCCGAACCGTCCTTCACCTGAACGGTGATGGTTCGGATGTTGCGCTGGCCGAAGAGGCGGATGCTGCCGGTCGAAAGCGGCACCAGCACCACGTCGTCCTGGTCGTTGCCGAAGGAGGTAGCGCCCATTTCCGCCATCACGCCGATCACCTGGAAGGGGATCTTGTTGACCAGCACATATTGCCCGATCGGGTTGTCGCCGTCGGGAAAGAGCGTTTTCACGACCGTCTGGCCGAGTACGGCCACAGGTGCGTAGGTGTCCATGTCATTCTGGTTGATGAACTCGCCCTTTGCCATCTTCCAGGATTTGGCGGTGGTAAACTGCGGTACGGTGCCGTTGGCGGTGGTCTGATAGTCGACATTGCCGCGGCGAAGCGTGACGGAGCTCGTCATCTCCGGCACGGCGAAGGCGACATTCGGCACCTCCAGGATCGCGTCCGCGTCCGCGGGCACCAGCGTCACGTTGCTGCCGCCCGCGCTGCCGCGAAAATTCGCCATGCTCGGCCGCACCACCAGCAGGTCCGAGCCCATCGACGAGATGCGGCTCAGAACAGAATCCTGCGCGCCGGTGCCGATCGCGAGCATCGCGACGACCGAGCCGACGCCGATGACGATGCCGAGCAGGGTCAGGATGGTGCGGAACAGATTGGCCTTCAGGGCCCGGAACGCCATCTTCACCGCTTCGGTGACGTCGGCGATCGCGGCCGAGCCTTCGCTGACATGGCGGGCGAGGGCGGCCGCCCCTTCGGCGTTGACGCGGGCTTTCTTGGCGCGGTCGGCGACGATGCGGCCGTCATGGATCTCGATCAGCCGGTCGGCCTGTTCGGCGACCTCGCGCGAGTGGGTGATGACGATCACCGTGTGGCCCTGCTCGTTCATGTCGCGCAACAGCGCCATCACATCCGAGCCGCTCTGGCTGTCGAGCGCGCCGGTCGGCTCGTCGGCCAGGATCACCCGGCCGCCGTTCATCAGCGCGCGGGCGATGGAGACGCGTTGCTGCTGGCCGCCCGACAGCTGGCCCGGCCGGTGGTCGAGGCGCTCGCCGAGCTTCAGCGCTTCAAGCAGCGCCTCGGCGCGGTCGTGCCGGTCGCGGGCGGACATGCCGGCGTAGACGGCCGGTACCTCGACATTTTCCTTGGCGCTTGCTGTCGGGATGAGGTTGTAGCTTTGGAAGACGAAGCCGAAGGTGCGGCGGCGAAGGGCCGCGAGCTCGTCACTGTCGAGGGTAGCGACGCTCTCGCCATCGATCAGGTAGTCGCCGCCGGTCGGCTGGTCGAGGCAGCCGAGTATGTTCATCAGCGTCGACTTGCCGGAACCCGACTGGCCGACGATCGCCACGAACTCGCCCGCCTCGATATCGAGCGACAGGCCGTGCAGGACCTCGACGGCGAGGTCGCCGTTGAAATAGGTCTTGCTGACGTGCCTGAGTGAGAGAAGCGGGGTCATGGCCACTATCGAGCTTGGATCAGAACATCGGCGGCATGCGCATGCCGCGCTGGTTTCGGTTGTCGCGGGCGTTGCCGCTCCCTGTCGATCCGGTGCTGACGACCACCTTCTCGCCCTCCTGGAGGCCGCTTCTGATCTCGGCGCTGACGCGGTTGCGAATGCCGACTTCGACGTCGCGGGTTTCGAGCGCGCCGGAAGCCGCAACCACGGTCACCTGCGCCTTGTGGGGCTCGCTTCCGGTTCCGTTTCTCTGGCCGTCACGCCGGCCGTTACCTTGGCCGGCTGCATCGCCGCTGCCCTTGCCCGGATGGCTCAAGGCGCCGCTCGGCACGATCAGTACATTCTTGGCGGCGGCTTGCACGAAGAACACCTGGGCGCTCATCGACATCATCAGTTCGCCTTCGGGATTGGGCACGTCGAACAGTGCGTAATAGAGCACGACGTTGTTGGCCGTGTCCGGCATCGGCTGGATCTGGCGAAGCTTGCCGGCAAAATGTTTGCCGGGCTGGCCGAGCAGGGTGAAATAGGCATCCATGCCGACCTTCAGCCGGGTGACGTCTGCTTCCGACACCTGCGCCTTGACGGTCATGGTCGAGAGGTCAGCGATGGTGACGATGGTCGGCGTCGTCTGGTTGGCGTTCAGCGTCTGGCCGGCCTTGGCCGGGTTGGCGACGATGGTGCCCGAGATCGGCGCGTAGATCTTGGTGTAGCCGAGATCGACCTTGTCGCCGGCAAGGGTCGCCTGCTGCTTGCGGATCTGCGCCTCGATGGCGTTGACGTCGGCCTCGGCGGCGGCGAGATCGGCAATCGCCTGGTCGAGCGTCGATTGCGCCACGCTCCGGGTTTCGACGAGATTGCGCTGGCGGTCGATATTGGCCTGCTTGAGGACGAGCTGCGCCCTCTTGGAAATGAGCTGGGCCTGAAGGTTGGCAAGCTCCGCCTGGTCGATCTCTATGCGGTTCTCGATGGTGGCCGGATCGATCTCGGCGACGAGCTGGTCTTGCGTGACCGTGTCGCCGATCGCCACATGCAGCGCCTTCAACTGGCCGGAGACCTGGGCGCCGGCATCGACGGAATTGACCGCGTCGAGCGTACCGACGGCGGTCACGCTGTTTTCGATGTCGCCGCGGGTCACCACCTCGGTCACCATTGCGGTCGAGGCCGGGTTCTCTCCATAGCGCGTCCAGCCGTAATAGCCGGCGCCGGCGACGGCGAGGATGACGGGCAGCCACAGCCAGGCTCGCGAGCGGCGCCTGCGCTTCACCGTCTTCACCGCACCGGGAATGAAGGTGACGTTGGGCGCCGCATCGTCGCGGGGCGTGGTGTCGGCTCGCGCCGTCTTGGCTGTCTTGTTCATCGCTTGCGCCTAACCGGCATCGCCGATGCCAAAATGGATAGGTTCAAAAATAGAAGCGAATGGACCCGGCGAAAAGCATTGAGATCATTATATTTTCGTAATCTTCGCCATCTGCATGGCAAGAGAAAGGCGCCCGCGGCTGCGGACGCCCGTTTTCGAAGGGAACGACGGGTCTCTCAGCTGCGTGCCGCAATCAGCGCGGCGACATTGACGACCGCGCCGTGGTGGTCGGCAAGGCCGGCAAGTTCGGCCTCATGCAGGGCACGGGCGGAGATGGTGCCGCTTGCCGATGGCAGGTCGCGTGTGGTGCAGGCATCGGCTGCGATGGTGATGCCGTAGCCGAGATCCTTGGCCGCGCGGGCCGTCGACGACACGCAATTGTGGGTCATGAAGCCGGCGAAGATCACCGGCGTGCCGGCCGGGCCAATGATTTCGGCAAGGTTGGTGTCCGAAAAGCCGTTGGGCCGGATCTTCTCGACCACCGCTTCGCCGGCGATTGGCGTCAGCGCATCGACGATCGCGCCGCGGTGCGCCCCCCGGTCGAACATGCCGCCGGCGGCCCCCTTATGAGCGACGTGGATGATCTTCGCGCCGGCGGCGCGAGCGGCGACCAGCAACTGCCGCGCCTTTTCGATCGCCGCTTCCGGCTCGACCAGGCGCACGGGGCCGGCCAGATATTCGTTCTGGTAGTCGATCAGCACCAGCGTCGCTTCGCCAAGCGGCGGCGGGGCGAGCGTGACGCCGGCAAGAGTGAAAAGGGTTGCTGCGGGCGCGGAATCGGACATGGGAAGGCTCCTTGTTTGTGCGGACGGTGCAGGGTGTTTGGGTGGAAGGCAGCCCTGGCCGGGCGGTGGTTTTCGGGGCCGTAGCCCTGGCGTTGGTTCGTCGAAGCGGTCGGTCTATGGGCTTGATCTTAGCGGCTGCGTTGGCGCAGAGTGATCCGAATTTTTCGGAGGACTATCTGCATGAATGCAGGGGGATGGGCGGATCTCGAACTGCTCGATCATCTGGTGCGCGGTGCGACGCTCAGCCAGGCGGCGCGCTCGCTTGGTGTCGACCAGACCACGGTGTCGCGCCGGCTTGCGGCGCTGGAGCGGCGGGTGGGGGCGGCGCTGTTCGACCGCATCGACGGCCGGCTGACGCCGACGCCGGTGCTTTCCCCCGTCGTCGAGCGGCTCCGGACGATCTCGGAGGAGGCGTCGCTGTCGCTGGCGACGCTGCTGCGGCGCACGGCGGAACTGCAGGGCCAGGTACGGGTGACCAGCATCGGCTTCGTCTTGAGCGCCATCCTGGCGCCGGCGCTTGCCCGCCTCGAACAGCGCCATCCGGGCCTCACCCTCGATCTCGTTGCCGACAACCAGATGCTGAGCATCGAGCGGCGCGAGGCCGACATCGCCATCCGCATGGCGCGCACCGGCGAAGACAGCGTGCGGGTGAAGAGCCTCGGCACGCTGCGTTTCCGCCTGTTCCGGCCGAGGGGGCAGGGAGAAGGCCCATGCCCGGTCGTGCGCTACGGCCCGGCACTCGCCCATGTGCCGGAGATGCAGGCGCTTGACCGGCTCAGACCGGATGCCCGCGTGGCGCTGACGGCCGACAAGCTGGAGATCCTGATGGAGGCGGCCCTTTCGCTCGGCGCCGAACTGATGCTGCCGGAGGTTTCGGCCTCACGCGATCCGCGTTTCGAGGCGGTGGACGAACCGGGGGCGGCCGCCGAGCGCCCGGTCTATCTGATGATGCACCCGGAACGGGCGCGCGTGCCGAGCGTGGCGGCGGTCGCGGCTTTCATCGAAGAGGCGGCTCGGGGGTGGAAATAGGCGGATGCCTTTGGCGCGATCCGTGGCGCCGTTCCGCAAGGGCGGAGATCTGCCCCTCACCCAACCCTCTCTCTGCCAAGCGGGGCGTGGGGACGACGGCGGCGTCCTCACGTGAGGCTGTCGGCGAAAGCGTCCGTGCTCTAAGGGCACATCCACAGGGAAATCTCAAGCGCGAGTGTCGAGGCGAGCGGGTACCGCACGCGTCCTTCGCCCCGCCTGCGGGGAGAAGGTGCCGGCAGGCGGG